>JARFTX010000040.1 GCA_029289265.1 Gammaproteobacteria bacterium
GTGCGGGCGGCCGAGATGGCGGGCACCGCGGCGCTCGCGGTGGTAGCCGTCGCGGGTGATCCACTCGATCTCGCGCGGCAGGTCGCGCGCGGCTTCGACGCTGTCGACGCGGCGGATGCGGCCGAGCAGGTCGGCGAGCCAGCGCGGCGCCGGCGCGCTGAAGCGCACCACCTCGGCGAGGCTGTGCACGGCCGGCGGCGGGGCCTCCTCGCGCTCGGGGACGACGAAGTGGCGGAAGCGCTCGCGTTCGCCGAGCGCCCAGGCGCTGTGGCGGTCGGCCTCGCGTTCGAGCAGCACGACGTGGCGATAGGGGCGCAGCACCGCTTCGAGCGCGGCCTGCCAGGCGGCGTCGGTGACCTCGACGATCTCGGCGAGGCCGCGGTGGGCGATGCCCTCGGCGTCGAGGATGGCGCGAAAGCGCGCGACCTCGGGGTCGGTGGACGGGCCGGAGCGGCTCTTGGCGTTGCGCAAGGACGTAGTCTTGTCTTCGAACTCGGCGACCAGCGCGCGCTCCCTGGCCTTCAGCTCGCGCAGCTCCGCTTCGGCGGCTTCGTGTTCCTGTTCCAGCACGACGGCATCGGCGCCGTGCTCGGCGGCGAGCTGGGCGCGCAGCGCGTCGCGTTCGGCGACGAGCTTCTCCAGATCGCGCACGAGGTCGCGGGCGTCGAGGTGGGTGGCGTCGGCGGCTTCGGCCGCGGTGCGCAGCTCGGCGCGCTGCGCCTCGGCGGCGGCCTTCTCGGCCTGCACGGTGTCGAGGCGCTCGCGCGCGGCTCGGCGCTCGGCGTGCTTGGCGGTGCGCTCGGCGCGCTCGCGGGCGAGCGTCTCGCGCTCGTGGGCGATGTCGCGGGCGAGCTCGAAGGCTTCGAGCCGCGGCACGATCTCGGCGTCGAGGGCCTGCGCCTCGTCGGCGAGCGCCTTCCACTGCAGGTAGTTGTCGGCCTCCAGCCGGCGCGCCTCGGCCTGCGCGCGCAGGCGGTCCAGGTCGAAGCCGAGGTCCTCGAGCTCGCGCTCGGCGCTCTTCTGCTCGGCGCGCGCGGCCTCGTAGTTGTCGAGCACCTCCTTGTCGCCGAAGACGTCGAAGACCAGCTCGAGCAGCGCCTTGGGCGAGTACTCGCAGAGCTTGTCGGTGTCGCCCTGCTCGAGCGCGAGCACCTTGGCGATTGCCGGCGTGAGCCCGCCCCAGGCGAGCCGGCTCTGGTAGTCGCGCAGGCCGATCCAGTCCTCGTTTCGCTCGAGCTCTTCGACGGCAACGTCGCCGTCGACGATGGTGTAGTCGCGCGTCCATTCGCCGCCGGCGCGGCGGATGCGGCAGGCGAGCGTGACCTGGTCCGAGAGGCAGGGAAAGAACGGCCGCCGCCCGGTCGCGCCGGGCTGGTTGGCGACCACGGCGCGGATCCAGGCGAAGCTGCGGTCGGCACGGCGCACGTAGCGGCGGAAGTCGCGCTTCCCGGAGCAGCGCAGCGCGAACAGCGTGCGCAGCGCGTCGAGCAACGTCGTCTTGCCCGAGCCGTTGGGGCCGACGATGGTGATGATCTGGGCGTCGAGCGGCAGCGCGAAGCGGCGCCAGTAGTCCCAGTGGACGAGTTCGAGTTGCTTGATGTGAAACATCAGGCGTCTTCCTCTTCGGCGTCGGAGTCGGGCAGGACGTCTGCCTGCTCGAAGGCATTGGCTTCCGGTACGGCATGGCCGGCGCGGCCGAGCACGTCGGCGAGCGTGCCGTGGATGATGCGGTCGGCGAGCACGCGGTAGTCGAGCGCGACGTCGAGGAGCGGCCCCTCGTAGAGGATGCCGTTGCGCCGCTCGATGAAACCGAGCCGCGCGAGCTTGCCGAGCATGAAGTTCTTGACGCGGCTCTTGCCCCCGAGCGCCTGGCCGAAGTCGGCGATCAGCGAGGCTTCCGAGAGGCCGGCCGAGACCGCCTCGCCATGGGCGACCGGCTTCTCGGCGCCGAACATGTCGGCCTGGCCGTCGTCGGCGACCTCGCGGCGGGTGACCTGGCGCTCGCGCTTGGGCAGGATGATGAGCGACCAGATCACGACCAGCAGCGCGATCTCGTCGCGCGTGAGCCCGACGTTGCTCGCCGCGTACTCGCGCTTCGCACCGAACACCGGTTCCAGCATGTCGGCGGCCAGCGCGACCGCGACGTGGCCGGCGTAGGGGTTGTCCTGAAGCTGCAGGCCGACCGCGGCGAGGCGGTGGTCGAGCTCGACGCGGAAGGTCTCGTCGACCAGCGCGCGGCGCACCAGCCGGTCGCTGCGCGGCAGCCAGCGGTTGGCGAGCAGGCGCGCGGTGAGGGTCTTGATCTCGTGTTCCATCAGGCGTCCATCTGTGAAGGGGGCGCGGCGCGTGGGGCGACGTGGCCCTCCGAGATCGCCGCGATCTCGTCCTCGCCGACCGGCACCAGGGCGTCGCCGAACAGCACCTCGAGCGGCAGCCGCATGAAGGCGCCGACCGGGCCGTCGGCCGGGCCGGCGTCGTCGCCGTCGGCGAGCAGCGCGAGCAGCGACAGGCGGTAGGAGGCAGGCGCGAAGCCGCCGCCCGCGACGATGCTCTGCAGGGGCATGGCCACGGGCAGGCGGTCGAGGCGGCGTCCGAAGTGCTCGAGCAGCGCCAGATCCTCCTGCTCGGGTGCGGCATCGACCGGTGCGGTGTCGGGCGGCGGCAGCGCGGTGTCGGCCTCGTGGGCGCGGGCGTCGTCGGAGAGCACGATCTCGGCGCGATCGAGCAGCTCGTGGCCGCCGGCGAGCAGCGCCACCTCGGGCACGGCGAAGACGGCGTCCTCGGCGAAAGCGGCGAGCTGCGCGGCGTCGCGCCCGCGTAGCCACGAGGCGACGTCCGAGGACGAGATGCCCGAGGCGCCGAGGGTGACGCGCTGGGCCTCGATCTTGTTCAGCGCACGCTGGAAGCCGGCGTCGGCGCGCGCGAGGCGCGACTGCGCAAGGCCGATGCGCTGCGCGATGCGGGCGATGTCGAAGGGCACGTCGGGGTCGGCGAGCAGCCCGTTGAGGATCTCGGTGCCGCGCCCGAGCCAGCGCTCGTTGGCGGAGAGCCGCCGGCGCGCGGCGACGATGTGGAACTCCGAGCCCGAGGCGATCGCCTCCTCGAAGTGCCAAGTCAGGTCGTTGAGCTTGGAGAGCAGGTGGCCGAGCGCCTCCGGCGTGATGCTGCCGACCGCCTGCAGGCCGGCCAACTGGGCGGTCAGGAAGCCCAGCTCGGCGTCCTCCTCGGCGGAGAAGCGCAGCAGCATCGCGATCGCGGCGACCGCGTTGCGGCCGAGGTCCGACAGATGGTAGAGCCCGTCGTCACCGAAGGCGAGCAGCGCGTTGTCGCGCAGGCGCTTCAGCACTGTCTCGAGCTTGACCGGATCGAGGTAGGTGAAGCGCGCCCGCAGCGCCTCGGGCGACCAGCGCGGCGTCTCCGCGTCCTGGCCGATCTCGCGCAGCACCAGCAGACGCAGCAGGACCTCGGCCTCGGAGCCGCGGAACAGCGTGATGAAGGCGTCGACGAGCGGCCGCGCCGCCGCGAGCGGCGCGAGCTCCGGCACGTCGTCGGCGGTGACGCCGGGCGCGAGAAAGTCGGCGAGGTCGAGCGTCATCGATCGGGCGCCGATCAAACGCCCTGCTTCAGGCTCGCTGCGATGAAGTCGTCGAGATCGCCGTCGAGCACCGCCTGCGTGTTGCCGACCTCGTAGCTGGTGCGCAGGTCCTTGATGCGCGACTGGTCGAGCACGTAGGAGCGGATCTGGTGGCCCCAGCCGATGTCGCTCTTGGTGTCCTCGAGCGCCTGTTGCTCGCTCTGGCGCTTGCGCAGCTCGAGCTCGTAGAGGCGTGCCTTCAGCATCGACATCGCCTCGGCCTTGTTCTTGTGCTGCGAGCGGTCGTTCTGGCACTGCACGACGATGCCGGTCGGTTCGTGGGTGATGCGCACCGCCGAGTCGGTCTTGTTGATGTGCTGGCCGCCCGCACCCGAGGCACGGTAGGTGTCGATGCGCAGGTCCGCCGGGTTGATCTCGATCTCGATCGAGTCGTCGACCTCGGGATAGACGAACACCGAGCAGAAGCTCGTGTGGCGCCGCGCGTTCGAGTCGAACGGGCTCTTGCGCACCAGGCGATGGATGCCGGTCTCGGTGCGCAGGTATCCGTAGGCGTAGTCGCCGCTCACCTTGATGGTGGCGCTCTTGATGCCGGCGACCTCGCCGTCGGATTCTTCCATGACCTCGACGTCGAAGCCCTTGCGCTCGCAGTAGCGCAGGTACATGCGCTCGAGCATGCCGGCCCAGTCCTGCGCCTCGGTCCCACCGGCGCCGGCCTGGATCTCGATGAAGCAGGGGTTCGGGTCCATCGGGTTGGAGAACATGCGGCGGAACTCCAGCGCATGCACCTTGCCTTCGAGGGCGACGAGGTCGGTCTCGACCGCGACCAGCGTGTCCTCGTCGTCCTCGGCCTCGGCGAGCTCGAACAGCTCCTTGAGGTCGTTCGACATCTGCTCGATCTCGCGCAGGGTGTGCACGACGTTCTCGAGCTGACGCTTTTCCTTGCCGATCTCCTGCGCGCGGGCGGCGTCGTTCCAGACCGCCGGGTCTTCGAGCGCGCGGTTCAGCTCCTCGAGCTTGGTCGCCTTTTCAGGGTAGTCAAAGATACCTCCGTAGTTCGCGACCGCGCAGGCGCAGATCGTCGAGTTTCTCGGAGAGGGTGTTGAGGCGTTCGGCTTCCATGGTCGTTCCGTCGGGATTCAATAAACCGAAAAGTATACCCCGGACACGCGCTACGCCGCTTCGAAGTCTTCCAGCACGAGCTGCAGGCTGGTCACGCCGTTGTACTCGTTGGCGGAGAGCCGGTAGGCGGCGTGGATGCGGGCCGGGGCGGCATCGGCGTGGCTGAAGCGGACCGCCTCGTAGCGGGCGCCGCCTTTCGCGAGCTGCAGCTTGAGGTGCTTGTCCTTGAGCAGGCGCTGGCTGTGCACGTCGAAGCGGTCGTCGAAGACGGGGGCCGGAAAGCCCTGGCCCCAGATGTCCTGGTCGATGAGCCGGGCCGAGTCGAGGCTCATCCAGCCGGATTCGAGCGCGCCGTCGGTGTCGACGCGGCGCGCAAGCGCGGCCGGCTCGACGAGGCCGGCGACGATCTCTTCGAATACTTCGGTGAACCGGGCGTAGTCGTCCTCGCGGATCGCCACGCCGGCCGCCATCGCGTGGCCGCCGAAGCGCAGCAGCAGCCCCGGGTGGCGCTTGCTGACGAGGTCGAGTGCGTCGCGCAGGTGCAGCCCGGCGATCGAGCGGCCCGAGCCCTTGAGCTCGCCGTCGCCGCTGCGCGCGAAGGCGACCACCGGTCGGTGCAGCCGCTCCTTGATGCGGCCGGCGACGATGCCGATCACGCCCTGGTGCCAGTCGGGCTCGAACAGGCTCACGGTCGCGGCGTTGCCGGGATCGAAGCCGGCGAGGCGTTCGAGCGCGGTCTCCTGCATGTCCTGCTCGATGGTGCGGCGCTCGCGGTTCAGGCGATCGAGCTCCTGCGCGATGTTGAGCGCGCGAGCCGCGTCGTCGGTGATCAGGCATTCGATGCCGAGGCTCATGTCGGAGAGCCGCCCGGCAGCGTTGAGCCGCGGGCCCAGCGCGAAGCCGAGGTCGAAGGTGCTGGCGCGCGCCGCGTCGCGCCCGGCCGCGGCGAAGAGGGCGCGCACGCCCGGCTGCATGCGCCCGGCGCGCATCCGCGCGAGGCCCTGGGCGACCAGGATGCGGTTGTTGTGGTCGAGGCGCACGACGTCGGCGACCGTGCCGAGCGCGACCAGATCGAGCAGCTCGGCGAGGTTGGGCTCGGCGCGGCCGGCGAAGGCGCCGCGGTCGCGCAGTTCGCTGCGCAGCGCGAGCATGGTGTAGAAGATCACCCCGACGCCGGCGAGCGACTTGCTCGGGAAGTCGCAGCCGGGTTGGTTGGGATTGACGATGACGTCGGCCTCGGGGAGCGTGTCGCCGGGCAGGTGGTGGTCGGTGACCAGCGTCGCGATGCCGAAGCCGCGCGCGGCGGCGACGCCCTCGACGCTGGCGATGCCGTTGTCGACGGTGACGAGGAGGTCGGGCTCCATGCGCGCGGCGAGCTCGACGATCGCCGGTGTGAGGCCGTAGCCGTACTCGAAGCGGTTCGGCACCAGGTAGCCGACGTTGGCGCCGAAGGCGCGCAGCGCGCGCACCGCCACCGCGCACGCGGTCGCACCGTCGCAGTCGTAGTCGGCGACGATGACGATGCGGGCGTCGGCCTCGATCGCGTCGGCAAGCAGCTGCGCCGCCTCGCGCGTGCCGCGCAGCGCGTCCGGCGGCAGCAGCGCCTTCAGCCCGTAGTCGAGCTCGTCGCGGCGGGCGATGCCGCGCGCGGCGTAGATGCGCGCGAGCAGCGGATGGATGCCGGCGTCGATCAGCGCCTGTACGGCGCGCGGCGGGGTGGGGCGGGGCTGGATGCGGGTCATGGGGCGGGCGGCGACAGGGTCTCGAGGCTGCGGCGGCGGCGCCAGAACTTCCACAGCTCGGGCGGGCGGATGTCGAACTCGAGGGTCGCGCGGTCGCCGGGGGCGCTGACATGCAGTCGTGAAAGCCGATGCGTACGCAGCGCCGTGAGCGCCGGAGCGAACCATTGGACCTCGAGAGCGCCGAGCGCGTCGCGCCAGCGCTCGATGTCGAGATTAAGCGCTGGCCGGTGCAAGGTTTCGATCACGACGAAGGCATCGCCCTTGGGCAGCGGCGCGGATGGCAGGGGCTCGACGCCTGCGGCGCGGGCAAGGCCGCGGGCGAACGCCCCGTCGGCCTGGATGACTGGCGCAGGCGGGGCAAGGATTGCGGCACCGGGACCCCGATCGGTCCCGGATTCGGCTCCGAGGCGAGGGGTCTCGCCGCCGGGGCCGGTCACTGCGGCCATTGCGTCACCTCGCGCTTCATCGCTGGCCGCCAGGGTCTTCCCTGTGACGCTCGCCGCCGCGGAGGAGGGGGCTGCCGCATTTCCCCAGAACCAGAGGCTATTGATCGTGCGCCGTCCGGCCGCCTCGCGCGCCTGGTTCACCGGGTGGTTGTGCAGCATGACCTGCAACTCGTTCGCAAGCCGCTGCCAGCGCCGCGCGTCCTCGCCCTCGGGCAGGAACAGCGCGACGGGTCGGCCGACCACGTCGTCGAGCGCGGCAAAGCTCGCTCGGGCTGGCGCGCCGAGGCGCAAGTACCAGCGATCCGGAGCCGGCGCCTCGAAGCGGCCGAGACCGGGTTCTTCGGTCTCGATGAACGCGTTGCAGGCTTCGATCAACGCGGAGGCTTCGGCAGCGGTGATCGCAAGCTCGGTCGCGTCAGCGAGCAGCAGTTGCTCGCGGGCGAAGTGCAGGTGGATGGGGTCGGCGCAAAGCCACTCGCCTCCGGCGGGCGCGGCGTCGTCCTCCCCGCGCCGGCGCAGTGCCGCCCTCGGGATCGCCGCCAAGTCGGCGCCGAAAGCCTGCGTCAGCCAGTCCTGCAGCGATCTTGCCGGGTCGTGGCGGCAGCGGCCATGGCCGAGCAGGCGTTCGAGCGCGGGCAGCGCGAGGCCGGCTGCGGGCGCGGTCGCGCCGGTGCTCGGCCAGATCAGGCCAGGAAGGACGAGATGGAGCGGCATCGGTTCAGGAGGACTTCGGCGGCGTAGGGCGAGCGGAGTCTAGCACAGCGGTCTGCGGCCTCGCCGCCGACCGCGCCGGTCCAGACGTCGGGGCGTTCGGTGTCGGTCCAACCGTCGAACGGGCGCGCGAACCGGTTCAACGGGTCACTGCTGGCTTTGTCGACGCGGTGTCGGCCCGGTCCCGGCGACGGGGCCCCGCAATTCACCCGGCGTCAATCGCTTTGCACCGCACAATCCGGCACAATGGCGCCTTTCCGCGATCTCATCCCATTGATGCGTTACGAAGTTCTCGTCGGTCTGCGTTACACCCGCTCGCGCAAACGCGCACAGGGGCGCAATCGTTTCATCTCGTTCATCTCGCTCGTGTCCATGATCGGCACGGGCCTCGGCGTCGCCGCCCTGATCGTCGTGCTGTCGGTGATGAACGGGTTCCAGGAAGAACTGCGCACCCGCATCCTCGGCGTCGCCTCGCACATCCAGGTCTATGGCTACGACGGCGAACTCGACGCTTGGCAGCAGGTCGCAGACGAGGCCTCGCGCCATGCCTCGGTGGTCGCCGCCGCGCCTTACGTGCAGGAGCAGGCGATGTTGTCCTTCGACCAGAACGTGCGCGGCACGCTGGTTCGCGGCGTGCTGCCGAGCGAGGAGGACCGGGTCGCCGATTTCGCGCAGTACATGAAGGTGGGCAGCCTCGATGCGCTCGAGCCGGGGCGCTTCGGCATCGTGCTCGGGCGCGATCTCGCCTTCGCACTGCGCGTGCAGGCGGGCGACCGCGTCACGATGATCGCGCCGCAAGGGCTCGTGACGCCGGCCGCGGTGCTGCCGCGGGTGCGCCAGTTCGAGGTGGTCGGAATCTTCGAGGCGGGCATGTTCGAGTACGACTCGGGGCTCGCGCTCATCCACATGCGCGACGCGCAGGTGCTCTACCGCATGGAGGACCGCGTGAGCGGCGTGCGCCTCAAGCTCGACGATCTCTTTGCTGCGCCGCGTGTCGCCCGCGAGCTCGCCGGGATGATCTACGTGCCCGCATTGGTGACCGACTGGACGCGCAGCCACGCCAATTTCTTCCGCGCGGTCGCGCTCGAAAAGACGATGATGACCATCATCCTGTTCCTGATCGTCGCGGTCGCTGCCTTCAACATCGTGTCGACGCTGGTGATGGCGGTGCAGGAGAAGTACGCCGACATCGCGATCCTGCGCACGCTGGGGGCGAGCCCCGGCTCGATCATGACGATCTTCGTCCTGCAGGGAGCGATCATCGGCGTCGTCGGCCTTGCGCTCGGGGTCGCCGGCGGGCTGGTGCTTGCCCACAACCTCGACGTGGTGATCCCGTGGCTCGAGGCGGTGACCGGCGCGACGCTGTGGAACAAGGAGATCTATTACATCAGCGAGCTGCCCTCGAGGGTGCTGTGGAGCGACGTGACCACCATCGTGTCGCTGTCCTTCGCGCTGACGCTGGTGGCGACGCTTTATCCGAGCTGGCGCGCCTCGCGCGTGAATCCGGCCGAGGCGCTGCGCTATGAATGACGCGACGAACGTGCCGGTGCTCGCCTGCGAGGGGCTGGGCAAGACCTTTCGCGAAGGGGCGGACGCGCTCAGCGTGCTCACCGACGTCACGCTCGAGGTCGCGCGCGGCGAGCGCATCGCCATCGTCGGCGCCTCGGGCTCGGGCAAGAGCACGCTGCTGCATCTGCTCGGCGGACTCGATCTGCCCAGCAGCGGGTCGGTGTCGCTGCTCGGCAAGGACTTCACCCGCATGTCCGATGCCGAACGGGGGCGCAACCGCAACACCGCGCTCGGCTTCGTCTATCAGTTCCATCACCTGCTGCCCGAGTTCTCCGCGCTCGAAAACGTCGCGATGCCGCTCTACATCCGGCGCACGGCGCGCGAGGAGGCCGACGAGCGGGCCGCGGCGATGCTCAAGGAGGTCGGCCTCGGCCACCGACTCGACCATGCGCCGGGCGAGCTCTCGGGCGGAGAGCGTCAGCGCGCGGCGATCGCGCGGGCGCTGGTGACCGAACCGGCCTGCGTGCTTGCAGACGAGCCGACCGGCAATCTCGACCGGCGCACCGCCGAGGCTGTGTTCGACCTGATGCTGAATCTCAACGCGCTGCATCGAACCAGCTTCGTCATCGTCACCCACGACGAGTCCATGGCACGGCGCGCCGAGCGAACGCTGCGGCTCGAGGACGGCCGGCTCACGGACTGAGTCGCTCGCAGGATCGGCAACCGATCCTCTCGGGATTGTCGGGCAGGGCGCATCCGTGCATCATGCACGGATATGCGATTGGCAATTTCCGGATTTGTGTTGGGCATCTGGCTGCTTCAGCGCATGCCTGCGCTTCCTCGACTGACGACGGTCGTTCTGGGCCTGATCGCCTTGTCGGCCTTCGCCTGGGGTATGCATCGGGGAGGGATTGCGAAAAAACCTTGGGCGGCTCGCCTGCTCATCGTGATCGCCGGGCTGGTCATCGGTTTTGCGTGGGCCGCATGGCGGGCGGAGCACCGACTGGCGGATGCATTGCCGATGCAGTTCGAGGGGCGCGACGTGGTCGTGGTAGGGGTCATTGCGGGCCTGCCGCAGCCGCTCGAGCGAGGCGCACGCTTCGTCCTCGCCGTTGAGCACGCCGAAGCCCCCGTGCCGCGCATGATCCAGCTCTCGTGGTATGCGACCCGCGGCGCGGGCGGCACTGCCTTGCCCGAGCCGAGGCCGGGCGAGCGCTGGCAACTCACGGTTCGACTCAAGCGGCCGCACGGGTTCGCCAATCCACACGGATTCGACTATGAGGCGTGGCTGCTGGAACGCGGCATTCGCGCCACCGGCTACGTCCGCGCCGATCCCGGCAACGTCCGGCTCGACGCTGCGGCGCCGGGCCTGATGAATGCCGTGCATCGTCTGCGCGACGCGGTGCGGACTCGATTCGGCGCGACGCTCGCGGGACGCGAGTACGGCGGCATCCTCATCGCACTCGCGGTGGGTGACCAGCGTGCCATCCCGCAGGAGCAGTGGCGGGTCTTCCGCAGTACGGGGGTGGCCCACCTGGTCAGCATTTCGGGCTTGCACGTGACCCTGGTCGCCTTTGCTGCAGGCGGGCTTGCCGCAGGCCTGTGGCGGCGATTTCCGGCCCTGATGCTGCGCTTTCCGCACCGCAAGGCCGCGGCGCTCGCCGGGTTTGCTGCCGCGGCCGGCTACGCGTTGATGGCGGGTCTGGGGCTGCCCACGCAGCGGGCGCTGATCATGCTCGGTGTGGGTGCGCTGGCGATGCTGCTCGGGCGCGAGACGCAGGGGAGCCGGGTGCTCGCGCTGGCCTTGCTGGGGGTGCTGCTGGTCGATCCCTGGGCGGTGCTGTCGGCGGGGTTCTGGCTCTCCTTCGGCGCGGTCGGCGTCATCCTGCTGGTGCTCGCGGGGCGGGTGCGGCGGCCGGCAGGATGGCGCGCCGCGGTGCGGATCCAACTCGCGATCACGCTCGCCACGGTGCCGCTGCTGCTTGCCCTGTTCAATGCGTTCCCGCTGGTCTCGCCGGTCGCGAACGCATTGGCGATTCCTTTGGTGAGCTTTCTGATCGCACCGCTCGCGCTGATCGCGATGGTGTTGCCGTTTGCGCCCATCCTGGAACTCGCGCATGCGCTCACCGCGATGATGATGCTGTGGCTCGAATGGCTGGCCGGCTCATCCCTGGCCCTGTGGCAGCGGCCGGCGCTGCCCGCAACAGTGGTGGCTGCCGGGGTTGCCGGCATCGCCTGGCTGTTGCTGCCGCGCGGCACGCCGGCCTCACCCGCGGCAGTGCTGGCGTGCGTGCCGATGATCCTGTGGTCGCCGCCACGCCTCGGCGAGGGGGAGTTCCGGGCGACGGTACTCGATGTCGGTAACGGCATGGCGGTGCACGTGCAGACGGCCACACGCGACCTGCTCTACGACACCGGTCCGACCTACGGCAGTAACGCCGACGCCGGAGAACGGGCGCTGCTGCCGTATCTGGGAGCGCTCGGTGTGACGCGGATCGACCGGCTGGTCATTTCGCACAGCGACGTCGATCACATTGGCGGGGCGGCCTCGCTGACGGCGGGCATCCAGGTCGATCGGCTTCTTGCGAACCTGGAGCCCGATCACACGCTGGCGCTGGCGACCGGTGCGCGTCTTGTGGAGTGCCAGGCAGGGGACGCATGGACCTGGGACGGCGTCGAGTTTCGCGTGCTGCATCCAGCGGCGGACGAGGCGCCCTTCCGGCGTGACAACGACAACTCCTGCGTGCTGCGGATCGCAGGGTCGGGCGGGTCGCTGCTCTTGACGGGTGACATCGAGGCCGCGGCGGAGCGCCGTCTGGTCGAGCGGGACGCCGCGGCGCTCGCGAGCGATGTCGTGCTGGTGCCGCATCACGGCAGTCGTTCGTCCTCGTCCGCGGTGTTCGTCCGAGCAACGCAGGCGCAACACGCGATTCACGCGGTCGGCTATCTGAACCCCTTCCGCCATCCCCATCCCGCGGTGTGGGCGCGGTGGAGCGCGGCTGGCGCGCGCAACTGGCGCACCGACAGCCAGGGCGCGATCCAGGTGGATTTCAGCGTCGACGGATTCGGGATCGACGCTCTGCGCATGACGGCGCCTCGCTATTGGCACGGGCGATGACGGCGCCGTTCGCGATACACTTCCGCGCGTCGATCCCATTCGAGTGAGTCCCCGATGAGACTGCTGGACACCCTGCGCGATCTGTTCAAGCCGCTTTCACGTCAGCCGCTACGACATCGTGGGTTGCGCGAACGCACCGTGCAGTGCATCGGCCCGCACGGGCTGCATCGCGTGGCGTACACGGAGTGGGGCGATCCGGACAACCCGAAGGTGGTGATCTGTGCGCATGGGCTGACCCGCAACGGTCGGGACTTCGATTTTCTCGCCCAGGCGCTGATGGACGAGTACCGCGTCGTCTGCCCCGATGTCGTCGGTCGGGGGCGCAGCGACTGGCTGGGCGTGAAGGGCGATTACGGCTTTCCGCTCTATATGGCCGACATGGTGACGCTGATCGCCCGGCTCGATGTCGAGAGCGTGCATTGGGTGGGCACGTCGATGGGTGGCTTGATCGGCATGCTGCTCGCCAGCCAGCCCCATACGCCGATCAGGCGGATGGTACTGAACGACGTCGGGCCGGTGGTGACGGCGGCGTCGCTGCGCCGCATCGGCGAGTACGTCGGGCGGGCGCCCAAGTTCTCGAGCATGGAGGAAGCCGAGCAATGGATCCGCGCCGTCGGTGCGCCGTTCGGGGCGCTCACCGACGAGCAGTGGGGCCACCTCACCCGACATTCGGTGCGTCCCGTTCCGGGCGGATTCGCGATGCTCTACGACCCGGCGATCGGCGACGTCTTCCGGATCACGCCTATTCTTGCCGATGTCGATCTCTGGGAGATCTACGACGGCGTGAGTTGTCCGACGCTGGCGATTCGCGGCGCCGACTCGGATCTGCTCGAACGCGCAACGCTCGAACAGATGGCCCTTCGCGGGCCGAAGGCGCGAATCGTCGAGGTTGCCGGCGTCGGCCACGCGCCGATGTTCATGGAGCCTTCGCAGATCGCGCTGGTGCGAGACTTCCTGCTGCAGGGTTGAGCCGGCGCGTGGCCCCATGGCGTTGGGCCACGCCATGGGGGCCGGCGACCGGTCAGGCCTCGTCGGCCCGGTCCCAGAACTCCGCGGGCATGTCGCGCGCGAGTGCCAGGCAACCGTCCGAGCCAGCGAAAAGGGGATCGTCGACGCAGGTCACCTTGCACGGGCCGAAGGCCCCGATCTCGCGCTCGAGATAGGGGGCGAGGCCGCGGATCTGGCTGCCGCCGCCCGCCACGATGACGTTGCGCCGGACCGTGTCCTGATACTCCGGGTCGAAGCGGGCGATCATCTCGGTAGCGGTCTCGACGATGCCGGGCAGGATGCTCTCGCAGGCGCGGCGCATCTCCTCGGTGATGTTGTGGCGCATGCTCTTACCGTTCACGGGGATGTCGACATGGACGACACTCTCGGGCTCGCCGACGAAGCTCAGGCGCTCCTTGAACTGGCGCGCCATGTTGAGCGTGAGGCTGGCGGTCGGGTAGCGCTCGACCAGCGCGTCGTAGAGCTGGCGGTCGAGGTAGTCTCCGGCGGTGAGCAGCGTGCGTTGGTCGTCCTCGCCCGGCACGGTGCCGTGCATGATGCAGAAGTCCACGGTGCCGGCGCCGATGTCGATGACGAGCGCGTTGTTGAGCAGATCCCTGCCATAGGCGACCGCGAACGGCTCGGAGACGACCATGATCGCCTCGGCCGTATCGCCGACGCAGCGCTTGATCGCCAGCTTGTTGGTCTTGAACGATTCCGCCGGCACGCCCACCACCGCGTGGATCGGCTGGTCGTTGTCCGCGCCGACCATCTCCATCATGTGACGGATCAGCTCGCGGATCGCCTCTTGGTCGCGGGCGGTACCTTCCTTGATGACACCGTGTTCGAGCGGGCGGTTGAGTTCAACGGACAGCCGGTTCTTCAGGGCTTCGTCGCCGAACAGTACGGCGGCGCCGAGCATCTTGCGGGCGACGAAATCCTTGGGCCAGCCGACGTAGCTGTCGATCCAGGCCCGGCGGCCGTTGCTCGCAGAAATTGCGCTGCGGGAGGTGCCGAGGTCGATCCCGATGAAGAGTCTGTCACCGCTTTCCTGCGAGCCCGTCCGTTTCTTGGTCATCGACCTTCTCCTCCACTGGAAATTGCGCGTTCAGATAGTTGCTGATGCCTTCCGCCACATGGGATGCGATTTCGTCGCGATAGTCGGTGCTGCGCAGTCTGTTCTCGGCATCGAGGCTGCTGAGGCTGCCGACCTCCACCAGCACGCTCGGCACCTTGACGCCCAGCAGCACGACGAACGGAGCCGTGCGCACACCGTTGTCGAGCACCCGCTCCTCGTGGGCACGCAGGCGGCGCAGCAGGCTGTCCTGGATGGCGTGCGCCAGTGCCCGCGACTCCTGCAGCTTGATCGTGTCCTGCATGCTCTGCATGAGCGATTCGAATTCGCTGAGCGAGTAGCCGGAATCTTCGTTCTCACGCTCGGCGAGCCTGCGTGTGCGCTCGTCCTGATGCCGACCGAAATAATACGTCTCGACGGCGTTGATGGAAGTGCCGGGAAGGAAATTGACATGAATTGATACGAAAAGATCGGCGTCATGCGTATTGGCGAAGTCCGCGCGGGCGCGGAGCGGGACGAAGACGTCTTCGTCGCGGACCAGCAGCACCCGGAAGCCTTCGCGGGAGTCCAGCTTGTCCCTGAGCCGTCGCGCGATGTCGAGCGTGATGTCCTTCTCGCGGATGCCACCGCGGCCTATCGCACCGGAGTCGCGTCCGCCGTGTCCGGCATCTATGACGACGGTTCGCACCGACAAGCCGAGCAGCGTGCCGAGGCGCTCCTGCTCGACCGGCAGGGGCAGCACATCGACGAGTTCGATCGGCGGGCGGGCGGGCGCGACGGGTGCGACGGGGGCATCTGGCGCGGCGGCCGGACGCGCCCCCGGGTCATGGCCGCCGGCCGGACCGCGTGCAGCGGTCGCAGAAGCCGAATCGGGGCGATCGACGGGCGACGGGTCGGGGGCGAGGGGTACGGTCAGATAAGCGACGAGCGCGACGACCGCGGGGATCGCAAAGGCGGCCAACCACCGGGCACGTCGCGGCCGGCGCGGCCGGCCGCCCGGTGCGCGCGGCGCGTCGAGGCGGAGATTCTCCTCGTAGACGCCGCGCAACATCGCACTGCGCCGGGCGGCGTCGGGGTCGCCGCGAATCTTTTCGGTCAGGCGCCGCAACATCGGAGCGACCAATGCGCGGCCGGTTGCCGGCCGCGCTCTTCGTCATTCGTCAGTGCAGGTGCCGGGGCGTGTGCTCGGAGTGCTCCTCCGGCATCTCGGCATGCACGATCTCGCCTTCCGGCGACGGGTAGAGCGGCGCACCACAATCGTCGCAGTACTCGAGCGGAAAGCGGTGATCGAGATTGACGACGTCGGTGATGCCGCAGTCGCGCAGGACCTCGTCGATCTCGGCGGGGATCTCGCTGGTCTCGTCCTCCGGTCCGAGCAGCGGCCAGACGACGCCGTGCACGACATGATCGCTGTCGCGCCGCGTGAAGCCGATGCGGTATTCCTCCAGTTCGCGATCGTGGAAGGGCGCGATGACCGCGCGCAGGTTGGCGGCCGGGGTCTCCAGCGTCGCACCGAGGAAGGCGACCGAGGCGCGGATCGAGTAGGGGCGGCTGTTGCGGTCGCCCTGGCGGCTCGCGGCGAAGTAAGCGTCCGGCAGGACGACCTCGGTGGCGCATCCGGGCAACAGCGGCGTGAGGCAGGCACCACCCTGGTTGCGCCACTGGTTGAACGCCTGCTCGCGGCTGCCGCCCGGCTGCTGCCAGGCGAAGATCGGCTTGCCACGCGGCACGGCCACTGCAGCCAGCAGATAACGCGTGTCCGACAGGAAGACCGCGGTTTCGGGCATGCCGCGCGTGTCGATGCGCAGGTCGCTGCCGGCGAGCGCCGCCCGACCGAGGGCGGCGGCAAAGGCAGCGGTGGCACAGTAGCCCTGCGGCAACTGGTCCGGGCTGAACAGGAAGTCGGCCAGCGCGAGCTTGGCATCGTCGGCCAGTACGTGCGCCTCCAGATGCACGCGCAGGTTGGCGAGCACCGCAGGCGGCACGGTGCGTGCGGGGATCTGGTAGCGCGACCAGGCGAGGACAGGCGCGGCAATGAGCAGGATCTCATGGTCGGCGGCGACGCCCGGCGCGCTCTCCGAACGCGATTCGATGAAGTCGACCAGTTCTTCGTAGGCGCGGGACTTCCCGGCATCGTGCAGAAAGTCGAGTGCCGCGTTGAGATCGTCCTCGTCGCTTCCACCCAACAACTCGTCGATCAGCGTCGAGAGCTGGGTCTCCCAATACCGATCCTCCGTGCGGCTGCCGGATTCGGCCAGCCCGGTGGCAAGCCACGCCAGCTGTTCGGCAGACGAGCCGAGTCCACGGCGTTTTTGGCGGGATCTTTTCATCTCTTTCCTCTAAGCGGAAGTTGTCAGGTGTGGCCCTGTGGACATGGGCCGCAGGGCGCGTGTTTCAGAAGCCGGGGTTGCTGAGCCGGATGGCCTGGAGGATCACGGCGGAGATCTCTTCGATCGACTTGGTCGTCGAATCGAGCCAGGGGATGTTCTCGCGGCGCATCAGTTTTTGCGCCGCGTCGATCTCGTAACGGCAGTTCTCGAGCGAAGCATAGCGGCTGTTGGCACGGCGCTCCTGGCGGATCTGGGCGAGGCGCTCCGGGGCGATGGTGAGCCCGAAGAGCTTCTTGCGATGCGCGTGCAGCTCGCCCGGCAGCTTGTTGCGTTCGAAGTCTTCCGGAATCAGCGGATAGTTCGCGGCCTTGACCCCGAACTGCATCGCCAGATAGAGACTCGTGGGCGTCTTGCCCGAGCGCGACACGCCGACCAGGATCACGTCCGCGTCGGCGAGCTCGCCGTCGTGGGTCACGCCGTCGTCGTGGGCCATCGCGAAGTTGATCGCCTCGATGCGCGCCTTGTAGTTGCTGCTCTCGGCGATGCCGTGGAAACGGCCGACTGCATGCGTCGAGCGCAGGCCGAGCTCGGTTTCGAGCGGGCCGACGAACTGGTCGAACAGATCGATGAAGAGCGCATCCGCCTGGTGCAGGCCGGCCACCGTCTCGGGATGTACCAGCGTGCTGAACACGATCGGGCGCACCCCGTCGCGGACGCCGGCCTCGCGGATCTGGCCGGCACAGTCGATGGCCTTGTCCACCGTGTCGACGAAGGGCACGCGGATCTGGCGCAGCCGGGCCTGCGGAAACTGCGCCAGCAGGCTGTGGCCGAGGGTCTCCGCGGTGATGCCGGTGCCGTCGGAGATGAAGAAGACGCTGCGCGTGGGGGTGTCGGTCATGGCGGAGAGGCGAACGGGTGGTAAGGGAAAACGCCACTATGCGGCAAAGCAGCAAAACCCGGTAAACTCGCATTTTGCTTTTTTGCCAACATTTTCGGAAGGCCATCATGACCCGTTACGTCATTCCTTTCCCCGAGCTGCGCATGACCGACGTCGAGCAGGTCGGCGGCAAGAACGCCTCGCTCGGCGAAATGATCAGCCAGCTTCCCGCCAGCGTGCGGGTGCCGGGCGGCTTCGCGACGACGGCCGATGCGTATCGCGAGTTTCTCGCACATCAGGGCCTGGCCGACCGCATCAAGGCAGAGCTGGAGCGCTTCGACGTCGACGACGTCGTTGCGCTCGCCGAGGCCGGTGCGCGCATCCGCCAATGGATCGTCGATACGCCGTTTCCGGAAAAGCTCGAGCACGAGATCCACGCCGCCTACGAGGCGCTCACCGCCGAGGGCGAGGGCAGCTTCGCGGTGCGCTCGTCGGCGACCGCCGAGGACCTGCCCGATGCGTCCTTCGCCGGTCAGCAGGAGACCTTCCTCAACATTCATGGCTACGAGAACATCCTCCACGCGATCAAGGAGGTGTTCGCCTCGCTCTACAACGACCGGGCGATCTCCTATCGCGTGCACAAGGGCTTCGCCCACTCCGAGGTCGCGCTCTCGGCCGGCGTGCAGCGCATGGTGCGGTCGGACGTCGGGACTTCGGGCGTGATGTTCACGATCGACACCGAGTCGGGCTTCAGCGACGTCGTGTTCATCACCGCCTCCTACGGCCTGGGTGAGACGGTGGTCCAGGGTGCCGTCAACCCGGACGAGTTCTACGTGCACAAGCCGACGCTCGCGCTCGGCAAGCCCGCCATCGTGCGCCGCAACCTCGGCTCGAAGCTGATCAAGATGGTCTTCGCTGACAAGCGCGAGGCGGGCAAGTCGGTGCGCACCGTCGACGTGCCCGAGGCCGATCGTCACCGCTTCTCGCTCACCAACGAGGACGTGCTCGAACTCGCCCGCTACGCCGTGGCGATCGAGCAGCACTACGGCCGGCCAATGGACATCGAGTGGGGCAAGGACGGTGACGACGGCAAGCTCTACATCCTTCAGGCGCGCCCCGAGACGGTGAAGTCGCAGTCGAGCGGGCTGGTGATGGAAAAGTACCGGCTCAAGCAGTACGGCAAGGCGCTCACCCATGGGCGGGCGATCGGCCAGAAGATCGGTGCCGGCACGGTGCGGGTGGTGATGAACGCAGCCGAGATGAACCGCGTGCAGCCGGGCGACATCCTCGTCACCGACATGACCGACCCGAACTGGGAGCCGGTGATGAAGCGCGCCGCGGCAATCGTCACCAACCGCGGCGGGCGCACCTGCCACGCCGCGATCATCGCGCGCGAGCTCGGCGTGCCGGCGATCGTCGGCTGCGGCAACGCGACCGAGGTGCTCGCCGAAGGCGAGTCGGTGACGATTTCCTGCGCCGAAGGCGACACCGGCTACGTCTACCGCGGCCGCCTCGAGTACGAGGTCATCACCACCGACATGGGCAATCTGCCCGAGATACCGGTCAAGGTGATGATGAACGTCGGCAACCCCGAACTCGCCTTCGAGTTCGCGCAGATCCCGAACGCCGGCGTCGGTCTCGCGCGACTCGAGTTCGTCATCAACAACATGATCGGCATCCACCCCAAGGCCATCCTCGAGATCGGCCAGGTGCCGGCGAGCCTGCGCGGCGAGATCCAGCGCCGCTCGCGCGGCTACGCGACACCCAAACAGTTCTTCATCGAGAAGCTGGTGGAAGGCGTGGCGACGATCGCCGCCGCCTTCTACCCGAAGCCGGTGATCGTGCGCATGTCGGATTTCAAGTCGAACGAGTACCGCAAGCTGCTCGGAGGGGAAATCTACGAGCCCGAGGAAGAAAACCCCATGCTCGGCTTCCGCGGGGCTTCGCGCTACATCGCGCACAGCTTCCGTGACTGCTTCGAGATGGAGTGCGCGGCGATGCGCAAGGTGCGCAACGAACTGGGCCTGCGCAACGTCCAGATCATGATCCCGTTCGTGCGCAACGTGCAGGAGGCGCGTGAGGTGGTCGAACTGCTGGCCGAGCACGGCCTCGAGCGCGGCAAGGACGAACTCAAGCTCATCATGATGTGCGAGATCCCGTCCAATGCGCTGCTCGCCGACGCCTTCCTGGAACACTTCGACGGCTTCTCGATCGGTTCGAACGACCTGACCCAGCTCACGCTGGGCCTCGATCGCGACTCGGGGCTGGTCGCGCATGGCTTCGACGAGCGCGACCCGGCGGTGAAGCAACTGCTGTCGATGGCGATCAGCACGGCAAACCGGTTGGGCAAGTACGTGGGGATTTGCGGACAGGGCCCGTCCGACCACGCCGATTTCGCCGAATGGCTGATGGACGAGGGCATCCAGAGTCTCTCGCTCAATCCCGATACCGTCGTCGACACCTGGCTGAAACTCGCGGAACACGAACGCAAGGCGGCGTGATCCCGGAGTCGGCCGATGCGCTGAAGGATGCGCGCATTGGCCGACTGGCCCGGAAGTTGACCCTTCCAACGGTACAGGTACTTGATTGTTGCACCGCCTTTAGTGCTAGACTTCGACAAGTTTTGTTTCGGCCATATGGATTTGTACCAACCGAATCCGGCCGGGCACGTTTAACGAAGGCACCTCGCCCGCTGCAAGAAGCCCCGCAGCGGACGGAATCTGGAGGAATGGGATGGCTTTCGTCATTCTCTCCGCCGGATCGCTGACCCAGTCGAGAACGTATACCTTGTGCAGCAAGGTCGTGACGGGTTGCGTTCTGGTGGCTACGCTCGTTCTGCTCGGAGGCGGATTTGCGCTCGGCTATTCGATGAGCGGCGCAACGCTCCCGGTGGAGGAGCACGCCGTCACGGCACCGGCAGCGATCGTTGCGATCGAGTTGGAACCCTCGAGCGACAATAGGCTGTTGATCGACCGTTTCGGCGAGTTGTCGGGCCGGATGATCCAGCTCGAGATGGAAGCCACCGAACTGGCCGCACGCATTGGCGCGATCCAGGAATTCGAATCCCGTATCAAGCAGGACGATGAGCCGACTGCAAAGGGGCGAATCGCTCGAACTCCGCCGGGTGGGCCAGCAGGCGGTCCGCTGCTGCGCCCCGACGATGCGACGCCCGGCGATACGTCGTGGCTCGGAGGCGAATTGCCCGAGGCGGCGCCGCTCACCGACGAACTCGCTCGGATGGAAGAGAACATCGCCCGGCTTGCGGGGGGACTGGCCGAGCTCGACCGCATCGCCACGTCGCTCAACCTGGCGCACATGTCGTTTCCCGGTCGGGCGCCGGTGCCGGGCATCGACGTCACCTCGTCGTTCGGCAATCGCCTGGATCCCTTCACCAAGCGCCGCGCGTTTCACAGCGGAGTGGATTTTCCCGCGCCGCGAGGCACAGAGATCCTCGCCAGTGCCGGCGGTCGCGTCATCTTCGCCGGGACTCGCCCGGCCTACGGCCGCACCGTCGAGATCGATCACGGAGCCGGCCTGGTCACGCGCTACGCGCACGCGTCCAAGCTCCACGTGAAGTTGGGCCAGGTCGTGATGCCGGGCGAACTGATCGCGGAGATCGGTTCAACCGGCCGGTCCACCGGCCCGCATCTCCATTTCGAGATCCTCAAGGACGGGCGCTTCGTCGATCCGAAGCTCTACCTGGCCCGTTTCTGAGTCGCGCTCCAGCATGAGCTTACGCCGCCGTTCGGTGGGTCGCAGGCTGACCGCCGATTCGCTTGTCATCGCGCCCACCGAGCGATTCGGTCGCATCGTGCTCGTGGCGGTCACCGTCGTGGTCCTCACTGTGCTGATCGGAGCGGGAATCCGCTATTTCGAAGAGCAGTTCGCGCCCACCTTGCGCATCACCGGGCTGGAGCAGGAAAATCGCGAACTGCGTGCGACCATCACCGAGTTGCGTGAGGCGCTCAGTCGCTCCCGGATCGAACTCGATGTGGACGCGGCGACCCGCGCCGAACTCGAACGTCAGATCGCCGCGCTCAACGAGCAACTGAAGGCCACCAAGGACGAGCTCGAGTTCATTCGTTCGGCAAGCGAAGAGTCGCGCAAGCGCTGACGTTCGCCGCAGGCCCACGCATCGGCGCAGAAACGGGAGTCAAGTCATGTTCGGACGCAAGAAAAAGACGATCGAGGTCACCAAGCTCTCGAGCCTCATCGCCAGCAACCTGCAGATCGTCGGCGATGTGCTGTTTACGGGCGGCCTGCGCGTCGACGGCAAGATCAAGGGCAACGTCCTGGGCAAGAAGGGCGAGAAAAGCCTGATCGTCCTGAGCGGCCACGGCTCGGTCGTCGGGCGCGTCCAGGCCTACGACGCCGTGATCAACGGAACGATTTCCGGCGATCTCGAAGTCGAGCATTTCCTGGAACTGCAGGCGGGGGCCCGGGTGTCGGGCAACATCACCTATCGCCAGTTGCAGATGGAGTGCGGTGCGACCATCGACGGCAACCTCGTCAAGGTGCCCGAGGCCGGAACCAACGGCAAGGTGGTCGGCATGCTTGCACCGCCTTCGGAATCGGGCGAGGGCAAATCGAAATCCGCAACGGCCTTGCCGAGGCAGGGTACGTCGGGCGACTGAACTGCTGCCGTCCGCAATGGGCTGACCCTGCGGTGCGGGGCGGGCCGCTCCGCGGCCTCGGGTATAATTCTGCGCCTCAACGCGCGCTGCCCGCGCTCCACCCTCCCAAGCAACGATCGCAATGGCCCATATCCTTTCCCTGCGCGGCGCCCCGGCGCTATCCACTTCCCGACTGGCGCGACTGAAGGGCACGCTCGCCGAATGCGTGCCCCGGTTGAAGGGGCTGGTGGCCGAGCACTGGTATTTTCTGGAGCTCTCGGCACCGCTCGAGGCCGACGAGCAGGACCGCGTGATCGAATTGCTGGGCGCACGTCCGGTTTCCGCCGCACCGCCGGCCGGTACGCTCGTGCTGGTGGTGCCGCGTCTGGGCACGATCTCGCCGTGGTGCTCGAAAGCGACCGACATCGCGCGGCAGTGCGGCTTCGACAAGATCCTCCGTGTCGAGCGTGGCACGGCCTACAGCCTCGAGACGGCCAAGGGGCTCGACGACCGCAGCTTCGCCGCCGTGCTGCCGCTGCTGCACGATCGCATGACCGAGTCGGTGCTTCCAAACGTCGGCGCCGCGGCGGCGCTCTTCCACCACTACGCGCCGCAGCCGCTCTCTGCGGTGGATATCCTCGGCGGCGGCCGCGCCGCGCTCGAGTCCGCCAACGCCGATCTCGGGCTCGCGCTGTCGGACGACGAGATCGAGTATCTGGTCGAGAATTTCTTGCGCATGGGGCGCAATCCGACCGACGTCGAACTGATGATGTTCGCCCAGGCGAACTCCGAGCACTGCCGCCACAAGATCTTCAACGCCGACTGGGTGATCGACGGGCGCGCCATGCCCTCCAGCCTGTTCGGGATGATCCGCGAGACGCACAAGGCCCATCCGCAGGGCACCGTCGTCGCTTATTCGGACAACGCCTCGGTCATCGAGGGTGCGTCGATCGAGAGCCTCTATCCCGATCGTGACGGGCAGTGGCGCTTCCACGCCGAGCTCACGCATCTGCTCGCCAAGGTCGAGACCCACAACCATCCCACCGCGATCTCGCCCTTTGCCGGCGCGGCCACCGGCGCAGGCGGAGAGATCCGCGACGAGGGCGCGACGGGGCGCGGCTCACGACCCAAGGCTGGCCTCACCGGCTTCTCCGTCTCGAATCTGTGCCTGCCCGGCGATCCGCAGCCATGGGAGGTGCCGTACGGGCGGCCCGAGCGCATCGCCTCGGCCCTCGACATCATGATCGACGGCCCGATCGGGGGCGCCGCGTTCAACAACGAGTTCGGTCGCCCCAACCTGGCCGGTTATTTCCGAAGCTTCGAGGTCGAGGTTCAGGGTGAGGTGCGCGGCTACCACAAGCCCATCATGATCGCCGGCGGAGTCGGCAACATTCAGGCGCAGCAGTCGCACAAGGTGCAGTTTGCGCCCGGCACTCTGCTGATCCAGCTCGGCGGCCCGGGCATGCTGATCGGTCTGGGGGGCGGCGCAGCTTCGAGCATGGCGACCGGCGTCAATGCCGCCGAACTCGACTTCGCTTCGGTGCAGCGCGGCAACCCCGAGATTCAGCGCCGCTGCCAGGAGGTCATCGACCGTTGCTGGCAGCAGGGCGAGGACAACCCGATTCTGTCGATCCACGACGTCGGCGCCGGTGGACTGTCGAATGCAATGCCCGAACTGGCCGACTCGGCCGGCTTGGGTGCGCGGCTCGAACTGCGCGAGGTCCATATCGAGGAGCCGGGCATGAGCCCGCGCGAGATCTGGAGCAACGAGTCGCAGGAACGCTACGTGCTCGCCATCGCGCCCGATCGGCTGGACGAGTTCGGGGCGATCTGCGCGCGCGAGCGTTGTCCGTTCGCGGTGCTCGGCGCGGCGACCGACGACGGCCGGCTGGTCGTCACCGACCGGCACTTCGAGAACCGTCCGGTCGATATGGAGATGCAGGTCCTGCTCGGCAAACCGCCGAAGATGACGCGCAACGTGTCGCGCCGCGCCGTGCATGCACCGCCGTTCGATCTCACCGACATCGACCTGAAGGAGGCCTGCCTGCGCGTGCTGCGCCTGCCGACGGTCGCGAGCAAGAGTTTCCTGATCACCATCGGCGACCGCTCGGTCGGCGGTCTGACGGCCCGCGACCAGATGGTCGGGCCATGGCAGGTGCCGGTCGCGGACGTCGCCGTCACGGCGATGGGTTTCCGCGGCTTCCGCGGTGAGGCCTTCGCGATGGGCGAGCGCACGCCGGTCGCCTGCCTGGATGCACCGGCTTCGGGGCGGCTCGCGATTGGCGAGGCGATCACCAACGTCGCCGCCGCGGATATCGACGAAATCGGCCAGGTCAAGCTGTCCGCGAACTGGATGGCGGCGGCCGGCCACCGCGGCGAGGATGCGAAGCTCTACGACACCGTGCGTGCCGTCTCGGACTTCTGCCAGAGCGCGGGGCTCGCGATTCCGGTCGGCAAGGACTCGCTGTCGATGCGCACGGCCTGGCAGGAAGAGGATGAAGCGAAGCAGGTCGTGGCGCCGCTTTCGCTCGTCGTCACCGCCTTTGCGCCGGTCGAGGACGTGCGCCGCACGCTCACCCCGCAACTGCAGATCCGTGAAGGGGTCGAGACCGAGCTATTGCTGATCGATCTCGGCAACGGCAGCAACCGCCTGGGCGGTTCGGCGCTCGCCCAGGTTTACGGCTCGGTCGCCGAGCACGCACCCGATGTCGATCCCGGACAACTCGCGCGTTTCTTCGGGCTGATCGCCGGATTCCGCCGCGACGGCCTGCTGCTCGCCTACCACGACCGCAGCGACGGCGGCCTCTTTGCGACCCTGTGCGAGATGGCCTTCGCCTCGCACTGCGGCCTCTCGATCGTGCTCGATACGGTCTGCTACGACGAGTTCATGAACGATGTCGACGGCCTCGACAAGAAGCCCGACACGATCAGAGGTCGCCTCAACGATCGGCTCTTCTCGGGGCTCTTCGCCGAGGAACTCGGCGCCGTGATCCAGTTCCGGCGCGACGACCGCGCCCGCATCACCGCGGCGCTGCGCGAGGCGGGCCTCGCCTACCATTTCGTCGGTGAGCCCAACGACAAGGACGAGATCCGCTTCTGGCGCAACGCCAAGCTGGTGTTCAGCGCACCGCGCAGCGCGCTGCAGAAGACGTGGATGGAGACGAGCTTCCGCATCGCCGCCCTGCGCGACGACGCCGAGTGCGCGCGCGAGGAGTTCGACGCGCTCGACGACGTGGCCGACCCGGGCCTGTCGGTCGCGCTCGGCTACGATCCGGCCGAAGACGTCGCGGCGCCGATGATCGCGACCGGCGCGCGACCCAGGATCGCGATCCTGCGTGAGCAGGGCGTCAACTCGCATTTCGAGATGGCCGCAGCCTTCGAGCGCGCCGGCTTCACGCCCTTCGACGTGCACATGTCGGACCTGCAGGCGGGTCGCCAGCGGCTCGAATCCTTCCACGGGCTCGCCGCCTGCGGCGGATTCTCCTACGGCGACGTGCTCGGCGCAGGGCAGGGCTGGGCCAAGTCCATCCTCTTCAATCCGGCGCTGCGCGCCGAGTTCGAAGCCTTCTTCGGCCGCACCGACACCTTTGCGCTGGGCGTATGCAACGGCTGCCAGATGATGGCGCATCTCGCCCCCATCATCCCCGGCGCCGAACGCTGGCCGACCTTCCATCGCAACCGCAGCGAGCAGTTCGAGGCGCGCTTCGCGATGGTCGAGGTGCTGGAAAGCCCGTCGGTGCTGCTCGCCGGCATGGCCGGCAGCCGCATGCCCATCGTGGTGAGCCACGGCGAGGGGCAGGCCGTGTTCCGCGACGATGCCGACCGATTCGAAGCGCTCGCTGCGCTGCGTTTCGTCGACAACCATGGCGCGGTCGCGCGACGCTACCCCGCCAATCCCAACGGCTCGCCCGACGGGCTGACCGGGTTCACCACGGTGGACGGCCGCTTCACGATCATGATGCCGCACCCGGAGCGTACCTTCCGCACCGTGCAGATGAGCTGGCATCCAGCGCATCTGGGCGAGGATTCGCCGTGGATGCGCATGTTCCGCAACGCCCGGCGCTGGCTGGGATGATGTGATCATTACGATGCCGTGATGAGCGTCACGGCATGCCTTGGCGGACTTGTCCAGAATCAAGGCGCGCTGAGTATTGCTACATAGAATGATGTGGAATATTCTGCGATCGCTCGCTGATCGAGCGGTGGTCAACCGGAGTCTTCCGACGCTCATGCGCCTGCCACGCCACTACCGACGCCTCGTATCCTGGGTCGCCATGACGGCTTTCCTGGTCGGGGCGCTCGTGCCCGCGGTCAGCGCAGTGCTGGCCTGGGCGAGCGGCGACGAGGTCGTGTGGGTCGAGGTGTGCACCCCGTCGGGTACGCGTCTGGTGCCCCTCAGCCCCGACGAAGCTGCACGGGAGCAAGGCATAGGCGGCTCGGGCGTCTTCGCCGCCGAACGTTGCCCGTTCTGCTTCCTGGACAAGATGCAGGTCGCGTTCCTGCCCACATTGGGTGGAGTGCTGTCCAAGGAGCGTGGCCCCGAGCCGCACGCGCTCGATCGTTACGTTTCACCCACCCTCCCGTTCGTCGCAACGGTATCCCTTCCAAGAGCGCCACCGGCTCTCGTCTGATCCTTCGCTACGGTCGACGCACGGACCCATTCCGCTGGCGCCACCGCAAGTCAGGGATCGCAGTTCTGCGTAGTTCACCGTTCCGGTTCGATCGGCGTCCGCGCGCGTCGGCAATTCATCCGCCAGGCGGATACGTCGAATCGGTCTGGTCCACACGCGGTCCGCGGTCGCCATTCGCATGAAGTAATGGATCGGAGAAAAGGGTTCACCATGAAATCCTCCCTCATCATTGCCGCAGCCGTGCTTGCCGTTTCTTTCTCGGCGCAAGCACAGGTCGAAATCCGTGAGCCGTGGGTACGCGCCACGGTAGCCCATCAGAAGGCCACCGGAGCCTTCATGCACATCACCGCCGAGCGCCCGATGCGACTCATCGGCGCTCACTCTTCCGTCGCCGGTGTCGTCGAGATCCACGAGATGGCGCTCGAGGGCGATATCGCGAAGATGCGGCCGATTCCTGCGCTGGACTTGCCTGCCGGGGAGGCTGTCGAGCTCAAGCCTGGTGGCTATCACATCATGCTGCTCGAGCTCAAGGAGCAAGTTCGCGACGGCGATTCCGTCCCGATCACGCTCGTCGTCGAGGGCGAGGACGGCATGCGCGAGTCCGTGGAACTGAATGCGCCGGTGCGACCGCTGCATCAGCACGGCGGTCACGCGCGCTAGTTCTTCGATCGAACCTCGGGCACCGGTCGTGCCCGACTACCCGTTGCCGATTCACAGGAGGCCACCGTCCGACGCATGCAGCGTCGCGGACGCGCTTGGGCTCGAACTCGGCCGGGACAAACTCAATGCAGGGAGCATGCATGAAGATGGATACAAGGCAGCTGGGCGAAATGCCCGGCGTCAAAGGACAGGATCGGTCCTCGCAACGAAAGATTGGCGCGTTCATGACGCACGATTCCGGCGAACGTGGTCGGTGCCGGCTAGGTCGAGATGCCGCGCTGCGAAACGGGGTGCTGGCGTGCGTGACGCTGTCGGCCGCGTTGCCGCTCGGGCCGGCACTTGCCGACCATGACACGGTGTTGGAGGCAGTGACCGTGACCGGCACGCGCGAGGAGCGTCTGCTGGTGGAAACCCCGACCTCTGTCGGGGTCGTCGGGGCGACGACGGTCGAGCAGGACAAGCCCTCGCATCCGGCCCAGGTCATGAGCCAGGTTCCGGGTGCCGCGGTTGCGGTGACCAACGGGGAAGGGCACACCACCGCCATTCGCCAGCCCTTCACGACCAGCCCGGTCTATCTGTTTCTGGAGGACGGCATCCCTTCGAGGTCGACGGGTTTCTTCAACCACAATGCGCTCTACGAGATCAACGTGCCGCAGTCGGCCGGAATCGAGGTCAATCGTGGCCCCGGTTCGGCCCTCTACGGCTCGGATGCGATCGGCGGCGTGATCAACGTTCTTACGCGTACGCCGCCGCTCGAACCGGAACTGCGCGGCTCGCTGGAGGCGGGCGAACACGGCTGGCGACGCGCGCTGGTGAGCGGCGGGACCGGCTATTCGAGCGGCGGCTGGCGCGCGGACCTGAACCACACCCGGACGGATGGCTGGCGCGACTCGACGGCCTACGAGCGGACGAGCGGCACGGCGCGCTGGGACCACTTCATCGGCGACGGGACGATGTTCAGGACGGTGCTCGGCTTCTCGGAGGTCGATCAGGAGACCGGAGCCAACTCGCCGCTGGTGTTCGAGGACTTCAAGCACAATCCCAAGCGCAACTATCTGCCGATCGCGTTCCGCAAGGTCAGCGCGCTGCGCCTGTCGACGACCTACGAGCGCGAATGGGAGGATTCGCTGCTGTCGGTGACGCCGTATTTCCGCGACAACAGCATGGACCTGCTCGCGAGCTTCCGGCTGCGCTTCGATCCGACCATCGACCGTTCCGAGAACCGCTCCTATGGGCTGATGACCAAGTGGCGACAGAACTTCGCGCCGATGCGCGCCAGGGTGATCGTCGGTCTCGACATGGAGGTGAGTCCGGGGTCGCGGCGCGAGGACCGGATCAATCCGGTCACGCGCGGTGCCGGCGCCGCCCAGGAGTTCATCGCCTACACGGTGGGGCCGCGCATCTACGACTACGACGTCGAGTTTCGCGGCATCTCGCCCTACGTGCAGGGGGAGTTTTCGCCGACCGAGAGGTTGCGTGTCACCGCTGGGCTGCGCTATGACAGTATTCGCTTCGAGCTGGAAAATCATCTGTCACCTATCCCCGTGCCGGTCGCTACGCCTCAAGGTGCCAGATTTTACGGACAAGCAGAGGATACTCGCGTGACATTTCGCCGGGCGACGCCGAAGCTCGGTGCGACCTACGATCTCGGCAGCGATACACACCTTTTCGCCTCGTATCACCAAGGCTTTCGTGCGCCCTCGGAGTCACAATTATTTCGTCCTGCAATCGCGCGAACGGACGCTGAAGCACGCTCCCTTGCCAGGTCAGCGTTGGAGCTCGAGGCCATCAAGGCCGATCAGTACGAGGTTGGCTTTCGCGGCCTGCTGGCAGGGGTGTCGTACGACGTCTCCGTGTACGAGCTCACCAAGCGCGACGACATCGTCAGCGTGCGGGATCCGGTCACCACACAGACGATCACGACCAATGCCGGAAAAACGCGCCACCGCGGGATCGAAGTGGGGCTTGGCGCGCCGATCACGCACGATTTCCGCGTCGATGTGGCGTTTTCCTACGCCAAGCACGAGTTCGTCGATTGGGTGACTTCGCAAGGCAACTTCAGCGGCAAGGAGCAATCGACGGCACCGCGCGTCATGTCGAACGCGCGCCTGACCTGGTCACCATCGAACGCCGTACGTGCCCAGTTGGAATGGGTGCGGCTCGGTTCGTACTGGCTGGACGATGCCAATACGGCCAAGTACGGCGGGCACGACTTGCTGAACCTGCGCGGAAATTATGCGCTGACGCAGTCGGTGAGCCTGTTCGGTAGCGTGCAAAACCTCACCGACAAGCGCTATGCAGACAGCGCGCAGCTCGGCGTCGGTTCGACTCCTGTGTTCTCGCCAGGCTTTCCGCGCACCCTGACCGCGGGCATCGAGGCAAGGTGGTGAGCAACTCATGCCGCGCCGCATGGCGGCTGGAATTCGGCGCGGCGAACGACGACCGGAGGAAGTCGGCCAAGGCAGGGCCTCGGCCACCCGGCGACGGCGTAGGGATGTGGAGGTCAAATGATGTTGAAAGACGGAATTCGCGCAATGAGCCAGTGTCTTGCGCTTCTGGCACTCGCAGCCATGGTCGTGTCGGTTGCAAAGGCTCAGGATCCCGGTACGGCACAAAACGGACACGGGGGTACATCGCAGGCCGCCCGTCCGCAACTCGGCACGAGTGCGCTTTTTGCACCGGACGGTTCACTGTACGCGGTGACGCGCGAGGGCGGGCATGTGCTGCTTCACCGCAGTGGCGATGCAGGGCAGACCTGGGGCGCGCCGGTCGTCGTCAATGAGATCCCGGAACCCATCTCCGCCGATGGCGAGAACCGTCCCAAGCTGGAATTCGCGCGGGACGGCGGGTTGCTCGTGACCTGGACACGGCCGCTGACGAAGCGCTTCACGGGCGAAATCCGCATCGCCCGTTCGGCCGACGGCGAGCGTTTCGAGCCGCCGTACACGGTGCACCGGGACCGCAGCGAGATCACCCATCGCTTCGAGTCACTGCTGGTCGCCGGGGACGGCCGGGTGGTCGTGACCTGGATCGATAAACGCGATCTCGAGACGGCGAGCGTTGAGGGCCGTGACTATCGCGGCGCTGCGATTTACGCCGCCGTCTCGATCGACCATGGGCGCAGCTTCGCGCCGGAGGTGAAGGTCGCGGATCACTCCTGCGAGTGCTGCCGGATTGCGCTGGCGAACGACACCGACGGCCTGCCGCTGGTGTTCTGGCGCCACGTCTTCGAGCCCAACGAGCGCGATCATGCGCTGGCGAAGCTCGGCCCGGACGGAGCGCCCCAGTGGGTGCGGCGAGCGACCTTCGATCGCTGGCAGATCGACGCCTGTCCGCATCATGGTCCATCGCTTGCGGTTGGGCCGGACGGAACGCGCCACGCGGTGTGGTTCAATTTCACGAATGGAGAAGGCGCGGTGTTCTACGGTCGGTTGGTCGAGGACGGGATCGCCGGACAGCGCCAACTGGGGGGCGACCGCGCGGCCCATGCCGATATTGCCGCGAGCGGCGAGCGCGTCGCCATCGTCTGGAAGGAGTTCGACGGTGAGCGCACCCAGCTCCATGCGGAGCTCTCGAATGACGTCGGCGAGACGTTCAGCCGCAGGGTGCTCGCCGCAACGGCGGGCGCTTCGGACCAACCCCGCGTGATTCGACGCGGCGAGGCGTTTTTTGCCTTCTGGCGCACCGAGGATGAAGGAATGAGGGGGTACCCACTGCCATGAGAACCTGGAAATCACTGCTTGCCTTAATCCTGTTGGCGGGTGGTACCGCCCTTGCCTCCGACACGTTCAAGACATTGGACCGCGTCGAGGCTGCCCGGCTCTCCGGCGCCGAAAACCATGCCGTGCCGACCATCGTTGCGCTGTGGTCGTCCGAATGCGTGCACTGCAAGAAGAATCTCGAGCGCTTCACCGAGATGGTTGGGGAGGACGTGAGAATTCGCTTGGTCTCGGTGGCGGTGGAGCCCGCGTTCGACGGATTGGCTGCGCCGCTCGACCGCATCGGCGTGCCCGGCGAACGCTTCGCTTACGGGTCGGAATCGCCCGAGGCGATCGCCTACGCGCTCGACTCCAGGTGGCGAGGCGAGTTGCCGCGCACGATCCTGTTCGATGGGCAGGGTGGGCGGACTGCCGTATCGGGCGTTCTGAGTAAGGAAGCTGTCCTCGATGCGCTCGGCCTCGCGGCTTCGGTGCGCAGATAGACCGACCGAGTCGCCACCTCACGAGGCGCCGAGGCTGGTCGCTTTCGTCCGAGCGAGGCGTTCTCGCATGGGACGTCGGGGCGATCGCCCGTGGCGCGGGGTGCCCGCAGCCAGTGGGCGATCGAAGTCACGGCGTATCGGCGTCACATCCCCTGGTAGATCGGCCCCTCGCCGCCCTGGGGGGTCACCCAATTGATGTTCTGGGTCGGGTCCTTGATGTCGCAGGTCTTGCAGTGCACGCAGTTCTGCGCGTTGATCTGCAGCCGCGGGTTGGAGCCGTCGGCGTCGCGCACGATCTCGTAGACGCCGGCCGGGCAGT
>JARFTX010000003.1:0-110223 GCA_029289265.1 Gammaproteobacteria bacterium
CCAGCCCGGCCGGGCCGCCGCCGACGATCAGGACGTCGAACTCCATGGATTCGCGTTCCATCAGATTCTCCTCGTTATTTTCGCTGCCCGCCCGTGCGTGAAGTGTAGTCGGTCTGCCGCACGAAACCGGGGTGGTTATAAACATACGGTGCCGTATGTTACAGTAGCTCCCCCGACGAGAGCAAAGGGAGAAATTGCCGATGCACCACGAGAGAAAGCTGATGCTCACCACGACGATGCCGGTGCGCTGGGGCGACATGGATGCCTACGGGCACGTGAACAACACGCTGTACTTTCGCTATTTCGAACAGGCGCGCGTAGAGTGGATGCAATCGATGGGCTTCCCGGTGTCGGCCGAGCAGGAGAGCGGGCCGGTCATCATCAATGCCGATTGCACCTTCCTGATCCCGGTAAACTATCCAGCTATCGTCGAGGTCAGGCTCTACGCCGGGAACCCGGGCCGTAGCAGCGTGATGACCTGGTACGAATTGCGCGTGGCGGGCGACGACCGCGTCTATGCCGAAGGATCCGCGAAGGTCGTCTGGATGCACATGCAGACCGGAAAATCGGTGCCGCTGCCGGACACCGTTCGCGGCCTGCTCTGAAGCTCCGGAGCCGGGCCGGCTCCGGAAGACCGCAGCACGACAATAATTCGAGCAAGAGAGGAGACCATTCATGACGGCACATGCCGACAAACCCCTGTGGCAACCTTCGGCCGAGCGCATCGCCGCGGCCAACATCACCGCCTTCACCCGCCGCGCCGAGGCGCGCTGGTCCAGGCAGTTCCCAGACTATGCGGCGCTGCATGCCTGGTCGGTCGAACACCCGGAGCACTTCTGGACGAGCGTCTGGGAGTTCGGCGGCGTCGTCGGCGAGCGTGGCGAGCGTGTTCTGGTCGACGGCGGCCGCATGCCGGGTGCGCGATGGTTCCCCGAGGCGCGCCTGAACTTTGCGCAGAACCTCCTGCGCAGCCGCGACGACTCAGACGCCCTGGTGTTCTGGGGCGAGGACAAGGTGCGAAACCGCCTCACCCGCGGCGAGCTCTATCGCGAGGTCGCACGCTTCGCCGCGGCGCTGCGCGAGCAGGGCGTGTCGAAGGGCGACCGCGTCGCGGCCTATATGCCGAACATGCCCGAGACGGTGATCGCGATGCTTGCCACGGCGAGCATCGGGGCGGTTTTCACATCGGCCTCGCCGGACTTCGGCGTGCAGGGCGTGCTCGACCGCTTCGGCCAGACCGAGCCGAAGGTGCTGATCGCCGCCGACGGTTACCATTACAGCGGCAAGGTGATCGACTCGCTGCCTCGTATCGCCGAAGTCGCGGCGAAGCTGCCCACGCTCGCCCGCGTGGTCATCGTGCCTTATGTCCACCACGACGGCCATGACCTGTCCGGCATCGCGCACGCGCGAATGTACGCCGACTTCGTCGCCCCGCACCGCGGCGAGACCGAGATCGCGTTCGAGCCGCTGCCTTTCGATCATCCGCTCTACATCATGTACTCGTCGGGCACGACCGGCGTGCCCAAGTGCATCGTGCACTGCGCCGGCGGGGCGCTGCTGCAGCACCTCAAGGAGCACCAGCTACACAGCGATGTCCGTCCCGGCGACCGCGTCTTCTACTTCACCACCTGCGGCTGGATGATGTGGAACTGGCTGGTATCGGGGCTCGCCGCCGGCGCGACCGTGCTGCTCTACGACGGCTCACCCTTCGTCGGCGACGGTACGATCCTGTTCGACTACGCCGACGCCGAAGGCATGACGCACTTTGGCACCTCGGCCAAGTTCATCGACGCGATCGCCAAGACCGGCCTCGAGCCGCGCAAGAGCCACCGCCTCGACACGGTGCGCGCGATGATGAGCACCGGCAGCCCGCTCGTGCCCGAGGGCTTCGACTACGTCTATCGCGACATCAAGTCCGACCTCTGCCTCGCCTCGATCTCGGGCGGCACCGACATCATCTCCTGCTTCGTGCTCGGCAACCCGACGCTGCCAGTGTGGCGCGGCGAAATCCAGTGCAAGGGGCTGGGCATGGCGGTCGAGGTCTTCGACGAGTCCGGCCGCCCGGTCGAGCGGGAGAAGGGCGAGCTCGTCTGCACACGCCCCTTCCCGGTGATGCCGATCGGCTTCTGGAACGACGCGGACGGCGCGAAGTATCGCGCCGCCTATTTCGAGCGCTTCGAGAACGTCTGGTGCCACGGCGACTTCTGCGAGGTCACCGCGCACGACGGGCTGATCATCTACGGGCGCTCGGATGCGACCCTAAACCCGGGCGGGGTGCGCATCGGCACCGCCGAAATCTACCGCCAGGTCGAGAAGCTCGAGGAGGTGGTCGAGTCGCTCGTAATCGGGCAGGACTGGCCGCCCGAGAACCCCAACGACGTGCGTGTCGTGCTCTTCGTCAAACTGCGCGAGGGCGTCGCGCTCGACGACGGGCTGATCGCCCGGATCAAGAAGACCATCCGCGACAACACCACGCCGCGCCATGTGCCGACCAAGGTGTTGCAGGTCGCCGACATTCCGCGCACCAAGAGTGGCAAGATCGTCGAACTCGCCGTGCGGAACGTCGTCCATCGCCAGCCGGTCAAGAACGTCGAGGCGCTGGCCAACCCCGAGGCGCTCGAACATTTCCGCAATCGCGCCGAACTGGCGAGCTGAGGGAGGGTCTGCAGATGTTGATGAATCGTGAAACTTCGGTCCTGCTGGTGGTCGATGTGCAGCAGCGTCTCGCCCCAGCCATCCACGACGGCCAGCGCGTCGCCGCCAACTGTGCGTGGCTCGCACGCGTGGCGGCGCGCGTCGGCGTGCCGGTGGTGGTCACCGAGCAGATTCCGGAGAAGCTCGGTGGCACGGTCGAGGAAGTCCGCGCCGCGACCGAGGGCGCGGAGTGGGTGTCCAAGCACTGCTTTTCGGCGCAGAGCGACGGCTGCCTCGCGTCGACCGCGGTCGACAAGCGTCGCCAGGTGATCGTGTGCGGCACCGAGGCGCATGTGTGCGTGCAGCAGACGGCGCTCGACCTGCGCTGGTCGGGCAAGGAAGTGTTCGTCGTGGCCGACGCGTCCGGGTCGCGCGATCCGGCCAATCGCGATCTCGCCTTCGAGCGCATGCGCATGCACGGCATCGAGATCGTGTCGCGCGAGATGGTCGCCTTCGAGTGGCTGCAGCGCGCCGGCACCGACGTGTTCCGGGAGGTCAACCGGGACTTCATCCGCTGAGGCGCGCGCGTCGGGCGCTTGCCGGGCGGGGTCGGCGCAGTCGCCGCGACGGCGGATGCGGTGGCCGGTTCCTGCGGCCGTGAAGCCGTACCGAAGCGCGCGCTCACTGCGGCGCTCGGGCGGTCGGCCCGGCGCGACAAGGCGGTAACTGGAGGGCAGTGGATGCGGTACTTGTGGGCGATCGTCGCGGCGCTGGCCATGGCCGGATGCGGTGAAGGCTCCGGCGGCGTGCCAGCCGACGCGCAGGCGCCCCGTCCCCACCTCGTCGAGCTCGCGACCGCTGCCCTGGGCAAGCTCGACTACGTCGCCGATCGTGGCGGCAGTCTGCGTGCGCTGCGCGAGGTGCGCGTCCTCAATCAGGAAGACGGCGAGGTCGTCGAAGTGACGGCGCGCGAGGGTGACGCCGTCGTGGCCGGCGACCTGTTGATCCGCTACGACGACCGCATCCTGCGCGCCGAGCTCGACAAGACCGCCGCCGCGATGCGCGAGGCCGAGCTCGATTACCAGCGCAACCGCCGCCTGCAGGAGCGTGGCTTCGTCGGCGAGGAGGCGCTGTCGCGCGCGGCGACCGCGCTCGAGATTGCCCGCGCCGAGCTGCGCCTGCTGCGCGAGCGCCTGCGCCACATGACGATCCATGCGCCGTTTGGCGGCGTGATTTCGCAACGGCTGGTCGAGCCGGGCGCCGTCACGGCGCGCCACACTCACTTGCTGACGCTCCTCGATCCGTCGACGCTGGTGACCGACGTCGCGGTCTCCGAGCTGGTGATGCCCCAGATCGCGGTCGGCGATCCGGCCTTGGTGCGCATCGACGCGCTCGGGGGCACGCCCTATCCCGGCCGCATTCTCCGCATCCATCCGGCGATCGATCCGGTCACCCGCACCGGTCGCGTCGAGGTGGCCCTCGAGTCCGTGCCGGCCGGCGCGCGGCCCGGCCAGTTCTGCCGCGTCGAGCTGCCGACCGGCGGGCGCGAGCAGATCCTGGTGCCGCTCGCGGCGCTGCGGCGCGATGCGACTGGCGAGTTTGTGTTCGTCTACGAGGACGACGGGACGGTGCGCCGTGCCAGCGTGACGAGCGGCCTGCGGCTTGCCGATCGGGTCGAGATCCGCGACGGCATCGAGGCCGGCGCGCGCGTCGTCACGCGCGGCTTCATCGGACTCGAGCCGGGCCGGCGCGTCGAGCCGGTCGAGGCGCGGGAGCAACTCTGATGCAACGCCGGGGCATCGCCGTCTGGTGCATCCACCATCCGGTGGGCACCGTGATGCTGACGCTGACGGCGATCGTGCTGGGTTTCTTCGCCCTCAACCGGCTTGCTGTCGACTTGCTGCCGCACCTGATCTACCCCGAGATCGGCGTACGCATCCTCGACCGCGCAGTGCCGGCAAACATCATGGAGGATCGCGTCACCCGCCAGGTCGAGGAGCAGCTCGCGATAACCGAGGATGCGGTCGGCATCGAATCGACGACCTTCGAGGGCACCGCCGAGATCGAGCTCTACTTCGACTACGGCAAGGACATCGACATTGCGCTGCGCGATGCCTCGACGCGTCTCGACCGGGCGCGGCGGGTGCTGCCTACAACCGTCGACGCGCCGATCATCTTCAAGCGCGATCCCTCCCAGATTCCGGTGCTCGAATTCATCGCCAGCTCGCCGCTGCGCGATCTGGTCGATCTGCGCAGCTGGGCCGACGACGACTTCGCCAAGCACTTCCTGAACCTGCCGGGCGTGGCGGCGGTCGAGGTCGGCGGCGGTGTGGTGCGGGAGATTCACATCCTGCCCGACCAGAAGCGGCTGGCCGGTCGAGGGCTGTCGATCGACGATGTGATCACGGCACTCGGGCGCGGCAACATCGACGAGCCGGCCGGGCGCATCCGGGCCGGCACGCAGGAGTATGCCAGCCGCACGGCCGGGCGGCTCGAGAGCGTGGTCGCGATCGGGGCGCTGCCGATCCGCACCCAGGGCGGCGACACGATCCGGTTGGGCGAACTCGCGCAGGTCGTCGACGCCCACGAGGACGAGCGCGTGCGGGTGCGCTACAACGGCACACCGGGCGTGCGCGTGTCGATCCAGAAACAGCCGACGGCGAACACGGTCGAGGTGGCCGACGCGGTGAGCGCCCGCCTGGCAGAGCTCCAAACCGCGCGTGCGGTGCCGCCCGACGTGCAGGTCGACACCGTCTCGGACCAGTCGCTGTACGTCCGTCAGGCACTCCGGAACGCGTCCGGCGCAGCCTTCGCCGGCGCTTCGTTCGCGATGCTGGTCGTCTATCTCTTTCTCGGCAACTTTCGCGGCACGCTGGTGATCGGCAGCGCGATCCCGATCTCCATCCTCGTCACGTTCGTCCTCATGGCGCTGGGGGGGCTGTCGCTCAACCTGATGACGCTTGGGGGGCTCGCGCTCGGCATCGGCATGCTGGTCGACAACACCATCGTGATGCTCGAGAACATCGAGCGCCATCAGCGCGAGGGGGAGCAGGGGATGCAGGCGGCCGCCCACGCCGCCTCCGAGGTAACCAGCCCGATCATCGCCGCCACCAGCACCAACCTCGCCGCGGTGGTGCCCTTTCTGTTCATCAGTGGCCTGATCGGGCTGCTCTTCCGTGAGCTGATCTTCACGATCTCGGCGGCGATCGTCGCCTCGCTGGTCGTCGCGGTGACGCTGGTGCCGGCGCTCGCCGCACGCAGCCGACCGGGCGAGCCGATGCGCGCCACGCGCTTCGTGCAGCACGCGGTCGCGGCGGCGCAACGCCGCTACGCACCGCTGCTCGGGGGATGCCTGCGCCGGCCATGGATCGTGGCAGGAATCGCCGTACTGCTGCTCGGCGCCGCCGCAGCACTGTTCGACACGCTTGCAGGGCGTCAGACCTTTCTGCCGACGATGGACGACGGTCGCGTCTTCGCCCGCGTGCTGACCGACTCGGGCACCTCGCTCGAGGAGATGGACCGGGTGGTCGATCGCATCGAGCGGATCGCCCGCGCCCAGGGCGACGTCGAAGGCATCTCGGTGGTCGCCGGAGGCTTCATTTTCGGCCGTTCGCAGCGCGAGCAGGCCAACCGCAGCACCTTCAGCATCCAGCTCGTTCCGGTGAGCGCGCGCGAGCGCGGCATCGAGGAGTGGGTGAGCGGCTTCACGCGCGCCATCGCCGAGGCCCAGCTCGCCGGGGTGCGCGTCGTTGCGCGCCCGGCCGGCATCCGCGGCGTGCGCATCGCGCGCTCGGACGAGGACGTGAGCGTGCGCGTGCGCGGCCCCAACCTCGACGTCCTCGCCGCGATCGGCGACCGTCTCGTCGACCGGATCGAGACCGTGCCCGGGGTGCGCAACGTCGAGCACTCGGCCGAGGAGCGGCGCCAGGAGTTCGCCGTGAGACTCGACCGAACGCGCGCTGCCGAACTCGGCGTCGAGGTCGCCCAGCTCGGCCGGGCGCTGCAGATCGCGCTCGACGGGCTGGTGGTGAGCGAGTTCTTCGAGGGCGATCGCGCCTACGACATCCGGGTGCGCTTGCCGCAGGGCACGGTCGACGGTCCGCACGCGCTCGCCTCGGTGCTGCTCTTCGGCGCTGACGGGTTGCGCCCGGCGGTGTACCTGGGCGACGCGGCACAGGTCGATTTCGTGTCGGCTCAGACCGAGATCCGGCGCGAGGCGCAGAGCCGCATCGTCGAGGTCAAGGCGGCGCTCACCGGCGCGCGCGCACTCGGCGAAGTGATGGGCGACGTCCAGCGCACGCTGCGCGACGTCGACCTGCCGCCCGGCTACACGCTCTACTACGGCGGCGCGTTCGAGGCCCTGCAGCGCGGCCAGCTCCAAGTCATGACGCTGGCAGGGCTGGCGATGTTCCTGGTCTTCGTGGTGATGGCGGTGCAATACGAGTCGCTGCGCAATCCGGCGATCATCATGACGGGCGTGCCCTTCGCGCTGATCGGCGTCGTGATCGGGCTGCTCGCGACCGGGCTGCCGCTATCGATGCCGGTGTGGCTGGGCATCATCATGCTGATCGGCGTGGTGGTGAACAACTCGATCGTGCTGGTGCAGTTCATCGGGCTCGAGCGCGCACGCGGCCTCGCCGTCGTCGAGGCGACGATCGAGGCGGCGCGGCTGCGGCTGCGGCCGATCCTGATGACGACGCTGACCACTGTCGCGGGCATGTCGCCGCTCGCCTTCGGGCTGGGCGAGGGCGCCGAGATGCTGCGGCCACTCGCGGTGTGCATGGTGTTCGGCCTGCTGTTCTCGGTGTTCGTGACGCTGCTGCTGATCCCGTCGCTGTACGTGATCGCCCACCGCCCGGCTTCGGGATGATGGTGCCGGGGCGGCGGTCCGCAATGTCGGGCTCTATCCTGTTTACGGTGGTGGCGGCGATGGCGATCTACGCCGCCTTCGCCGGGCTGATGTACGTCACCCAGTCGCGCCAGGTCTACTTCCCGACCCGCGCCCACGTCACCACGCCGGCCCTGCACGGCATGGCCTACGAGGACGTCGAGTTCGTCACCGAGGACGGAATGCGCCTGCACGGCTGGTTCGTCCCGGCCCCGACCGCGCGCGGCGTGCTGCTGTTTTTTCACGGCAACGCCGGCAACGTCTCTCACCGAATCGACTCGATCCGCATCTTCCGCGAGCTCGGCCTGTCGGTCTTCATCATCGACTATCGGGGCTACGGCCGCAGCGAGGGCAGTCCCGACGAGGCAGGTACCTATCGCGATGCGGCGGCGGCCTGGCGCTGGCTGCGCCAGGAGCGCGGCGTGCCGGCCGAGGATATCGTCGTCTTCGGTCGGTCGCTCGGCGCGGCCGTCGCCGCCTGGCTCGCCGCGCGCGAGCGGCCGAGGGCGGTGATCCTCGAGTCGCCTTTCACCAGCGCCCCGGATCTCGGCGCAGAGTTGATGCCCTGGCTGCCGGTTCGACAACTGATCCGCTTTGAATATGACACGCGCAGCGCGGTCCGTTCGTTCGACGCGCCGCTCCTGGTCATCCATAGTCGCAGGGACGAGATCGTGCCGTTTCACCACGGACGCGCCGTGTTCGATGCGGCGCGGGAGCCCAAGTCGTTCCTGGAGATCCGCGGCGGGCACAATGACGGCTTCCTGATCAGCCGGCCGCAATACGAGCGCGGCCTGGCCGAGTTTCTGGATGCCTGGTTTCAGCCGGCGCCAGATTGACGCTGTGAATGTTCGGCGCGCCGACAATGCCGGATCTGAAGCCGGCGCACCAGCAGGGCCGTGGCGACGCCGACCAGCAGGTGCTTGAGGGTGTGCCCGCTGACGAGTCCGCCAAGCCAGCCGAAGACCGCGTGGTCGAACAGGTCGCCGGCCATCGCCAGCAGGTAGAGCACGAAGGCGATGCCGACGAGGTGTCGATGCGAGAACGGGGTCGGCAGCGCGATCAGCAGCGGCGGCAGCACCAGCATGAATCCGTGCAGCAGGAAGTAGGGGCGCAGGTCGCTGCTGCCGGCGAGCTCACCGATGTGCCAATAGAGAACACTCGCCGGCCCGACCAGCATCCACGCCCCCAGCAGCGTCGCCGCGCCGCGCGTGATCGGGGCCCGTTCGGCGATCAGCAGCGCCGGCAGCGATGTGAACGCCAACGCAAGCGGCAGGCGGTCCCAGAACAGCCGCGCGTTGTCGGGCGCGAGGTGATACCACGCCGAGCCCACCGCGGTCGCCGCCACCGCCGCGAAGAACACCCCCGCGATGCGCCGCTCCGCCGCACGGGCGAAGCCCGTGCCGGTGCGCGCACCCGTCAGCACCGTCCCAAGCCCCCAGAGCCCGGCTACGAGCAGGGGCAGGTTGCTCGCCACGTCCGCGAAGTTGGGGATGCCCAGCCATTCGCGCTGGTCGGCAAACGCATGGTAGGCCGGATCCTGGGCGATCGGCGGCACCCACTGGATGCCGGCCAGCACGGCGACGAGATAGAGCGGCAGCAGCAGGAGCGCGAGATGACGCATCGTTGGACCGGTTCCGCGGCGCCACCGCGAGGGGCTGCGCCGTGTGTGGGCTTGAGCGAAGTATACGGGCCGCACCGAGCCGAAAGCGACCGGGACATACCGGGGGCTCGGCTTCCGGAGCAGCCGCCTCTTCGGTTATCATCACGCTTTCCCGCACCCGCTTCCCCATGACCAAATACGTCTTCGTCACCGGCGGTGTCGTGTCCTCTCTGGGCAAAGGCATCGCTGCGGCCTCTTTGGGGGCCATCCTCGAGTCGCGCGGCATCCGCGTCACGCACCTCAAGCTCGATCCCTACATCAACGTCGATCCCGGCACGATGAGTCCGTTCCAGCACGGCGAAGTGTTCGTGACCGAGGACGGCGCAGAGACCGACCTCGACCTGGGTCACTACGAGCGCTTCACCAGCGCCAAGATGAGCAAGCGCAACAACTTCACCACTGGCCAGATCTACGAGTCGGTGATCAAGAAGGAGCGGCGCGGCGAGTATCTCGGCAAGACCGTGCAAGTGATTCCGCACATCACGGACGAGATCAAGCTCTTCATCAAGCGAGGCGCCGAAGGCGCGGACGTCGCGATCGTCGAGGTCGGTGGCACGGTGGGCGACATCGAATCGCTGCCGTTTCTCGAGGCGATCCGCCAGATGGGGATCGAGGAGGGGCGCCACCGCACCTGCTTCGTCCACCTGACGCTGCTGCCCTACATCCCGACCGCCGGCGAGCTCAAGACCAAGCCGACCCAGCACTCGGTCAAGGAACTGCGCGAGATCGGCATCCAGCCGGACATCCTGATGTGCCGCGCCGACCGCTCGATGCCGGCCGACGAGCGGCGCAAGATCGCGCTGTTCTGCAATGTGATGCCCGAGGCGGTGATCGAGTGTCTCGACGCCGACTCGATCTACAAGATTCCCGGCATGCTGCACCACCAGATGCTCGACGAGATCGTCTGCCACAAGCTCGGCATCCTCGCCCGGGCGGCCGATCTGAGCGTCTGGGACAAGCTCGTGCATGCGCTGGAGAACCCCGAGGCGACGGTGAACATCGCCTTCGTCGGCAAGTACGTCGATCTCACCGAGTCCTACAAGTCGCTGATCGAGGCGATCAACCACGCGGGCATGCACACCCGCAGCCGGCCGCGCATCCATTTCATCGACTCCGAGGACATCGAGCGCGAGGGCAGCGAAGCGCTCGCCGGCATGGACGCGATCCTGGTTCCGGGCGGCTTCGGCAAGCGCGGCACCGAGGGCAAGATCGCGGCGATCCGCTATGCGCGCGAGAACAAGGTGCCCTACCTCGGCATCTGCCTCGGCATGCAGCTGGCGGTCGTCGAGTTCGCCCGCAACGTCGCGGGGATGGCCGGCGCACATTCGACCGAGTTCGAGGCCGACACGCCCTATCCGGTGATCGGCCTGATCACCGAATGGCAGGATCGCAGCGGCAAGGTCGAGAAGCGCAGCGCGCAGTCCGACCTCGGCGGCACCATGCGCCTCGGTGGCCAGGTCTGCCATCTCGCCGATGGCTCGCTTGCGCGCAATGTCTATGGCGCCCCCGACATCGTCGAGCGCCATCGCCATCGTTACGAAGTGAACAACACCTTGCTCGCACGGCTCGAAGACAAGGGGCTGCGCGTCTCGGGTCGCGCTCCGGGCACCGACCTGTGCGAGATGATCGAACTGCCGGATCACCCGTGGTTCGTCGGTTGCCAGTTTCACCCCGAATTCACGTCCAACCCGCGCAAGGGGCATCCGCTGTTCACCGCATTCCTCAACGCGGCGCGCGCGCGGCAAAGGCAAGGCCAGAAGGCCGAGGAGGCAGCATGAAACTTTGCGGATTCGAGGTCGGCCTCGAAAAGCCGTTCTTCCTGATCGCCGGTCCGTGCGTGATCGAGTCGCACGCGATGGCGCTCGAGACCGCCGGTGCGCTCAAGGAAATCTGCACCGAACTGGGCATCCCCTTCATCTACAAGTCGTCCTACGACAAGGCCAACCGCAGCTCGGGCAAGAGCTACCGCGGCCTGGGCATGGAGAAGGGCCTGGAGATCCTCGCCGACGTGCGGGCGAAGCTCGGCGTGCCGGTACTCACCGACGTGCATGCGATCGACGAGGTACCCGCCGTGGCGGCCGTCGTCGACGTCCTGCAGACGCCGGCCTTCCTGTGCCGTCAGACCGACTTCATCCACGCAGTGGCGGCGTCGGGCAAGCCGGTGAACATCAAGAAGGGGCAGTTTCTAGCCCCCGGCGACATGAAGCAGGTGGTCGCCAAGGCGCGCGAGGCGGCCGGCGGCGCAGACACCCTCATGGTGTGCGAGCGCGGTGCGTCGTTCGGTTACAACAATCTCGTGAGCGACATGCGCAGCCTTGCGATCATGCGCGAGACGGGCTGCCCGGTGGTGTTCGACGCGACCCATTCGGTGCAGCTTCCGGGCGGGCAGGGCACGTCCTCGGGCGGGCAGCGCGAGTTCGTGCCGGTGCTCGCGCGTGCCGCGGTCGCGGCGGGCATCTCCGGCCTCTTCATGGAGACGCACCCCGACCCCGAGCGGGCGCTCTCCGACGGGCCCAACGCATGGCCGCTGCCGAAGATGAAGGCGCTGCTCGCGACGCTGCGCGACCTCGACCGGCTGGTCAAGCAGCATGGATTTCTCGAACTCGCCTGAGTGGGCGAGCGGTTTGTGAATTCTCATTCGAAACGGAAACAGGACAGACCATGAGTGCAATCGTTGATGTCATCGCCCGCGAAATCCTCGATTCGCGCGGCAATCCGACGGTCGAAGCGGACGTGCTGCTCGAATCCGGGGTGATGGGCCGCGCGGCGGTGCCGTCGGGCGCCTCGACCGGCTCGCGCGAGGCGATCGAACTGCGCGACGGCGATGCCGCGCGCTACCTCGGCAAGGGCGTGCTGAAGGCGGTCGAGCACGTGAATACCGAAGTATCCGAGGCCATCATCGGCCTCGATGCCGAGGAGCAGACCTTCATCGACCGTACCCTGATCGAGCTCGACGGCACCGAGAACAAGTCCCGCCTGGGCGCCAACGCGATGCTGGCGGTGTCAATGGCGGTCGCCAAGGCGGCGGCCGAAGAGGCCGGGCTGCCGCTCTATCGCTATTTCGGCGGCTCCGGACCGATGACGATGCCGGTGCCGATGATGAACGTGATCAATGGCGGCGCCCACGCCAACAACAGCCTCGACATTCAGGAATGCATGATCATGCCGGTGTCGATGACGAATTTCCGCGAGGCGCTGCGCTGCGGTGCCGAAATCTTCCATCACCTGAAGAAGCTCACCGACAAGCGCGGCTACCCGACCACGGTCGGCGACGAGGGCGGCTTCGCGCCCAACGTCCGGGGCACCGAAGACGCGCTCAACATGATCCAGGAAGCGATCTCGGCCGCGGGCTACGAGCCGGGCCGCGACGTGCTGCTCGCGCTCGACTGCGCCGCCTCCGAGTTCTACAAGGACGGCCAGTACGTGCTCGCCGGCGAGGGCCTGACGCTGTCGTCCGAAGCCTTCGCCGACTACCTCGCGACCCTCACCGACCGTTTCCCCATCGTCTCGATCGAGGACGGCATGGCCGAGAACGACTGGAACGGCTGGAAGGTGCTCTCCGACAAGCTCGGCCGCAAGATCCAGCTGGTCGGCGACGACCTGTTCGTCACCAACACCAAGATCCTCGCGCAGGGCATCGAGCAGGGCATCGCCAACTCCATCCTCATCAAGATCAACCAGATCGGCACCTTGACCGAGACCTTCGCCGCCGTCGAGATGGCCAAGCGCGCCGGCTACACCTCAGTGATCTCGCACCGTTCGGGCGAGACCGAGGACTCGACCATCGCCGACATCGCGGTCGGCCTCAACGCGATGCAGATCAAGACCGGCTCGTTGTCGCGTTCGGACCGCATCTCCAAGTACAACCAGCTCCTGCGCATCGAGGAAGACCTCGGCGACACGGTCAGCTATCCAGGCCGTTCGGCGTTCTTCAACCTGCGGGTGCGCTGAGACGCTGCCTGCCATGCGCCCCGCGGTGTGCCGACCCGCAGCCCGCCGCAAGGCGGGCGACGCATCGCCGGCGCTGTCCACGCGGGCCGCGCACTGACCCGGCTCGACCATGCGCTGGCCCGTCATCATCCTCGCCTTGCTCGCGATCGCGCTGCAGTATCCGCTCTGGCTCGGCAAGGGCGGCTGGCTTCGGGCTTGGGAAGTCGACCAGCAACTCCAGGCCCAACGCATCGTCAATAAGCAGCTCGAGCAACGCAATGCGGGTCTCGACGCCGAGGTGCGCGATCTCAAGTCCGGCGACGAGGCGATCGAGGAGCGCGCCCGCTTCGAGCTCGGCCTGACGCGGCCCGGCGAGATCTTCGTTCATACTCCGAAGGCGCCGTGACCCAGTCGCGCGGGTGGGGTTTCGGCCTTGCCGCCCGGATACTGCCCGGGTAAGCGGCGCGGACCCGATCAGCCGGTCTCGACCAGCGTGCGCGCACCGTCGATACGGGGCCGGAAGTAAGGATTGTCGAGTCGCTCGATCCGCACTCGTCCGCGGGTCGACGGAGCATGGATGAAGCGTCCGTCGCCCATGTAGATGCCCATGTGCGAGTGCCGGCGATTGAGGGTGTTGAAGAAGACGAGATCGCCGGGACGCAGTTGCGACACCGCGATCGGCCGGGTCATCCCGGCGATCTGCGCCGCATTGTGCGGCAGGCTGCGCCCGCTGACCTGCTCGACGATGTACGAGACCATGCCGCTGCAATCGAGACCGGCTTCCGGGTTGCGTCCGCCGAAGGCGTAACCCGTGCCGAGCAGGCCGAGAGCATAGAGCACCAGTTCCTGGGCGTGGGCCGGGTCTTCGAGGCTGAAATAGGTACCCGAAGCGGGCCGGGCGACGCCCGCAGGCGCATCGGGGGGCGTTGCGATCGCGCGGGCCGGAGGTGGGCGGGTGCTGCCGCATCCGCTCGCGACCAGAACGACCAACAGCGCGGCGATGACGGATATGTGGGGGGACCGGCCCATCATGCTCGGGGTTGCGCAGTGCATTGGCCGAAACGATACCGAACGGGGCGTTCGGCGTCCACCTTCGGGCGGTGCAGCCAGTTACGCCCGCACCGGCGGGCGGGGATCGTGGCGGTGCAGCCGCTCAGGCGCTCTTGTCGAGTTGGCAGTCGCGCGGTTCGGCAAACCCGGTGTGGTCCAGCGTCGCGCGGTCGCCGTCCATCCAGAGGGTGGTCCTGCCGTCGGAGAAGCGCTTGCCAGGCTCGCTCGAAGCCTCTCGGGCGAGCGCGAAGATGCCGGTGCCGTTGCGCAGGCGCACATGGCCCTGCTGGAACTCGACGGTGAAACGGTCGCCGCCGTCGCAGGCGAAGCTCGCGCTGCGGGGGGTGTCGCGGGTATAGGCGGTGGTCGCGATCAGGCCGGCGGCGCCGATCAGTGCGAGAAAGAGTGCAAGTTTTCGATACATGCGAGGGAGTTTCATTTGCAGCGGGATCATTCCAGGGGGAAGTCAGTCGAGCAGCTCGATCGTGCCTCCGACACTCACCACGACTTCGCTGTCGCCGCCTTCGAGCGGCGGCGCCATCGCTTCGGCGGCGAGCGCTGCAGAGCGCATGACGGGAAAGACGGGCCGCTGAACGCCGCCGAAGTTCACCGACAGGTGGCGAATGCGATACTGCTTGCCGAGCGCCGCAGAGATCATTGCGGCACGCGCCTCGAAAGCGCGCAGCGCGTCGGTGGCGGCGAGGTCCGCGGCGCGTTCGCGGGTTTCCGGCGCCGGCTGCATGATCAGCGCCGTGACGGCCAGGCTGCCCTGCAGCTTGCCGAGCAACTCGGATAACGCCGGAAGGTCACGGCTTTCCAGCGTGAGGTCGGAGCGCATCCGCCAGGACTCGATGCTCTGACCACTGCGCGAATAGACGGGATAGGTGCTGATCCCCGAGGTCCGCACCTTGACCGTGGGATAGGCCTTGGCAACCTCGAGGGCGGCCGCGATCTGCTCGTTTACCTTGCGCGACAGCGCCGCCGCATCGATGCCGCTCGACTCGACATAGGCCGTAGCCTGGGCGAGGTCGTTGGCGGCGCGTTGGCTCGCCTCGGCAGACAACTCAACGGTCGGGGCTTGCCTCGCCTCTTGACCGAAGGCGGAGGGCAACGCGGCCAGCGCGAGCGTGAATGCAAGGGCCAGCCTCAGGAGCGACAGGGGCATCTTGAAAGGGCTGCGAGAGTCATGACAGCACGAGAGTATACAAGGCGCGCCGGCGAGCATGGCGCGCCGGTCCTGTAAAGCGATGTAAATTTTCTTGCGCCTGTTGCGGCGCGCGTCATTTTTCGCGCCGTGGCGGGGCGATGTGGCGGGCCTGGGTCGCGTAGAGCCGGGCATTCTCGACGTAGTGCTCGGCGTTGATGCGAAGGGCGGCAATATCCTCGTCGGACAGGGTTCGAATGATGCGCCCGGGCGAACCCACGACCAGCGACCGGTCGGGAATCACCTTGCCCTCGGGGATCAGCGCGTTCGCTCCGATGATGCACTCTTTGCCGATCACCGCGTGGTTGAGGACGACGGCGTTGATGCCGATCAGTGTGCCGTCGCCCACCGTGCATCCGTGCAACATCGCCATGTGGCCGACCGTGACATGGGCGCCGATGGTGAGCGGCACGCCGTCGTCGTTGTGCAGGATCGAACCGTCCTGGATGTTGGTGCCGTCACCGATCACGATCGGGTCGTTGTCGCCGCGGATCACTACGTTGTACCAGATGTTGACGTCGCGTCCCGCCTGCACCAGGCCGATCACCGTGGCGTTGTCGGCAATCCAGCATCCCTCGCCGAACTGCGGAGTGCGGTCGCCAAGCGCGTATATCGCCATTATTCTGAGCTCTCTCTTTCGTAGGTCTGCGTTGGGGCGCCAATGATAGCAAGCGCGCGGCAGCCGCGGTGGTAGCATGCGGGCTCGACCCGTTCATCCCGCGCCTTCATGCTGAGCTACCGCCACGCGTTTCACGCCGGCAATCACGCCGACGTGCTCAAGCACTTTGTCCTGATCGAGATCCTGCGCTACTACAGCCGCAAGGATAAGCCCTGGTGGTACATCGAGACCCACGCCGGGGCGGGGTGTTATGCGCTGGAGGCGGACAGGGCGGAGAAGACCAGCGAGCACGTCGATGGAATCGGGCGACTGTGGCGTCACGATGCGCGCCCGCCGCTCATGGCGCCCTATATCGACGCGGTCGCACAATTCAATCCCCACGGCCGCCTGACGTTCTATCCCGGATCGCCTGCGCTGGCCATGACGCAGCTGCGCCCTCAGGACCGCATGCGCCTGTTCGAACTTCATCCGGCCGATGCAGCGTTGCTCGAGCGCACCTTCGAGCGCGATGTCGATCGTGTCGCGGTGCAGCGGACCGACGGATTCGCCGGAATGCGGGCATTGTTGCCGCCACCCACGCGTCGGGCGGTGGTGTTGATCGACCCGTCCTACGAGGTCAAGGACGACTATCGCAAGGTGGTGGACGCGCTCGGCGACGCTCTGAGGCGCTTTCCGGGCGGGACCTACGTCGTCTGGTATCCGATGCTCACCCGGCCCGAGGCGCGCCAATTGCCCGGAAGGCTTGCGCGCCTCGGAGCGGTCGATTGGCTCGACGTGCGGCTCGCGGTCGGCCGGCCCGCGGCCGACGGGTTCGGCATGTTCGGCAGCGGCCTCTTCATCGTCAATCCGCCCTATGTGTTGCCGGAGGTGCTCGAGCAGGCGCTGCCATGGCTGGTGTCGGTGCTCGGCGTTGACGACAGTGCGGGCTTCGACCTGGAGTTCCACATCGAATGAACGACGCCGACACGCTGTTGACACTCCGGGCGCGGTTGCGCGAGTTCGCCGCCGAGCGGCAGTGGGAACGCTTTCACACGCCGAAAAATCTGGCGATGGCGCTCGCCGGGGAGGCAGGCGAGGTGCTCGAGCACTTCCAGTGGCTCACCGCCGACGAATCGGTCGCGCTCGCGCCCGAGATGCGCGATGAGGTCGCGCTCGAACTGGCCGATGTGCTGTGCTACCTGGTGCGACTCGCCGACGTGCTGGAGATCAACCTGGCCGACGCGTCCGAGCGCAAGCTCGCGATCAATGCGCTGCGCTACCCGGTGGACAAGGCGCGCGGCCGTTCCGACAAGTACGACAGACTGTGAAATTTCACCCCGCACGGCGCCACGTTACGTTTGGGTTGCCGCAGCATTTCTGAAACAATATCGGCCTTTCGTAACCGGGATTGTCGAGCGTGGAACTCTCACACGTCAGCGAGTTGGAGAAAGCGACGCAGAAGGGCCGGTCGGAGCTGTTCCGCTTCGGCATGGGGCTGCTGTTCATCATCGGGGTGATGCTGTTCACGATTGCCCGCGGTGGCGACCAGGTGAGCCTCTACATCGTCATCGCGGCGATGATCGGCGGTTACATGGCGATGAACATCGGCGCCAACGACGTCGCCAACAACGTCGGGCCGGCGGTCGGCTCGAAGGCGCTCACCCTCGCCGGGGCGCTGGTGATTGCCGCCGTATTCGAGGCCGCCGGTGCAATCATCGCGGGCGGCGAGGTGGTCGGCACGATCCGCAGCGGCATTATCGACCCGTCGATGATTCCCGACGGACGGACTTTCATCTGGGTGATGATGTCCGCGCTGCTGGCGGCGGCCTTGTGGCTCAACATCGCCACCGCGATCGGCGCCCCGGTATCGACCACCCACTCCATCGTCGGCGCCGTGCTGGGGGCCGGGGTCGCGGCGAGCGGCTTCGCCATCGTGAACTGGCCCACCATGGGGCGGATCGCCGCGAGCTGGGTGATCTCGCCGGTGATGGGCGGACTGATCGCGGCAGGCTTCCTCTATCTCATCAAGCGCACGATCACCTATCGCCCTGACATGGTTGCCGCTGCCCGCGTCATGGTGCCGTACCTGGTCGGCTGCATGGCGCTCGCGTTCGGCACCTACCTGATGACCAAGGGCCTCGATCGGATCTGGAAGGTTACGACTTCACAAGCTTTCATGGTCGGGGCAGTGGTGGCGATCACTGTGTTCTTCGTGGTGCGCCCGCTCGTCTTGCGTCGCGCCAAGACAATGGCGAACTCCAAGCAGGCCGTGAATCAGCTGTTTACCGCGCCGCTGATCTTCGCCGCGGCGCTCCTGAGTTTCGCCCACGGCTCGAACGATGTCGCCAATGCCGTCGGACCGCTTGCCGCGATCGTCGAAGTGGTGAACTCGGGCGGCGGCGAGATCTCCCGCACCGCCCCGATCCCGCTGTGGGTGATGGTGGTCGGTGGAATCGGCATTGCAATCGGCCTGGCCCTGTTCGGGCCCAAGGTGATCCGGACGGTCGGAACCGAGATCACCGAGCTCGACCAGATGCGCGCCTTCTGCATCGCGATGGCAGCCACCATCACGGTGATTCTGGCCAGTCACTTCGGCATCCCGGTGAGTTCGACCCACATCGCAGTGGGTGGCGTCTTCGGTGTCGGTTTCCTGCGCGAGTACTTGAAGAGCAACTACGCCCGCATCGTCGAGGATATCAAGGCCCATCACCCCGAAGGCGATCAGGCTGCGATCGATGCCTTCATGGCCCGATTCGCCACGGCGTCGATCGAGGAAAAAGGCGCGATGCTGCAGGAGCTCAAGCGCCAATCCAAGCAACGTCTCGACCCGGCGCATTTTTCGAAGACCGAGCGCAAGGACCTGCGCAAGGTCTATCGCCAGGAACTCGTCAAGCGTTCGCAACTGCTGCGCATCGTGGCCGCCTGGGTCGTGACGGTGCCGGCCTCGGCGCTGATGGCGGGGTTCCTGTTCTTCACGATCAAGGGCATGATGAGCTGAGTCTCTCGGAAGCCGATCGACAGGAGCCTGGTCGCATCATGTCGTGGTTCGAAATCAGCACATTGGGCGTGTTCGCCGCGCTCGTGTGGTTCTGGCTCGACAGCATCCGCGTGCGCGAATTCGGCGTGCGTGCCGCGCGAGAAAGTTGCCAGCGTGAAGGCGTCCAATTGCTCGACGAGACAGTCGCCTGCCGGAGGCTGCGCCCGGCACGCAACGACAACGGCCATCTGGCGCTGATGCGACTCTACGAGTTCGAGTATTCGGGCAGCGGACACGACCGCTACCGCGGTTGGGTGATGCTCCTCGGCACCGAGGTCGTGATGCTCGATCTCAGTGCCCATCGGGCCCAGCACCCGTCGGGCTGAGCAGGGCGTGCGGACGGACGGAAGAGTGTGCAGCCGGGAGGATCACCCGATCGCGCGCAGGAACTCCTGACGCAGAGGGATCGACGTCTCGAACTCGCCGCTGTAGGCCTGGGTGACGACGCGTTCGTCACCGCGCCGGTCTTCGCCCAGCAACAGGCAGAGCTGTTCGGCTTCGATCACGCAGGCAGCGCCGCGCGCCTGACCGTGGCGCAGCAGCGCGTCGGCGATGTCGCGGGTCATCCACTCCTGGTAGGTGAATCGGTGGCCGATCGCATCCACCATGCGTGCGATGCGGCCAAAGCCGTGGAGCCGGCCGCCGGGCAGGTAGGCGACATGCGCCACCCCGCGAAACGGCACCAGATGATGCGGGCAGACGCCATGCACGGCGATGCCGCGGATCACCACCATGTCGCCGCGGATGTCCTCGAAGCCCTCGCCGAGCGCTTCGGCCGGGTCGAGCTCGTAGCCGCCGAGCAGCCGCCGTTGCCACAGCTCGCGCACGCGTCGAGCCGTGCGCCCCGTGTGTGCGCCTTCGGGCGAGATGCCGCAGGCGCGCAGCAAGTCGGCGACTGCCGCCTCGAAGGCGACCGGGTCGAACTGCGCCTGACGAGGGATGCCGATTGCCCCGGCAGTTGGGTGCGGGGCGGCATGTGCTGAATCGTCGTGCATCGCTGGGCCTCTGACGGTTGCTTCGTCCCATCATACGCGCCCGATACCGCCTGCGGCGACCGCATAGTCGGATCTCGAGCCGGTCGCAGTCTCGCGGCTGCGCCGCCTCTTCCGACGTTCAGGCGATGAACACGGGGTCCGACAACACCAGCGTGCCGTCCTTGCGCATCATCAGGTTGTCGGCATTGAGGAGGTCCGGGAGCACCTGGTATTCCTCGATGAAGTCCGACAAGGCCCGCAGCGATTCGCGCATGCCCTCGTTGATGTCGAGCGGATGAGTCACCATGTGGTGAAGCGCGATGCGCCCCATATCCATGCCGAGCCGGCTCCACTGCTGGCAGGCGCTCCAGTACATCTCGAGCAGCTTCGCCGCGAGCAACGCCGCATCGGAGCCGACCGGAAGTGGATAGAGCTTCTCCATCTCCAGCAGATGGAAGGGGTAGCCCGAACAGGCCCGCCCGACGATGCCGTGGTCGGCATGCACGATCGGGAAATGCGGGCCCCGCGGCCGGTCCTCGGCGGTGTACAGGAAATAATCGGCCGGCGAACTGATCACCTTGTAGACCCGCTCGCCATCGCCCTTGTCGAAGACGATGCTGTACTCGCCTCGCCCGATCTCGCGCTTGCCCTGAAGCAGGGGATGCTCGGGAGCGGGGTCGGGCAGAACGATGGCCTGTCTTCCGAGTTTGGCGCGAGCCTCGTCAAGATCGATCATCGGGACGCATCCTGGCCTCAGGCCATGATGTTGTAGCCTGCATCGACGAAGTGCACCCCGCCGCTGACGAGACGTCCCGCATCCGACACCAGAAAGGCGGTGAGGGCGCCGATGTCCTCGGGCGTGACCAGCCTGTGCATGGGAGAGCGTTCGACCGCTGCGGCCATCAGGGCATCGAAGCCGGCAATGCCCGAGGCAGCGCGGGTCATAAGCGGGCCGGGGGAGACCGCGTTGACGCGAATGTTCTTGACGCCCAGCTCGGCTGCCATGTAGCGCGTCGCCGCCTCGAGCGCCGCCTTGCACAGGCCCATCACGCCGTAGTTGGGGATGACCTTCTCGCTGCCGAGATAGGTCATGGTCACGAGCGACCCGCCGCCGGCCTTCTCCATCAGGGGTTCGGCCAGGCGCGCGAGTCGCACGAAGGAGTGCGTGGACACATCCATCGCCATCGCGAAGCCGTCCGGGGAGGTGTCGACCACGCGTCCGTGCAGGTCGTCGCGCTTGGCGAAGGCCATGCTATGGACGGCGAAATCGAGTTTGCCGTGGGTCGCGCAGATCTGGTCGAACACTTGCGAGAGCGTCTCGGGGCGTGTCACATCCATCAGGTAGACGTCTTTCACGCCGAGGCGGTGGATCACCGGTTCGATGAAGGCGCGGGTCTTCTCGTTCTGGTAGGTGACGACGAGCGTCGCGCCGGCTTGAGCGCAGGCCTCGGCAACTCCGGTCGAGATCGACTTTTCGTTGGCGATCCCGGTAATCAGGCCGACCTTGCCGGTGAGATCGATGATCGGGGGCATGAAGGATTCTCCTTGGTTTTGCTGCGTTGCAGCAACGCAGTGTTGCGTTTTTCCACCATCGAAAGGTGGAGGAATGAGGGATTCGTGAAATGCTTCCGCATCAGTGCTTGCAGTATATTCTGCAATGCAGCATTCTAGAACCACCGGAGCGCGACGCGTTCCATTGCGAACACGGCAATGACACAAAAGACGTACATCTTCATGGACTTCGACGGCGTCACCCATCCTTGGGGCGAAGTCGAGGACTTTCGCAGCCTGCCGCTGATCGAAGCGGTAGTGCGCGACTTCGAAGAAGCGAGAATCGTCATCGCCTCGGACTGGCGAATGCTGTTTTCGCTGTCGAAGCTGGTGAGCCGCTTTGCCGCGGACATCCAACCGCGGGTTGCCGGCGCAACGCCCCATCTGATCCCGAAGCGCGGAGCCGAGTTGCATGGACTGCGCGAGCGCGAGGCGATGCTGTGGCTTGGTCAGCACGAGCCCGAGGTGTCGCGCACTGCCTGGTGTGCGATCGACGATGCGCCGGGCAACTGGTTGACGCGCTCGCGCCTCGTGCTCACCGATTTCAAACGCGGCTTCACCGACGAGGATGCCCAGGCTCTACGGCGCATGCTCGAGACGTTGCGGGGCAACGCGTACCTCGAGCCTCCTGCGCGGCCGTCTCTGCTGTACTCCGCCTGAGCCGGCGGGTAGCGGCTTCGAGCATGAATCCTTCCTCGACGAGCCCGGCCGCGCCGATCCCTGTGGACGCGCTGGCCACGGTCGCTTCACCTCAGACACAGAAGCTCGCCGCCCGGCTTGCGCAGGACGCGTTCTCCCAGATCTTTCGTGCGACAGTGGGCGAGGACGACGCCGGACGGGGTCGCGCAGTGGCGGCGCTGCAATCGCAGTTGCTCGAATGGGCCGATGCAGCCGATCACGACGATGCGCGCAGCCTGCGGTTGGCGCTCCTGATGACGGGTCTCGACCAATGGGGCGTCGCCTACAGCAAGGCCTTCGCGCTGCAGGCGATTCCCGGGCTGACGGAGCTGCTCGGCGGATTGCGTACCAGCCTGGAGGCCCGCGACGACGCGCGGCTTCAGCGCCAATATGCAGCGATCGAGGCGGCGGAGGCCAATGCGATCGACTTCAAGATCGATCTGCGACGCAGCATCCATCTGGCATTGTGGTACGCGATGATCTCGGGTGACGACCGCGACCAGGCGACTGCCGTTCTCGTTCAGCTCGGCGGGATGCTTTTCGCACTGGTCAGGCAGATGCCCGAGTTGGGCTGGCGGCTCGTCGCCGACACCCTGGCTCACATCCAGATCAGGTGCCTTGCCGAGGGGCTCGCAGCCGAGGGCCTCGCGCGGGAGACGACGGAGAGCCTGTTCGGCGCGCTGTCGCAGGAATTGCCTTCAGACCGTCGCGATCTGATCATGGCCCACGCGGCCCAGACCGTGATCGCCTGGCAACAGGCGAACCGATCCGGTTCCGGGCAGGTGCATTGACGCGGCCTGCGGCCGCGCAGCACGAAGCGCCGAGTGTCCCGCACTCGGGCAGGAATCAGGCCTCGTCGCCGCTTTCCGGGGCCTGCTCGCGCTGGTACTGGTAGAGCATCCGGTTACAGTCGGCACAGGACACGATGCGGCGCACGTCGTTGGCGTCGTGCAGACCCATCTCCTTCAGATTCGCCGAGCCGCAGCGATTGCAGGCGGGCGCCTGCTGGTTGTGCGTGGCGAGATAGTCGGCCAGCTCGGGCAGCGCGCGCTGCGCGTCCTGATGGCGGCGGTGCATGTGCAGGACGAACAGGCAGCCGAACAGGAAGGTGAACGCGATCAGGATGGGGAAGGGAATGTCGGTCATGGCATCGGGGGTCGGCGCTGCGCCGCCCTGAACTGTGGGCCAGACCCGAGCTTACGCGGGTTCGACGCCTGAAGACTTCGCCGAGATCAAGTTTCGGAGGGGCCGTCGATGGTACCCCGGATCTCGCCGACTCAGGACGACGCAGCTCGCTTCGCCATCGCTGCGGGGCAGCAAGTACTGCGAGATTCCGATCCGGACCGAGTGAAAAAATCCATTCACGTCCTTGTGGGGACGTTCCGTCGCCGCCATCAATAGACGAAACGCTCGTGCAGACTTTCAAGGCCCAGTTCGGCCAGGATCGCCTCGCTGCGGGCTTGCGCGTTGCCGCGCGCTTCGCCTGTTGCGCGCGCGACGATGAGCTCGTTCTTCATAGAGTGCTCCCAACCCACCAGCTCGGTCACCGTGAGCCGGTAGCCGTGCGCTTCCAGCAACAGGCAGCGCAGCACGTTGGTGAGCTGACTGCCGAACTCCCGGGTGTGGATGGGATGGCGCCAGATCTCGGCGAGCGGCGTGCGCGAAAGCGACTCGGCCTTGTGCAGCCGCAGCGCGGTTGCGAGCTCGGCCTGGCAACAGGGCACCAGCACGATGAATCGCGCCCGTTTGGCGAGGGCAAAGCGGATGGCGTCGTCGGTCGCCGTGTCGCAGGCGTGCAGCGCGGTCACGACGTCGATGGTCGGCGGCAGCAGGGGAGATTCGATCGACGCCTGGACGCTGAGATCGAGAAACTCCATTCGCTCGAAACCCAGGCTCGCCGAGAGCTCGCGGGATTTTCGGACCAGCTCCGCGCGCGTCTCGATCCCGTAGACACGGCCTGCCGAGCGGGACTTGAGGAACAGGTCGTAGAGGATGAAGCCGAGGTAGGACTTGCCGGCGCCGTGATCGGCGAGCGTCAGGTCGCCTCGTTGCTCGAATACCTCGGCAAGCAGTGGCTCGATGAACTGGTAGAGGTGATAGACCTGCTTGAGCTTGCGGCGGCTGTCCTGGTTGAGGCGGCCGTCGCGGGTCAGGATATGCAAGGCCTTCAGCAGCTCGATCGACTGGCCTGGCCGGATCTCGGGGATCTCCACTCTCGCTCCGGGAGCCTTGTCGGCGGCGGTCGTTGCAGGGGGGCGGGCAGGTTTCTTGTGCGGTCGGTTCATGGCGTTTGTGCTCGGGGCATGGCGTCGTTCATGCAGGGGCGGGGCTCGCGCTGCACCCGGCAGCCGGCGCCGACGGCCTGCTGCACGTCAGAGCCTATCCGCTCGCCTTGGGCTCGCCCCTCGTGTCGGACTCGGCGGCTTCGATGCCCAGGGCGTCCCAGCCGGCCTGACCCAGCCGCCGCAGCGTCTCGATGTTGCGCTCGTAGATCGCGTCGGGATTGGGGAAGCCGGACAAGACCCGGGCGATGCTGTCCTCGCGCAGCAGGTGCAAGGTCGGGTAGGGCGCGCGGTTGGTGTAGTTGGTGATCTCGTCCGGCTCGGTGCCGTCGAACCGGAAATGCGGATGGAAGAACGCCACCTGGATGATGCCTTCCAGGTCGTGTTCGGCGACGGCCTCCTCGGCGATCGCGCACAGCTCGTTGAAGACTTCGAAATCCGGCAGCAGCGTCGGGTGGATCAGCAGCGTCGTGTCGATCTCCTTCGGGTCGGCTTCGGCCAGCAGATCCAGTTCGTCGTCGAGTTGTTCCAGGAAGGCATCGAGATGACGCGCATCGCTGACGACGAAACGGACCTGATTGCCCACGTACACCGACCGGGCGAACGGGCAGAGCTCGAGGCCGATCACGGCCTTTTCCAGCCACCTCCGCATCGCGGCAAGCACTTGGTCATGGTCCGGTGCTGGTCGAGTCATCGCAATCTCCCGAAAACCGGCATTTTGCCCCAGCGGAGGCACGATCGAGGGGATAATGCGCCGTTTAGGCAGCTTCGGTTCTTCCCAGATGGCGATTCAGTGGTTCCCTGGTCACATGACCTCGGCGCGCAAGAAAGCGGCCGAGACGATGGCGCGCACCGATCTGGTGATCGAGGTGCTCGACGCGCGGATCCCCGAGGCGAGCAGCAACCCGATGATCGGCGAGTTGCGGGCGTACCGCCAGCGCCCGTGCCTCAAGCTGCTCAACAAGGCCGATCTCGCCGATCCCGCAGCCACGCGGGCATGGCTCGAATTCTACGAGCGGCAGCCGGACGTGCGGGCGATCGCGGTCTCGTGCAAGGCCCCGACCGACGTCGCCCGACTGCCGGGACTCTTCCAGTCGCTCGCCCCGCATCGCAACGACGGCACGAAGCTGCTGCGCATCATGATCATGGGCATTCCCAACGTCGGCAAGTCGACGCTGATGAACGCGCTGCTGCGTCGCCGCGTGGCCAAGGTCGGCGACGAGCCCGCGGTCACCAAGGCGCAGCAGACCTTCGATCTGGGCGAGCACATGACCGTGACCGACACGCCCGGCATGATGTGGCCCAAGATCGCGCATGACTCCGACGGCTTCATGCTCGCGGCCTGCCACGCGATCGGGCGCAATGCCGTGATCGACGAAGAGGTTGCGGCCTTTCTCGGCGGGTGCCTGCTCGAGCGCTACCCGCAGCGGCTCGCCGAACGCTATCGGCTCGAGGTCGCGGGCCTGGACGGCATCGGGCTGGTGGAGGCGGTCGGGCGGCGACGCGGCTGCCTGGTGAAAGGCGGCGGGCTGGACCTGGAGAAAGCGGCGCAGATCCTGCTGAACGACTTCCGCAGCGGCGCCCTCGGGCGCATCACGCTCGAGACCCCCGAGAGCCGTCGGGCAATGCTCGCCGCCGCCACGATCGAGCCCGGCATCGACGCCCTGCCAGGCTGACGCAACACCCGGACGGACTCAGCCCTCGAGTCGGAATCCGACCTTGAGCTTGACTTGGTAGTGGGCGACCTTGCCATCGGCGATATGACCGCGAATCTCGCTCGTCTCGAACCAATCCATGTGCCGGATCGTCTGGCCGGCCGTTTCGATGGCATTGCGAATGGCATCATCGACCCCGATGGTCGAGGAGCCGACGATTTCGACGAGCTTGTAGACGTGGGCTGACATGGCGCGACTCCCGGCTGGATCGACGATTCCAGTATAGAGGGCCCGGCAATGAACTTGTGGCGGCAGGACTTGCCTCAGCAGGACCGCAGACCGAAGATACGCCCCGGCAATGAGGAGACGGGAAGATGGATGAGCGCTTGACGCGTATCGAGACGAAGATCGGCTTTTCCGAGGACTTGCTCGAGGAGCTGAACCAGACGGTTTTCCGGCAGCAGCAGCGCATAGAGCGGCTCGAACAGGCGCTCTTGCAATTGCACCGACAGGTCACCGACCTGCGCCCGGCCGGTGCCCGCGACCCGGTGGACGAGATCCCGCCGCATTACTGAACCGCAACGAAGTGGAGTTTTCATGACGCAGTCCCAACCATTTGCCTTCGCGCGCGCCCAAATCTTCGCGCTCGCCGCGCTGTTGGCCGGGGGCATGCTCGCGCTGCCGGCCAAGGCGGCGCACGATCTCAGCGCGCCCGAGGCGGCGCAACTGGCCGCAGACGGCAAAGTCACCATCATCGACATCCGCACGCCGCAGGAATGGCGTCAGACCGGCGTCGCGCCCGGGGTCAAGCGCATCAACATGCTGCACCCGGAAGGCCCGCGTGGATTTGCCCAGGCCGTGCTGAACGAGGTCGGAGGCGATCCGGCTGCGCCCATCGCCTTGATCTGCCGCACCGGCAACCGCACCTCGCAGATGCAGAAGGCGCTGATGGAGATGGGCTTCACCAACGTCCATAACATCGCCGAGGGCATGGCAGGCAGCCGCCACGGCCCCGGCTGGATGCGGCGCGGCTTGCCGGTCGAGGCCTGCGCGAGTTGCTGACAGCTGAAGCCTGCCGGGACGCTGCCCCGGTCGCCGACGGGTGCGCGCTGACCGCTTTCCCGATGGGGAGCGCCGTCCGGCGCCCCCGCATGTTCAGCGACTCGTCAGCTTGAGTTCGATGCGCCGATTGCGTGCATAGGCAGCCGGCGTGTCGCGCGCGTCGATCGGATGGTATTCGCCGTAGCCGGTCGCGGCCAGGCGCTGTGCCGGCACGCCCTGATCGCGCAGGAACTTGACGATCGCGAGCGCCCGGGCGGTGCTCAGCTCCCAGTTCGACGGGAAGCGCGCTGTGGCGATGGGGCGGCGGTCGGTGTGCCCGTCGACCTGCAGCACCCAGGGTAGATCCTCGGGCATCCGTCCGGCGACGGTCTTGAGCGTCTCGGCCAGGTGCAGCAACTGCTTCAGGCCGTCCTCGCTGACCTCGTCCGAGGCGGTCGGAAACAATACCTCGCTCGAGAAGACGAAGCGGTCGCCGACGATCTGCACGTCGTCGCGCTCGCCCAGCACCTCGCGCAGGCGACCGAAGAACTCCGAGCGATAGCGGTTGAGCTCCTGGACGCGGGCGGCCAGCGCGAGATTGAGCTGGCGACCCAGATCCTCGATCTGGATGTCCTTCTCTCGGGCGGCGGCTTCGGCCACCGCGAGGGCGCGATTGAGCTCCTCGAGCTGGGTTCGCACCGCGGCGAGTTGCCGATTGAGCAGTTCGATCTGCGCGAGCGCCCGCTCCGAAACCTCGCTCTGCTCGCGCAGCGCGCGCTCCGAGGTGTCGAGCGAACTGGCGAGTCGCGCCACATCGCTCTCGAGTTCTGCCTTGAGGCGTTGCAACGCCTCGATGTCCGCCGCAAGCCGCAACGCGTCGTCCAGTTGCTCCTGAAGCGCCGCCTGCGTGGCGCTCAGCGCGGTCTCGGCCTGCGACAGTCGGGCGGCGGCCATTTCGCGCTGGCGCTTCTCCTCGGCGAGCGTGGCCGAGAGCTCTCCCACGCGCGCCTGCGCCCGTTCGCGCTCGGCGCTCTCGAGGCTCAGCGTCTGGGCGAGCGCGGCAAGCTCGGCATTGAGTCGCTCGAGCGCCCGGTCGCGGCCGCTCACCGCGTCGGAGAGCACGAACTGCCCGATCACGAAGACCAGCAGCACGAACACCATCACCATCAGGAGTGCGGCCAGCGCATCGACGAAGCCCGGCCAGAAATCCAGCGCCCTGCGGCGCCGCGACAGCACCGCCATGGCTCAGTCCGCCTTGTGGCCGCTCAGGGCGGCAGCGATGGTACGCGACATCAGGCGCAGTTCCGAGCGCAGGTCTTCTGAGAACTGCTGCTGGTCGTTGGGCCGTTGCACGAGCTGGCGAATCAGGCCGCGCAGGTCGTCCTGTGTCTCGGTGACCGAGGACAGGCCCCGAGACTCCCGGCTGATCAGCTCGGACAGGCGGTTCAACTGGTGTCCCAGTTCGCTCAACTGGTCGATGGTCGCCCGGCGCTCGCGCTCGGATTCGGTGATCGAACGCTGCATGCGATCGAGGCTCTCCGCGGTCTGCTCGAGCAGGGCCTGCACGTAGGCCGGCACGCCCGGTTCGCCCTCGATGGCGAGGCCTGCCGCCGGGATGCGGGTGATGTTGGAGAGCCAGTCTTCCAACTCGTTGTAGAAGCGGTTCTGGGCATGGCCCGATTGCAGGTCGAGCAGGCCCACCACCAGCGAGCCGGCCAGACCGAACAACGAGGTCGAGAAGGCCGTGGACATCCCGCCCAGCGGCTCGTCGAGCTTGACCTTGAGCGCCTCGAACATCGCCACCGGGTCGGTGCCCACGCTCATTCCGCCGATGATCTCGCCGACCGAGCGGATCGTCACCAGCAGGCCCCAGAAGGTGCCGAGCAGGCCGAGGAAGATCAAGAGCCCGATCAGGTAGCGGCTGAGGTCGCGCTGTTCGTCAAGCCGGATCTGGACGCTGTCGAGGATCGAGCGCATCGACGCCGGCGACAGGTTGAGCTTGCCCCGGTCGCGGCTCGACAGCATCTGCGCCATCGGGGCGAGCAGCACGGGCCGGATCGAGAGCGGATGGCCCGCCTCGATGCGATGGAAGCCTTCGATCCACAGCACCTCGCGCTGCAGCCGCCAGACCTGGCGGAGATTCACCGCGATGCCGATGGCGAGCACGAACAGGATGACGCTGTTGAAGGCGACGTTCGCGACAAACGCGTGCTTGAGCTGCGGCACCAGCAGCGCGGCGAGCGCGGCCACCAGCGCCAGGGAGATCCCCATCCAGGTCGTGACGTGGATGGGTTTGGTGAACTCCTTGCGTTCCATCGAGTCGGGTCCTCGTTCGTCGACCGGTCAGCGCATCCGGCTTGCGGCGGCCCGAGGTGGCGGGCCGCGATCACTGTGGTCGGAGCTCTGCGCAGCGGCGGGAGATCCGAGGTCATGCCGCAGGTTCGACCATCGTTCGGAAGTCTAACGCGAAACGCTTGCCGCTCAAGCCTGCATGAGCGTCGAATAGGTGATCTGGGACAACCATGAAGGGCCTTGGATTCGCTGACGCCGAAAAGGGATGAACTGCCGGCCGCGTAACGTTGTCCGCTTCACGTGCCCAAGGCGCGGCGGCCGGTGGCGCCGTGACGCTGGCCGGCCGCAGCCACACTTCTCCCGGAGGACCGAACAATGAACAAGCAATGCCTCGGGTTGGCCCTGTCCGCCCTGTTGCTGGCGGCGGCCCCCGCCGGCGGTGTCGCCGCCCAACCGATCACCGCGCAGTCGGAAGCTGGTCCGTTCCGCGTGATCGAGGTGACGAGCGGCTTGCAGGTGCCGTGGGGGCTCGCGTTGCTGCCCGACGGGCGCATGCTGGTGACCGAACGCGCCGGGCGCATGCGCCTCGTGGGTGTGGGCGGCGAGCTCTCGGCTCCGATCGAGGGCGTGCCGACGGTCTACGCGCAGGGGCAGGGCGGATTGCTCGACGTGGTGGCGGGCCCCGGCTTCGAACAGGACAGGATGATCTATTTTTCCTATTCGCAACCGACGGGCCGCGGCGTCCGGACAGCAGTCGCGCGAGCGCAGCTCGATGTCGAGCGACTCAGGCTCGACGGCGTCGAGGTCATCTTCGTGCAGAACGAGGACCCGCCCGGCCGCCACCATTTCGGCTCGCGCCTGGTGTTCGCCCGAGACGGTACGCTCTTCGTCACGCTCGGTGATCGGGCATCGTTCCGGGACCGGGCGCAGGACCTCGACAGCCATCTTGGCAAGATCGTGCGCATCGACCCCGACGGCGGCGTGCCGTCGGACAATCCCTTTACGGGTCGAGAAGGGGTGCTGCCCGAGATCTGGTCGTATGGCCACCGAAACGTCCAGGGTGCGGCACTGCACCCCGAAACCGGCGTGTTGTGGTCCCACGAGCACGGCCCGCAGGGCGGCGACGAGGTCAACGTCGGCCGGCCCGGGGCCAATTACGGCTGGCCGGTCGTCACCTACGGCCGCGAATACGGCACCGGAGCGAAGATTGGTGAGAGTACCGACCGCCCGGACATGGCGTCACCCGTCCACCATTGGGTGCCGCAGTCGATCGCCCCGGCAGGCATGGCCTTTTATACCGGTGAAGCCTTTCCGCAATGGCGCGGGAGCCTTTTCCTCGGGGCCCTGCGAGGGGCGATGCTCGTGCGTCTCGAACTCGACGGCGAGCGCGTCGTAAGGGAGGAACGATTGCTTTCCGAGCTCGGCAGCCGTATCCGCGACGTTCGGCAAGGGCCCGACGGACTGCTGTACCTGCTCGACGAGAGCAAGGGTCGGATTCTCCGGCTCGAGCCGCAACCGCGCTGAGGCGCGGGCTGCTCACGCGTGGGCGGAGACCCGTTCCCTGAACGCGGCCGGCACCGGCACGACCTTGCGCAAGGCATAGTCGAAGAACACGATGCCGGTCTTGCCGCGGGCCACGTCGCGGGCACTCGTCTTCTCGCGCATGCGCCAGACGAGATCGCAGCCGTACTTGTTGAATTCGTGCGCGCCCACCTCGATGACCACTGTCTCGCCGTGAAAAGCCTCGGACAGGTATTGGAGCGCGGCATCCGTGATGACGGTACCGACGCCCTCGATCCGCGTCTGCGTGTAACCGAGCGAGCCGAAGAAGCGCTGCCGGGCCTCGGAGACGAGTGTCAGGAGTTGGGCGTTGTCGAGATGTCCGGCCTCGTTGATGTGGCTCTGGTAGATCTGCAACTCGGTCGAGAATCGGAAAACATCGGGAAGGTCGATCGAGATCCTGGGCATGAGGCGGTTGCGGCGATTGGTAGTAGGGTTGGGCACATGATACCTGCGCGTCCGGCCGATCGCCGAGGCGGGACGATGCCCTGTCGCCCCGCCCGGCCACGTCCATGTCCTACCAGGACGTCTCCCGCTCCGGCGTCGCCGAGACCTTGTGAATGGCCAGGTCGGCGCCCTTGAACTCGTCTTCGGGCGAGAGCCGCAGTCCGGTCATCACCTTGATCACCCCATAGACGAGGAAGCCGCCTGCAAGGGCGATGGCGATGCCTGCGAGCGTGCCGACGAGTTGCGATGCAATGCCGACTCCGCCCATTCCGCCCAACGCCTGGGCACCGAAAATTCCGGCCGCGATACCACCCCATGCTCCGCACAGTCCGTGCAGCGGCCACACGCCCAGCACGTCGTCGATCTTCCAGCGATTCTGGGCGAGCGTGAAGAGATACACGAAGAGCAGGCCGGCGATGACGCCCACCACCAAGGCACCAATCGGGTGCATCAGGTCGGAGCCTGCACACACCGCGACCAGGCCCGCGAGCGGGCCGTTATGGACGAAACCCGGGTCATTGCGGCCGGCGACGAGCGCCGCCAGCGTGCCGCCTACCATCGCCATCACCGAGTTCAGTGCAACCAATCCGCTGATCGCCTCGATGCGTTGGGCGCTCATCATGTTGAAGCCGAACCAGCCGACGGCGAGGATCCAGGCGCCCAGGGCGAGGAAAGGAATACTCGACGGAGGGTGTGCCGACATGGCGCCGTCCTTGTGATAGCGGCCCCGGCGCGCGCCGAGCAGCAGCACGGCGGGCAGCGCGAGCCAGCCTCCCATCGCATGGACGACGACACTGCCGGCGAAGTCGTGAAACTCGTAGCCGAAACTCGCTTCGAGCCAGCTCTGGAAGCCGAAATTTCCGTTCCAGACCATGCCCTCGAAGAACGGATAGACGAAACCGACCACCAGAAAAGTCGCCGCGAGTTGCGGGTAGAAGCGCGCCCGCTCGGCGATCCCGCCGGAGATGATGGCGGGAATCGCTGCGGCGAAGGTCAGAAGGAAGAAAAATTTCACCAACTCGTAGCCGGAGCCGGCGGCAAGTTGCTCGGCGCTGACGAAGAATCCCGTGCCATAGGCGACGAGATACCCGATGAAGAAATACGCGATGGCGGACATGCCGAAGTCGGCGATGATTTTCACCAGGGCGTTCACCTGGTTTTTCTTGCGCACGGTGCCGACTTCCAGAAAGGCGAACCCGGCATGCATGGCCAGCACCATGATGGCGCCCAGAAGGACGAACAGCACGTCGCTCGAAGTTTGAAGCTGCTCCATTTGATCGCTCCATAGACGGGATGGAGCGCGCCGCAAGCAACGAGCATGCCGATTGCGCATTCTTCATGAAATCAACGCATTGGCAATCCTCCAGCGGAACGCGGGACTCGTGCATGCACCAAATCCGGGCGACCGTTGCAGTCTGTGCTGCACAAGCGTGCATAGACTGCAGCGGTCACCTCATCAAATGCCGCGAAATGGTGCGAAAGGCGACTTCGGTGCCTTGGCTTGGGTTGTTTGCGGCGGCCGATGCCTCATCGCGGTCCGGGAGGCCCCGGCACGCGCACCGATTCGACGCCCGTGACGGAGAACCACGCTCCGTTTGCGTTGGTGACGAACACGATCGGTGCGAAGCAGGGATGCGGCAGGTCTACCGTCGCCCGGATTCGGGCATCGCCCGCCGTCGAGGCCGGAAACTGGTCGGTGATGCGGTTGACGGTCTGGGGTACCAGCGTGACCCCGCCCAGTTCGTCTACAAGCGCCTCGATCGTCAGGCAGCTTACGATCGCTCGGAACGTCGCCGCCGGATTGGTGCCCTGGCGATCCAGCGGAACGGGATCCCTGCGGGCGAGCACGAGGCCGCGCACATCGATGTCGAGGTCACCGTTCGCCCGAAGGACGCCGCGAGCACGGTCGAGTTCCCACGGAAGGCCGCCACCGTTGACGCCGCGGATCGGGTTCGCCGCCCCTGTGAAGGGCGCAGTGACCCCGGCCATCGTGTCGAAGTCGAGCACCTTGGCCTGGGGAATCACGTTCGCCTGAGCGCCGGCCGTCGTCGATACGGCGAGCGTGACGAGAAAAGCCGCTGTACGCAGCGGGGAAGATCGGGGGGTGCGCATGTCTACTCTCCTGGGGTGTTCGCACTTGCGCCGCCCGGCGGTCCTTAGGCCGCAACTCGGGTCGATCCGTCGCCGGAGCCCGGTGTCGGGTGGCGGGACTGCCCCGTATGACGGGGTAGTCTCACTATAGATCGCCAGCGCAAAAGCGATACCTCGGCTGCATGCAGCGCCGCCCGAAGCGGGGAGACCGTCCCGGGAGGTTCTCCGGTCACTTGGCACGGTCCTTGAAATGCCGACTGGAGGGCAAGTCCCGGCCTCGCCGCCCGTACAACGCGTCTCCGCAAGGTGCGCCAGCACTCAGGCAATGCGATAGCGGCACAGCGCAGTGCGGCGCGACCCGCTCCAGCGTCGGCGATGATCGTCGAACACGCGCACGATCTCGAAACCGGCCTTGCGCATCATGCCTGCCGAGCCGGGGTTTTCCTCGTGGCGCTCGATGAAGACCTCGCGCGCGCCGATCACCGTGGCGAGCTTTACCGCCTCACGCAGAAGCTGGGTGCCGATGCCGCGGCCGGCCAGCGCCTGATCGGTGACGACGTTGCCGATGTAGGCGATCTCCTCGGGCTGCGTGCCGGGCGTGGCGTTCTCGGCGAATCGGCTGCTCTCGGGATTCAGCACGGCGAAGCCGACGATGCGCCCGTCGGCTTCGGCCACGATCGCGTGGGCGTGACCTGCCGCCAGATCGTCGAACTCGCGTGCCACCGACTCCTCGGTGAGGTAATTCCAGTCGTTCGGCCCGTGGGTGAGCAGGAGTTCGCGCATGGATGCGAAGTCTTCGGGACCGGCGATGCGGCATTTCGTGTTCATGGTCTATTCCCGATGGCAGCTGTCCGCGGTGCGCGCCCGCTCAATGGCAGTAAGACGATCGCACCCTACGTATCATATTAGTATGATGGTTTTCATCGCTTGACCGAGGGAGAGCCGGGCTTCCATGCATGAACTGCTGCCGGTTCAGAACCCGGTGCTGGTATTCGCGATCGTGGCGCTGCTGATCCTTCTCGCGCCGATGGTCATGGCGCGCTGGCGGCTGCCCGGGGCGATGGGCTTGCTGCTGGCTGGAGCCGTGCTCGGGCCGAATGCCCTTGGCGTGCTCGCGCGCGACCAGTCGTTCGTCCTTTTTGGCACCGTCGGGCTGCTCTACATCATGTTCATCGCCGCGCTCGAGATCGACAGGGCGGTGCTGAAGCGTTATCGCTCGCACAGCATCGCCTTCGGTCTGCTGACCTTCGCCATCCCACAGGGTCTCGGCACGCTGGTCGCCCATTACCTGCTCGGTTTCGGCTGGCCTGCGGCGATCCTGCTCGCGAGCATGTTCGCCTCGCACACGCTCCTCGCCTATCCGATCGCGAGCCGGCTCGGCATCGCCCGCAACGAGGCCGTGACGACGGCGGTGGGCGGCACGATCGTGACGGACACGCTCGCGCTGCTGGTTCTCGCGGTGATCGCCGGGAGCACCCGGGGAACCGTCGACGAGGCCTTCTGGTACCGGCTGGGGTTGAGCCTGACGGCCTTCGTGACGGTCGTAATGATCGGATTGCCGTGGCTTGCGCGCCGGTTCTTTCGGCATGTGGGGCGCGACGGCGTGGCCGAGTTCGTCTTCGTGCTGGCGGCCGTCTTCGGCTGTGCGAGCCTGGCGCAGGTGGCGGGCTCGGAGCCGATCGTCGGCGCGTTTCTCGCAGGCCTCGCGCTCAACCGACTGATTCCCCACAACAGCACCCTGATGAACCGCCTCCAGTTCACCGGTGAGGCGATCTTCATTCCATTCTTTCTGCTCTCGGTCGGGATGCTGCTCGACGTTCACGTGTTCTTCGCCGGCCCGCGGGCGTGGACCATCGCGATCGGGATGGTCGTCGCCGTCCTGGTCACGAAATGGCTGGCGGCCGAGGCGACGCGCCTGGTGCTCGGCTACGACCGCGATCAGGCTCGCGTCATCTTCGGGCTGAGCGTTGCGCAGGCCGCGGCCACGCTTGCCGCGACCATCGTCGGCTACGAGATCGGCCTCTTCGACGATGCCGTCGTCAATGGCGCCATCCTCATGATTCTCGTCACCTGCCTCGTTGCACCGTGGATGGTGGACCGGCACGGGCGCAGGCTTGCGCTCGCGAGCGACCGGGAAGGCGATGAAGAGACCCGCGCACAACAGCGCGTGATCGTCGCCCTGTCGGACCGGACTCCCGGGGAGCCTTTGCTCGAGCTGGCGCAGCTGGTCCGCGATCCGCAGCAGGCACAGCCGATTTTCCCGCTTGCGGTGATCGAGGATGGCGTGGGGGCGGCCGAGCAGGTGAGCGCTGCCGAAAGGCGACTGGCCAGGGCCGTTGCGCACCTGTCGGCGGCCGACGTGCCCGCCCAGCCGCTCACCCGGATCGATCTGAACCTCTCGGCGGGCATATTGCGGGCGAGACGGGAGCTGCGCGCCACCGAGGTGATCCTGGGCTGGAGCGAGCGGACCACGACGCATGAGTTCCTGTTCGGCTCGGTCGTCGACAACATGCTGGCGGACGCGGGCTATACCCTCATCGTCAGTCGCAACAGGAAGCCACTGCAGACCTGCAGCCGCGTGCTGTTCGCCATACCGCCCAATGCCGACCACGAGCCCGGCTTCCCGATCGGGGTGGCCATCGTCACGCGGCTTGCCCGGCAACTTGCGGCGCCGATGCTTATCTTGACGGAGCGGGAGGACGAGGCGCGCATTCGCAAGTGCATGGCCGCGTTCAAACCGCAAGCCGACGTCCGTGCGGTATCTTTGCAGCGATGGTCGGGGCTGATTCGCGCGATCGGCGAGAACGGCCGGGAGGACGACATGCTGGTTCTCTACGGGACCCGTCCCGGAGGACTTGCATGGCGACCTGCAATGAAGCGCTTGCCGGCGCGGCTGGCCACCTATTTCACGGCGAGCAACATGTTGCTGATTTATCCGGCGGAGCCTCGCGCGCTGCAGGCGAGCGGTGTCGCAATCGGTGTCCGACCTTCGCCGCTCGCACCCGACTTCCTCTCCGGCCGGGCGGGTTGACGGCGCGGCCACCGTGGGACTCAGCGAAAGCCCAACCAAGTCCTGACGAAGCGCAGCCAAGCGCTCGGACGACCGTCGCGATCGGCGGCGGCGGCCTCGACTGCCGAAGCCTGCCGGGCGTCGATCGCACCGCGGTCGGGATGGAATTCACCGCGCATGTAAGCGTCAAACTCTGCACGACTCATGTAGTCGGCATCCCAATGCGGCGTATGGCGAAGCTTGACCTCCTCCTGAAAGATCTTGAAGCGGCGCCTGCCAGGCGCGGGCTTGGGTGTGCGTGTATCCATGTCCGACCCCTTGCTGGGGACACGAAGGTTGACCGGCTGGATCGGCTGGGTGTTCCGTACCGGCCGAGTCGACCGGGCGGGCGAGTCGGCTGCCGGCGGGTAGGCAAGACGATCGAAACGGCACGGTGATCCGGGGCGGTGTGGTATGTCGGACAGGGCGGTGAAGCAGGAAGGGGCGAACGGAGCGCGGCGCGCGCGGGGGTGGCTGCTTGCAGGCTTGGCGTTCGCGCTGCTGGCCGCCGTCGCCAGCGCGTTCGTGCACGAGGCACGCCATTCGTGGCTGCAGGCGCGCGAGCTGGCACGCCACGCGCAAGGCCTCGATTTCGCTCTCGCCGCAGGGCCGAGCGATGCGATCCGCTTCCCGCCGCACGGGCCGTTCGACCAGCGCCTCGGGTACGCGCATCTCGAGCGCTTCGCCGAGCGCCTCGCCGCCCGAGGCTACGTCGTCGAGCGTCAGGTGCGCTTCTCTCCGGCGTTGATGGCGCACGTCGAGCGTGGACTGTTTCCGCCGTACAGGGAGAAGACGCGGGCCGGATTGCAGATCGCCGATCGCCGCGGCGCTCCAATGTTCGGATTCGCCTATCCGCACCACGCCTATGCCGGCTTTGTCGACATCCCGCCGGTCGTGGTCGAGAGCCTGCTCTTCATCGAGAATCGCGGCCTGCTCGATCCTCGCCGCCCGCACCTGAATCCGGCCATCGACTGGCCGCGCTTCGTCCGCGCAGCGATCGGGCAGGTCGTGCGCAGCTTCGACGACGGCGCGGACGCTCCCGGCGCGAGCACGCTGGCGACGCAGATCGAGAAGTATCGCCATTCGCCCGACGGCCTCACGCCCGGCCCGGCCGAGAAGCTGCGGCAGATGGCCTCTGCGAGCATCCGGGGCTATGCCGGCGGTCCGGATACGCTGGCCGCCCGCGAGCGGCTGGTACTCGACTACCTGAACACCGTGCCGCTCTCGGCTGCACCGCGTTTCGGCGCGGTACACGGCCTTGGGGACGGCTTGTGGGTCTGGTTCGGAACCGACTTCGACCGCGTCAATGCGCTGCTTGGCGCACAGCCTGGAGACGGTGTCACCGTCGCGGAGCAGGGGCGCGCACTGCGCGAGGTGATGTCGCTGCTGATCGCCCATCGGCGGCCTTCGTACTACCTGGGACGTGGGCGCGAGGAGCTCGCGGCGCTCGTCGACAGCTACCTTCGCCTGCTTGCGGCGGCGGGGATCGTCGAGCCGGCGCTGCGCGACGCGGCCCACGCCGCCGAGCTGGAGTTCCGCAATCCTTGGGCTGTGCCGGCGCACGTGACGGTGGATGCGGACAAGGGCGCGACCATGGTGCGCACGCGCCTCGCAACCCTGCTCGGTGTCTCCCTGTACGAGCTTGACCGCCTCGATCTGGACGTGTCGGCGAGCCTGGACCGCAAGCTGCAGCACGCCGTCAGCGCTTGGCTGGAGCGCCTCGTCGACGCCGACTTCGCGCGCAGCGCCGGCCTGGTCGGCCACCGCCTGCTCGCACCGGCGACGCTCGCGGACGTGCGCTACAGCTTCACCCTGTTCGAGTCGACGCCCGAGGGCAACCGCGTGCGAGTGCAGACGGACACCACCGACCAGCCCCTCGACATCAACGAAGGGAGCAAGCTCGAGCTGGGCTCGACGGCCAAGCTGCGCGTGCTCGCCACCTATCTCGAGATCATCGCCGAGCTGCATGCGCGCTACGCCGACGATCCGGCCGAGGAGCTGCGATCGACGCCGGTCGATCGCGAGGACGTGCTGACGCGCTGGGCGCTCGATTACCTGATTCGCGCCGACGATCGCGGCCTGCCGGCAATGCTCGAGGCGGCGCTCGAGCGCCGCTATCCGGCCAGCACCGCCGAGTCCTTCTTCACCGGCGGCGGCGTGCACCGCTTCAGCAACTTCCGGCGCGAGGACGACGGGCGCCACCCGACGGTGCGCGAGGCGCTGCAGGCTTCGATCAACCTGCCCTACGTGCGTCTGCAGCGCGACATCGTGCGCCACGCCATGTACCAGGTGCCCGGCAGCACCGCGCGGCTCCTGCAGGACGAAAGCGACGAGCGGCGCCACGACTACCTCGCCCGCTTTGCCGACCGCGAGGGACGGGTCTTCCTCGGCCGTTTCTGGCGCAAATATCGGGACCTCGAGCCCGAGGCGATGCGCGCGCTGCTGCTCGACGGCTTGCGGCCGACGCCGGACCGCCTGGCCGCGGTGTTCCGCTATCTCGAGCCTGAGGCCGATCAGGTCGCGTTCGAGGCCTTCCTGCGCGAGCACCTGGCCGACGCGCGCCCGGGACCGGCACGCACCGCTGCGCTGTACGACCGTTACGCCCCGGGCCGCTTCGATCTGCCCGACCAGGGCTACGTCGCCCGCGTCCATCCGCTCGAACTGTGGCTTGTCGGCCATCTCTCCTTGCACCCCGGGGCGAACTTCGCCGACATCGTCGCGGCGAGCAGGGACGAGCGCCAGGCCGTCTACCGCTGGCTGTTCCGCACCCGCGCCAAGGGCGCCCAGGATCAGCGGATCTACACCATTCTCGAGGTCGAGGCATTCCTCGACATCCACCGGCGCTGGGCGCGCCTGGGTTTTCCGTTCGACAGCCTGGTCCCGTCGCTCGCGACCGCGCTCGGCAGCTCCGGCGACCGGCCCGCGGCCCTCGCCGAGCTGATGGGCATCATCGTCAATGACGGCATGCTCCGGCCCAGCCGCCGCATCGAGCGGCTCGAGTTCGCGGTCGGCACGCCCTATGAAACGGCCTTCGTCCGCGCCGACGAGGCGGGCGTCCGCGTCATGGCGCCCGAGGTGGCGGCGGCGCTGCGCTCGGCGCTGTCGGATGTGGTCGAGGGCGGCACCGCACGGCGGCTCGCCGGCGCGTTCCGGACCGAGGATGGCCGCGTCGTCGAGGTGGGTGGAAAGACCGGCACGGGCGACAACCGCATCGTGATCGGCGGCGCGCGCAGCCAGGGCAGGGGGGTCGCCCTCAACCGTACGGCGACCTTCGTGTTCCATCTCGGCCCGAGCCATTTCGGCACGATCACGGCCTACGTCACGGGCCCCGAGGCGGCTCGCCACCGCTTCACCTCGGCGCTCCCGGTGCAGATCCTGAAGGCGATGGGACCGATACTCGTGCCCGCGATCGAGGCGACTCAGGACCCGGCAATTCGCGAACATCCGCATGCGGCGGGGCAGGGCGGCCGCGAGCCAGAGGCGGCGCCGGACGGCTCGGCCGTGTGATAACGAGCGCACGTGAAATCCTGCGGCGCCCGCCTGGTCCAATTGAAAACAAATGTGAGCGTGGTCATCGCCTGTGAGGCCGGGTCGTTGATCGAGAAAGGGAGCCCCTTTTTCCTGCCCGCGCCACGCTCGCGGGCAAAGCCGGTGCCTGACATGTGCCGCACGTCGGCATCGGAAGGAGCAACACGACATGGCCCGCACCCTCAATCGACTCCTGCTCGCCGCGTTCGGCCTGATGCTTGCGCTTGCCGCGGGCGCGCAGTCCGACCCCCCCGATCGTGTCGGCCGGATCGCACTGATCGGCGGCGAGGTCGCGCTGAGTTCCGCCGACCTGCCGGAGTGGCAGGACGCACGCGTGAATTGGCCGATCACCACGCAGGACATGCTGCACACCGGGCCGGCCAGCCATGCCGAGATCCGGATCGGCTCGACGACGCTGCGCCTGGGCGGTTCGACCGAGATCCACGTGCTGCAGCTCGACGACGAACGCATCTGGGTGTGGCTCGAGTACGGCAATTTGGCCGTGCGCGTTAGAAGCCCCGACCCGGCCGCTGCCGTACTGGTCGAGACACGCGACGGGCGCGTCGCCACGGGCGAACCGGGCCGATATCGCATCGACTACGCCCACGCCGCGACCACGCTGACCGCCGAGAGCGGGCGCCTCGAGTTCGAGTCGGCCGACAGCCGAACGACCGTGCCCGCGGGCCGGCGCGCCGAGATCTGGATCGCTGGCGACACCCAATACCGGTGGGGCTATCCGCTCGAGGACGAGTTCTCGCGCTGGGTGCTGGCGCGCGACCGGGCCGACGACGATCTCGGGCAACCGCGCTACGTCTCGCCCGAGATGACGGGCGCCGAGGAACTCGCCGCGCACGGCAACTGGCGGCACTACCCCGACTATGGGCCCGTCTGGTATCCGCACCACGTGCCGGTGGGCTGGGCGCCGTACCGTTCCGGCAGTTGGGCGTGGGTGAGCCCCTGGGGCTGGACCTGGATCGACGACGCGCCGTGGGGCTTCGCGCCGTTCCACTACGGCCGCTGGACCCACATCCACGGCCGGTGGGCCTGGGTGCCCGGCGCCTATGTGGCGAGGCCGGTCTACGCCCCGGCGCTGGTCGCGTGGATCGGCTCGCCGGGCTGGAGCGTGAGCTTCGCCTTCGGCCACCAGCCGGCAGTCGGGTGGTTCCCGCTTGCACCGGGCGAGGTCTTCATCCCGGCCTTCCATGCGAGTCCGGTGTTTGTGCGCAAGGTGAATATCACCCACGTCACGACCGTGACCCACATCACTCACGTCGTCAGGGAGCCGCACCGCGTACGCCATCGCTTCCGCGATCATCGCGACGCCGTGACCATCGTGCCGCAAGATGCATTCAGACAGGGGCGCCCGGCGAGCCGTCATGCCGTGCGAGATCCACAGCGCTGGCTGCGCGATGCGACCATTGCGACCGCGGCGCCGGTCGAGGAAGGTCGGCGCTTCCGCGATGAGGCCGCGCGCCAGCGCTGGCAGCAGCTGGATGAGACGCGCCAGCGCCGTTTCGGTGACGATCAGGCGCGACGCAGCACGCGCGTGCGCACGCAAGCGGCGGCAACGGAGTCGGCTGCATCCGACGCTGCCGTCGCAGTCGGGGCCGACCCGCGCCGCGTTCGCTCCGCACCATCGTCCGCTCCCAACCCAGCCACAGGGTCACGCAGCGAGCGATTCGCCGACGGGCGCTTCCGGGGCGACCGTGAGACCGAGGGGCGCTCGGCAAGGCCCGGCGGGGACCAGGCGGGTCTTGTCGACGGTGCCCGCCTGCAGGCCGAGGCGCAGCGTCGCGCAGAGCGTCAGCGGGCCGCAGAGCAGCCCCAGCAACCCGGGGAAGTGTTAATTGCTCCGACACGCGAACTCGACCGGCGGCAGCGCGCGGACGCGCTGCGCCGAGACCTTCAGCGCCTCGAGAACGAGCGGGAACAAGGGAGGGGCGCGGACCGCCGGGCGCTGGACGAGGAAGAATCGCGCAGGCGCGAGGCCAATGAACGGCGCCAGCGCATGGAGAGCCTTCGTCAGGACTTGCACCGCGCGCCGGAACGCGACCGGCCTGCGGAGCGGCGCGCCGTGCCCGACCGGAGCACGGGCTCCGACCCCCGCGTGGGCGCCGCGCTGGTGCGACGCCCGGCGGAGACGACCGAGCGCCTTCGCAGCGGGGCGACAGTCCGCGCTGAAGCACAACGCCAAGAGGCCGAGCGGAGCCGACTCGTGGAACGTCAACGACAGCAGGCCGCAGCCGATACGCGCCGTGCGCAGGAGGCCGCACAGCGCGGCTTGCGCACCGCAGTCCCGCGGACCGAAGTGCAGCAGCGCCGCGACCCGGGACGTGAACGGCTGCAGGAACAGCGACGCCCGTCGGCGGGCACTTTCGACCGGGCGGCGACCCGATCAGCTTCGGGGCAGGACGGCGACTCGCGACGCGGGGGGCGGATGCGCTCGGCTCCGGTCGTCGGTGACGACGGCTCGGACAGTGGGGCGAGCACGGGCGGACGCGCGCGCCAGTTCCGGGAAGGCGAACGACGCTCGGGGCGAGGCGGCTCCTGAAGCGGCTTCGCTGAACTGCTGGTAGAGCCTGCCACCGACGTCGCCATAACTGCGACTAAAGTGTTATTGCGCGCCATTTTATTGGCATTGATTCGTGCTTGAGTGCTACCATTGGCAACAATACGCGCAATGAATGCACGCTGCGGAGCTAACCCTTAGGTAAAGCGACCAGTCAGCTCATTCAGAGGCGCCCTGCGCAAGTCGCAGCCAGCCCGCGGCGCACGATTCTACCCCGATTCAGCCAGGTGTCATCATGGTACGCATGTCAGTCAAGGCAAGGATGTTCCTGCTCGTCGCGGTCGCGCTCGCCGTGAGCGTGGTCATCGCGATCAACTCCAGCATCGGCATGGCGCGCATGAGCGCGCTTCAGCACGAAGGCCACCAGCGCACCGAGGACGCGATCCTCGCGCAGAAGGGCGCCGGCATGGCCACCAAGCTCTATCAGATCGTGGCCGATACCGTCATCAATCGAAACATGGACGATGCGGCGGCCGAGTGGGACGATGCCAAACGTGCCCTCGCCGAGGTGCTGCACGGGCTCGATGCCGTGGCAGACACCGACGACGAGCGCAGATGGCTTGCCCAGGCACGTGGGGACAGCCGCGAGCTGATCGAATTGTACGAACAGCAGGTGGTCCCGGCGGTCCGTCAGATGCTGCGGGTCGGCGACGACGAGGGCGCGGAAGCGCGCGGGATGGCGCGAATCAGAGGGCTGGACGGCGAGATCGATCGGCTGGTTGCGGCACTTGAGGCCGATCTGATCAAGGTCTCGGAGGCGATGATCAAGGAAGCGCTCGAGGCCGACGAGGAGTTCGACGCCGCCAGTGCCGCGACCCTGTACCGCAACGTCGCGCTGAGTCTTGCGGGGCTCGGGATGCTCGTGGTGGTCGCCACCTGGATCACGCGCGACCTGCTGCGCGAATTGGGCGGCGAGCCTGCCTACGCCGCGGAGATCGCCGAGCGCATCGCCGATGGCGATCTCAGCTTCACCGTGAAGGCCCGAGCGGGTGATGCGCACAGCCTGCTCGCCAGCATCGGACGCATGCAGCGTGCGCTCGTCGCGCTGATCGGCGGCATCCAGGACAGCGCCGCCAAGGTGTCGAGTGCCGCCGTGCAGCTCAGTGCCGCGGCGCGCCAGGTGATGGAGGCCTCGCAGCAGCAGAGCGACTCGGCCTCGTCGATGGCGGCGGCGGTCGAGCAGATGACGGTGAGCATCGGCCAGGTCGCGGACGGCGCTGCCGAGGCCGATCGCACCGCTGCCGAGTCGGGCGGGTTAGCGGTGCAGGGCGCCCAGGTCGTGCAATCGGCGGCGTCGGAAATCCACGTGATCGCCGATTCGGTCGGACGCACAGGCGAACTGATGGAGACGCTGGGCAAGCAGACGGCGCAGATCACCATGGTCGTCAACGTGATCCGCGAGATCGCCGATCAGACCAACCTGCTCGCGCTCAACGCCGCCATCGAGGCGGCACGGGCGGGCGAGCAGGGACGAGGCTTCGCCGTAGTGGCGGACGAGGTGCGCAAGCTCGCCGAGCGCACGGCGACGTCCACCAAGGAGATCGGGGCAATGGTCGACTCCATCCAGCGCAGCACCGAGGAGGCCCTGGAGAGCATGGTCGCCGGTCGCGTGCGGGTCGAAACGGGCGTCGCCCTGGCGAGCGATGCGGGCGCGGCAATCACAAAGGTGCAGTCGAGCGCCGACAAGGTGGTCGGCGCCGTGGCCGACATCGCCAACGCGCTGCAGGAGCAGCGCATCGCAAGCACCCAGATCGCCCAGAGCGTGGAGCGCATCGCCCTGATGACCGAGGAGAGCAATGCCGCGACCGGGCAGATCGCCGACGCGACAGCTCACCTCGACGAACTGGCCCAATCCCTCGAGGAAATGACCCAGCGCTTCCGCCTGCGACAGGCCGCGCAAGGCGCCTGAGGAAGCGCGGCACGGGCCACCCGCGCCGCGCACACAAGTCAGTGGTGACGCCAGTGCGTGTCGCCGAAGCGCGTACGGTCGGCGTCGGCCATCATCGCGAAGAAGTCGTCGCGGCTCATCTGGATGAGCTTTTCGTGGTCGCCCGACTCGAAGTAGATCTCCTGCTCGTCGGCGAGGCTGTCATCGACCACCGTGCGCATGCCGTAGGCCGAGCCGATGGGCGGAATGGCCCCGAGCTCGCAGTCTCTGAACAGGCCGGCGAGTTCGTCCTCGGTGGCGAGGCGAAGCTTGCGACGCAGCATCCGGCTCAACTTGCCGAGCTGAACGTGGTGGGTCGAAGGCAGCACGGCCATCACGAATCCGGCATCATCTTCGAGCACGACCGACTTGGCCAGGCAGCGCCCTGGAACGTGCGCAAGTTCGGCCGTCTCCATGCTGTTGTGTGAGTGAGGGTGGCTCAGCACGTCATAGCGCAGATCGTGCTGATCCATGTACTCCCTGAGTCTTGCGGCAATCATGCTGGGCTCCAGCGCCCGACGCTCGGCCGTTGTTGTTATGGAGCCGCGCGTCGCAGAATGCTCCCCGATCGATCAGGCTTCCATTCTAGACGGCGTTTCGGCTCATTGCCGGGCTCATGGGGCTGCGCAGCGGCTCGGAGCGAACGCCCATCCCGGGCGCACACCGCTCCCGCCCGCGCTCAGGCGCGCAGACTGGCGTCGAGCTGATCGACGATCTCCGCCCAGTCCGCGTCCTCGAGAATTTCCTCGCGCAGGAAGGCGGCCTGGGCCGGCGTCCAGAACGGCGCGTCGGCAAGCCGCACATCCTCGCGTAGCGGCGAATGCGTTGCGATGAAGCCCTCGATGGATGCCTTGTCCGAGGGCAGACCGAGTTGGGCGAAGAGGCTGCTCATCGGGTGGACGGGGGGTTCCATGGCGGTCCTCCGGTTCGATCGGGATGGGGAGCGGGCGCTGAAGCGCATCCTGGCGCCGTCGAGGCACTCATTCAATATATACGATGGAGCCGGGGCCGGCTCGCACACTGGAGCCCCGCGCAAGGAAATCCGACGCCACAAATACATGCCATCGGATTTAAACTCTGCTATGCTTCGCCGCTTAATCCACACCGTTGGTAGGGTTGAGTGGGCGGTCCATGACCCGCCGCATGCCCGCACCGACCGGCTCGGGGGAGGATGCGAGCGTGGCTGCACAAGAAAAAAAAGACAAATGGACTGAGTCCCTGGCTTGCCCGCACAGGCGTGCGAGCATCCGCCTTGCTGCGTGGCCAGGACCACGATGAGAACACAGCGCTGGTCCCGGCGTATGCGCCTGCGTTTGCGGGCGGGCGGGCGTGCGGTCGCCGAATTGAGAAACGTCGTGCTGCTCGCGCTCACGATCATACTCGCCCTGGGCGCGCACTTCTATCTGTACACTTATCCGAGTCTCGTGGATGTGCTGATCGAGGAGTCGGAGCAGGACGCCATTCGAGCCGCCAGAGTGCTGAAAATGGTGGCGCTCGAGGACGACTTCGCCCATGTCCGGCCCAGCAAGGAGACGGCGATCAAGGTCGAAGCGGTGCGGCAGGCCCTGGGCGTGCTCAAGATCAAGACCTTCGACGCCGGCGGGCAAGTGACGTACTCGACCGACGCGCAAGAACTCGGGCAGGTGAACCGTGCCCCGCACTTCCGCGAGATCGTCGCGCGCGGGCACACCCACAAGCATCTGGTCGGCAGCGAGGCGCCCAGCCTGGACGGCGAGCGTTACGACCGCCATCTCGTCGAGGTCTATGTCCCGATCATGGGCGTGCGCGGGTTCGAGGGGGCGTTCGAGATCTACTACGACATCACCGACAGGCGTGCCGATCTCGATCTGCGCCTGCGACGCATGAACCTCAATCTCGGATTGATGCTTGCCGTGCTGCTGGCGATTTTCGCGGTGAGCGTCGCGTACTCGTACACATCGGCCTTGCGGCGCGAGCGTGCCCACTCACGCAGGCTCTATCAGGAGATCGAGTACCGGCTCGGCATCGAAGAGGAATTGCGCGAGAGTCACGGACATTTCCGCCATCTGGCGCATCACGATCCGCTGACCGGCCTGCCGAACCGCACGCTGTTCTTCGATCGCTTCGAGCATGCGCTCGCCAATGCCGCCCGTTACAGGACGGGTCTGGCGCTGCTGTTCATCGACCTCGACCACTTCAAACCGATCAACGACACGCACGGCCACGAGGCCGGCGACCGCATCCTCACCACCGCCGCAACCATTCTCCAGAGCATCACACGCGAGAGCGATACCGCGGCGCGGATTGCCGGCGACGAGTTCGCGGTGCTGGTCGAGCACGCCGAAGAGAGCGCCATTGCGGTGCTTGCGAACCGGCTCGCCGAGGAGTTCGCGGCAAGCCGCGATCTCGGTTTCGGAGAGGTCAGCATCTCCGCGAGTATCGGTATCAGTCTCTATCCGCGCGACGGTGCGGACATGGCGACGCTGATGCATCGCGCCGATCTTGCGATGTATCGCGCGAAGGCGTCACGGCGCGGCAGCTGGCAGTACTACGAGGACGATCTCGCCGGGGACGCCGCCGCCGGTTGATCGATTGCGACGGGCGGCCGGCGGAGTTCCCGCCGACCTGGACGGATTGGCTCCGCCGCGTTCTTCCCCGACGAACCTGCGTCAGTCCTCGGCCTTGGCGGCACGCTTGCGCTCGTGTTCCTTGAGGTAGCGCTTTCTCAGACGAATCGACTTCGGCGTGATTTCGACCAGTTCGTCGTCGGCGATGAACTCGATCGCGCTCTCGAGCGTGAGCTGGATCGGCGGCGTCAACGCGACCGCCTCGTCCTTGCCCGATGCGCGCACGTTGGTGAGCTGCTTGCCCTTGATCGGGTTCACCACGAGGTCGTTGTCACGCGAGTGGATGCCGATGACCATGCCCTCGTAGAGCGCCTCGCCGGGGCTCACGAACATCCGCCCGCGATCCTGCAGATTCCACAGCGCATAGGCGACCGCATCGCCGTCGTTCTGCGAGATCAGCACGCCGTTGCGCCGCTCGCTCATCGAGCCTGCCATCGGGCCGTACTCGTCGAAGACGTGACTGGCCAGGCCCGTGCCGCGCGTGAGCGTCAGGAATTCGCCCTGGAAGCCGATCAGGCCGCGTGCCGGAATGCGGTACTCGAGGCGGACGCGGCCCTTGCCGTCGGGCTGCATGTCCTGCAGCTCGCCGCGGCGCCGGCCCAGCTCTTCCATCACTCCGCCCTGGTGGTTCTCCTCGACGTCGACGGTGAGCATCTCGTAGGGCTCGCACTTGACGCCGTCGATGTCCTTGAACACGACGCGCGGCCGGCCGACCGCCAGCTCGTAGCCTTCGCGCCGCATGTTCTCGAGCAGGATGGTGAGGTGCAGTTCGCCGCGCCCGGAGACTTCGAAGACGTCGGAGTCGCCCGTGTACTTGACGCGCAGCGCGACGTTCTTCAGCAGCTCCTTCTCCAGGCGCTCGCGGATCTGGCGGCTGGTGACGTACTTGCCCTCGCGACCAGCGAGCGGCGAGGAGTTCACCATGAAATTCATCGTCAGCGTCGGCTCGTCGACGGCAATCGGCTCGAGCGCGTCGGGTGCGTCCGGATCGCAGATCGTCACGCCGATATTCACCTGCTCGACGCCGGAAACCAGCACGATGTCGCCGGCCTCGGCCGACTCCGCCGGCGCCCGCTCGAGTCCGGTGAAGGTCAGGACCTGGCCGATCTTCGCCTTGCCGCGGTTCTCGTCGCCGTAGAGCACGACCACTTCCTGATTGGGTCGGATGCGGCCGCGCTTGATGCGTCCGATCCCGAGCTGGCCGATGTAGGTCGAGTAATCGAGCGAGCAGACCTGCAGTTGCAGCGGCCCTTCGGCATCCACCTGGGGTGGCGGCACGTGACGCAGGATGGCCTCGTAGAGGGGCTTCATGTCGGTGCCCGGGGTCGCGGCGTCGAGCATGGCGTAGCCATTGAGCGCCGACGCAAAGACGACCGGAAAGTCCAGCTGCTCTTCGGTTGCACCCAGCTTGTCGAAGAGGTCGAAGGTATGGTTGATCACCCAGTCCGGTCGGCTGCCGGGTCGGTCGATCTTGTTGATCACGACAATCGGCTTGAGCCCGAGGGCCAGCGCCTTGCGCGTGACGAAGCGCGTCTGCGGCATCGGCCCCTCGACCGCGTCGACCAGCAGCAGCACGCCGTCGACCATCGAAAGCACCCGCTCGACCTCGCCGCCGAAGTCGGCGTGTCCCGGCGTGTCGACGATGTTGATGTGGGTGTTGCCGTAGCGGATGGCGCAGTTCTTCGCCAGGATGGTGATGCCGCGTTCCTTCTCGAGATCGTTCGAGTCCATGACCCGCTCGGAGACCTGCTGGTTCTCGCGGAACGTGCCGGACTGACGCAGGAGCTGGTCGACCAGGGTGGTCTTGCCGTGGTCGACGTGGGCGATGATGGCGATGTTGCGAATGGAGCGGGACATGGCGGGCCGGAAGCGCAGGGAAAAAGTTTTTTAGTATAGCATTGCGATGCCGCACTGCAGCAGCGAGGTGCCGCCCGCGTGGTAAAATCCTGGCCTTTTCTACCCGGAGTAGGCCACCATGCTCGCGATCATTGGCGGTAGCGGACTCACGAGTCTCTCGTCGCTGGAAATCGAACGCCGCGAGGTCGCGCGCACGCCCTATGGCGAACCATCGGGCGCGCTCACCTTCGGAACCCTGTGCGGCCGCCAGGTCGTGTTCCTGGCGCGGCACGGCTACGGCCACACCATCCCGCCGCACCGCGTGAACTACCGTGCCAACATCTACGCGCTGAAACACGCCAACGCCAAGGCGGTCGTGTCGGTTGCGTCGGTGGGCGGCATCCGCGCCGAGTTCGGCCCGGGCGCGCTGGTCGTGCCCCACCAGATCATCGACTACACGTGGGGGCGCACCAGCACCTTCTATGACGGCGTCGAAGAGCCGGTGCATCACATCGACTTCACCGCGCCGTACGACCCGGCGCTGCGCCAGCGCATCCTGGCGGCTGCCGCGGAGGCGGGCGAGCACGCCTTCGACTTCGGCATCTACGCCGCGACACAGGGGCCGCGGCTCGAGACGGCGGCCGAGATCGACCGGCTCGAGCGCGACGGCGCCGACGTCGTCGGCATGACCGGCATGCCCGAGGCGGCGCTCGCACGCGAGATCGGCCTGCCGTACGCGGCCATCAACGTCGTCGCCAACCATGCCGCTGGCCGCGCCGCCAGTGCGGAAGGCATCGAGTTCGCGAGCATCGAGCAGGTGCTGCACGAGGCGATGGCGCGCGTGCGCCACATCCTCGAGTGCATGTGCGAGGACTGAGCGGCGCACCCGTTCCTTAGAGAGAATCGACCAGCGCCGCCATGCGCCGGCGCATCGCCGCATCCGGCAATGCACCGCGCCCCGCGCCCATGTTGTCGACGAGGTGCGCGGGGTTGCTCGTCGCCGGAATCGCGCAGGTCACCGCCGGATGCGCGACGAGGTACTTGAGGAAAAACTGCGCCCAGCTTGCGCAATCGAACTCGGCGCACCACTCGGGTACCTCGCGCCCGCGCACGCGTCGGAAGAGATTGGCCTGCGCGAACGGTCGGTTCACGAGCACGGCAACGCCCCGGTCGAGCGCGAGCGGCAGTAGCCGCGCCTCGGCCTCGCGCTCCGCGATCGAGTAATTGAGCTGCACGAAGTCGAAATCACCGCTTCGGACCAATCCTTCCAACTCGTCGTAGGCGCCGGCGTGGTAGTGGGTGATGCCGAGGTGGCGCACGCGCCCGTCGGCCTTCCAGTCCCTGAGCGTGGCGTGGTGGGTGCGCAGATCCACCAGGTTGTGGATCTGCATCAGATCCATGCGGGCGACGCGCAGGCGCTCGAAGGACTCCTGCATCTGCCGGACGCCCGACTCGCGCCCGCGCGTCCACACCTTGGTGGCGTAGAAGAGCCGGTCGGCGACGCCCGTGTCCGCCGCGAGATCGCCGACCACGCGCTCGGCCCGGCCGTACATCGGCGAACTGTCGATCACGGTGCCGCCCATCTCGACGAAACGGCGCAGAACCTCGCGCAGCGGCGCGCGTGCGGCCTCGTCTTCGCCGACGTCGAAGGTCCTGTAGGTGCCCAGCCCGATCACCGGCAGTGCTTCGTCGCTGCGCGGGATGGGCCGCCGAATCGCCGCGCCGGGCGCCGTCGACGTGATCGGCGCGGGCTGGCCGAGCACCAGCGTCGAGCCTGCTGCGACGGTGCCGCAGGCGATCAGGCTGAGCGCACGACGGCGCGCGGACGAGAAGGATTGCCTTTGCATCTCACGACCTCCCGGTAGGTTCGTCCGTGGCGGCAGCCGCATCGGGCTTCGCGCTCGCCCGCGCGCCGTCGAGCATTTCGTGGCGCGCACCCAATCGCAGTCCGACCGCCATCCACACGGCGGCAAGCGGCAGGGCGACCAGCGCGATGCCGCTCGCGCCGAGCCCCACCGCCCTCAGCCCGGCGTAGAGCCAGCCGCTCACCGCGTCACCGCCACGGTAGACCACGGTGTCGATGAAATTTTTCGCCTTGTACTTCTCCTCGGGCCGGACCACGGTATAGAGCGCTTCGCGCGCCGGGCGGGCAAGAAAGAAATTGCTCGTGCGCCGCAGCACCTGGAAGGCGACGATCACTGCAAGCACCGGAAAGGCGGCGAGCACGGCAAACCCCACGAGCGAAACGAGCGGCAGCAGCGCGAGCGCCTTGCCGAGGCCGAAATGCGTCATGACGCGGCCGGCGAGGAAGATCTGGCCAAGCAGGGTGAGGGTGTTCACCGTGAGGTCCATGCCGGCAAAAAGTCGGGTGCGCTCGCCGGCGGTCGCGAAGGCGTCGCGCACTATGTGCGCCTGCTCGAAGTAGAGAAAGGTGGATAGCGTCGTAAACAGCACGATGTAGAGGCCGATGCCGAGCAGATAGGGCGAGGTTGCGGCGAGGCGGACGCCGGCGAAGACGCCACCGCCGATCGGCTGATCGTGGCGCCGGCCCGCTGCGCCAGCCGAGCGGCTTTCGGCGAAGCGGAGCAGGGCGGCGAGCGCCGCGAGCGCACCGGCCAGAAAGGCGGCCGACACCAGCAGCAGCGGCTCGGGGCCCAGGCGCGTCGCCAGCGTCACCGTGATGAGCGGCCCGGACACGGCACCGAGGCTGCCGCCCGCGGCGATCAGGCCGAACAGGCGCTTCGCCTGCGCGCTGTCCCAGAGGTCGGCCATGAAACTCCAGAACACCGACACGACGAACAGGTTGAAGACGCTCACCCAGACGAAGAAGGCCTGCGCCACCCAGCGCCGCTCCGCGCCGCTTTCCATCAGGGCGTAGAAGGCGACGAGCTGCGCGGCAAAGACCAGGTAGACCCCGGGCAGCAGCCCCCGCAGCGGGAAACGCCGCACCGCCCAGCCGAAGACGGGCACTACCGCGAGCATCGCGACGAAGGTCGCGGTGAAGGTCCACTGCAGGTGCTCGACGCCGGCCTGGATGCCCATCTCGTCGCGCACCGGCCGCAGCACGTAGTAGCTGCACAGCAGGCAGAAGAAGTAGAGCGCCGAGAGCGCGACCGGTACGAACTCGTCTCGTCGGACTCCGGTCAGGAAGCGGACGGATCTGGTCGCTTCGGTACGGAAGTTCATGGGCAATCTCCTGCTTGTACTTATAGACCAAAGCAGTCCCTGCGAATCCGGTCGTGGCGCGCACCCCCGATTCGTCCGCAATGGCCGGACCCGTGGCGTGTACGGACATTTTGGGCGCCGAGGACATACGGATAGGGTACAGACGTCACGGAACAAAATGGTACTGGTTCAGTCCCATATGAAAACGGGAGCGACCACGATGCTGCGACTGAGCAAACTTTCCGATTACGGCACGGTGATCATGGCGCACATGGCCCGCGACCCGGCCCGCCTCTACAGCGCCTCCGAAATCGCCGCGGCGCTTGGAGTGGGGCTGGCCACGGTGACCAAGCTCCTCAAGATGTTTTTGCGCGAGGGCCTCCTCGTGTCGCAGCGCGGCGTGCACGGCGGCTATGCACTGGCCCGCGCGCCGACGTCGATCTCGCTCGCCCAGATCATCGACGCCGTCGAGGGGCCGCTCGGCATGACCGAGTGCTGCGTGACGGCGGGGCTGTGCGGGCAGGAGCCGGGCTGCGCGGTGCGCGGCAACTGGCAGCGCATCAACCGCGTGATCCGCGACGCGCTCGAAGGCGTGAGCCTGGCCGAGTTCGCCCAACCCGAATTCGTACCGATCGACGTCGCGGCGATCCGCAGCCGCCACCCGATGGAGACGCTCACATGCCAGGCCAAGCAGTGAATCTCGACGAACTGATCGCCCGCGACTACCCGCACGGCTTCTACACGCCGATCGAGACCGACACCGTGCGTCCGGGCCTCGACGAGGACGTGATCCGCGCCATCTCGGCGAAGAAGGGTGAGCCGCCGTTCATGCTCGAGTGGCGGCTCGCGGCCTTTCGCCACTGGCTGACGATGACCGAGCCCAAATGGGCGACAGTACGCCATCCGCCGATCGACTACCAGACGATCACCTATTACTCCGCGCCGAAGTCGAAGAAGGGCGGACCCAAAAACCTCGACGAGGTCGATCCCGAGCTGCTGCGCATCTACGACAAGCTCGGCGTACCGCTCGCCGAGCGAGAGATGCTCGCCGGCGTCGCGGTCGACGCGGTGTTCGACAGCGTCTCGGTGGCGACCACCTTCAAGAAACGGCTCGCCGAGTTGGGCATCATCTTCTGCTCGTTCTCCGAGGCGGTGCGCGAGCACCCGGAGCTGGTGCAACGCTACCTCGGCTCGGTCGTGCCCTACACCGACAACTACTTCGCCGCGCTCAACTCGGCGGTATTCTCGGACGGCTCGTTTTGCTACATCCCGCCCGGCGTGCGCTGCCCGATGGAGCTCTCCACCTACTTCCGCATCAACGCGATGAACACCGGCCAGTTCGAGCGCACGCTGATCGTCGCCGACAAGGGGGCCTACGTGAGCTATCTGGAAGGCTGCACGGCGCCGATGCGCGATGAGAACCAGCTGCACGCGGCGGTGGTCGAGCTCGTCGCCCTTGAAGACGCGCAGATTCGCTACGCCACGGTGCAGAACTGGTATCCGGGCGACAAGGAGGGGCGCGGCGGCATCTACAACTTCGTCACCAAGCGCGGCGACTGCCGCGGCGCGCGCGCCAAGATCTCGTGGACGCAGGTCGAGACCGGCTCGGCGATCACCTGGAAGTATCCGAGCGTGATCCTGCAGGGCGACGACGCGGTCGGCGAGTTCTACTCGGTCGCGCTCACCAACCACCATCAGCAGGCCGACACCGGCACCAAGATGATCCACCTCGGGCGCAACACGCGCAGCACCATCGTCTCCAAGGGGATCTCGGCGGGCCGCGGCAGCAACGCCTACCGGGGGCTGGTCAAAGTCGCGCGCAGCGCCGCCGGGGCGCGCAACTACACGCAGTGCGACTCGCTGCTGCTGGGCGAGCGCTGCGCGGCGCATACCTTCCCCTACATCGAGGTGAAGAACGCCAGCGCGCGCGTCGAGCACGAGGCCTCGACCTCGCGCATCGGCGAGGACCAGCTCTTTTACTGCCAGAGCCGGGGGCTCTCCGCCGAGGACGCGGTGTCGATGATCGTCAACGGCTTCTGCAAGGAAGTGTTCAAGGAGCTGCCCATGGAGTTTGCGGTCGAGGCGCAGAAGCTCCTCGGCGTGAGCCTCGAAGGCAGCGTCGGCTGATGGGCGAAGCAAGAGGAGGGCAACGCATGCTCGAGATCAGGAATCTTCACGTCAGCGTCGAGGGCAAGCCGATCCTGCGCGGCATCGACCTCGACCTGCGGGCGGGCGAGGTGCACGCCATCATGGGTCCGAACGGCTCGGGCAAGAGCACGCTCGCGCACGTGCTCGCCGGGCGCGACGGCTACGTCGTGACCGATGGCGAAGTGCGCTACCGCGGACAGGATCTGCTCGCGCTCGCGCCCGAGGAGCGCGCGCACGAGGGCGTCTTCCTCGCCTTCCAGTACCCGGTGGAGATTCCCGGCGTCGCCAACGTCTATCTGCTCAAGGCGGCGCTCAATGCGCTGCGCAAGCACCGCGGCGAGGCCGAGCTCGACGCGATGGACTTTCTCGCGCTGGTGCGCGACAAGCTGGGCCTGATGGAGATGGACGAGGCGCTGCTCTACCGCGCGGTGAACCAGGGCTTCTCGGGTGGCGAGAAGAAGCGCAATGAGATCCTGCAGATGGCGGTGCTCGAGCCGCGGCTCGCGATCCTCGACGAGACCGATTCGGGCCTCGACATCGACGCGCTGAAGGTGGTCGCCAACGGCGTCAACGCCTTGCGCAATCCGGAGCGTGCGATCGTGCTGGTGACCCATTACCAGCGGCTGCTCGACCACATCGTGCCCGACCGCGTGCACGTGCTCGCGCAGGGACGCATCGCGCGCTCGGGCGGACCCGAGCTCGCCCGCGAGCTCGAGGCGCGCGGCTACGGCTGGATCGAGGCCCAGGCCGGCGAGGGCGGGCGCGAGGCGGCGCCCGAGGCCGGGGAGGCCGGACGATGAGTGCCGCCCGCGAGCACTATCGCGCCCAGTTCGCGCAGCGCGAGGCCGAACTGCCCGGCGCGACGCTGCCATGGCTGCGGCGCCAGCGCGCGGAGGCGCTCGAACGCTTTGCCGAGCGCGGCTTGCCGACGCTGCGCGACGAGGACTGGAAGTACACGAACGTGGCTGCAATCGAGAAGCGCCCGTTCGAGACTCGCCCGGCCGCCGCCAATGGCCTCGCCGCGCGGGAGGTCGCCCGCTTCGCGCTCGACCGCTGTCAGCGCGTCGTCTTCGTCAATGGCCGCTTCGTGCCGGAGCTGTCGCGGCTCGACGCCCTGGCCGGTGCGACGATCGGAAGCCTCGCCGCGGCGCTCGCCCGCGAACCGGGGCGTGTCGAGGCGGTGCTCGCCGCCGAGCCCGCAGCGGCGCACGGTTTCGCCGCGCTCAATGCGGCGTTCTGGAGCGACGGCTTGTGGATCGATCTCGCGCCGGGAACCGTGGTCGAAGCCCCCTTGCACGCCCTGTACCTGACCCTGCCCGACGGCGGCGCGAGCCCGGCGACCTTTCCGCTCAACGTGGTGAGCGCGGCCGGCGGCGCCGGCGTGACGCTGCTCGAACATTACGTAGGCCCCGACGACGCCATCTACCTGACCGACGCGGTCACGCGCATCGTCGCCGGAGAAGGTGCGACGGTGCGCCACATGCGGCTGCAGCAGGAAGGCCGGCGGGCCTTCCACATCGCCGAGGTCGGCGCCGCGCAGGCGACCGGTAGCCGCTTCGATTCGCTCGCCCTCGCCTTCGGCGCGATGCTCTCGCGCGCCGGCATCGCGACGCGTTTCGACGGGGAAGGGTGCTCGACCGAGCTGCTCGGCCTCTACGTCGGCGACGGGCGCCGCCATTTCGACCACCACACCCTGATCGACCATGCCCATCCACGCGGCGTGAGCCGCGAGTTCTACAAGGGCGTGCTCGACGGCGCGGCGCGCGCCGTGTTCAACGGCCGCGTCGTCGTGCGCCCGGACGCGCAGCGCACCGACGCGCTGCAGGCGAACCACAACCTGCTGCTGTCGGATGAGGCCGAGGTCGACACCAAGCCGCAGCTCGAGATCTACGCCGACGACGTCAAGTGCAGCCACGGCGCGACGGTGGGCCAGATCGACCCCGTGCAGCGCTTCTACCTGCGCGCGCGCGGCATCGACGACGCGCAGGCACAGGCGCTGCTGGTGCGCGCGTTCGCCGCCGAGATCGTCGAGCGTGTGCGCTTCGCCCCGCTGCGCGCGCGACTGCAAGGGCTGCTGCCGGGGCAGATTGCCGACGAGATGGGAGTGTCGCCATGCGCAGAGCCGGTAACGAACTGAATCCCGAAGCGTCGCCTGCCCTCGACGTCGCCCGGGTGCGCGCCGAGTTTCCGATCCTGGCGCGGGAAGTGCACGGCCGGCCGCTGGTCTATCTCGACAACGCCGCGACCAGCCAGAAGCCGCAGTGCGTGATCGATTGCGAGGCACGCTACTACGCCGAGATCAACGCCAACGTGCACCGCGGCGTGCACCGCCTGAGCCAGGAGGCGACCGACGCCTACGAGGGCGCGCGCGACACCGTGCAGCGCTTTGTCAACGCCGCCCACCGCGAGGAGATCGTGTTCGTGCGCGGCACGACCGAGGCCATCAACCTGGTCGCGCAATCGTGGGGCGCGGCGCTGCATCCCGGCGACGAGATCCTCGTCACGACCATGGAGCACCATTCCAACATCGTGCCGTGGCAGCTCGCCTGCGAGCGCGCGGGGGCGGTGTTGCGCGTCGCGCCCGTGAGCGAGGAGGGCGAACTGGTGCTCGACGAGTTCCAGCACCTGCTCTCGCCGCAGACGCGCCTGGTCGCGCTGGCCCACGTCTCCAACGCGCTCGGCACGATCAACCCAGTGCGCCGCGTGATCGAGCTCGCGCACGCCCGCGGTGTTCCGGTGCTGCTCGACGGCGCCCAGGCTGTGCCGCATCTCGCCGTCGACGTGCAGTCCCTCGACTGCGACTTCTACGCCTTCTCGGGCCACAAGCTCTACGGGCCGACCGGCATCGGCGTGCTCTACGGCAAGAAGGCGCGGCTCGACGCGATGCCGCCGTGGCAGGGCGGCGGCGACATGATCCGCCGCGTGAGTTTTGCCGGCACGACCTACAACGACCTGCCGTACAAGTTCGAGGCCGGCACCCCCAACATCGCCGGCGCGATCGCGCTGGGCGAGGCGATGCGCTTCGTCTCGCGTCTCGGGCTCGACGCGATCGCCGCCCACGAGCACGCCCTGCTCGAGCACGCGACGCGCCGCGCGCGCGAGACGCCGGGCCTGCGCCAGGTCGGCACGGCGCGCGACAAGGCCGCGATCCTGTCGTTCGTGATCGACGGCGTCCATCCGCACGACGTCGGCACCGTGCTCGACCTCGAGGGGGTGGCGGTGCGCACCGGCCACCACTGCACGATGCCTCTGATGGAGCGTTTCAAGCTACCGGCGACGGTGCGCGCGTCGTTCGCGCTGTACAACACGCAGGCCGAGGTCGACGCGCTGTACGCGGCGCTCGGCAAGCTTCGGGAGGTCTTCGGCGATGCCTGATCTGCGCGAGCTCTACCAGGAGATGATCGTCGACCACGGCCGCCACCCGCGCAACTTCGGGCCGCTGCCCGAGGCAAACCGGCACGCCGAGGGGTTCAACCCGCTGTGCGGCGATCAGCTCGCGCTGCACCTGAAGCTGCGCGACGACGGCCTGATCGAGGACGCCCGCTTCGAGGGCTCGGGCTGTGCGATTTCGACCGCATCCGCCTCGCTGATGACCGAAGCCTTGAAGGGGCGCAGCAGGGAGGAGGCCGAGGCGCTGTTCGCGGCGTTTCACGCCCTCGTCACGGGTGAATCCGTCGGGCCGGGCAGCGCCGTCCCGCTCGGCAAGCTCGCCGTGCTGGGCGGCGTCACCCAGTTCCCGACCCGCGTGAAATGCGCGACGCTCGCCTGGCATACCTTGCAGGCCGCACTGCACGGCGAGACCCGGCCGGTGTCTACGGAGGATTGAGATGAGCATCATGGATTGGCTGAATCGGGCCGAAGCGCAGCGCGACGCCGAGGCCGCCGCCGAGCGCGACGACAGTCTGCGGGCGGCTGTGATCGACGCGCTGCGCACCGTCTACGACCCGGAAATTCCGGTGAACATTTACGATCTGGGACTCATCTATGAGCTCGCCGTGGACGAGGGCGACGGCCGTGTCGCGATCCGCATGACCCTCACCGCACCGGGCTGCCCGGTCGCGCAGACCTTTCCGGCGGTGGTTGCCGAAGCCGTTCGTCGCGTCGGCGGTGTGAGCGACGTCGATGTGGAACTGGTCTGGGACCCGCCCTGGTCCAAGGAGAGGATGAGCGAGGCGGCACGACTCGAACTGGGGATGATCTGAGACATGGACGACTGGCTCGACGTGGCGAAGGTCTCCGAGTTTCCCCCCGAGGAGGTCCGTGTCGTGACGCTGGACGACGGGCGTGAGATTGCCGTCTTCAATGTTCGGGGGCGCTTCTTCGCGATCGAGGACCTATGCAGCCACGAGGCGGAGAATCTGTCGTGGGGCGTCGTCGAGGGCGAAGAGGTGGTGTGCCCGCGCCACGGCGCACGGTTCTCCCTCGCCACGGGGAAAGCCCTGTCGGCGCCGGCCTATGAACCCGTCGCCTGTTTTCCGGTGAGGATCGAGGGCGATATGGTGCAGGTCGGGGTGGCTCGCGACGAGTGAGTGCGCGCCGCCGGCACGGTGGCCGGGCTGCGCAGCGTGGAGGTTTGACCCGATGGAAGATCGCGACTTTTCGACGATGCGCGACGACATGATGGTCGAAATCGCGATGGAGGCCGCATTGCTGGGCGAACATCTCGGCAAACCGGCGTTCGATCCCCGTGTGATGGATGTGATCGGGCGCGTGCCGCGGCACGAATTCGTGCCGCTCGAGCTGCAACCCTACGCGTACCTGAACCGGCCGCTGCCGATCGGTTTCGAGAAGACCATCTCGCAGCCTTTCATCGTCGCGCTGATGACCGACCTGCTCGAACTCACGGACCAGGACACCGTCCTCGAGATCGGCACAGGCCTGGGCTATCAGAGCGCCATCCTGTCGCAGCTCGCGAAGCGCGTCTACAGCATCGAGATCATCGGGGAGCTCGCCAAGCAGGCGCGGCAGCGCCTTGCGCGCCTGGGCTGCCCCAATGTCGAGCTGCGCACCGGCAACGGCTACCACGGCTGGCCCGAGCAGGCGCCGTTCGACAAGATCATGGTAACGGCCGCGCCCGACCTCGTGCCGCCCTCCCTGATCGTGCAGCTCAAGCCGGGCGGGCGTATGGCGATTCCGGCGGGGCTTGCCGACAGCCAGCAGCTGATCCTCGTCACCAAGGATGCCAACGGCAGGCTGCACACCCGGGAGGTGCTGCCGGTACGCTTTTCGCAGCTCGAGGAAGACGAGCCGCCAACCTTCGCTTGAGCCGCAGGTTGGCGCCCTCGCGACGGCGACAATCCACGCGGGCGTGCCGAGCGGCGCCCTTGCGCGGCCGGTCACACGGATCACGGCCGCGCCACGCCATCCGTGCGACCGATCGCGTCAGCGTCGGTATCCGGGTGGCGGAGGCGGGTAATGGCGGTAGGCGCCCGGCGCCGCGCTCGCGTACCGGCCATAGACTGGTACGCGGTGACCGCTCGCGTACATGCACTGCTGGTAGGCGACGTCGTAGCGCTGCTGCAGCGAATGGGACGAGGCCTGGGCGGCACTCGCCCCGGCAGCCGACCCGACCAGCAGCCCCGCCCCGGCCCCGACGGCCGCACCTCGACTGCCATCGAACGCCGCCCCGGCGAGCGCTCCGACCGCCGTGCCAACCACGGCGCTGCGAACACCGCTGTCCGCGGCCGCCTGATCGGGCGTCCTCGCTCCCGCGTGCGCGTACGCGTAATTGCGACATGCCAGGTCGTCGGCACGAAACTGCTCGAAGTTCTTTCCCGTCCCGGGGAGCACCAGCATGCTCGGTCCGCTCGGCACCGATACGCAGCCGCCTAGCGCCAGCGCAGCTGCTGCGGCGTAACCCGCTAGTGCGCGTGCCATGGGCTTACTCCTGCAGATCCGGCGGAGTGGGCATGACGCGCTGCCAGCCGCCCGGGCAGCTGTTCACGTACGGATAGTATCCGGCCGGATCCTGGCAGTAGTACCAATAGCGCGGGTCACCCGGTTCGCCGTAGTCGGTACCCCGTTCGACATAGGTCGGCGGCGGCGCATAAGCCGGCACTGCCACGACCGGCGCGTACGCCGGATAAGCGTAGTGGGGCGGCGGCCAGTGCCAGAACAGCGGTGCCCCGATAAAGACGCCAATCCGCGCGCTGCGGTGGTGCACACGATGCTTCGCAACGAAATGCGGCTTGTGCACCGGGACAGCGTGCTTATTGACGATGACCTGCCGGTGCGACTTGAAATGCGAGGGCGCGACCTGTCGATGGGACCTGAACTGAGACGATCCGACCTGCTGCCGAGACCTGAACTGTGACGAGCCGACCCGCTGCTGGGACCTGAACTGGGACGGTCTGACCTGCTGCTGGGACCTGAACTGCACGGGCTGAAAGGTGTCGTGGCGTGGCGCGAAGCTCTGACCACCACGACCGCGGTCGCCCCACGCCGCCTCGCTGACTCCCAAACCCGTCAGAACGGCCAGCGCAAGCGCGCATGGAGCCCATTTCATGGCTTCCTCCTTGCCGCTCGGCGGTGGGAGCGCCCCGTTGCCGCGAGTGCGGCAGTGACTGCGTCGATAATTTCAAATGACCGTCCGGCGGCCGAATAATTCCACCTTTCTTGCCTGCGCCTTCGGTGCCGCGTTGGACAGCCGCGGGCGGACTCACTATGCTCAAACAAGGCATTCATCGGCTGCTCCTGGTCCGAGATTCGGGGAACACGTCGGGCAGGAGGAGCAGAAAGCAGCCGCCGCGGGCGCTGGGCATGGAGACGGGTCGGGTGGCCGCGGCGACCGGATCGACGGGAACCGAATTCGCAGGAGGCCCCGCAATGAGTGATCTCGACCAGGCCTGCCGGCCTTCCGGCTCGCGCGACTGTCCGCCGTCCCCGGGGCAGCCCGTGGCCGAAGCGATTCCCACGCGCGACGCGGTGCTGGGGGAGGGCATGACGATCAGGCGGGCGCTGCCGAGCCGGCAGCGGCGGATGATCGGGGCATGGTGCTTTCTGGATCATTTCGGGCCGGTGGACGCCCGCCGCGGAGACGGTCTGCGCGTCGGTCCGCACCCGCACACCTGCCTGCAGACCTTCACCTGGCCTTTGTCCGGCGAGATCCTGCATCGGGACAGCCTGGGCTACGAGCAGCTGATTCGACCCGGGCAGGTGAACCTGATGACGGCCGGACGCGGCATCTCCCATTCCGAGGAATCGCCTGCCCAGCGCTCGCCAGAGTTGCACGGCGCGCAGCTTTGGATCGCGCTTCCGGAAGTCGAGCGGCACCGCGATCCCGCGTTCGAACACTATCCCGAACTCCCGGTGGTCGAGCGCGACGGCTGCCGCATCACCGTGCTGGTGGGCGAAACAGTCGGCGAGCGGTCGCCCGTGCGCGTCCATTCGCCGCTCGCCGCGCTCGACTTGACTTTTTCCGCCGCCGGCAGCACCCACATTCCGCTGCGACCCGACTTCGAGTATGGCGCGCTTGTGTTGGACGGTGAGATGGTCGTCGATGGCGCCGCCCTGCGCAGCGGCACTTTGCTGTATCTCGGACGCGGACGTGAACGAGCCGCCGTGCATTGCGGCGCCGAAGGGCGGCTGCTCCTGATCGGCGGAACGCCGTTCGACGAGGAGATCCTGATGTGGTGGAACTTCGTCGGCCGCGACCGCGATGAGATCACGCGCGCCTGCACCGACTGGAACGCGGGCGACGCACGCTTCGGCGAAGTGCATGGGTATCCCGGGCAACGCCTGACGGCGCCGATGCCGCCGTGGAGCAACCCCGGCTAGAAAGGCGGCGGGGTGCAGGCGCCATGTGGCTGCTCACGGCAGGTGAATGGCCACTGAAAGGCTGCCACCACCGCAGGGCGTTGCGGCTGGCCGGATTCACCTCAACGCCCTGATGATTGCGTCACCGTAAGTGCGATAATCGGCATTATGTAAACTGCAGAACGCGTTCCGTTCGTCAGGTAACGCACAACCACAGTATCATGCACCGGCGTAATATGCGCACTGGCAAGCTGACGCAGGCATGTACAACGAGTACTTCGGCTTCTCCGAGTCCCCCTTCTCGATCGCACCCGATCCGCGCTATCTCTTCATGAGCGAGCGCCACCGCGAGGCGCTGGCGCATCTGCTCTACGGGCTCAAGGTGGACGGTGGCTTTGTGCTGCTGACCGGCGAGGTCGGCACCGGCAAGACGACGATCTGTCGCTGCCTGCTCGAGCAGGTGCCGGAAAATTGCGATATCGCCTTCATCATCAATCCCAAGCTCACTGCGACCGAGTTGCTGCGCACGCTGTGCGAGGAGCTGCACATCGAGGTGCCGGCCGGGATTCGCGGGTTGAAGGCGCTGGTCGACCTGATCAATATTCGACTGCTCGAGAGCAATGCACACGGGCGAAAGACAGTGCTGATCGTCGACGAGGCGCAGAACCTGTCGAACGACGTGCTCGAACAACTGCGACTGCTCACCAACCTCGAAACCAACCAACGCAAGCTGCTGCAAATCATTCTTCTGGGACAGCCGGAGTTGCGCGAACGACTGGCCGAGCCCTCCATGCTCCAGCTTGCCCAGCGCATCGTCGCCCGCTACCACCTCGAGCCCTTGTCGCGGCCCGAGCTCGCAACCTACGTACAGCATCGGCTCGCCGTAGCGGGAGGACGGCACACGCTGTTCCCCGGGCCGGTACTCGATCGACTCTATCGACTGAGCGGCGGCACGCCGAGGCTTATCAATGTGATCTGCGACCGCAGCCTGCTCGGGACCTGGGCCGAAGGCCGGTCGACGGTGAGCCCTGCGATTCTGGACAAGGCTGCACGCGAAGTGCTCGGCCCAGCTGCGGTAGCGCGAAGCGGTCCGGCGCAAGTGCGGCGCGTCCTTGTGCCCACACTTGCAGTGGCCCTGCTGGTGGGCCTTGCCGGATGGGCGATCGGAGTTCAGCGCCTTTTGCCGGCCGAGATCCTGCACCACCTGGCCCCGAACGCACACGAGGCGCTTGCAAGCGCAGAGTCGGCGGCGGCTCCCATGCAGCCTCCCCCCGCCGATGCCGACCACGGGTTGGAGTCCGCGCCGATTGCGCTCGATGAGCTGCCCGTGGTCGAACCATCCACGGCCTCGGAGGCCGTCGGAGCGCTGCAGTGGTCGGCGGACACCGACCACTGGCTGCATGAGGCGCTTGCCGTGCGCGCGCTGTTCCAGCTCTGGCGGATCGAGATCGAGCCCGTCGGTGTCGAGACCGCCTGCCAGATGGCCGAGCAACGGACCTTGCGATGCCTGCGCGGCAACGATGGGCTCGATTCCGTTCGCGCACTCAATTCCCCGGCGATCATCGAGTTGCGTCAATCGGATGGACCGAATTTTCTCGCCACATTGGTCTCGATCGACGGTGAGATGGCACGCATTGCCATCGGCGGCGAGTCTACGGAATTTCCAGTCGATCGGTTGGGTGCGCAGTGGACGGGCGAATACACGCTGCTCTGGCGCACTCCGCCAGGGCGGCTGCGCGTGATCGGACCGGGCGCCCAAGGCGCCGACGTCGCCTGGGTCGACCGTTTGCTGGCCCGCTGGGAAGGCGCCGATCCGGATGCCCGTCGCAGTGATGTTTTCACGGCGGCTATGGCCGAGCGCGTGCGGGTGTTCCAGCGTGCGCACGGACTCGCCGACGACGGCATTGTCGGGCCGATGACGCTCGTCCGGCTCGGCGGCTATGCCGACGAAGCCGTGCCAATGCTCGCCGGGCGCTCCCAGTAAGACGAATCCGCCATCCAAGCATGTCCTATATCCTCGAAGCCCTGAAGAAATCCGAACAGGCCCGCCACCAGGGCAAGGTTCCCGACCTCACAACCCTGCCGATAGCGGCGGTTTCGGTTGAAGACGGTGCTGGAGTCCCGTGGCGGCTCCCCGCTGCTGCGGCGACGCTCATCCTCGTGGTGGCTGCGCTCGCCTGGCGGCCCTGGACAGCACCTGTGATCACGCCGAATGTTGCCATGCCGGCCGTCGCACCGCCGCGGGTCGAGACTTCCGCACCCCGTTCGACGCCCGATCCGGCGCCGCCCCGGGCCCTGCCGGTCGTGGAGACGAGCCCGGTACCCGCTGCGGCTCCCGATCCGACCGCGCCCTCGCCTTCACGGCCCGTCGGGCACCTTGCCGAGGCGACGCCGACTCCACCAGCTCCTGCCGCCCCAGTCGCTTCGACCTCCCCAGTCACCTCGGTGCCTCCGGTAACTGCGGTCACTTCGGTCGCGACAACCAATCCAATTCCTGCAGCCGCTCCAGTCGCTGCAACCCCTCCAGTCGTTGCAACGGCCTCGGGCACTGCAACGGCTCCGGTCGCAGCGGCTCCAGCCATTGCGATGGCTCCGGTCGCCACGACCTCGCCCGTCGCGGCCGGCACCGCGGCGGCTGACCCGCCGGTGTCGAAATCCGCGGCGGCCGGGATGCCGACCCCGCCCGACCGGGTGCTCGCCTTCCACGAGCTGCCCGAGACCATTCGGGCCGCCTTGCCAGCGCTCGCCGTTTCCGGCTTCTCCTATACCGACGAACCCCAGGCGCGCATGGCGGTGATCAACGACCGCATCCTGCGTGAGGGAGAACACGCGGCCGAGGGCGTGCGGCTCGAGCGGGTCGGTAACGACGGCATCGTGCTGAATTACAGGGGATTTCGATTCCGGCCCTGAAACGGCTGTAAGACCGATTCGACGCAGCCGCCCTACCCTGCGGATTCTAGCGCGCGCGCCTGCCCGATGGCCTCGTCGATGCGATCGACGGCAATCACGCGGATACCCTCGATTGCTTGCCGGGGTGCGTTGGCGCGGGGAATGATCGCGAGGGTGAAACCGAGCTTCGCCGCCTCGCGAATGCGATCCTGGCCGCGCGGGGCCGGGCGGATTTCGCCGGCGAGCCCCACTTCGCCGAACACGGCAAGCTCGCGCGGCAACGCACGGCTGCGCATCGACGAGACGATCGCCAGGAGCACGGCCAGATCGGCGGCCGGCTCGGAGATCTTGACCCCGCCGACCGCATTCACGAACACGTCCTGGTCGTAACAGGCCACACCCGCATGTCGGTGCAGCACGGCGAGCAGCATCGCCAGCCGATTCTGCTCGAGTCCTACCGACAAACGTCGCGGGTTAGGGTTGTGGGCTTCGTCCACCAGCGCCTGGACTTCGACCAGCAGCGGGCGTGTCCCCTCCTGGGTCACCAGCACGCAGCTTCCGGGCACCTTCTGGCCGTGCTGCGAGAGGAAGATCGCCGAGGGATTGCTGACGCCGCGCAGGCCGCGCTCGGTCATCGCGAACACCCCAAGCTCGTTCACGGCGCCGAAGCGGTTCTTGAAGGCCCGCACCAGGCGGAAGCTCGAGTGCGTGTCGCCCTCGAAATAGAGCACCGTGTCAACGATGTGCTCGAGCACTCGTGGGCCGGCCAGGGTTCCATCCTTGGTGACGTGACCGACCATGATGAGGCTCACGCCGGCGAGCTTTGCGAAGCGCGTGAGCTGGGCAGCGCATTCGCGCACCTGCGCGACCGAGCCGGGGGCCGACTGCAGCGACTCTGAGTAGATGGTCTGGATCGAGTCCACGACCGCGATGCGCGGTCGATGCTCCTTCAGCGCGGCGAGAATGCGCTCGAGGTTGATCTCTGGCAGGAGCAGGATGCTTGCCGGATCGAGCTGCAGGCGCCGCGCGCGCAGCGCGACCTGCTCGCCCGACTCTTCGCCGCTCACGTAGATCGCGGACTCGCGCGCCGCGAGCCGAGCCAACGCCTGCAGGAGCAGCGTTGATTTGCCGATGCCCGGATCTCCACCGATCAGCACCACCCCGCCGGCGACCAGTCCGCCGCCCAGTACGCGATCGAACTCGTCGATCCCGGTCGGGATGCGCGGATCTTCGCGCGCTTCGAGCTCTGCGAGCGGTTGCAGCCGACCGGTCGCACCGGCCAGCGCTGCAAAGCGGCTGCCCGGCGCTGCAGCCGCTTCCGCCACTGTCTCCACCATCGTGTTCCAGGCCTTGCAGTGCGGACACTGGCCCTGCCAGCGGGCGGCCTGGCCGCCACACTCGGTGCAGGTGAAGACCGACCGGGCCTTGGCCATGGCTACGTGCCCTCCAGCTCTTCCGCCATGCCCGCGAGCTCGGCCACAGCATGATCGGCGAAGGTCGTGATGAGGCGCGAGCGGAACTTGTCCTTGGGGATGATCACCTCCAGCGGCGTGTACAACCTCGGCTCCAGCGAGACTCCGACCAGCCAGCCCTCCCGCAGGTCGCGCTGGATCGCAGCGCGCGACGCAAAGGCGTAGCCCGCGCCCTGCCCGGCCAGGTGCTTGACGCTGGCGAGACTGCCGAGCTCCGCGCAAATGGTGACGTCCTCCATGGGCACGCCGGCCGCTTCGAACAGCTGCTCGGCCAGCACGCGGATGGCGTTGCCCGGATCGCGCGTGATCAGCGGAAACTCGAGCAGGTCGGCGACGGTGAGCGCGCTCTTCTGCGAGAGCGGATGGCCGGGCTGGCAGATGACCCGAACTTCGTCGTGTGCGGCGGTGCGCCGCTCGATCGCCGGCTGGTCGGAGACGATCTCGATCAGCCCGATGTCGAGGTCGCGCGCGGCAACGCGGTCCTCGGTGAGCTGTGAGTTGCCGACCACCACGCGCGGCACCACGCGCGGGTACTTTCGCTTGAAGCGCTCGAGCAGGCGCGGCAGCCAGTAACCCGAGATCGTGGTGCTGGTGCCGATGCTGAGGGTGCCGGCGAGTTCGTCGGTGAGCTCGGCAACCCGGGATTCGAGTTCCTCGGACAGGTCGAGAATGCGCTCCGCGTAGGCCAGCACGACCTCGCCCGCGGCCGTCAGGCTGACCCGACCGTGCCCGCGCTCGAGCAGCCGGGTATTGAAGTGCTCCTCGAGCTGCTTGATCTGGAAGGTGACGGCCGGCTGCGTCATGAAGAGCCGCTCGGCTGCACGTGTGAAGGAACCGTGCTTGGCTACGGCGTGAAAAACCTGAAGTCTGCGATCGGCCATGCGGCACCCATAAGCTGTATTTATGCAGACAATTAGACCACACAAGGCCCCTGCCCGGCGACTGCCCTACTTCGTCGGCCCACGGCATGCGGCTTCGTGCGATGAACCGGGATCGAGGGCCTGACCGTCGGGGCGATTGAGATTGGATGGTGCTCGCCGGCGCGCTCGGTGGCTAGGCCGCGCCTGCCCGGCTTGGCGGGCTTTCGTTGCCGATACCCGGCACAAACGCGGATTCCGGCCTCGATCACCCCGCCTCGATCACCTGCGTCGCAAAACACAGGTCTTCCCAGGCTTTTGCCTTGTCGGCCTGATTGCGCAGCAGGTAGGCCGGGTGGTAGGTGACGACCACGGGGATTTCGCGGTAGCGATGCACCTGGCCGCGCACGGCACTGATGCGTACGTCGGATTCGAGCAGACTTTGCGCGGCCGGACGCCCGAGCGCGACGATCAGCTTCGGACCGATCAGCGCGATTTGACGCTCGAGATAGGGGCGGCAGGTCGCAATCTCGTCGGGCTGCGGTGTTCGGTTGTGCGGTGGACGGCATTTCACGGCATTGGCGATGTACACGCCCTCGCCGCGCTTCAGGGCGATCGAGGCCATCATGGCATCCAGCAACTTGCCCGCCGCTCCGACGAAGGGCTCGCCGAGCCGGTCCTCTTCCGCGCCCGGCCCCTCGCCGACCAATAGCCAGTCTGCGTCGCGCGCGCCCACGCCTGGCACCGCCTGCCGGCGCGACTCGCACAGACGGCACGCCGTGCAGGCGCGGATATCCGCCTCCAGCGCGTCCCAGTCGAGCGAGGCAATACGTTCGGCGCGCTCCGGACCGGCAGAATCGACGAACGCAGGCACGACATTCGAAGACGGCGAAGCCTCGGGCACCGGGTCGCGTCGCGCGAGAGCGTCCTGCGGCGTCGGGTCCGGGAGGCGCGACCGCCCGCCGCCTATGGGAGCTGAGGGTCGCAAATTCGTCGCGTCGGAGGGCGTTGCCGTGGCCGCAAGTCGCGCATCCGCTGCCGCAGCCATCGAACGCGCATCGTCCCCGACCACAACCTCGCCATCAGCCGAGGCGTCATCCAGCGCCGGCAAAACTCCGGCTTCGGCCGACGCAACAGCCCCTTGGGTGCGCACCCGCAGGCGCCAGACGGGGCCGAGCCCCATTTCCCTCAACACGGACGGATTCGGCATGGTCACAGGCCGCGCCTCATCACGATCGCGTCCTCGCGTGTTCCGTTCGGCGCCGGATAGTAGCGCTTGCGCCGTCCGACCGCCTCGAATCCGTGACGGCGATAAAGCGCGAGGGCGGCTTCGTTGGACGGACGCACTTCGAGGAACATCTGTGCCGCCCCGTGGCTGCGGGCATCCTCGAACAGGTGGCAAAGCATGAAATTGGCGTGACCCCGGCGCTGCGCCGGCCGCACCACGCTGATGTTGAGCAGATGAGCTTCGTCGAGCACCACCAGCATCACCGAATAGGCGACAGGCGTGTCATCGGAGCGCAGGATGTAAGTGCTGTAGCCGGCCGTCAAGGCATCGATGAAGTTTCCCCGTGTCCAGGGAAAAGCGTGCAAGTCCGACTCGTTGGCGACGACCCAGTCGAGATCGGCATCGGTCATCGGCCCCACCCTGTAATCCCTGTTCATCGCGTTCCCGCGCAACCCGTCGGCCAAGGCGGAGTGCCCCGTGCCACATCGACCTGCACGACTGCAAGCGTTGCCCCGTTCATGCCCGCCCCCCGCGGATCCGCCGCTCCTCGGTCGTCAGCGCAACCTTGTCGCGCACATAGATCGGGGCGGCGCATTCGGGCGCAACACTCCGTCCGGCGGCAAGCTCTTGTGCGGCGATACGGGCGACATCGCAGGCGCGCGCAACCGAGTTAGGCATCCAGCCCGAAGCCTGGGCGCGCAGTGCGGGCGGAAACCTGCCGTCGTGATGGCCCAGGGCGGAGCCGATCGCCACCCAGGCCTGCCCGTCGGGAAGGACGAGCGCTTCCGGCGGGACGCAGACCGGCGCCGACACCTCGATGGGCACGCCCGGCGAGGCGAAGCGGTAGGCGGCGGCATAGGCCTCGCCCATGCGTGCATCGCTCGCGACGAACACCCTCTCCGCCTTCGCCTGGACGGCAAGGGCGGCCAGGCTGCAGACCGGCACGACCCGCAGCTCGGCCCCCATCGCGAGCCCTTGCGCCACCGAGCAGGCGAGCCGCAAGCCGGTGAAGGCGCCGGGGCCGGCGCCGAAGGCGATCGCGTCAAGATCCTGCAGCCGGAACTGTGCCTCGGCGAGCAGCGACACGAGCATCGGCAGAAGATACTCGGAGTGGTTGGCGTGGCCCTCGAGCGGCCGCTCGAGCGTTTCGCCCCCGGCGAGCAGTGCCGCCGTCGCGTGCTCGCACGAAGTCTCGATCGCAAGGATTTTCATAGCGCAGGCATTCTACCGGCTGGCGCACCGGTTTGGCTTGCGCACCTGCCTGCGGGGGGCGGGAGTGGTCCTCCGCGCGGCGACGCGCAGCCTTACTGCTTCTTGCGGGGGCGCTCTTCGTACACGTTGCGCAAGGACTCTCGCCACTCGCGGCTCAAGACGTTGCGCTCGGCCGGCGAGAGGCGGCGGCGTTCATCAGTCGAGTCGGGCAGGCTGCCGGATGTGAGCAGCGCACGCCGAACATCGTCGCGGCGCTTGTCCATGTGCGAAAGGATGTGTTCGGGCCCGTCGTCCAAGCCCAGTTCGCCGTCCCCTGCGTAACCGGGGCCTGCAGCCAGCATGAAGACCGCGCCGATGAGCGGTATCATGCCCGTGAACGCCACGCGAACGCGCCACGCCGGGAGTTCGGCTGCGGGTCGGAGAACATCGAGCGACGAACGGGCTGGAGCAGACAAGAGCGTCGACCTTTTCAGAGAGTCCGGACATGACGAAAAATACAACCATTCGAGCCGACCGGGGCGTTCGAGGCAGCGGCTACACCGATAGTTTGTAAGGGAAATTTGCCATTCCCGTTCGGGCTTACGAAGCGTTACCTGCGACGTGCCCGCGGTGCTCGAACTGTTACTAGCATGCCAGTCCGCCGCAAGATAGGATGTGAAATATGAACGGTAAAGCGCGAATCAAGGTAATTCTGGTCGATGACGACGCACGTCTGCGTGATCTGCTTTCCCGTTACCTGATGGAACAGGGTTTCTCGGTGAAGGCCGTTCCCGACGGGGCCTCGATGGACCGCGCCCTGCATCGCGAGCACTTCGACCTGATGGTGCTCGATCTGATGTTGCCCGGGGAGGACGGTTTGGCGATCTGCCGCCGCCTGCGCAACGACAGCAAGACCATCCCCATCGTCATGCTGACCGCCAAGGGCGACGAAGTGGACCGCATCATCGGTCTGGAGATGGGCGCCGACGACTACTTGCCCAAGCCGTTCAACCCGCGCGAGCTGGTTGCCCGCATACAGGCCGTCATGCGACGGCGCCCGGCCGTGCTGCCGGGTGCACCGGCGGCGGAACTGGACATCGTCAGCTTCGGCCGCGTGCGGGTCAATCTGGGCACCCGAACGCTCGAGCGCGATGGCGAGGACATTCCGCTCACCACCGGCGAGTTCTCGCTTCTCAAGGTGCTGCTCCAGCATCCGCGCGAGCCTTTGTCCCGTGACAAGCTGATGGAGCTTGCCCGCGGACGCGAATACGGCGTTTTCGACCGTGCCATCGACGTCCAGGTGAGCCGCCTGCGCAAGCTGGTCGAGGACGATCCCGCCAAGCCCCGCTACATCCAGACGGTTTGGGGATTCGGCTACGTCTTCGTGCCCGACGACGCCAAGAGCGGCAGTGAAAGCTGACCGATCGTATCTCCGGGGAGTCACTTCCAGACGGCTGACGGCGCTCTCGCGCTACGTACCGGATTTCCTGCCGCGCACGCTGCTGTGGCAGACCTTTCTGCTTATCGCTCTGGTGCTGATCCTCGCGCTGGCTGCCTGGTCGCAGATCTTCCGCCACTTTCAGGAACCGGCGCGCGCACGCGACCTCTCGCAGATGGTAGTGAGCGTCGTCAACCTCACCCGCACGGCGTTGATCAACGCCGAGGTGACGCGGCGCACCGAACTGCTGATCGACCTGGCCGCCCTCGAAGGCATCCGGATCTACCCGTCCGAGCCTACCGACGAGCTTCAGCCGTTGGCCAATACCCGCCTGATGCATCTGCTCACCGCCGAGATCCGCGAACAGCTCGGCCCGCACACACGTCTCGCATCGCGCTGGAAGACGCTCGATGGCTTCTGGATAAGCTTCCGGCTCGACCCCGAGGACGCGGACGATTTCTGGGTCATGTTGCCGGCCGAGCGGCTCGAAGAGGCCCGACCCCTCGAGTGGCTGATGTGGGGCAGTGTGGCGCTGCTGGTGGCGCTCGCCGGCGCCTTTCTGATCGTGACCCGAATCAGCTCCCCGCTGCGCAATCTCGCCCGCTCGGCACGTCTGGTAGGCGGAGGCCGCAAGCCCCCCGCCCTCCCGGAAAACGGTCCGCAGGAGATCGCCGTCGTTGCCCGCGCCTTCAACCAGATGGCAGGCGATCTGGCCCGCACCGATGCCGATAGAGCCCTGATTCTTGCAGGCGTGTCACATGATCTGCGCACGCCGCTTGCACGGCTGCGCCTGGGCATCGAGATGTCGGGAGCGCCCGATACCGACGTCCAGGCGATGGTGACCGACATCGAGGAGATGGACCGCATCATCGGCCAATTTCTCGATTTCGGGCGCGGCGATCCCAACGAGCCGATGCAACCGGTCAACGTCGCGCGCATGCTCGCGGAGATGTCCGAACCGTATCGCCTGCGCGGAACACCCATCCAGCTCGACCTTCCCGATGCGCTGATGCTCAACGCGCGCGCGCTGCCGCTGCGCCGGGCGGTCGCGAACCTGATCGACAACGCCGTGCGCTACGCGGGTAGCGATCGTCCCATCGACGTCGTCGCCCGCGCCCAGGGTGGCGAGGTGTTGATCGAGGTCGCGGACAGGGGGCCCGGCATTCCGGCGGACGAAGTCGAGCGCCTGCGCCACCCCTTCACCCGACTGGAGACTGCGCGCTCGGACACCAAGGGCGCGGGGCTCGGTCTGGCGATCGTCGACCGCATCATGCTCGCCCACTCGGGCCGGCTCGAGTTGTTGCCGCGCAATGGCGGCGGACTGCGTGCAGTCCTGCATCTGCCCCTGGAGAAGCCGCGCAGGCAGACTGCCTATGCACCGGGTCACCGCGAAGCCCAGGCCTGATGCAGCGCCGACTCTTGCCACATTCAATCAAGACGAGAAACGGAGATGGTTCGATGCTTTATGCACTGATCGGCGAGGATGCTCCAGGCAGCCTCGAGACCCGCATGTCGGTTCGCCCCGCGCACGTCGCGCGCCTCGAGGCCCTGCGCGATGCGGGACGCCTGATCCTCGCGGGCCCGATGCCGGCGATCGACTCGCCCGATCCCGGTCCGGCCGGGTTTCAGGGGAGCCTGGTGGTGGCCGAGTTCGGCTCGCTCGCCGAGGCCGAGTCCTGGCTCGCCGACGACCCCTACACCACCGCAGGCGTGTTCCGGCGGACGTCCGTTCGACCGTTCCGAAAGGTCCTGCCGTGAGCACGATCGAACACATCCGCAGCCGCTTGGCGGCACTCGATCCATCGTCGCTGGACATCCAGGACGACAGCGCTCTCCACGCCGGCCACGTCGGGGCAAAAGGCGGCGGTGGGCACTATAGATTGATGATCGTGTCCGAGCATTTCGCCGGCTTGAGCACGGTCGCGCGACACCGTATGATTTACGCCGTCCTCGGCGACATGATGCGCGGATCGATCCATGCCCTTGCAATACGTGCCCTGACGGCCGACGAGGCCAACTCCCAACCCAACCGAAAGGAAACCTGATGAAACGCTTTCCCAGCCGCATCGCGCTCGCCCTGCTGACGGCCTTCTTCGCGCACGTCGCGATCGCGGCCGAGCCGCTTGCCACCGTGAATGGCACGGCGATTCCGTCGAGCCGTGCTGCCGCCATGCTCGACGAACAGCGCGCCCAGGGCGCCGAAGACACCCAGCAGTTGCGGGATGCAATCCGCGAGGAACTGATCCGCCGTGAGATCCTCGCCCAGGAGGCCAGCAAGAAAGGTCTCGAGAAGAAGCCCGAAATTCAGGCGCAGATGGAACTTGCCCGCCAGGCGATCCTGATCCGGGCCTACATTCAGGACTACGTCGTAACCAACCCCGTGACCGATGCGGACGTCCGCAAGGAGTATGAGGACATCAAGGGTCGGATGGGCTCCAAGGAATACAAGCCCCGCCACGTTCTGGTCGAGACCGAAGGTGAGGCCAACGAGATCATCGCCAAACTCAGGGCAGGCGAGAGCTTCGAGGAATTGGCCAAGCGTTCGCTCGACCCCGGCTCGCGCGAGCGTGGCGGCGAACTCGGGTGGAGCAGCCCCGGCATGTTCGTCGAGCCGTTTGCCGAGGCGATGGTCGCGCTCGAGAAGGGCCAGTACAGCGCGGCGCCGGTCCGAAGCGATTTCGGCTTTCACGTCATCATGCTCGACGATGTGCGCGAACTTCAGGCGCCGCCCATCGACGACGTCAAGCCGCAACTGGAGCAGCGCCTGCAGCAGCAGCGCATCGAGCAGCATCTGATGGAACTGCGCGCCAAGGCCGACGTGAAGTAAGTCGGAACGCGGCGAACGTAATAAGGCCGACCGGCGTTCTGCGCCGGTCGGCCTTTTCGTATCGAGGATTCGCCTGCAGCGGATCTGGATAGCGATTACCACTCGCCGCGGATCTCCGTCCCCATGTGGGGCAAGCACGGCTCCGGCACCTTGAGGCGCGGGAGCCGTCCCATCTCAGAACTGCTCGTCGGCGAGCTCCAAGGCCCCGTTGGCACCCTTCACCACGGCATGTGCCAGACCTGCGGCCCGTGACAGCACGTGGTCGGCGTAGAAACGCGCGGTCACCACCTTGGCACCCAGGAAGTCGGTATCGCTGCTGCCCGAGGCAAGCTGTCGGGTCGCCACCAGCGCCGAACGCGCCATCAGCCAGCCGCCGGCCACCACCCCGACCAACTCGAGGAAAGGCACAGCGCCGACCGAGGCGGCCTTGATGTCGCGGCCATACGTGGCGAGGAGGTATTCGACTGCCATGTCGACCGCCGCGACGCCGGCTTCCAGCGAGTCGGCAATCGCCGCAAGCCCGGCTTCGCCAGCGCCGCGAAGCTCACCGACCACCGCACGCATCTCGCCCAGCAAGGCCTTGACCGTGCGCCCCTCGTCGCGGGCGACCTTGCGCCCGATCAGGTCGTTGGCCTGAATCGCGGTCGTACCCTCGTAGATGGTCGTGATGCGCGCATCACGCAGGTGCTGGGCTGCGCCCGTCTCCTCGATGTAGCCCATGCCGCCGTGGACCTGGACGCCGAGCGAGGCGATATCGATCGAGTTTTCCGTGCTCCAGCCCTTGACGACCGGGATCATCAGATCAACGAAAGCCTGCCGCTCCCGCCGGACAGCCTCGTCCGGATGACGGTGGGCGAAGTCGGTCGCCGCCGCGACGACGTGCGCGAGCGCGCGCATGGCCTCGGTCTGCGATTTCATCAGCATCAGCATGCGGCGCACGTCGGGGTGGCGGATGATCGGCACCTTGGGGCCGCCGCGCACACCCGCCTCGGTGCCCTGGACGCGATCCCGGGCATAGGCAAGCGCGTGCTGATAGGCACGATCGGCCAGCGCCACGCCCTCCATTCCGACCGCGAAGCGCGCCTCGTTCATCATGATGAACATGTACTCGAGGCCCCGGTTCGGCTCCCCCACGAGGGTCCCGGTCGCGCCGCCCTTGTCGCCGAAGGCGAGCACGCAGGTGGGACTCGCGTGAATGCCGAGCTTGTGCTCGATCGAGACGCAATGCACGTCGTTGCGGGCACCGAGGCTGCCGTCGGCGTTCACCAGGAACTTGGGCACGACGAAGAGCGAAATGCCCTTCACGCCCTCCGGGGCGTCGGGCAGGCGCGCGAGCACCAGGTGGACGATGTTGTCGGTGAGGTCGTGCTCACCGTAGGTGATGAAGATCTTCTGGCCGAACAGCTTGTAGGTGCCGTCGCCTTGCGGCTCGGCGCGCGTGCGCACGGCGGCGAGGTCCGAGCCCGCCTGCGGCTCGGTCAGGTTCATGGTGCCGGTCCATTCGCCGCTCACCATCTTCGGCAAATACATCGCCTTCTGCTCGTCGCTGCCGCGCAGCATCAGCGCCTCGATCGCGCCGCCGGTCAGCATCGGGCACAGCGAGAAAGCCATGTTGGAGGCCTTCCACATCTCCATCACGGCCGTGGCGACGAGCTTGGGCAGGCCCTGGCCGCCGAAGTCCGGATCGCAGGGCAGCGCCGTCCAGCCGGCCTCGGTGAACTGCCGGTAGGCTTCACGCCAGCCCGGCGCGGTCGTCACTTCGCCGTGCGACCACTTGGCACCTTCGACGTCGCCGGTCTTGTTGAGCGGCGCCAGGATGCCGGTCGCGAACTTGCTCGCCTCGTCCAGGATGGCGTCGACCAGATCGGTCGAGACCTCTTCGCAGCCGGGCAGCTTCTGAACTTCTTGCAGACCCGCCAGTTCGCGCATCACGAACTGCATGTCGCGGATGGGTGCGGCGTAATGACTCATTGGTTACTTCCTCCAGTCGGTTGATTCCGTCATGCGGAAAACTCGTCGTTCGTTACTTGTTCAGCAGGTAGCGGCGGTCGTCGAAGGCGGCGACCCACTCCGGCTTGTAGACCACCAGCACCGTGATCGCGGCGCCGCCCAGCCAGGCTTCGGAGAAGCCCAGCAGGATGAAGTACGGCAAATAGTCGCTGGCGAGAAAGGCAATGGGATAAGCCCCGGCAGCGGCCAGCAGCATCGACGCGATCAGCCCCTGCGCGCCGACCACCAAGGCCGACCCGAGGAAGGCGATGACGAAGATGAAGACGAAGAAATGCGCCGGAAGCCACCGCTCCACGAGCCTGCGCCATGTCTGCGCGATCACCACCGGGACGACCACCATCGCCAGAAAGTTGATCGGCCAGCTCGTCCAGTCGATGCCACCGTTCAGTGCGGTGCCCACCAGGGCGAGTCCCATCGCCACCATCGCCAGTTCGGGCCCCAGCGCCAGGGTCGCCGCCATTGCGCCCAGCAGATGCAGGTTGAGGCCGGGATTGACCCCGGCCTTCATGCTCCACATCACCATCAGCACGACGGCGGCACCGAGCAACTGGTTCATGCCCGAGATCGTCCCTAGCCTCCGCCAGGGCGCGGCCGTTGCGATCCGGTGGAACACCCCCAGGCATCCGAGCAGCGCACCCCAGTGCCAAGCGTTACCGAGGAGCGCAGCCGGCAAATCCACCGTGAGCGTCGCCTGCGATCCCCGGCCCCTGTCGGGTACTCAGCCGAGCGCGGCCGTCAGTTCCGGGATCGCTTCGAACAGGTCTGCAACCAGTCCGTAGTCGGCCACCTGGAAGATCGGCGCCTCGGGGTCCTTGTTGATCGCGACGATCACCTTGGAGTCCTTCATGCCTGCCAGGTGCTGGATCGCGCCCGAGATGCCGACCGCGATGTAGAGTTGCGGCGCGACGATCTTGCCGGTCTGGCCGACCTGGTAGTCGTTCGAGACGTAGCCCGCATCGACGGCAGCGCGCGAGGCGCCCAGCGCTGCACCGAGCTTGTCGGCGAGCGGCTCGAGCAGCTTGTGGTACTGCTCGCCGCTGCCCAGGCCGCGACCACCGGAGACGATCACCTTGGCGGCGCCCAGTTCGGGCCGCTCGGATTTCGTCAACTCGCGCCCGACCAGTTTCGTCAAACCCAGATCGGGTCCCGCGGCGACGCTCTCGACCGCAGCCGAGCCGCCCTCGCCCGCCGCCTCGAAAGCGGTCGAGCGCACCGTGACAACCTTGACCGCATCGGCGCTCTTCACGGTCGCCATTGCGTTGCCCGCGTAGATCGGGCGGACGAAGGTATCCGCCCCCTCGATCCCCACGACATCGCTGATCTGCGCGACGTCGAGCAGCGCGGCGACGCGCGGCAGCATGTTCTTGCCGAAGGTGCTCGCCGGCGCCAGGATGTGCGAATAGCCTTCGGCACTCGCGACAACCAGCGCGGCGACGTTTTCGGCCAGCTGGTCGGCATAGTGGGCCGCATCGGCGACGCGCACCTTGCGCACACCCTCAAGCTTCGCCAGCGCCTCGGCGACTGCGCCGCAGCCGCTGCCGGCGACCAGCACGTCGATGTCGCCACCGAGCTTGCGCGCGGCGGAAACCGTGTTCAGGGTCGCGGCCTTGACCGCGCGATTGTCGTGTTCAGCAATAACCAGAATCGCCATTTCAGATCACCTTCGCTTCGTTCTTGAGCTTCGCGACCAGCTGGGCCACGTCGGCAACGCGCTCGCCCGCCTTGCGCTTGGACGGCTCGGCGACCTTGACGGTCGCGAGCCGCGGCGCCACGTCAACGCCGAGATCCTCCGGCTTGACGGTCTCGAGCGGCTTCTTCTTCGCCTTCATGATGTTGGGAAGCGTCGCGTAGCGCGGCTCGTTCAGGCGCAGGTCGGTCGTTACGACGGCCGGCAGCGGCATCTCGAGCGTTTCCGCGCCGCCGTCGATCTCACGCGTGACCGTCGCCTTGCCGTCGCCGAGCGCGACCTTGGAGGCGAAGGTGGCTTGCGGCCAGCCCATCAACGCTGCGAGCATCTGCCCGGTCTGGCCGGCGTCGTCGTCGATCGCCTGCTTGCCGCAGATCACTGCCTGGGGCTGTTCCTTGTCGCACAGCGCCTTGAGAAGCTTGGCGACGGCAAGCGGCTGCAGATCGGCCGAGGTCTCGACCAGGATGCCCCGGTCGGCGCCGATCGCCATGGCTGCGCGCAGGGTTTCCTGGCACTGCGCCACGCCGCAGGACACGGCGACGACTTCGGTGGCGACACCGGCTTCGCGCAGGCGCACGGCCTCTTCCACGGCGATCTCGTCGAAGGGGTTCATGGACATCTTGACGTTGGCGATGTCCACGCCGGTGCCGTCGCCCTTGACGCGCACCTTGACGTTGTAATCGACCACACGTTTGACGGGTACCAGGATCTTCAAGGCCTCGCTCCTTATCGGTGTTTGCATCCGTGACGATTATGTCACTGCCACCAGTGAATGAAAAATCTTGACCGGCGCGGGAAAAAGTCGTTCCATACGCTTCGGTATGGGCGCATACGGTAGCGTATGGTCAGCCTTTCGTCAATACTTGTCCGTATGGAAAAAAGCTTGAACAAGAACCGCGTGCAGCTCGATCGGGATGCCTGGGTGAGCGGTGCCATCGAGGTCCTGGCGGACGAAGGCATCGCTGGCCTGCGGGTCGAAGTGTTGGCCAAGCGCCTCAAGGTCACCAAGGGCAGCTTCTACTGGCACTTCGAGGATAGACGCGATCTTCTGATGGCGGTACTGCAAAAGTGGCGAGACGGACGCATCCGCGACATCACCAAGCAGACCCGTGTCCAGCCTGGCCAGGAACTTCAGCAGATCTACCATGTGATCGACGTCTATAGCGCAAGCCGGAACCGGCGAGGCATGTCGATCGAGCTGGCAGTGCGCGACTGGGCGCGGCGCGACCCCGATGCTGCGGCGATCGTCGGCGAGGTCGACGAGATCCGGCTGCGCTACGCCCGCGAACTATTCCTCGCCTGCGGGGTGCCGATGGAAGAAGCCTCGAGCCGCTGCATGCTGCTCTACGCTTACGTATTCGGCGTCTCGCTGATGATCTACGACAAGTTCGACAGCGACATCCCCCGTCTCAAGCACGATATCGCCGACCTGATCGCTCGTTCGCGCGAGGCGAAGCTTGCGGCGACGAGTTCATCCGGCCAATAGCCCGGGCAAGGCGGCCCCCGCATTGCGGGCGGTCGCCACGACGATCTCATCGACTCCGACTCCGCGCAGATCGGCCAGCACCTGGGCGAACCGCCCAAGGTTCTCCGGCTCGTTGCGCCGCCCCGGCGCCCACGCCGGCGGGATGTCGGGAGCGTCGGTTTCCAGCACGATCGCATCGAGTGGCAGTCCGGCCGCCAGGGCACGGATGCGGCGCGACCCGTCGAAGGTCATCGCGCCGCCGAACCCCAAGCGAAAACCCATCGCGACGAATACGTCGGCCTGCTGGCGACTGCCGTTGAAGGCGTGGGCGATGCCGCCCGGCACTTCGATGCGGCGCAGATGCTTGAGGATGGTATCGACCGCGCGGCGTACGTGAAGGATCACCGGCAGGCCGAAGCGCTGGGCCAGCTTGAGCTGCGCGATGAAATAGTGCTCCTGGAGCGCATGGGGAATGTCGGTCACGAAGTGATCCAGCCCGATCTCGCCGACGGCGATCGCATCGCCCTCGGCGAGCCGCGTTGCGACGACGTCGAGATCGTCCGGCTGGGCGCGCGTCACATAAAGAGGATGAATGCCGCAGGCGTGAACGATGTCGGGGTGCGCCCGCGACAGGGCGCGCACGGCATCGAAGTTTGCGACCTCGACGCCGGGGACCACGAAGCCCCCTACCCCGGCCGCGCGCGCACGGGCGATCACGGCGTCGCGATCAGCGTCGAACTCGGCGGCGTCGAGGTGGATGTGGGTGTCGATCAGCGTCCTGTCCACTGCGGCTTGCGCTTGGCGATGAAGGCGTCGATGCCCTCGGCCGCGTCCTCCGACATCATGTTGCAGGCCATGGTCTCGCCGGCGAGCTGGTAGGCCGCATCCAGCCCCATCTCGAGCTGGCGGTAGAACATCTGCTTGCCCATGGCGATCGCCGCCGGCGATTTCGCGCAGATCGAGGCGGCCAGGCGCGCGACCTCGGCGTCGAGTTCCTCGAGCGGCACGACGCGGTTCACCAAGCCGCGGCGCTGGGCCTCGGCGGCATCGATGAAGTCCCCGGTCACCAGCATCTCGAAGGCCTGCTTGCGACCCATGTTGCGCGCGAGCCCGACGCTGGGCGTCGAGCAGAACAGGCCCACGTTGATGCCGGAGACGGCGAAGCGCGAGACGTCGGCCGCGACTGCCAGATCGCACATCGACACCAGCTGGCAACCAGCCGCGGTGGCGATGCCGTGCACCCGGGCAATGACGGGTTGCGGCAGCTCGACCAGCCGCATCATGAACTTGCTGCACAGGCGGAAGAGCGCCTGCTGGAACTCGAGAGTGTGGTTGCCGCGCATCTCCTTGAGGTCGTGCCCGGCGCAAAAGGCCTTGCCCGCTCCGGCCAGCACCACGGCGCGCACGTCGCGGTCGCCTGCGATCGCGTCGAACTCGGCGATCAGGGACTCGAGCATGGCCATCGACAGCGCATTGAATTGCGCCGGCCGGTTAAGGGTCAGGGTTGCGATGCCTTCGGCATCGCTGCGCAGCAGCATCGGTTCGTCGGCGGGGCTCGGTACGGCGCTCATCGGTCTTCCTCCGGAATCAACGGGTTCGAGTGCGCTGCCCTCAATTACCGCAGCGCTCGCCGATATTCAAGCCTTGCGCATCGGGCCCGTCAAGCGACGCGAGCCAGTGGATCAGCTCTTCGGCCAGTCGCCGGACCGCTTCGCGGTGCGCTTGCACCCCGCCACGGGCGTCGGGCATGGGCGCGGCAACCCGGACTTCGAAGGCTCGACGCGCAAGCGGCGCGTCGTCGCGCGAGGACACGAGTGTCGCGCGCGCTGCGACGATCGCATGGCTGTCGGTTTCCGAGTCGAAGCCCTGCACGAACTCGTCGAGCTCCACCCGGATCCGGCACGGACCGGGCACGACCGAGTCCTGCCCGATGAGGGCACTGCTGAGCTGGTGTTGCAGCAGGTCGGCCGGCGCGCCCGCCCAGCGGCTTTCGGCGAAGGACTCGCGGCTGGCAGGCTCGAGATAGTCGAGCCGGTACTGCATCGCCGACGAGGCCAGCCAGGAAGGGGCCCGCACCTCGATGCTCGAAGGCGTGATGCCCTGTGTCGTCGCCACCGACGGGGCGCGCCCCAGGTCGAACACATGAAATGCCGTCGGCGCGGTGATCAGGGTATTGCAGGCGGCCAGTGCGGCAGCCGCGAGTGCGCAGCCGCCGGTTCTGAAGAGATGGGTGAGGCTCATCGACATTCTCCGATCAGCGTGCGCCGGGCGCGAATCCGGCTTCGCCGGGGCCGGCTCGCCGCTGGCTGCGGCCGGTGATGAGAACCTGGGGCGAGGCTTCGATCTCTTCCACCAGCCGCCCGACCTTTCCGGACGTGTCGGCCAGCTCCTTCAAGAGCGCGTTGAGGTGCGGCAACGTGCCTTCGAGCAGCCGATCGCCGGCGGCGCCGGCCACGGCTTCGAGCGTGACCATCATGTGCTTCATGCTCTCCAGCGTCGCTCGGGCCTCGGCCACCGTGGGAGCCGCCTCGGCCCCCGCGCGTTCGAGGTGCGCGAGCGCCGCCGAGAGGCGCTCGACGTTTTCGGTGCTGAAGACCGCCCGGATGGCCGCCAACGTCTGGGGTGCCTCGGCAAAGGTCTGGTCGACGCCGTCGGCTGCCGACTCGAGCCGCTCCAGCGTGCGCCGGAAGCGCTCGACGTTTGCCTCGTCGAAGAAGCTGCCGAGCTGATCGGCCACTTCGCGGAAGCGCCGCATCGCATCGGTGGCGGTGTCGGTCAATTGGTCGATCAAACCCGGTTCGAGTTGCAATCGGGGCGGGCGTCCATCCTGCGCAGTGAGTGGGACGGGGTCGTCGCCGCGCTCGTCGAGCTGGATGAAGGCGAGGCCCGTCACGCCCTGGTAGCCGAGCGACGCGCGGGTGCCGCGGGTGACCGGCAGGTTGGCCGGGAGGCGGATGCCGACGAGGATGTTGCGTGGGTCCTCGGGGTCGATGCGCATTCGCGTCACCTTGCCGACGGCCATGCCCCGGTACCGCACCGAGGCTTCGACATTGAGGCCGGTGATGCTGCCCGTGGACACCAGTTCGTATTCCGCGGTCGCCTCGCGAGACCCCGTGAACCACCACACGGCCGCCATCGACGCGGCGCCGAGTATCAGGGCGAACAAGCCGGCTGCGAGCGCGTGTGCGCGATCTTCCATCAGGTCTCCGTCCTCTTGCTGCGGGCGAGCGCTCGACGTCCATGCTCGCCCCCGAAAAATCGCTCGATGAAGGGATGCTCCACCGCCATCGTATCCTCGAGCGAGGCATAACTCACGATACGGCGATCGGCGAGCACCGCAACCTTGGTTGCGAGCGCTGCGATCGTATCCACGTCATGGGTGACCATCAACACCGTCAGCGCGAGACGCTCGTGAAGCGTCCGGATGAGCTCGACGAACGACGCACTTCGCTCCGGGTCGAGTCCGGCGGTCGGCTCGTCGAGCAGCAGCAGCTCGGGCTCGAGGGCGAGCGCTCGGGCGAGCGCGACGCGCTTCACCATGCCGCCGGAGAGTTCGGCCGGCATCAGCACGGCCGTCTCCGGCTCCAGTCCGACCATTGCCATCTTCAGCGCGATCAGGTCGCGGGTCTCGGCCCGCGTTGCAATGCGCAGCTCGCGCAGCGGAAATCCGATGTTCTGCGCGACGTTGAGTGCCGAGAAGAGCGCGCCGTGCTGAAACAGCACGCCAAACCGCCGCTGCCGGGCCTGGCGCTCGCGCGGGCTGCCAGCGTGAAGATCCTCGCCGAACAGGCACACCTCCCCGGCCGCTGGGCGGGTCAGGCCGATGACGTGGCGCAACACCGTCGTCTTGCCGCTTCCAGACCCCCCGACGAGCGCGACCAGTTCGCCCGGCGCGACTTCGAGGTCCAACCCGTCGTGGACCAGATTGGCGCCGAATCGCGTCACGATGCCATCGAGGCGAATCACCGGAGCGGCGTTCATCAGGGCACCCCGATCGATCGCGTCACGATGGCGATCACCGCATCGACCAGGATCACGACCGTGATCGCGGTCACCACCGAGGAGGTCGTATTGGACGAGAGGCTCTCGGTGTTGGGTTGCACGCGCAGGCCGAAATGGCAGGCGATCAGTGCGATCAGGAGACCGAAGATCGCCCCCTTGACGAGGCCGATGTACACGTTGGCAATCGGCACCACGCGCGGCAACGTCTCGAGAAAGAAGCCGAAGCTCAGGTCGAGCTGCACCCAGGCGGAGATCATGCCGCCGAGTAGCGCCATCGAGGACGTCCACATGACCAGCAGCGGCATCGCCAGCGTCAGTGCCAGCACCTTGGGGAACACCAGTCGCAGGCTGCGCGAGACGCCCATCGCGGAGAGCGCGTCGATCTCCTCGGTGACCCGCATCACGCCGAGCTGGGCCGTCATGGCCGAGCCGGAGCGCCCGGCCACCAGCACCGAGACGAGCACGGGCCCCAGCTCGCGGATGATGCCCAGACCCAGGATGTCGACGATGAAGATGTCGGCGCCGAAGTTGCGAAGCTGCAGCGCCGACAGGTAGGACAGCACCACCCCGATCAGAAAGCCGACCAGGGCCGCAACCGGCATCGCCTTGACGCCGACCTTGAAAAGGTTGGCCGAGATCTCGCGCAGCGGCCAGTCACGCGGAACAGCCAGCACGTGCAGCAGATCCAGGCACAGTTGCCCGAGGAGGCGCACGAAATCGACGAGATGATTGCGGAAGCCGAGCACCGCCCGACCGAGGACGATGATCGCGTCGACCAGCGTGAATGGGCGCGGATCGGGCAGCGGTTTCGCCGCGCTGACGGCGACCCGCTCGATGGTCGCCCTCATGCTTGCGTCGAGCGACAACCGATCCGGCCAGCGCCGACCCCAAGCCTGCCACAAAAGCGTCGCGCCGAAACTGTCCAGGCGGGTGACATCGTCGAGCACCCAGTGCACGTCCGGCCCGCCGGCACGCAGGGTCTTGCGCAGGCGCTCGGCGTCCTTGGCAATGGCCCGCAGCGTCCAGTCGCCCCCCAACCGCAGAACCCCTGCCCCGTCGGCATCGAGTGCGACCGTCGGACGCTGCAGCGTGTCGCCGTTCATCGCCGAATCAGACGAGCGCGGTGTGCGCTGCCTCGGTGCGCAATCTCAGTGCGTGCCCCACCGAGGACCACTGGCGCTGCTCCTCCTCGAGCGCCGCGGCGGTGAGCGGCAGCCGGCGGATCCAGCCCTCGCGCACGGTCACGACGAAGCCGGTGCCGTCGCGGGCGATCGTCACCGGCGGGACGCCCCGATCGTCACGGGCGCGATGAAACAGCGCGGCCAGCCGCAGGCAGACCACGTGAAGCCAGTCGGCGTTGTCGGGCTCGATCGCCGAGACGCGGGTCAGCTTGCCACGGTGGCCGAGCACGATGCGCGACAGCCGCGCCTGGTCCATGCGCGAGAAACCGGGCATGTCGGCATTCGCAAGAATGTAGGCGCTGTGCTTGTGATATCCCGGATGCGCGATGGAGATGCCGATCTCGTGCAGCTTGGCCGCCCACTCGAGGAATCGCCGCTCCGGGTGATCCGCTTCGCGGGTGGCCGGATCGAGACAGGCAAGAAGGTGGCAGGCCGTACGCGCGACCGCCGCGGCCTGTCGGCGGTCGACCTGGTAGCGCGATATGAACTCGGTGACCGTCGCATCGCGCAGATCGTGATGGTGATAGCGGCCGAGCAGGTCGTAGAGCACGCCCAGGCGCAGGGCGCCCTCGGAGAAGACCATGGACTCGAGGCCGAACTCCTTGAACACGGCCGACATGATCGCAAACCCGCCGAGCAGGACCGGAATCCGGTCCCCCTTGAGTCCTGCGAGATTGAGCCGGTCGATCGAGCCGGCTCGCAACAGGATGCCGCGCAGGCGCTCGAGTCCATCGCGGGTGATGCCGCCTTCCGAGAGGCCGTTCTGTTCGAGAATCTCCACGAGGGCCTTGGCCGATCCGCTCGAGCCCACTGCATCCTGCCACCCGACCTCGCGGTAGGCGTGGGCGATGGTCTGCAATTCGCGCCGCGCCGCCAGCTCCGCCTCCTTCAGGGCGCGCTTCTCGATCCGTCCTTCCGGAAAGAAGCGCAGGCTGAAGCCGACGCAACCCATGTACAGCGACTCGAGCCTGAGGGGCTCGAAGCTCTTGCCGATGATGAATTCGGTCGAACCCCCGCCGATGTCCACGATGAGTTGCTGGCGGTGGGGGTCAGGCAAGGTGTGCGCCACGCCGACATAGATCAGGCGCGCCTCTTCACGCCCGCCGATCACCTCGATCGGGAAACCCAGCGCCATTTCTGCCCGGGCGATGAAGTCGCGCGAGTTCTTGGCGACACGCAGCGTGTTGGTGGCAACCGCGCGCACGGAGTCGCGATCGAAGCCGGTCAGGCGCTCGTTGAAACGCTGCAAGGCGATCAGTCCGCGCTGCTGGGCACCCGCGTCGAGGACCTTGTCGGGGGAGAGTCCTGCCGCCAGCCGGACGGCCTCCTTCAGTCCATCCAGCGGATAGATCTGGTCGTTCACGATGCGCCCGACCTGCAGCCGGAAGCTGTTCGAACCCAGGTCGATCGCGGCGATCAGCTCATGCTTCATGTGGGGAGGCGGTCTCGGCATGGCATGGTCGGGATGGTCGGCATTCTAGCCCGGTTTCTTCGCCCGATTGCATTGCCCCGAAACGATTTCCGTGACCCGTGGGCTGTGCCGGGCGGCAAACCGGGTGCGCGGGCATGGCTGCCTGTAACAGGACTGCGGTAAGCTAGCCGACAACCTGCGCGTCATCGCCGCGAACGCTTTCCCGGCGGCGATGCGGGCGCCGTCCGCTGCGAGAACGAGAGAGAAGAATGGCCGACAATCCCCAGTGCTATCCGCCCGAACACTTCAACAATCGCGAGCTCTCCCTGCTCCAGTTCCAGCGCCGGGTGCTCGCCCAGGCCGCCGACAAGCGGGTGCCGCTGCTCGAGCGGCTGCGCTTCCTCTGCATCGTCTCGAGCAACCTCGACGAGTTCTTCGAGATCCGCGTCTCCGGCATCAAGGAACAGATCCGCCTCGGCAGCCGAAGCACCGGGGTGGATGGGCTGACTGCCCCGGAACTGCTCGAACGCGTCAGCAAGGAGGTCCACGAGATCATCGACGAGCAGTACGAGCTGCTCAACGACCAGATTCTGCCCGCGCTCGAGGCCGAGGGGATCTTCTTCCCGCGGCGCACGCTGTGGACCGACGCGCAGCGCGCCTGGATCCGCGACTACTTCCGGCGCGAGGTCAATCCCGTGCTGACGCCGATCGGGCTCGACCCCGCGCATCCGTTTCCGCGCGTGCTCAACAAGAGCCTGAACTTTGCGATCGAGCTGGAAGGGCGTGACGCTTTCGGGCGCGACTCGGGCGCTGCAATCGTTCAGGCGCCGCGCGCCCTGCCCCGAGTGATCCGCCTGCCGCGCGAGCTGTGCGAGCACGAGTACTGCTTCGTGTTTCTCTCGTCGGTGCTGCATGCCCACGTCGAGGAGCTCTTCTCGGGCATGCGCGTGCTCGGCTGCTACCAGTTTCGCGTCACGCGCAACTCCGACCTGTTCGTCGACGAGGAAGAGGTCAAGGACCTGCGCGATTCGCTAAAGGGCGAGTTGCAGCAACGGCACTTCGGCGACGCCGTGCGGCTCGAGATCGCCGATACCTGCTCGGAGAAGATGGAAGCCTTCCTGCTGCAGCACTTCAGGCTGAGCCGGCGCGACGTCTATCGCACGCCGGGCATTGTCAACCTGGTGCGGCTGATGCAGGTGCCGGACTGGGTGAACCGACCCGATCTCAGCTATCCGCCGTTCCTGCCGGGAATCCCCAAGAATCTTGCAGGCAAGCGCGACCTGTTCGAGGTGATCCGCCGCCAGGACGTGTTGCTGCACCACCCCTTCCAGAGCTTCACGCCGGTCATCGAACTGATCCGCGCGGCGGCCGACGACCCGCAGATCCTCGCGATCAAGATGACCGTCTACCGCACCGGCACCGACTCGGTATTGATGGAGCATCTGGCCCGCGCAGCGCAAAAGGGCAAGGAGGTCACGGTCGTGCTCGAGCTGATGGCGCGCTTCGACGAGGAGGCGAACATCACCTGGGCGAACCGGTTCGAGGAGGTGGGCGTGCATGTCGTCTACGGCGTGTTCGGCTACAAGACCCATGCCAAGCTGCTGATGCTGGTGCGGCGCGAGGAAGACGGCCTGCGCCGCTACGTGCATCTGGGAACCGGCAACTATCATCCGCGCACGACGCGGCTCTACACGGACTTCGGCCTGCTGACCTGCAACCCGGAGATCGGCGAGGACGTCGCCGAAGTCTTCAAGCAGCTCACCGGGCTTGGCAAGGCCTCCACCCTCAAGCACCTGTGGCAGGCCCCCTTCACGATGCAGCCCAACGTCGTCGATGCGATCAACTTCGAGGCCGAGGCGGCGCGCGCCGGCCGCAAGGGCCGCATCATCGCCAAGATGAATGCGCTGCTCGAGTCCGAGACGATCGAGGCACTCTATGCGGCCTCGCAGGCGGGCGTGTCGATCGACCTGATCGTGCGCGGGCCTTGTGCACTCAAGCCGGGCGTCGAGGGTCTGTCCGACAACATCCGCGTCCGTTCGATCATCGGGCGCTTCCTCGAGCACCACCGCATCTTCCACTTCCACGCCGACGGCGAGGACAAGGTTTACCTCTCCAGCGCCGATTGGATGGACCGCAACCTTTTCCGCCGCATCGAGGTCGCGTTCCCCGTGCTCGACCCACGGCTGAAGCGCCGGGTGATCCGCGAAGGCCTGCGCGCCTATCTGGCCGACAACAGCCAAGCCTGGGACATGTTCGACGACGGGCGCTACCGGCGCAAGACCCCGCGAGGGCTGCGGCGCGAGGCGCAGTCCATCCTGCTCAAGGAACTCGCCGAGCGCAGCTGAGGAGACGCTACTTGCGGCGCGCGTCGATGACGTCCCGGACCTCGTGGATCTGCGAGATCGCCCGCTGCACCTGGGAGACGCCGCCGACCTCGAGGGTGAAGCGCATGTAGGCCTTGCCCTTCTTCGAGAGGGTATTCACAGCGATCACGTTGAGCTTCTCGCGCGACAGCACCTCGGAGATGTCGCGCAGCAAACCCTGGCGGTCGAGCGCGGTGACTTCGATGTCGACCTGGAAGACGGTCGGCTTGCCACTCGGCCTCGCCTCGTCCCATTCGGCGTCCACCACGCGTTCCGGGTGGCTGCGGGCGAGGCGCTGGAAGTCCGGGCAGTCGACGCGATGGACCGAGACACCCCGGCCGCGCGTGACGAAGCCCTGCACTGCGTCGGGCGGTGCCGGCTTGCAGCAGCGGCTGAGCGAGGTCATCAGCTTGCCCACGCCGACCACCAGCACACGGCTGCCGGAGTCGCCCGAGCGGCTGCGGCTGACGACGAGTTCGGGCTCGGCGGTCGCCGCTTCCTGCGCCTGATCCTCGCGCAGGGCACTCTGCACGGCGCGCGGCCCGACCTCGCCCCGGCCGGCGGCGACGAACATTGCGTCGGCCGACTTGAAGCCGAGCTTGCCGGCGAGTTCCTCGATGTTCGCCTGTGACTGCCCTTCGCGCTGCATCTCTCGCGTGACGAAGCTGCGCCCGCGTGCGATCAGTTCCTCTTCCTCGAGCTGACTGAAGTACTGCTTGATCTTGTTGCGTGCCCGACTGGTGCCGACGTAGCCCTGCTGCGCGTTGAGCCAGTCGCGTGACGGCCCGCCCTCCTTGGCGGTGACGATCTCGACCGTCTGGCCATTCTCCAGCTGAGTGTTGAGCGGCACCAGGTGTCCGTCCACCTTTGCACCGCGGCAATGGTGGCCGACCTCGGTGTGCAGCCGGTAGGCGAAGTCGACCGGCGTTGCGCCGCGCGGCAGATCGATGACGCGCCCCTGCGGAGTGAGCACATAGAGGGTGTCGTCGAGCGAAGCCTGACGCAGCTGCTCGACCCAGCGGGCCGAGTCGGCCACTTCGTCGCGCCACGACAGCAGGCTGCGCAGCAGTGCGATCTTGTCGTCGTACTCGCCGCTGTGGGCCGCGCCCTCCTTGTAGCGCCAGTGCGCAGCGACCCCCAGTTCCGCGTGGCGGTGCATCTCGTGGGTGCGAATCTGCACCTCGAGCGCTCGCCCATCCTCGGCACGCACCGCCGTGTGCAACGAGCGATAGTCGTTGCCCTTCGGACGGCTGATGTAGTCGTCGTACTCCTCGGGAATCGGCTTCCAGATCCTATTCACGACGTCGAGCACGGTGTAGCAGTCCTCGATGCGGTCGACGAGCACCCGCACGGCGCGAATGTCGTACACCTGGGCGAAGTCGAGCTTCTTCGCCTGCATCTTGTTGTAGATGCTGTAGATGTGCTTGGGCCGCCCATACACTTCAGCCTCGACGCCGACCGCTGCGAGCTCGTTCTTCAGGCGTTCGATCGCCCGCTCGATGAACTCCTCGCGCTCGGAGCGGCGCTCGTCGAGCATCTTGGCGATGCGCTTGTAGGTATCGGGCTCGAGAAAACGGAAGGACAGGTCCTCGAGCTCCCACTTCACCTGCCAGACGCCGAGGCGGTTCGCGAGCGGCGCGTAGATATCGAGGCTCTCGCGCGCGATGTCGAGACGCAGCTCGCCCGGCTGCTCGGTGAAGTAACGCAGGGTCTGGGTGCGCGAGGCGAGCCGCAAGAGCACGACGCGGATGTCCGCGACCATGGCGAGCAGCATCTTGCGCAGGACTTCGGTCTGGGCTCGGATCTCGGGCGCGGTCGCCCGCGCGGTCATGCGGGTGAGCAGTCTCAGGCCATTGAGCTTGCGCAGACCGTCGACGAGGTGCGCGACCGCGCCGCCGAAGCGCGCCTCGACGACATCGAGCGCATCGTCCTGATATTCGGCGACTGCGAACAGCAGTGCCGCACAGCGCGTCTCGGCGTCGAGCCGCAGCGCCGCGCAGATCAGGGCCATTCCCAGCGCATGCGTCCACACGGACTCGCCGGTGCCGAGAACGTGGTCTTCGTAGGTCTCCTCGGCAAGCGCCAGCGCCCGGCCGACGCATTCTCGGCCGTCGGCATCGAGCCCCTCGGTGAGGAGTTCCAGGGGCGGACCGGCGTGGTCGCTGGAGATCGCGTGAGTGACGGAAACCATGCGGCGGATTATCCCATAAGCGAGCCGTGCACCGCCCGCCCGACGGTGCTTGCCGGTCGGCCGGCGCATCTGGTAAGAGTGACCCATTTTCGGGTTCCGCTTGTCGAACGACAGGGCGGAACATGCGCGTACGGCATGGGTGCAAGGCATATGTTCGACTTTCTGCGCGGCTGGGGCCGCGCCCGCAGGCAGGACGGACCGATGGTGCCCGAGGAGATGTGGGCGCGCGTCGAGGGCTGGCTGCCCTTTCTCGATTTCCTGCCGGATGAGGATCGCGAGCGCCTGCGCGTGCTGGCTCGGGCTTTTCTTGCCGAGAAGGAGTTCCACGGTGCCCACGATTTCGAGCTCACCGACGAGATGATGCTCGCGATCGCGCTGCAGGCCTGTCTGCCCATTCTCGGCGTCGGCCTCGATGCCTACCGCGGCTGGGTCGGCGTCGTCGTCTATCCGGGAGATTTCGTGATTCCCCGCAAGGAGATGGACGAGGACGGGGTGGTGCACGAGTTCGACGACGAAGTGCTCGGAGAGGCCTGGGAGCATGGGCCGGTCCTGGTGTCGTGGCACGACGAGGCCGCCGCACCCGGCGGCGCAAACGTCGTGATCCACGAGTTTGCGCACAAGCTCGACATGTCCAACGGCGGCGCCGACGGGCTGCCGCCGCTGCAGCCGGGCATGTCGCGGGAACGATGGGCCGAGGTATTCGGCGCAGCCTATGAATCCTTGTGCGAGCAGGTCGAGGACGATGAGCCGACCGCCCTCGATCCATACGCCGCCGAAAGCCCGGCGGAGTTCTTCGCCGTGGCCTCCGAGGCGTTCTTCGAGACGCCGTGTTCGCTGCAACGCAACTTTCCCGAGGTGTATCAACAATTGAGCGATCTCTACAGGCTCGATCCGGCCGCCGGCGAGCGGCGTGTGGACGGACGGCCGGACCGCCCCTACCGCATCCACCGATGAGCGAATCGAAGCGGCTTCTCGTCGTCTACCACACCCAGTCCGGCAACACCGGCCGGTTGGCCGACGCCGTACTCGTCGGCGCGCGCCGTGTCACCGAAGTCGAGACGCGAATGCTGCGGGCCTTCGACGCCGGGGTGGACGATCTTGTCGGCTGCGACGCGCTGCTGCTCGGCACGCCAGAAAACTTCGGCTACATGTCCGGCGCGCTCAAGGACTTCTTCGATCGGACCTACTACCCGTGTGAAGGGCTCACGACCGGCCTGCCCTATGCGGTGTTCGTCAGTGCCGGCAACGACGGGCGCGGCGCGGTGCGGGAGATCGGCCGCATCGCCACTGGTTATGGCTGGAAACAGGCCGCCGAGCCGCTCATCGTGCGCGGCGAGATCGCTGCCGAGGACCTGCTCCGTTGCGAGGAACTCGGGGAAGCGATGGCGACGGGTGTGGCGCTGGGGATCTACTGAGATCCGCGCCAATGGGCGTTCTTCGCCCGTTTTTCACGATGTGGAATGTGCGCGGCTTGGCGCCGCAAGCTCGGCCGGTCTAAGCTGACAAAGCCGTCTTCGGCAAACCACGTTCCAAATTGCTCGGAGGAAAACCATGGCTATAACCTGGGTTTTGGTCGCCAACGCCAGCCTCGCCAAGCTTTACGAACACATGGGCCCGAACAAGGGGCTCAAGCTGGTCAAGGAACTGATCCATCCGGAGAGCCGACTGAAGAATTCCGAACTCGTCACCGACCGCGCCGGGAGCATGGCGACAGTCGGCAACGGCCAGGGGGCCAAGCAGGCCCAGACCCTGCCAAAAGAGCATGAGGCCAAGGTATTTGCGCAGGAACTCGCACAAGAGCTTTACAAGGGGCGCACCCACAACGCCTACGGACGCGCCATCGTCTTCGCACCCCCGTCCTTCATGGGCATCCTCAACGGCGTGCTCGACAGCCCGACCGCGCAGATGATCACCGACCGCTTCGAGAAGGACTACACCAAGTCACCCGAACCGCAGCTGCGTGAGCGGCTCGCTTCGTGCCTGTTCGTGTAGCGCGACAGAATTCATCCATCACCGAGGCGGGGCGCACTGCGCCCCGTCGTCATTTCTGCGCTGGCGCCGGGGGCAGGTTTGCCGGCCAACGCCCGAGCGGCCGGTAGTGCGCCCCCTCGGCGCGACGCTCGGACGCCACCAGTCGAAACTCCGAAACCGGCCAGTCGATGGGCGCCATTCCTCGGGGCGGAAAGCCGCGCTCGAGACGGCGCACCAGCGTGACGTGGGGCGCAAAGGGGCGTTTCTCGATCGGAAAGCCCGCCTCACGAAGCCACGCGTGCAGGGTTTCGACCATCTCGGCGAGTTCTGTCGGCGGTTTGCAGCTACCCGCCCAGGCGAGCCGGTTGTGCCGCCAGCTTCCGAGTTGGTCTAGGCACAGCCTGTGTGGTGCGAACGGAAGGCGCGCGCCCAGTTCGATCAACGCATCGAGCCTGCTGCCGGCGACCTCACCGATGAAGGCAAGCGTCAAATGCAAAGTCTCGCGCCGCATGGCCCGCCCGCCGCACTCGTGCTGCAGAGCGCGCCCTGCATCGTGCAATCGGCGCGCGGCGGACTCGTCCGGCCACAACGCGAAGAACACGCGCTTGCCGCCTCCGGCGCCAGGCGCCCCGACATCGTGCGAATCGGATGCCCTCATCCGTTGCCCTCCTGCCCGTGCGGTCGCCGCCTCCCCGCGTCCGAGGGCGGAGACCGAGCGCGGCTCATCGTCGCATCAGCAGCGCCACCGCCTGGGCCGCGATGCCTTCGCCGCGGCCGGTAAAACCCAGGCGCTCGGTGGTCTTGCCCTTGATGTTGACGGCTCCGGCGTCCACGCCGAGATCGGCGGCAATGTTGGCCGCCATCGCCGGCACGTGCGGCAGGATCTTCGGCGCGCGGCAGATCACGGTCGCGTCGACGTTCACGACCTGGTAGCCAGCCTTGTTTACTGCGGAGACAGCGTGCCTGAGCAGCGCACGGCTGTCGGCGCCGGCATGGCGGGGATCGGTGTCCGGAAACATCCGCCCGATGTCGCCCAGCCCTGCCGCACCGAGCAGCGCGTCGGTGAGCGCGTGGAGCAGCACGTCGGCGTCGGAGTGGCCGAGCAGACCGTGCGAGAACGGAATGTCGACCCCGCCGATCACCAGCCGGCGCCCCGGCACCAGCGCGTGTACGTCGAAGCCCTGGCCGATGCGAAACGGCACGCTCATTTCAGTCTCCACGGTTCTTCAGAATCCACTCGGCGAGATGCAGGTCGAGCGGATAGGTCACCTTCAGATTGGTCGCGTCGCCCTCGACGAGTCGTGGGTGGAGGCCCGCCGCCTCGATCGCGCTGGCCTCGTCGGTGACGTCGTTCGCGTCCTCGAGCGCCCTCCGCAGCATCACGTAGCGGAACATCTGGGGGGTCTGGGCCTGCCACAGGCGCTCTCGCGGCACAGTGCCCTGCACGTGGCGACGCTCGTCGGCGCGCTTGAGCGTGTCGGCGACGGGCACCGCCAGCAGACCCCCGACCTCGTCGCGCGCGAGCTCGCCAATCAGCTTCTCGACGTGCCAGGTCGCGAGACATGGGCGTGCGGCGTCGTGCACCAGCACCCAGTCGGACTGGGCCGCCTCGCCCGAAATCGCCCGCAGCCCGGCAAGCACGCTGTCGGCGCGGGTCGCGCCGCCGCAAAAAAGCGGTACCAGCTTGGGGCCGAGTCCACTCCAGTCATGACGCCGCCACTCGGCGTCGCCGATCGACAGCACGACATAGACCGTGTCGATCTCGGGTGTGGCGCACAGCACAGCAAGCGAATGGTAGAGCAGCGGCCGGCCGAGCAGCGGCAGGTATTGCTTGGGAGTCGATGCGGCCATGCGGCTGCCACTGCCGGCTGCCGGGACGATCGCAAAATGGCGCGGATGAAAATTCTGCATGGCGCGGATTCTACCGGCTACGCCGGACCACTGAACATTTCGGACCGTGTCGATATCTATGCTGAGAGAGTAGACTGAATTTACGGTCAGGCTTCGATACGGACGTGTCGGCGGAGGCCGGATCGTCGCTGCGGAGAAATTGCATGATCATGGCTTCCATCAGGCCGGCCGCCGTCGCCGGTCAGTTCTACCCGAGCGACCCCAGGGTCCTTCGCACCCAGATCGAGGAAATGCTCGCCGGGGCGATGCCGCTGGAGGTCGTCCCGAGTCCCAAGGCGATTGTCGTGCCCCACGCCGGTTACATCTATTCAGGTCCGATCGCCGCGACGGCCTATGCCTCGATCGCGACCTTGCGTGAGACCGTGCGGCGCGTCGTGCTGCTCGGACCGGCGCACCGTGAACTGGTGCGAGGCTTCGCCTTGCCGGCGGCCCAGGCCTTCGCGACGCCGCTCGGCACCGTCCCGCTCAGCCGCGAGGACTGGCTGCTGCTCCAGCAACGCCCCGAGGTCGTCGTCGACGACCGCCCGCACGCCTTCGAGCACAGCCTCGAGGTTCAGCTCCCCTTCCTGCAGACGGTGCTTGACGAGTTCAAGCTCGTGCCGATTTTGGTCGGGGCCGCGACCGCCGAACAGGTCGGTGAAGTGCTCCAGCAGCTCTGGGGTGGCCCCGAGACGCTGGTCGTGATCAGCTCGGACCTCTCGCACTACCACGCCTACGATCATGCCCGCCAGCGCGACAAGGCGACGGTCGAGCAGGTGCTGAGGCTGCGCCCCGGCATCGATCACGAGCAGGCCTGCGGAGCGACGCCGCTCAACGGGCTGCTCCAGGTGGCCGGACAGTTCGGCCTCGAGCCGCATCTGCTGGACCTGCGCAATTCCGGCGACACGGCGGGCGACCGCGCTCGCGTGGTCGGTTACGCGAGCGTCGCATTCTGCGAGATCCCCTCCCATGCCAGACCTCTCCAGCACTGACGGCGACCTGGGCGACATCCTCCTGCGGCGAGGCCGCCAGGCGATCGCCTCGCATCTCGGCCTGGGCGAACCACCGCCCGCGGCGACCGACGGGCTGCTCGCGCAGCGCGCCTCGACTTTTGTCACCCTCAAGTCCAGGGGCGAATTGCGCGGTTGCATGGGCAGCATCCGGGCGCAAAAGGCCCTCGGCGAGGATGTCGTCGCGAATGCGATCGCGGCGGCGACGCGCGACCCGCGCTTTCCCCCGTTGACCGCCGATGAACTGGAGCGGGTCGTCATCGAGGTGTCACTGCTGTCAGAGCCGCATTACCTGGAATTCGGCGACGAGGCCGCGCTGCTCGGGCAGGTACGGCCGGGCGTCGACGGACTGATCATCTTCTCCGGCTGCCGCAGCGCGACCTTTCTGCCCCAAGTGTGGGAGCAGTTGCCCGAGCCGCGGCGCTTTCTGGCGGCGCTGAAGCACAAGGCCGGGCTCGACGCCGACCGCCCCGCGCCACGACTGATGGCGGCCACTTTCACGGTCAGGAAATGGACCGAGGCATCGGCCACACCCGCCCCGAGCGAGCCGCAATGAACCACCCCGGCCGGTACTGGCACCCAATCGACGACGGGCGCATCCAGTGCGACCTGTGCCCGCGCTTCTGTCGCCTGCACGAAGGCCAGCGCGGGGCGTGCTTCGTGCGCATGCGCGAGCGCGACGCGATCGTGCTGACGACCTACGGCCGAAGCTCAGGCTTCTGCATCGACCCGATCGAGAAAAAGCCGCTCAACCACTTCCACCCCGGCTCGAGCGTGTTCTCGTTCGGCACCGCCGGCTGCAACCTCGCCTGCAAGTTCTGCCAGAACTGGGACATCTCCAAATCGCGCGACATGGACCGGCTGATGGATTCGGCCTCGCCCGAGGAGATCGCCCGCACGGCAAAGAGATGGGGTTGCCGCAGCATCGCCTTCACCTACAACGATCCGGTGATCTTCGCCGAGTACGCGATCGACTGTGCGAGCGCCGCCCATGCGCAGGGCCTGAAGACGGTGGCGGTGACTGCCGGCTACATCACCGCCGAGGCGAGACCCGAGTTCTTTGCGGGCATGGACGCGGCCAACGTCGACCTCAAGGGCTTCACCGACGATTTCTATGTGAAGCTCTGCGGCGCGCACCTGCAGCCCGTGCTCGACACGCTGAAGTGGCTGGTGCACGAGAGCGCCGTGTGGACCGAGATCACGACGCTCCTGATTCCCGGCCACAACGACTCCGACGAGGAGGTCACGGCGCTTTCGCAGTGGATCGCGCACGAACTCGGCGCCGAAGTCCCGCTCCACTTCACCGCATTCCACCCCGATTTCAAGCTCACCGACATTCGGGCGACGCCCGCCTCGACGCTGCGCCGGGCGCGCGACATCGCCCGCCGCGCCGGACTCGCCCATGTGTATACCGGCAACGTGCACGACAAGGAGGGCGGAACCACCTACTGCACCGGCTGTGGCGATGCGCTGATCGTGCGCGACTGGTACGAGATCCTTTCCTACCGCGTCGACGACCACGGCCGCTGCGTCAAGTGCTCGACGCCGCTCGCCGGGCGCTTCGGCGGCTACGACACGCCGTTCGGGGCACGGCGCATTCCGGTGCCTATCCACCGCCACGCGTGACGGCCCGGCCGGGCACGATCGGCTGGGAAGTCGAACGGCTCGGATCGTAAGGCAGTCGCTTGCCCGCACTCGCGCGCTGTGACATGCTCGACCGCATCGCCTGCGCCGCAAGAGATCCCCGTGAAACTACGCAAGACGCAGCTCAGCATCCCCGCCGACAGCGCCTGGCTCGACGGTGCTCTCGCGCATGCGCCGGACGTTCGAGGACTTGCGATCGTGCTCCATGCCGAACCGGCCGATGCCCCGCCCGTCGACCACGACCTCGTCGTGAACGCCCTGCAGGAAGCAGGCTACGCGACGCTGCTGCTCGATCTGCTCACCGGCTACGAAGTGCAGCGCGACCCCGACGCGCATTTCAACGTTCCGCAGATGGCCAACCGGTTGCTGGCGGTCGCCGACTGGATCGCCCACCAGCCGCCGCTGGCGCCGCTCTCGCTCGGGCTGGTGGCCTCTGGGACGACCAGCGGCGCCGCCGTGCGCGCCGCGTGGAAAGCACCGGGGCGCTTTGCTGCGATCGCCTGCCTGGGCGGGCGCCCGGATCTCGCCGGCGCCCAGCCGCTTTCGGCCCTGGCCGTGCCGCTGCGCATGGTCGTGACCGGAGGCGATCCCGACCGGCACATCATCGAACAGGCCTACGCGCTGGTCGAAGCCCCCAAGGACTGGCAGACCCTGCCCGTCGCCGCGGATTCGCTCGTCGATGCGCATGCGCGCATTGCCTTCGCGCGCGAAGTCATCGACTGGTTCGCGCAGCATCTGCCGGAGCCCCGCGATGCAGGCGGCGACCCCGGCGCCGTCTCCACCGACGAAGTCCCGGCCGATGCGCACGACGCCCGCCCAACCCCGCTGGAAGATTCTCCTGCCAGAGACTGACGGCCGCTTCGGTCACCGCGTGGTGAAATTCCGCCGCACGAGGCTCACCGATTGGCTGATGGCGATACGTGCGGCGACCCTCGCCCTGGCCGTCGCGGCGCTGGCCGGTTGCACCAGCGTGATCGTCCCGCCGGCCGATCCCGCCGAGCCGGTACGGGTGCTGGTGCTCGACCACGGGCGCCATTCCAGCCTGGTGCTGCCCGCCCCCGACGGCGGCGCGGTGCGCTACTCCTACGGCGACTGGGACTACTACGTGCTGGAGCAAACCGACCTCGCCAGCGGCCTGCATGCACTCGTGCGGCCGTCGGCCGCGGCACTCGGCCGCCAGGCTTTGCCCGGGCCAGTGCAGGCCGACGCAATCCGGAGCCAGCTGCGGGTCCAGGTTGTCGAGGCCCTAGAGGTCGTGGTCGCCGCCGAAGCCACCCGACGCCTTTACGGCGAGCTCGAAGCGCTGTTCGCGGAAGGGCGCGCCCGGGCCCTGCACCACAACGCGACGATCGACGTGTACTTCGTTCCGCATCCGCTCGACTACACCCTCGCCCACAACTCGAACCTCGTCGTCGGGCAGTGGCTGGAGGCGCTCGGCTGCACGGTGCGCGGCCGCCCGTTGCTGTCGAACTGGCGCGTCGCGCCCCGGTAGTCGCCGCAGTTTTTCCGTATCCCTTTGTTTCGGAAGCGCCATGACCGCAGGAGTCGGTTCTAGAATCCATCCGGAAAAAACTTCTGCGGAGCGACGAAATGCCTCTCAACAAATCCATGATGCTGGGCATCGGCCTCGGCGCGCTCGGGGTGACCGCGGGCGGCGCCATCGCAACGCTCGGACTGCCGGACTTCGGCCCGAAGTACGCCGACGTCCTGCACGCGCGTCCGGTCATGGAGACGATCGAGACGCCGCGTGAAGTGTGCGAGGAAGTCGCGGTGCGGCATCGGCGGCCGGTCCAGGATCCGAACCGGATCACGGGCACGGTGGTCGGCGCGGTTGCGGGCGGCCTTCTCGGAAACCAGATCGGTGGCGGTAGCGGAAAGAAGATCGCGACCGTGGCCGGGGCCGCGGCCGGCGGGTATGCGGGCAACCAGGTGCAAGCCAACATGCAGGCGAACGACACCTATACCACGACCCAAACACGCTGCCGGATGGTCACCGACACGCACGAGAAGCTCGTCGGCTACGACGTCGAGTATCGACTCGGCGACCAGGTCGGCCGCGTGCGCATGGACCAGGAGCCGGGTTCGCGCATTCCCGTGAAGAACGGGCAACTGGTCCTGACGACAGGATCCCAGGCTGCGGGCGGATAGTTCATCGGACGCGGCGGGGCCGAAAGCCAGCCTTGCCGGTGACGAGCGGTTCTGCACCAAGACGGTGGCGCCTATAATCGCGCACTCCGCCATCGTCGCCGCGTCACCGCCTCGGCCGCCCGCCTCATGTCCGCATCGCTCGACCCGCTGCTTCCCCCGCTTGCCACCCTAGCCACCCCCAAAGCCGGCGCGCGCCTCGCGCTGCCGCCGCTTGCCGGTTCAGCCGACGCGCTGGCGCTCGCGCAGCTCGCCGGACGCGGGGCGATGCTGCTCGTCGTCACCGCCAATCCGCTCGACGCGCAGCGCCTGCACGACGAGCTCGCCTGGGCGGCGCCGAAGCTGCGCGCCCACGCGCTGCCCGACTGGGAGACGCTGCCCTACGACAGCTTCTCGCCTCACCAGGACCTGATCTCGGAGCGGCTCGCGACGCTCTACGCGCTGTCGCGCGGCGAGGCCGACCTGGTGCTGGTGCCGGCCTCGACCGCGCTCTACCGGCTGGCGCCGCCGGCCTGGCTCGCCGCCTATACCTTCTTCATCAAGCAGGGCGAAAGGCTCGACCTCGAGGGCTTGCGCGCGCAGATGGCGCTCGCCGGCTACGCCCACGTGACCCAGGTCGTCAGCCCGGGCGAGTTTTCGGTGCGCGGCGGCCTGATCGACCTCTATCCGATGGGCGCGGCCCTGCCGTTTCGGATCGACCTCTTCGACGACGAAGTCGAGACCATCAAGACCTTCGATCCGGACACTCAGCGCACCGTTTATCCGGTACCCGAGATCCGCCTGCTGCCGGCGCGCGAGTTCCCGCTCGACGAGGCGGCACGCACGCGCTTTCGCGGCCGCTTCCGCGAGCGCTTCGAAGGCGATCCGTCGCGCGTCGCGCTCTACAAGGACGTCTCCCACGGCATCGCGCCGGCCGGCATCGAGTACTACCTGCCGCTGTTCTTCGATGAGACGGCGACGCTCTTCGACTATCTGCCGGCGGGTGCGGCGGTGGTGCTGCACCACGACGTCCCGGCCGCGATCGACGAGTTCTGGCGCGACACGCGCTCGCGCCACGACCTGCTGAAGGGTGACCGCACGCGCCCGGTGATGCCGCCCGAGACGCTGTTCCTGAGCCAGGAGGCGTTCTTCACCGCGCTCAAGAGCCACCCGCGCGTGGACCTGCCCGCGTTCGACCCGGCGGCGCAGGATGCCGCCGCGACGGCGCTGCCCGACGTCTCGGTCGAGCGGCGTGCGGCCGATCCCGTGCACCGGCTCAAGGCCCTGGTCGACGGCGACTGGGGCGCCGCCGGGGGGCGCGTGCTGGTGCTCGCCGACTCGCCCGGGCGGCGCGAGACCATCGCCGAGTTCTTCGCCGAGTACGGCCTCAAGCCTGCACCGTGCGCCGACCTCGACGGTTTTCTCGCCGCCGGCGAACGGTTCGCGCTGGGCGTCGCACCGCTCGCGTCGGGCTTCGTGCTGCCGCAGGCGAAGCTCGCCCTCGTCACCGAGACCGAGCTCTACGCCGCCACGGCCCGCACCCGCACGCGGCGCGATGCCCGCAAGGCGGCCACCGTCGAGGGCTGGCTGCGCGATCTCTCCGAGCTCAAGCCGGGCGACCCGGTGGTGCACGTCTCGCACGGCATCGGCCGCTACATGGGGCTGGTGCACATGGATCTGGGCGAAGGCTCGACCGAGTTCCTGCACCTCGAGTACGCCAACGGCGACAAGCTCTACGTGCCGGTGTCGCAGCTGCACGTCATCACCCGCTACGCCGGCGCCGACCCCGAGGCGGTCGCGCTGCACCGGCTGGGCTCCGGCCAGTGGGAGAAGGCGAAGAAGAAGGCGGCGATGCAGGTGCGCGACACCGCCGCCGAGCTGCTCGCCCTCTACGCCCAGCGCGCCGCCCGGCCGGGCCACCGCTTCGACTTCCGCCAGCACGACCTGGAGGCCTTCGCCGAGGGCTTCGGCTTCGAGACCACGCCCGACCAGCAGGCGGCGATCGACGCGGTCGTCGACGACATGCGCTCGGGCCGGCCGATGGACCGGCTGGTGTGCGGCGACGTCGGCTTCGGCAAGACCGAGGTGGCGCTGCGCGCCGCCTTCGTCGCGGTCGCCGACGGCAAGCAGGTCGCGGTGCTGACGCCCACCACGCTGCTCGCCGAGCAGCACTTCCAGACCTTCTCCGACCGCTTCGCCGACTGGCCGGTGCGGCTCGCCGAGCTGTCGCGCTTTCGCAGCGCCAAGGAGCAGGCCGACGCGCTCGCCCAGCTCGCCGAGGGCAAGATCGACATCATCATCGGCACGCACCGACTGCTGCAGAAGGACGTCAAGTTCAAGCGCCTCGGCCTCGTCATCATCGACGAGGAGCACCGCTTCGGCGTGCGCCAGAAGGAGGCGCTGAAGCACTTGCGCAGCGAGGTCGACATCCTGACCCTCACCGCCACCCCGATCCCGCGCACGCTGGGCCTCGCCCTCGAAGGGATGCGCGAGTTCTCGGTGATCGCCACCGCGCCGCAGAAGCGCCTCGCGATCAAGACCTTCGTGCAGCGCCACAGCAAAGGCATCGTGCGCGAGGCGGTGCTGCGCGAGTTCAAGCGCGGCGGCCAGGTGTACTTCCTGCACAACGAGGTCGAGACCATCGAGAACGTGCGCGACGAGCTCGCCGCGCTGCTGCCCGAGGCGCGCATCGTGGTCGGCCACGGCCAGCTGCCCGAGCGCGAACTCGAGCGCGTGATGCGCGAGTTCACCACCCAGCGCGCCAACCTGCTGCTGTGCACGACCATCATCGAGACCGGCATCGACATTCCCACCGCCAACACCATCGTCATCAACCGCGCCGACCGCTTCGGCCTCGCCCAGCTCCACCAGCTGCGCGGCCGGGTCGGGCGCAGCCACCACCAGGCCTACGCCTACCTGCTCACCGACGCGCACGCCAAGCCGACCGCGGCGGCGCAGAAGCGGCTCGAGGCGATCACGCTGATGGAGGAGCTCGGCTCGGGCTTCTACCTGGCGATGCACGATCTGGAGATCCGCGGCGCCGGCGAGGTGCTGGGCGAGCACCAGTCCGGCGAGATCCAGCAGATCGGCTTCAGCCTCTACACGGAGATGTTGAAGCGCGCCGTGCGCGACCTGCAGGCGGGCCGCGAGCCCGACCTCGCCCAGCCGCTCGAGGTCGTCTCCGAGATCAATCTCCACACCCCCGCGCTGCTCCCGTCCGACTACTGCCCTGACGTCCAGGAGCGCCTCACCCTCTACAAGCGGCTCGCCAACTGCGAGCGCGACGACGAGCTGCGCGCAATGCAGGAAGAGCTGATCGACCGCTTCGGCGAGCTGCCGCCGCAGGCCCAGGCGCTCATCGAGTCCCACCGCCTGCGCCTGCTGGTCAAACCCTTCGGCGTCGCCAAGCTCGACGCCTCGGAGGCGCAGATCAGCGTGCATTTCGGCCCCAACCCCCCGATCGACCCCGCCAAGGTCATCTTCCTGATCCAGAAGGACCGTAGCACCCGAATGGCCGGCCCCGACCGCCTGATCCGCCAGGCGAGCCTGCCTAACCTCAAGCAGCGCGTGCAAGGAGTGCGGGAACTGCTCGAGGCCGTGCGGGCCTGAGTTTTTCCGATCCAGCTGATGCCTAAGCATATGTTCGCCCTGTGCATCGGCATCGACGACTACCCCGGCGGCGTGTGCCTAGCGGGCTGCGCGAACGACGCCCGTGACTGGTCCGCCGAACTGGCTCGGCGCGGCTTCGTCGTGCGGACGCTCACCGACAGCGCGGCCACGCGGGCGGCAGTCGTCGGTGCTGCCGCCGAGGTCGTTGGACGCACGCGCCCGGGCGATGTGCTGGTGTTGACCTGGTCGGGGCATGGCGCATGTTTTTCGGACGAGGGCGAGGCCGGCACCCCGGGTCGGGAGGATTCGGGAACGGCCGGAACAACCAAGGCGGTGGTATGCGGACTCGACCCTTCCCTGCGCGACTGCCTCGCCGCTCGCCGCGCCGGGGTGCGGCTCGTCGCGATCGCCGACTGCTGCCATGCCGGCGCATGGGCGAAGCACGTGCCGCTCGCACTAGACCTGCTCCTGGCCGGTTGTCGCGAGGTCCAGCGTTGCTGGGACGGCCACTTCCTGGGCCGCGCAAACGGCGCCTTCACCCGTCACGCCCTGGATGCGCTGCGCGGTCTGCCTCGGGAGGCGAGCTACGACGACTGGTTCGCGCGCATCCGTACCCACCTTCCCTCCACACGCGCCCCGCAAGAGCCGCAGATCTTCGGCTCGCAGGCTGCGCGCAGCGCCCGCGTCTTCGGCTGAGCGGGTCTGATCGGGTTGCGCGGCAATCCGTATCCGATGGATTTCCGCGCGCCGAGATGTTTCAGGTTTGACAAACGCACAGTCGTTCTCTAAACCGACATAACTAACAAGAATACCCGTGCGTGCTTGGCCCGCCTTGCTGGCCGGCGCGACGCGACCCTTACCCCGACTGGAGCGCGACGTGGCAGACGCGTTGTCCGTGGAAGCACTCTCCGTGCTGGAGACCGCTCTCGCCGCCCTGATGCCGGCCGGCGTGCCGGGCGGCCTGAGCCGGCAGGTGCGCGTGCATGTCCGGCGCATCCGCCCGCTCGGCCTCGGCGGCTACGTCGGGCGGCACGTTGCGCCAGATGCGAGCCTCTTCGGCCGCCGCGCGCAGGCGCGCGTCGATGTCACGATCGGCGGCGGCAACGACAATGCCGCGAGCACTTACGCGGCGACGCTCGCCGCGGCAATCCTTACCCACTCCCGCAGCGAACTGGCCGGCCACGGCTTCCGGCGGCTCGAGCGCGCGCCCTCCGAGGCCCCGCGCGTGCTGCTGTTCGACGTCGATTTCGAGTTCGTGAAACTGCCGTCGGCGGGCGAGGAGCTGATCGAGGAGATCGTCCTGAATACCGTGCCGGACGGCTGATCCGGTCGATACGAGGCGCCCGCGGAAGGCCCGCGGACGGAGCTGTGCCCCGGGCGCGGGGCGAACAAGGCCCCGCAGGGGGAAGGAGCGCGCGATGGAAGACGCATTTGCGGAACAAATCGTTCCTGGCACATTCATCCGGGTCCAGTCCGAGGGGCTGATCGCGCCCCGCGGCGTGAGCTTCGGCAACGTCGGCATCGTAGGCACCGCGGCGGCGGCGACCGGCGTAACCGACGCGATCGGCACCACCCACATCCTCGGCAGCATGGAGGACGCGGCACGCTTCTATGCGCCGTCCGACGCGCTGAGCGGAGGCACACTCAACCTGATGCGCGCGCTCGCGCTCCTCTTCGCCAACGGCGCCCGCACGGTCTATGCGCACGCGCTTGCGACCGGCGCCAATCAGGCGGCGTTCACGGCCGGCGTCGCCGAGCTGGTCAAGGAGGACGTGAACATCCTGATCGCGCCCGAGCTCGCCACCGCGACCGCCAAGACCGTGCTGCAGGCCGCGCTCGAGAGCTCCGAGACCAATGGCAAGGACATGATCTCGGTGATCGGCGCCGACGCCTCCACCGTCGCCGCGATCAAGAACCAGGTCACCGCCAACAAGCGCGTCGTGCTGGTGACCCCGGGCGTGCGGACCTACGATCCGGCGGCCGACGCCGAGGTGACGCTGCCCGGCAACTACACCGCGGCGGCGGTGGCCGGCCTGATCGCCTCGCTCGCGCCGCAGGCGAGCCCGACCAACAAGGTGCTGCCGGGCGTCGACGCACTCGCCACCCGCTACAGCTACGGTGAGCTCAAGGACCTGCTGCAGGGCAACGTCTGCCCGCTCGAAGTGCGCCAGGGGGTGCGCGTCGTGCGCGGCATCACGACCGAGGGCGCGGCCTTCCTGCAGATCACGACGCGTCGCATCGTCGACTTCGCCAAGGCCGGCATCCGCCAGGTCGCCAATCCGTTCATCGGCAAGCTCAACAACGAGCGCGTGCGCAAGGCGCTGCACGGCGCGCTCGACGGCTTCCTGACGACGATGGTGGTCGACGAAGCGCTCACCGGCTACCAGCTCGAGGTCAAGGCGACGCGCGCCGACGAGATCGCCGGCCGCTGCGTCGTCAATGTGACGATGCAGCCCACCTTCAGCATCGACTACATCCGCGTCACGCTCGCGCTGTCCTGACCGGCCGGGAAAGGAGTCCACCATGCCATCCGCCGCCAATACCCATGTCTTCACCGGAGCCGACGGCTCCATCCTGCTCTCGCCCGACGGCGACGGCCCCGAAGGCGCCGGCGCCAACGCGGTGATCGAGGGAAGCGACCTGATCCAGGTCGGGCGCGTCACCGGCGTGACCGTCGAGGTCAGCTCGGCGATCCGGCCCTTCCACGAGATCGGCCAGCGCTACGCCTCCGAGCTGCGCTCGGGCAACGTCACGGTGCGCGGGCGCATCGACCGCGCCTACGTCAACGGCGCGCTGCTCGCCCTGCTGCTCGGCGAAGCCGCCGGGCAGCGTCCCGGGCGCTCGTGGGCGCAGCCCGCCTTCAACATCACGCTGATGTCGGAGAACGCCGCCCAGCCCGGCACGCGCTCCACCGTGACGCTGCATGGGGTCAAGATCGAGCAGTGGAACCTGACCATGCCCGAGGACGACTTCGTCATGGAGGCGGCGACCTTCCAGGCGCTCTACGTGACCGTCCGCGACGAGCAGGCTTGAGGCGATGAGCGCAACGACGACACGCGAGAGCGGCGCGCCGGCGGCCGCCGCCGGCGAGGAATTCCTGAGCGCCGACGAGTTGCTCGCCGGCAGCGCGCTCGCCTTCGAGGTCGAGGTGCCCGCGGCGCTGATCGATGCGACGCGCGCCGGGTTCGCCGGCAAGGTGCGACTGCGCCCGCTCTGCGTGCGCGACCTGCAGCTCATCAGCCGGGCGGCACGCGAGCAGGACGCGCTCACCGGCGCGCTGATGGTGCACGCGGCGCTCGACGCGCCGCAGCTGTCGATCGGGCAGATCAACGCGCTGCCGGTCGGCTTGCTGGAGTTCCTGCTCGCCGAGGTGAACCGCATCAGCGGCCTGGCCGTCGCGCCGGGCGTGCTCGAAGAGGCGGCCGAGGCGCCGATCGCCCGCGCCGCCCACGTGCTCGCCCGCGAGTTCGGCTGGACCCCGCAGCAGCTCGGCGAGCTCACGCTCGGCCAGATCCTCCTGCACCTGCAGATGCTGCGCGAGGAGCGCTCGGGCCATGAGTGAGCGGCAGCGGCTCGGGGAGCGATCCGACCCCGGCGTACGCGGCGCCACGGCCGGGCCGAGCCGGCTCGCGGGCACGCGCCCCTTCGGCGCTGCCCGGGGGCGCCTCGAGCTCGCCGGCCGGCGCATCGAGACGCTCATCGCGGCCTGCACCCGCGTGTGCGATGCGCGCCTTGCCACGCTCGACAGGTTGCCGGCCTGCGCCACGGTCGATCCGTTCGGCGCCGTGCCGCCGGATGCGTCGCACACCGACGTGACGAAGCCGGTGCGGCGCGCTCGCGCCGAAGTCCGTGGCGCCAGGACCGCGCTCGCGGCGGCGGGGGCGACGGGTCGGCGGACAGCCGCGCAGCTCGCCCGGGCAGCTCGCCCGGCGCCCGGCATGGTGCCCGCCGACACCGTTACAGCCGTGGCGGCAGACGGCGCCGCCGTCGCCGGAAGAGCCGCCGAGCGGGGTGGATCGGACGCCCTCGCGGGAGCCTTGACCGGCATGTCGCGGCTCGCGGCGCTGCTCGTCGGCGATCTCCTCGAACGCTTTCCCGGCCCGATGCCGGTCGCTCCGCTCGGCCGCACGGCCGGTAAGGTGACCGTCCCGGCCCCCCTTCCCTTTTCCCCCCCGGCCGCCCCCCGACCGGAGCCGCTGTCGCATCGACACAGTCGGCAGCGGGCCGCGCCAGCCCTGGAGCGCGCCCAGCAGGGCCGCGATCCAGGGCGCGGCGGGGCCTTTCTTTTCGACGCGCCGCCGGGACAAGCCGCCGCATCGCGGCTGGCGCCGGCGTCGAACTCGCTCGTCGTCCAGGCGAGCTGGACGCCCGCTGCCGCCACGGCCGGCATCGCGCTCGCCGGCCGCCTGCTGGCGGAGCTCGGCCCACGGAGGGCGGCGGCCGGGCGCCAACCCGCACCGCGGCTTGCCGATCCGGCACCGCGCGCGCCCTCGCGGCTGCTCGACGGGGCCACTACGCCCCCCCTCTCTGGCGACGCTGCCGGCGGGGAAGGCCGCGCGCCGCAATCTCCCGTATCCGATGCGGTCGAAAGCACCGACGCGGCGGAGGATTTTGCGCGCCAGATCAACCGCCTGCTGCTCGACCAGGCCTGGCTGAGGGGGGTTGACCTTGGCTAAAGCCCATTGCTTTCTGTCCTGCTCGCGCTTGCGCGACCTCGCAGTGATGCAATGGGGCGCCGGGCGCTCGCGCGTTCCGGTCCGTCGTCGGGATTCGGCAAAGTGCCGCGCTGCCACACCGTGCGCGCCGTGCGCCCGCATCCGGATTGCGACATTGGAACCTCTGTCGATTCAGGGGATTGCAGGATGAGACTCACGCCCATGCTCGGCGACTGGGAGGTGAAGCGCGTCACCCGCCTCGAGACGCTGGAGACGCGCGAGTACCTCGAACTGCCGGTGCCGGGCCGCGCGGGCAGCCTCTTCCAGGATCTCAACCGCCGCCCGACCCGCATCGTCATCGAGGGCTCGATCGCCGGTGAGGAGGAAGGCCTCGCCTTCCTCAATGCCGTGCGCGAGAAGTACCTCGCCGGCGAGCCGCTCACCTTCGTGTCGGACATCGCCACCGGCACCGAGATCCAGTACGTGTTGCTGCAGCAATTGCACATCCAGGCCGAGGCGAGCGCACCCGACCAGATCGACTACGCGATGTGGCTCGCCGAGAGCCCCCCGCCGCCTCCGCCCGCCGATCTGCTCGGAGGCATCGACACCGGCCTGCTCGACGCCGCGGCCGGCATGCTCGACTCGGCGATGGGGGCCCTCGACGCGCTCGCCGCATTGGGCAGCCTGCCGGAGCTGTCCGACCCGACCGGAGCGCTCGCCGGCATCGTCGGCGAGACCGGTCCGGCGATCGGCCAGCTCGGCGAGCTCGGCGCCGGCCTGCGGGACTTGCTGGGGTAACCGGCCATGCCGGGGCTGCTGATCCGCATCGACCAGAGCGTGGGCGGCATCGACTTCGCCGCGCTGGCGTCCGGCGCCGGCGGCCAGTACGCAGGGCTCGCGCAGATGATCGGGGGCTGGCAAGGTGGTCCGCCGGGCGGCTTCGGCGCCGCCGTATCCGGACTCGCCGGCGTGCGCGCGCCGGATCTGGCCCCTCCCGGCAACCTGGGGGCCGCATTTTCTGCGCTTCTGCCGTCCTTGCAGGGCGATCTGGGAAATCTGGTCGGAGGGCTCGAGGCCGACGTCGCCGCCCTGCCCGAGCGCATGCGTGGCGAGCTGGCCGCGGCGATCGAGCCGCTGCTGGCCCGCATCGCGGCCCTGCAAGGGCTGCTGGAAGGCGACTGGAGCTGCGGACTGGTGGCCGCGTTCAGCCCGCCGCAACCGCCTGCCGGTGTTGGCTCCGGAGCGGGTGGTGGTTCGGGTGGTTCGGGTGGTTCGGGTGGTTCGGGTGGTTCGGGCGGCTCTGGTGGTTCGGGCGGTTCGGGCCCGGGTGGCGCCGAGGGGGCGTTGACGAGCGACCAGGTCGCCGCAGCCAGGGCGCGGATCGACACGCTGCCGGCGGATCTCTCGGTCCCGGCGCTGCTGCGCTGGGTGCACGCCCGGGTCGGCACCTTCCGGCCAGGCTACTTCACCGTGCGCTCGCTGCCGATACTCGATGACCTGCGAGATCCGCTCGACACGCTGATCCGCTGGGACGACGCGACTGCGACCGCCGTGCGCAACGAGCTCCAGGCGACCATCGCAGCCCTCGCGGGCCTGATTCGCTCCGCCACTACGGCACGGCTTGCGGCGGCAGTGCCAGCGGCCTCCGTTGCCGCACTCCCGGCCGCTGCGCTGGGCGTCGCCGCCGAGGCCCACGTCGCCGCGGTCGAGGCCCTGGCCACGGCGGTCCAGAGCGGCGCAACCGCCGAGCTCGCCGCCCGCCTCACCGCAGCCCAGACCACGCGCGCGGCCCTGCTCGCGCAGAATGCCGCAGTCGCCGCCGCGGCCCCGGCGCGCACCGCGCTGCTGAACGGCCTCACGGCCCTGCCCGGGGCGTTCGACGCGGGCCTGTGCCGCACCCTGGTGCTGCTCCAGCCGCGGGCGAGCTTCGCCGATCTCGCGGAGGCGCTCGGCGCGACGCAGGTCCCGCCACTCCCCACCGACGCCTTTGCCGCCGTCACCGCGCAGCTCGACACGCTGCGCGAGCAACTCGAGACCCTGCTCGGCGCGCTCGACATCGGCGCGGTCACCGAGCCGATCACCGAGGCGATCGGCCGCGCTGATGAGGCCGTCGGCGCGATCGAACAAGGCCTCGCCCAGCTCACCGCCGAAACCCGGCGCGTGCTCGGCGAGGCCCGCGACGCGATCTCGGCGCTCGATCTGGACGCGGTGCGGGAGCAGATCGAGCAAGCCCTCGAGGCGGTGACGGCGCAGCTCGTCGCAACCGTGTCGCAGACACTGGGCACGGCCTCGGCCGCGCTCGGCGAGGCCCTCACTGCCGCCGGCACGGCCATGGATGCGATCGATCCGGAAGCCCTGACGGCACCGATTCGCGCCGCGCTCGACGCCTTGGGCGGCCTCGCCAACGAGGCGCCCGTGCAGCAGTTGCGCGCACTCGCCGGACAGCTCGAGGCGCTCGCCGGAACGGTCGCGCGGCTCTCGTTCGAGCCGGTCGCGGACGAGGTCATCGCCGCGATCGGCGAGCTCGACCGCATCATCCGCTCGATCGACACCTCGGCACTGCCGGACCCGGGCCCGGCGCTGCTGCGCGAGGCGATGTCGGTGCTGCCGCGCTCGCTCACTCCGCTCACCGACCCGCTGATCGTCGATCTCGACGTGCAGATCGAAGCCAGCCCGATTGCGCTGCTCGAGCAGGTCAAGACCTTGCCCGATCAGGCCCGCGCGCGGCTGCTGGCCTTTTCGCCGCGCGCCGCGCTCGAGCCGGTGCTGGCCGAGCCCTACCGCCGGGCGACCGACGAGCTGCGCAACTTCGCGCCCGAGCGCTGGCTGGCTCAGGCCGACGCGGGGCTGGGCGAGCTGCGCGCGCGCCTGCGCCGCCAGCTTGACGTCGCCGCCCTGCTCGCGCAGGCCGCCCAGGCTCACGGCGCGGTGCTGGCCGAGCTCGACCGCGTGC
>JARFTX010000003.1:110277-112303 GCA_029289265.1 Gammaproteobacteria bacterium
GGTCGCCCCACTCTCGGGCGCGATGACCACGGCGCTCGGCGCGCTGGACGAGGCGCTGCCGGTGGGCGATCTCGCCGACGGGCTGTCGGCGATGCGCGCGCGCATCCGCGGCTTCACCGCGACGCTCGACGCCGCGCTCGACATCGCCGACCACCTCGTCACCAGGCTCGACGCGCTCGGCGATCCGGGCGCGCAGTTCGACGACTGGCTCACCACCATCCTCGCCAAGGTCCCCGAAAACGCCACCGGCGCGGTGGCCGCGGCGCTCGCCGATCTGCGCGCGGCGGCCCGCGACGTGCGCCCGGAGCAGCTCGGCGCCGACTGGACCGCCGCGCGCCAAGCGCTGGCCGACGCGCTGGGCGCCGCTGCCCCGGGCGCGCGCCTCACCCGCCTGACGCTCGCGCGCAGCCGGATCGCCAGCGGACTGGCCGCCCTGCCCTCCGCGGCGGCCGCCGAGCGCACCGCGATCGAAGCCTGGCTCGCCGAGGCCGAGACGCTCGCGGCCGGCGACGGCCTGACCGCGCTCGCGGCGCTGGAGCGCCGGCTGGCCGAGGCCGACGCGACGCTGGCAACCCGCTTCGCGCAGCTCGGCGAGCGCTTCCCGCATCCGGACGGCCCGTTCGCGCCGCTGGTGCCGGCCGATCCGGCGGCGCTGCGCGCCTGGGTGCGCGAGGCGCTGGTGCGCCAGTTCGGGATGCCGGTGGTCGCCTTTCTCGACGGCGTGAAGCTCGTGACCCGCCTCGTCGCGACCGCGGCCGAGGCCTTGCGCGCACTCGTCACGGCGATCGACGCGAAGCTCGACGAGCTGCTGGCCGCGCCGCAGGCGCTGGCGGATCTGCTCGGCAGCGTCGCCTCGGTGCGCGAACGCCTCGCCGCGCTCGATCCCGGCCTCTACGCGCGCGAGATCGACGCGCTCTACGTCGGGCTGCTCGACGAGCTGCGCGCGCTCGATCCGCGCCGGCTCGCCGCCCCGCTCGAAGCCGTGCGCGACCGCCTGCTCGCGCAGATCTCGCTCGACGGGGCGCTGCCGCCGGCGCTGCGCGGCCAGCTCGATGCCCTGCATCGCGGACTGATCACCAAGATCGGCGCACTCGACCCGGACGCGCTGCTGCTCGCGCCCCTCGACGATACCTGGCGCGCCTCGGTCGAGCCGCTGGTCGCGGCGCTCGACGTCGGCGCCTCGGTGCAGATCATCATCGACTGGCTGCGCGGGCTGCCACCCGACCTGCGCGCCCAGATCGGCCGCGTCGACACCGCCTACGGCCGCCTGCTGCAGGCCGCCCCCGCCGGCGGAGGCGCGGCCGGCGCGAGCGCCAGCGTCGCGGTGAGCGTCTAGGAGGATCGCGCGATGCTCGGCTCCGTCCTGATCCAGCCCCAGATGCTCGCCCGCATGCAGGGCCGCAACGACGCCGAAGAGCTGGTCGACGAGATGCTCGCACTCGCCCAGATTCTCGTGCTCAACCCGCGGGCGACCGAGGCGGTGCTGCCGGCCTTCGAGGCTGCGGCGCAGGGGTTCGGCACCGCCCTGACGACCCGCATCGAGCCGCGCCTGCCGCAGGCGCTGACCGAGCTGCGCGCGCTCCTGGAGCCGTTCGTCGCGCCGCTCGCGCGCCTGGGCGAAGGCGACACGCCGGCCTCGCCCGCCGCGCTGCTGGAACGCCTCGCCGACGGCCTGGACGGCGCCGCGGTGTTCGCCGGGGCGCTCTCCGACGCGCAGATCCGGGCGCTCGCCAGGCGGCTCGACGGCATCGTGACCGGCACGCTGGGGCTCACCCAGGCCGACTTCAGCGCCGACTTCCGGGCGATGCTCGCCGACGTGCGCGCCCGTCTGCGCGCGGGCAACGCCGCGATGACCAACGACGCGGCGGCGGTGCGCGAGGCGCTCGCCTGCCTGCTCGCCCGCCTCGACGCGGCGGCCCTGCCGCGGCTGCCGCAGCTCGATCTCAACCCGGACCGCCTCGCCGAGCTCGTCATCCGCGGGCTGCGCGACACGCCGGCGCCGGCCGGGCTCGGGCATGCGGGCGGC
>JARFTX010000041.1 GCA_029289265.1 Gammaproteobacteria bacterium
GCCGCCGGCGCGGGCGAAGCGGCAGGGGCCGAAGCCGCGGCGCTGCCGGCTGCCTCGATCTTGATCAGCACGCTGCCTTCGGAAACCTTGTCGCCGAGCTTGATCAGCACTTCCTTGACGACGCCGGCTGCCGACGAGGGCACGTCCATGGTCGCCTTGTCCGACTCGAGGGTGGCGATCGCATCGTCCACCTTGATCGTGTCGCCGGGCTTGACGAACAGCTCGATGACCGGCACGTCGGAGAAATCGCCGATGTCCGGAACCTTTACTTCCACCAGTTGGCTCATGTTCTATTCTCCCTCGGCGCTCAGACGGACATGGGGTTCGGCTTGTTCGGGTCAAGCCCGTACTTGAGCAATGCGGCGCCGACCTTGTCGCGCGCGATCGTGCCATCGTCGGCAAGCGCCTTGAGCGCAGCAACCGTGATCCACTTGCGGTCCACCTCGAAGAAGTGGCGCAGCTTCTCGCGCGTATCCGAGCGGCCGAAGCCGTCGGTGCCGAGCGTCACGTAAGTGCGCTTGACGAAGGGGCGGATCTGCTCGGAGAAGAGCTTTAGGTAGTCCGTCGCGGCGATCACCGGGCCGCTCGTGTCCTTCAGACACTTCTCGACGTGCGAGAGACGCGGCGCCTCCATCGGGTGCAGCATGTTCCAGCGCTCGGTGTCCTGGCCGTCGCGCGCGAGCTCGTTGAAGCTCGGGCAGCCCCACAGGTCGGCCTCGACGCCCCAGTCGGCCTTGAGCAGGTCGGCGGCGGCGATGACCTCGCGGAAGATGGTGCCGGAGCCGAGCAGTTGCACGCGCGGGCCCTTCTTGTCGCCGCCCTTGCGGAAGGCGTACATGCCCTTGAGGATGTCGGCCTGGGCGCCTTCGGGCATCTCGGGATGTTCGTAGTTCTCGTTCATCACCGTGATGTAGTAATAGACGTCCTCCTGTTCGGCGAACATCCGGCGCAGACCGTCCTGCACGATCACGGCGACCTCGTACTGGAAGGTCGGGTCGTAGGAGATGCAGTTCGGGATCAGGTTGGCGAGGATCAGGCTGTGGCCGTCCTCGTGCTGCAGGCCCTCGCCGTTGAGCGTGGTGCGCCCGGCGGTGCCGCCGATCAGGAAGCCGCGGGTGCGTTGGTCGGCCGCCGCCCAGCACAGGTCCATGGTGCGCTGCAGGCCGAACATCGAATAGCAGATGTAGAAGGGCACCATCTGCACGCCGTGCACCGAATAGGCGGTGCCGGCGGCGATCCAGTCGGCCATCGCGCCGGCCTCGTTGATGCCTTCCTGCAGCACCTGGCCGGTCTTCGACTCCTTGTAGAACATGAGCTGGTCATGGTCTTCGGGCAGATAGTTCTGGCCTTGCTGGTTCCAGATGCCGTACTGGCGGAACATGCCCTCCATGCCGAAGGTGCGCGACTCGTCCGGGACAATCGGCACGATGTTCTTGCCGATCTGCTTGTCCTTGAGCAGCGTGTTCATGATGCGCACGATCGCCATCGTGGTGGACAACTCGCGGCCTTCACCCGAGGCCTTCAGCAGCGCGGCGAAGGTGTCGAGCGCCGGCACCGCCAGCGGCTCGGCCTTGGTGCGCCGCTGCGGCAGGAAGCCGCCGAGCGCCATGCGCCGCTCCATCATGTACTTGTATTCGGGCGAGTCCTTGTCGAAGTGCAGATAAGGCAGCTCTTCGAGTCTGTCGTCCGGCACAGGCAGGTGGAAGCGGTCGCGGAAGCGCGCGATCGAATCCTTGTCGAGCTTCTTCTGCTGGTGGGAGATGTTCATCGCCTCGCCGGCCTGGCCCATGCCGAAGCCCTTGATGGTCTTGGCGAGGATGAGCGTGGGCTGCCCTTTGTGCTCGGTGGCGGCCTTGTAGGCGGAGAAGATCTTGAAGAGGTCGTGCCCGCCGCGGTTGAGCTGCCAGATCTCGTCGTCGGTCCAGTCGGCGACCAGCGCCTTCAGTTCCGGCGTGTTGAAGAAGTGCTCGCGCACGTAGGCGCCATCCTTCGCCTTGAAGGTCTGATACTCGCCGTCGACGCACTCCATCATGCGCTTCTTGAGGATGCCGTTCTTGTCGCGGTTCAGGAGCGCATCCCAGTGGGTGCCCCAGATCACCTTGATGACATTCCAGCCGGCGCCACGGAACTCGGCCTCGAGCTCCTGGATGATCTTGCCGTTGCCGCGCACCGGGCCGTCGAGGCGCTGAAGGTTGCAGTTGATGACGAAGATCAGGTTGTCGAGCTTCTCGCGCCCGGCCATGCCGATCGCGCCGAGCGACTCGACTTCGTCGGTCTCGCCGTCGCCGAGGAAGGCCCACACCTTGCGGTCGCCGGCCTTGGCCATGTCGCGCGAGTCCATGTACTTCATGAAGCGCGCGGCGTAGATCGCGCACAGCGGGCCCAGGCCCATCGAGACGGTCGGGAACTGCCAGAAATCCGGCATCAGCCACGGGTGCGGGTAGGACGAGATGCCCTTGCCGTCGACCTCCTGGCGGAAGTTGTCCATCTGCTCTTCGGTCAGGCGGCCGAGCATGAAGGCGCGGGCATAGACGCCCGGCACCGAGTGGCCCTGGAAGAAGATCAGGTCGCCGCCGTGCTTGTCGGTCGGGGCGCGCCAGAAATGCGAGAAGCCCACGTCGTAGAGGGCGGCGGCAGAGGCGAACGAGGCGATGTGGCCGCCGACGTTGGTGTGCTTGTTGGCGCGCACCACCATCGCCATCGCGTTCCAGCGGATGTAGGAGTGGAGCTTGATTTCCAGGTCGGGGTCGCCGGGGTACTTGGGCTGTTGCTCGGCCGGAATGGTGTTGATGTACTGCGTGGTGGCCGAGTAGGGGATCGAGACGCCGCCTTCGCGCGCGGCTTCGATCAGCTTCTCGACCAGGTAGTGGGCGCGCGCCGGGCCTTCATGCGTGATGACGCCGTCGAGCGCGTCGAGCCATTCCTGCGTTTCCTGCGTGTCGGGGTCGGAGTTCAGACTTGCTGTGTTGTTCTGCGTCATGGTGTGTCTCCTCATGACTTTCCGTTAGCGAAACCCGCCCGGGTAAGACGGGACGTTGCTGATGCAAACCGGCGCAGGGCGGTCCCCCGACAGCCAATTTTTCACAATATAAAACGTTATCTCAATACGTGCAATAGGAATGGCGTTGCCGATGCCCCTTTTTTCAACCTGGCAAGTGGGGGGCGCACGAGTCGCGGGCGGTTCGAGCCTGGTCGAACGGGCGTCGACACACGAACCCCGACGGTGCGCGAGGGCGCAACGGGCGCTTGTGATGGGGCGGAAAAGAATCGGCCGGGAACCGAGGGAGGGAGAGGGTGTGCCCCCGGCCGATCGTCAAACGAAACGTCGCAGAGGCGTCGGGGGTCATCTTCCCGACGCCCTGCGGCGGTCTTCCTCGTAGGCGAAGACGACCGCGCCGTTACGGACCTCGCCCATGAATATATCGTGGGCGCTGTTGATGGTTTCGTGATTGGTCTTCGTGAACGGCCTGTCGTAGGTCATGACGACCCCCTCGATCTTTTCGTTCAGATTCTCGAGTGCTTCACGAATCGCGTCGCCGTCCGTACCACCGGCCTTTCGAATGGCGGCAGCGAGCAGCAGCATCGAATCATACCCCTGGGCTGCGGCGGGGGGTACCGGTATGCGGGTGGTGCCGGTCTGGCGGCGCCAGGCCTCGAGAAAGGCCGAACGCTTGGCCGTGGTCGGTTCCTGTATGAAGGTCTGCGGCATGCGGGCGCCCTCGGCGTGCGGGCCGGCGTCGTCGATGAAGTTCGACATCGCCAGCGTCCAGCTGCCGATGAGCGGCACTGGCCAGCGCATGCGTGCGATGCCGTTGGCGATCTGCGCGAGCTCCGGGCCGATGCCGTAGGTCAGGATGGCCTGCGCACCGGCATCGCGTGCGCGCCGCAGCTGCGCCGTCATGTCGGCCTGCCGGATCTGGAAGCGCTCGACTGCGACCGGATGTATTCCCTTGGCCGCCAGCGCTGCCTCCAGGTCGTCGCGGCCGAGCTGGCCGTAGTTGGTCGCGTCGTGAAAGATCGCGACGCGCCGAAATCCCCGACGGTCGATCGCCTCGGCGACGATCATCTCCGCCTGGAAGGTATCGTTGGCCGATGCGCGGAAGACGAAATTGTCCGGATGCTCGGGCGGCAGGAACTGGCGCGTGATCAGTGTGCCGGTGGCCACCGCGGTGATGACCGGGATGCGTGCCTGCTGGAAGTGGCGCTGACTCGCGAGTGCCACGCCGGTGTTCACGATGCCGACCGCGGCGACGACCCGGTCCTTGTCGATCAGCTCCTGGGCGATCTGCGCACCGCGCTCGTTGCGCGCCTCGTCGTCGTATTCCACCAGCTCGATCTGCCGGCCGAGCACACCGCCGGCGTCGTTGATCTCCTGTGTTGCGATGCGGATGCCTTCGCGCATCGAGATTCCCATCGGACTCGAACCACCCGTGAAGGGCCCGTACACACCCACCCGGATGGACTCGTCCGCGAAGGCCGAGAGTACGGTCAGGCAGACTGCCGCAACGATCGCACGCAGCACGCTGGCGATCCTCCTTGTCTGGATGGCGAGCGGGCAATGTATGCCTCCTTTCCCGGCGACATAATTGGCGAAAACCCCAAGTGATGCGCCGTGGCGGGACATGGCGGCCTCGCCAGCGGCGATGAGGCGTGGATCGCCGCAAGGTAGGGGAAAGACCCGATGCACGGTCGCTTCGGCGGGGTCGACAATCACGTTTCCACTATCATTGTGGTTGCCGCGGCCCGATCGACGCCGGCCGCGTCCAGTTCCATCCTGCCCGACGATGCCCGACAGTTTTGCTTCCGGTCAGCGGCGCCTGACCCGCTGGTATTGGACCGCCCCCTATGTGGCGGTGGGCGTGTTCGCGCTGACGATGCTGGTGCTGGTCTCGTTCCTGCAGATTCGAGAAGCGGAGAACCAGCGCAATGCCGTGGCCCGTGACGTTCAATGGGCCGAACAGACCATGCGCTTGCACATGCAGGGCACAGAGGAGTTCTTCGGCCAGCTTGCCCGCGACCTGGCAGCCAATGCACTCGATCAGGATGGATTCCAGTTGCGCGCGAACCAGCACATCGCCAACACCGGCGAGTTGGTGAACGTCGTCTGGGTGGGGCCGGAAGAGCTGGTGCGCTGGTCGGCACCGTTCGATACCACCGAATGGCTTGCCGGCGACGGCCTGACCGCTGCACAGGTCGAGCCGTTCCGGCGCGCACGTGAGTTCGGGCGACCGAGCTATGGCGAGGCGCACCTGAACGCGCGCGGCAAGATGGTGCTCGAGATCTACGTTCCCGTGCGTCGGGGCAGGGAGTTTCTCGGTGCCATAGTCGGGGTGTATTCGATCGAACGACTGGTGCGGCACCTCGCTCCGAGCTGGTTCGCCGAAAAATATCGGCTGGCGCTGATCGGTCCGTCGGGCGAGATCCTCGCGGTCAATTCCAGCGTGGTCGCCGTCGACGAAAGTTTCTCCTTCGAGATCCCGCTCGATCCGCCCGGCTCGGGCCTCGCCTTGCGGGCCACGGCGTTCAGGACCGAGGGCGGGCTGCCGCAGGCGCTGCCCACCGCGATGATCCTGGGCCTGTCCATCATCATTCTGTGGAGCTTGTGGCTGCTGCGCTTGCATGTGAAGCGACGCGTGCAGGTCGAGAAGGAGCGCGACCGCCTCTTCAACCTCTCGCTCGACCTGCTTTGCATCGTCGGGCTGGACGGCACCTTTCGGCGCTGCAACCCGGCCTTCGAGCGCATCCTCGGCTATTCGCCGGAATCCTTGCCGGGACAGCCACTGCTCAATGTCGTGCATCGCGACGACATCGCCAGCACCATGGAACAAATGCGCCGGCTGGCCCGCGGCGAGCCGGTGAGCTTCGAGAACCGCTGCCTCTGCGCCGACGGGACGTTCAAGTGGCTCGCCTGGAGCGTGAACCCCGTGCTCGAGGAAAAGCTGGTGTACGCGGTGGCCCACGACATCACCGGCCGCAAGGCCTCGGAGGACGCCTTGCGCGCCGAGTCTGCATTCCGCAAGGCGATGGAGGAGTCGGTCATCACGGGCATGCGGGCGATCGACCTGACCGGCCGCATCATCTATGTGAACAGCGCCTTCTGCCGCATGGTGGGTTTCGACGAGCACGAGCTGGTCGGTGCGATGCCGCCGTTCCCATACTGGCCGGACGAGGATCTCGACGTCTGCACGCGCAACCTCGATCTGACCCTCACCGGCAAGGCGCCGCCGACCGGGTTCGAGATGCGCATTCGCCGCAAGAACGGAGAACGACTCGACGCGCGCTTCTACCTCTCGCCGCTGATCGACCTCACCGGCCGGCAGACCGGCTGGATGGCGTCGGTGACCGACATCACCGAGCCCAAGCGTGTGCGTGCCGCACTCGAGGCGGCCCACGAGCGTTTCGAGGCGGTGCTCGACGGCCTCGAAGCGGCCGTGTTCGTGGCCGACGCAGCGACCGACGAGATCCTCTTCGCCAATCGCGCCTTCAAGAACATCCATGGTTTCGACTCGGTCGGACGAACGGTGCGCGGGGTCGCCGTGCCTCAGCCGGAACGCGGCGACTACCACGTGGACCCGCGCCGCCTGTGTGCAGCCGACCTGCCGCTGGAGCTGTTCGACGGCGAACTGCAGCATCCGCTATCCGGGCGCTGGTACCACGTGCGCGAGAACGCGACGCGCTGGGTGGACGGGCGCATCGTCCGCATGGGCATCGCCACCGACATCACCGACCGCAAGCAGACTGCCGAGGTATTGCGCGAGCAGGCCGACCGCCTGCAGCACACCTCGCGTCTGATCACCATGGGCGAGATGGCCTCGACGCTCGCGCACGAGCTCAACCAGCCGCTCTCGGCGATCGCCAACTACTGCATGGGCTGCGTCACCCGCATCCAGTCGGGGCGCTTCCGCGAGGCGGATCTGCTCGCCGCGATGCAGAAAGCGAGCTTCCAGGCCGAGCGCGCCGGCAAGATCATCCGCCGCGTGCGCGAGTTCGTGAAGAAGAGCGAGCCGCGGCGCAGCGCCGTGCAGATCGCCGAAGTGCTGGACGACGCCATCGGATTCGCCGACATCGACGCGCGCCGTGTCAGTGGCCGCATCGTCCTCGAGGTGGCACCCGATCTGCCGCCGGTGCACGCCGACCGCATCATGATCGAGCAGGTCGTCATCAACCTGATCAAGAACGGCCTGGATGCGATGGGCGATTTGCCGCGCGGCGAGCGCCAGCTGGTGGTCAGAGCGGCGCTGGCGGGGCCGCGTTCGGTCGAGGTCGCGGTGATCGATCGGGGTCACGGCATCGGCGAGGAAGAGCGCCAGCTGCTGTTTACCCCCTTCTACTCGACCAAGGCGGAGGGCATGGGGATGGGGCTCAACATCTGCCGCTCGATCATCGAGTACCACGATGGGCGATTGATGGTGGAATCGAACCCCGAAGGCGGTACCATCTTTTCCTTCACCCTGCCCACGGAGACCGTCAGTGAGCCAGTCGCCCGCCGAGCCTGATCAGTGCATCTACATCGTCGATGACGACGAGGCGCTGCGCGACTCGCTGGTCTGGTTGCTCGAGTCGAGTGGCTACCAGGTGTGTGCGTTCGAGTCGTCCGAGGCCTTTCTGGAAGCCTACACGCCGGCCATGACGGGGTGTCTGGTGCTCGACGTGCGCATGCCCGGCATGAGCGGACTCGAGCTGTTCGAGGCGCTGCGCGAGCGCCACTGCACCCTGCCGGTGATCTTCATCACCGGCCACGGCGACGTGCCGATGGCGGTGTCCGCGGTCAAGCGCGGGGCGGTCGACTTCATCGAGAAGCCGTTTGGCGACCGCGACATGCTCGGCTTGATCGAGGCGAGCCTTGCACGCGAGCGCGCCGGGCGCGAAAAGCGCCTGGTCGAGGCCGAGACCGCGCGCCGGCTCACCGAGTTGACACAGCGCGAGCGCGAAGTCCTCGATCTCATCATTGCCGGCAAACTCAACAAGCAGATCGCCGACGTGCTCGGCATCAGCATCAAGACTGTCGAGGTCCATCGCGCGCGGGTGATGGAGAAGATGTGCGCGAATTCGCTCGCCGAACTGGTACAGAGCGTGATCACGGCCGAGGCCGCATCGATCCGGGGCTGATCGTCGCATCGCCTCTCCGGGCTTGCCGCACGGGCTTTGCCGGGGGCTGCGCTGGCTGGTATCGTCTGAGCAGTCGATCGCACTCATCCACCTTGCCTGATCGCGCCGGAGCGATCGCTCACCGATGTCCTGGATCAACGGCTTACTCCTGTTGAGCGGTGTGCTGCTCTTCGTCAGCGTTCTGGCCAGCACGCTGACGGCGCGGCTCGGATTGCCGCTGCTGCTGCTGTTTCTGGTGGTCGGCATGCTGGCGGGGGAGGAGGGGCCGGGGGGTATCGTCTTCCACGACTTCTCGACCGCAATGCTGATCGGCCAGCTCGCGCTGGCGGTGATCCTGCTCGACGGCGGCCTGCGCACCCGCGCGTCCACGTTTCGCGTCGCCATTCGCCCGGCCGCTTTGCTTGCCACCTGGGGCGTGGTCGCCACCGCGCTGGTGCTCGGCGTGTTCGCCACCTGGCTGTTCGGGGTCGACTGGCGCATCGGCTTGCTGCTCGCTGCGATCGTGGGCTCGACCGATGCCGCAGCGGTGTTTTCGCTGCTGCGCAATAGCGGGGTGCGACTGAACGACCGCGTCAAGGCGACGCTCGAGATCGAATCCGGCGCGAACGATCCGATGGCGATCCTGCTTGTCACGGTGATGGTGCAGATCATTCTCTCGCCGGACGAGGCGGACGGATGGACCTTCGTGCTGCTGCTCTTCCAGCAGATGGGGTTCGGCCTGGCCACCGGCCTGGTCGGAGGCTGGATCCTGGCCCGGCTGCTCGCCCGGCTGCGCCTCGCCGAGGGTCTGTACGCCCTGCTCATCGTCTCGGGCGGATTGATGGTGTTCGCAGCGACCAACATGATCGGCGGCAGCGGCTTTCTCGCGATCTACACGGCCGGCCTCATCATCGGCAATCGGCGCTCGCACGCGACCGAACACGTGTTGCGGGTGATGGACGGCCTCGCCTGGCTCGCCCAGGCCGGCATGTTCCTGGTGCTCGGCCTGCTGGTCACGCCCTCGCATCTGATCGAGCACTGGCAGCTTTCGCTTTCCATCGCGCTCTTTCTGATGCTGATCGCCCGGCCCCTCGCGGTGTTGAGCTGCCTGTGGCCGTTTCGCTTCGCGATGAACGAGATCATCTACGTGTCGTGGGTCGGGCTGCGCGGGGCGGTACCGATCGTGCTCGCGATCTACCCGCTGATGATGGGTGTGCCCAATTCGCTGCTGCTCTTCGACGTGACCTTTGCCGTCGTACTGGTGTCGCTGCTGGTGCAAGGTTCGACCGTGCCGGTCGCGGCGCACATCTTCGGCGTGGTGGTGCCGCCGCGCAACGAACCGACCGACCGGATCGAGGTGTGGGTCGGCGAGCGCGCTGCCCTCGACCTGATGGAGTACCGGGTCGGCGAGCGCTCGCGCGCCGACGGCAAGCATCCCGACGAATTGGTGGCGGAGGAGGCGGGCGCCAATGTGCGGTGCGCGGCGGTGCTGCGCCGCGGCAGGCTCCTCATACTGGACGCCAGTACGCGGCTGCAGCCAAACGATCTGGTATGGCTCATCGCCCCGGACGACATGGCCGAGCGGCTCGCCACGGCGTTTGCTGCGGGTCGGGCCGACGAACTCACCGCACATGCCGCCTTCTTCGGCGAATTCACGGTTGCTGCCGACTGCCTGGCGGGGGATCTGGCCAATGCCTACGGCCTGCAGCTCGCACCGGGTGAGGCAGGGCTGCAACTTGCGGTACTGATCGACCGAAGACTCGGGCGACGGGCGGTCGAGGGCGACCGGGTGCGGATCGGGGCGTTCGTGCTGACGGTGCGGCACACCGACGCCAGCGGCCGCATCGACACCGTCGGACTCAAGTGCCCGACCCTGCCGCATTGATACGGTAGGTGAGGCCTTGCGACAGGAGATCGTGGGCCATTTCCCCCGGTCCGCATATAATGCAAACAAACGTAACGGTGGAGCAGGCCATGAGGATGGCATTGAATATGGCCGCGATCGGTCTGCTGACGGGAGTTCTGTTCGCGGGCCAGGCGCTGGCCGACAGGACTCCCGAGGAGATCGTGCGCGACCGGTGCCAGGACTGCCACGGGATGACCGGGCAGAGCAGCGATCCCGAGTACCCCAAGCTCGCCGGGCAGAACGCCGATTACATGACGCGTCAGCTGGCCAACTTCAAGACCGGTGTGCGCGTCAGCCGGAAGATGCAGCGCAAGGTCGAGGACCTGACCGGCCACGAGATGCGCGCGCTGGCCGAGTACTACGCCGCCCAGCGTCTCGTGCCGGATATCGCCTTCGATCCGGCGTTGGCGCAAGTCGGTCGCGAGTTCTACTTTTCGGGCAATGCCGACACCGGCGTGTCGGCTTGCGTGACCTGCCACGGGCCGGAAGGGCGCGGAGCCATGTATCTGCCGCGCCTCGCAGGTCAGCACCGGAAATACATCATCGCGCAGCTGCACGCGTTCCGCGAGCATTCCCGATCCAGTTCGGAGATGGTGATGCACTCGGTCGTCGAGAACATCTCCGAAGACGAGATCGTCGCCGTCGCGCACTTTCTCAGCGGGCTCGAATAAGCGGCGAGCGCTTTGCGCTGCCCCTGTCGAGCCCGCCTGGCGACTACGCCCGGGCCACCCCGCGCGCCAGGCATTACCCCGTTCCGGCCCACGGCCATTGCGTGCGAATATGCCTTACGAGGTATTCGAATGCCAAGTGCTTTTCTTTTGAATACAAGGGCGTAACCCCCGATCAGGCGACCGGCATCGTCGCCTAAAGTTTTCTTTCCGATGTTCGTTAGAACAGCCTCGAAAGCGCGGACGTGCATCCATCCGGCTGCTTCGTCGCATGGGAGAGTAACTTGAAAAGTCTTGCAAATCTGAAGGTCAGCTCACGCCAATTGCTGCTGGCGCTGGTGTCGGTCGCTGTGTTCGTAGCGGTCGTGTGGGAGGCCGTGGGCTCGTTTCGCCAGGTGCTGCACGAGGAACGCGGCTTGATGACGCGCCACGTCGTCGAGTCGGCGCACGGCGTCCTGCAGCGCTACCATGCGCGCGAGCGTGCCGGCGAGCTGTCGCGCGAGGCTGCGCAGCGCGCAGCGATGGCGACCATTGCGGAGCTGCGCTATGGCGGCAACGAGTATTTCTGGATCAATGACATGCATCCGCGCATGGTGATGCATCCGATCCGCCCGGACCTCAACGGTCAGGATCTGCGCGAGAACCGCGACCCCAGCGGAAAGCGCCTGTTCATGGCCTTCGTCGATACGGTGCGGGCCTCGGGCGCGGGCTACGTCGATTACCTGTGGCCCAAGCCGGGCGCGACCCAGCCCCAGCCCAAGATCTCCTACGTCAAGGGTTTCGAGCCCTGGGGCTGGGTGATCGGCAGCGGCGTCTACGTCGACGACCTGGACGCCACGCTTTGGCGCCACTCGAGCCACATCCTGCTGCTCGGCGGGCTCGGTCTGACCTTGCTGCTCGGGCTGTCGTGGGCGGTCGGTCGCAGCATTTTGGGACAGCTCGGCGGCGAGCCGGCTTACCTGCAGCGGATCGCCGGTCACATCGCCGAGCGCGACCTGACCAGCCACGTCAAGGTGGCCGACGGCGACACGCGCAGCATCACCTTTGCCGTCGAGCAGATGCAGACGCGGCTCGCCGACGTGATCCGCCACATCCGCGAGAATGTGCATGAAGTGACCGACGCGGTGCGTCAGGCCGCCGCAGCCGGCAGCGCGATTCACGAGGCCTCGATGCGCCAGACCGAGGTGGCGAGCGGCACCGCGGCGGCGATCGAGGAGATGGCGGTGAGCATCGCCCACGTCTCGGAGAACACCATCGAGGCGCGTGGCAACTCCGAACGCACCGCCGAACTCGCCAAGCGCGGCGAGGGGCTCGCACGTGACGCATCGGAGGGGATCGCCCAGATCTCCAGCACGGTCACCGCCGCCGCCCAGCAGATTCAGGTCCTGCGCGACCGCTCGGGGCAGATCGGCGAGATCGCCGGCGTGATCCGCGAGATCTCCGACCAGACCAACCTGCTTGCCCTGAACGCCGCAATCGAGGCGGCACGGGCCGGCGAGCAGGGGCGGGGCTTCGCGGTCGTGGCCGACGAGGTGCGCAAGCTCGCCGAGCGCACCGGCTCGGCGACCACGCAGATCTCGCAGGTCATCGAGTCGGTGAAGACCGAGACCGAGAGCGCGGTCGCGAGCATCGAGCAGATCGTGCCCAGGGTCGAGTCCGGTGCGCGCCTCTCGCGCGAGGCCGCCGACGCGCTCAACGAGATCCGCACCGGCGCGCACGACACCCTGGAACGGCTCGACGACGTGGTCACGTCGATGAAGGAGCTCACGGCCGCGAGCCACAGCGTCGCCCACAACATGCAGGAAGTCGCCGAAATGGCCGAGCGCAGCAGCGTCGAGATCAAGGACAGTGCCGAGGCCTCGGAGTCGCTGCGTAACAGCGCCGAATCGCTCGAGCAGCTTACGGCGGGATTCCGCATCGACTGACGCGAACATGGGGGCCGTGCCGTCCCCGCGCTGCCTGGCAGACGGCGCGCCTTCCCGGGCACGTAGAGAGCCATCGAGGCGTGCCCTCGGTTTGACATGGATCAAGCGCGCAAAGCTTACCGATCGGTAAGCTTTGCTCTTCCATTTTCAGAGGCTCGATCCATGTCCGCGTCCCAGCCCGTCACGGCCCCGAGCCGCCTGTTCCTGTCCGGCAACGAGGCCGTCGCCCGCGCGGTCTGGGAGGCCGGCACGCGCGTCGCCGCCGCGTATCCGGGCACGCCCTCGACCGAGATCCTCGAGGTCCTCGCCGGCTATCCCGATCTCTACGCCGAGTGGTCGATCAACGAGAAGGTGTCGCTCGAGGTCGCGCTCGGCGCGTCGATGATGGGTGCGCGCGCCTTCTGCGCGATGAAGCACGTCGGCTTGAACGTCGCCTCCGACGCGCTGATGACGATGACGGTGACCGGCACCGAGGGCGGCCTGGTGATCGCCGTCGCCGACGACGTCGGCATGTCGTCGTCGCAGAACGAGCAGGATTCGCGCTTCTGGGGGCGCTTTGCCCACGTGCCGGTGCTGGAACCGGCCGATTCGCAGGAAGCGTACGCGATGACGCTCGCGGCCTTCGACCTGTCCGAGCGCTACCGCACGCCGGTGATCCTGCGGCTGACCACACGCATCTGCCACGTCAAGGGCCTGGTCCTCGCCGGCGAGCGGCGCGAGGTCGAGCCCGGCGGCTTTCAGAAGGATCCGCGCCGCTGGGTCATGGTGCCGGGCAACGCCAAGCCGCGCCTGCCGCTGATGTTCGAGCGCGAGCGGGCGTTGCGCGAGGAGTCGGCCGCGTCGCCGCTCAACTTCGCGGTCGCCGGCCGCGACCGCCGCATCGGCTTCGTCGCCACGGGACCCGCCTTCATGCACGTGCGCGAGGCCTTCCCCGACGCGCCGGTGTTCAAGCTGGGCCTCTCCTGCCCGCCGCCGCTGGAGCGGCTGCGCATCTTTGCCGAGACGGTCGATGAGCTGGTCGTCGTCGAGGAGACCGAGCCCCTGCTCGAAGGCGAGATCAAGGCGGCCGGCATCGCCTGCCGCGGCAAGGATCTGCTGCCGTCCATCGGCGAGCTCGCGCCCGACGTGCTCGAGCGCGGCATCGCGCGCCTGCGCGGCGAGGCGGCGCCGGAGCCCGAGGTCGTCGCCCCGCAGCAGGTGTTTCCGCGCCCGCCGACGATGTGCATCGCCTGTCCGCACCTGGGCGTCTATTACACGCTCTCGCAGATGCGCAACATCGTCATCTCGGGCGACATCGGCTGCTACACGCTGGGTGCCGGCCACCCGTGGAATGCGCTCGATACCTGCATCTCCATGGGTGCCTCGATGGGCGTGGCGCTCGGCATGGACAAGGGGCGCGGCGCGGTCGACGCCAACAAGAAGATCGTCGCCGTGATCGGCGACTCGACCTTCATGCACATGGGCCTGCAGGGCCTGCTCGACATCGCCTGGAACCGCGGCAACGTCACCGTGCTGCTGCTCGACAACCGCGCCGTGGGCATGACCGGCGGCCAGGACAACCCCGGCACGGGCCGCGACCTGCGCGGCAACGAGACGCCGCGCGTCGATTTCGCCGCGCTGTGCGAGGCGGTCGGCGTGCGCCGCGAGCGCATTAGGGTGGTCGATCCGTACCAGTTGCCGGTGCTCTTCAAGGCGCTGCGCGAGGAGACCAAGATCGAGGAGCCCTCGGTCATCATCACCGACCGGCCGTGCGTGCTGATCGACCACTACACGCCGACCAAGCCGTACGAGGTGATCGACGACCGCTGCACCGGCTGCGGCAACTGCCTGGAGGTGGGCTGCCCGGCAATCCACGTCACCCGCCGCGAGAACACGGTCAAGGCCTCCGGCAAGGAGGTCGAGCTCGCCTTCGTGCGCATCGACACCGCCGGCTGCACCGGTTGCGGCCTGTGCGTGCAGCCCTGCGCGCCCGAAGCCATCGTCCATGCCGAGCCTGCCGTCCAGGCCGTGCCGTTCGTGAGGAAGTGAAGGCCATGCCCGAGATCAGCAAGACCACCAACATCCTCGTCTGCGGCGTCGGCGGGCAGGGCGTGATGACCGCGACCGAGATCCTCGCCGAGGCGGCGCTCTCGCTCGGCTTCGACGTCAAGAAGACCGAGGTCGCCGGCATGAGCCAGCGCGGCGGGGTCGTGACCTCGCACCTGCGCTTCGGCGCCCAGGTGCGCTCGCCGCAGATCCTCCCCGGCGAGGCCGACTTGCTGGTCGGCTTCGAGGCCGCCGAGGCGCTGCGCTGGGGCCACATGCTGCGCCCGGGCGCGGCTGCGCTGGTTAATTCCGGCCGCATCGTGCCGCCCGTCGTGAACGTCGGCCTGTTCGACTATCCCGACGACCCGGTCGCCCAGATGCGCACGCTCGGGCTGGCCGTGTACGCTTTCGACGCCAGCTCGCTCGCCCAGCAACTCGGCAACATCCGGCTCGGCAACACTGTAATGCTCGGCGCCAGCGCCGACCGCCTGCCGTTTCCGGCCGAGGTCCTGCGCGACGCCGTGCTCGCGCGTTTCAGCGCACGCAAGCCCCACCTCGCCGAGATCAATCGCGAGGCCTTCGAGGCGGGCCGCCAGGCGGTGGCGGCCGCTGCACTCGCCGCCTGAGCGTCGCTGCGGCGCACTTGCGCGCGACGCCGCATCGATCGATCGGCGCGCCGGCCGCGCCGACGCTTCGCGCGATCCCACAACGGCCTGATTGCAAGGTAAAATCTGCCCCTTTTTCGAGGGAGCCGACGATGACGGCCCGCATTCTCGACGGCAACGTCCTATCCGCCCGCGTGCGCGGCGAGATCGCCGAGCGCGCCGCAGTGCTCGCCGCCGAAGGCGTCCAGCCTTGTCTAGCAGTGGTTCTGGTCGGCGACGACCCGGCATCCGCCGTGTACGTGCGCAACAAGGTCGCCGCCTGCGACAAGGCCGGCATCCGTTCGCTGCGCTACGATTTTCCGCGCGATGTCGCGGCCGACGAGGTGATGGCGCGCATCGCCGCCCTCAATGAAGATCCCGCGGTGCACGGCATCCTCGTGCAGCTGCCGCTGCCGCCGCAGTTCGACGAGGCCGCCGTGCTCGAGGCGATCCGCGTCGACAAGGACGTCGACGGCTTCCACGCCGAGAACGTCGGCCGCCTCTCCCAGGGCCAGCAGGCCTTCATCCCGTGCACGCCGCACGGCGTGATGAAAATGCTCGAGGCCGAGGGCGTGCCGGTGCAGGGCGCCGAGGCGGTCGTGATCGGCCGCTCCAACATCGTCGGCAAGCCGATGGCGATGCTGCTGATCAATGCCGGCGCGACCGTCACGGTGTGCAACTCGAAGACGCGCAATCTGGCCGCGCACACGCGTCGTGCCGACATCCTCGTCGCCGCGGTCGGCCGGCCGCGCTTCGTCAAGGCCGACATGATCAAGCCCGGCGCGGTGGTGATCGACGTCGGCATCAATCGCCTCACCGACGGCCCGGACGCAGGCAAGCTCTGCGGCGACGTCGATTTCGCCGCAGCCAAGGAAGTGGCCGGCATCATCACGCCGGTCCCCGGCGGTGTCGGCCCGATGACGATCACCATGCTGCTCGCCAACACCGTCGAATCGGCGGCGCGCGCGGCGCAGGCCCGGAGCCAGTGAGATGACGACCCCCGACCAGCCGCTCGTCGGCATCATCATGGGCTCGAACTCCGACTGGCCCACCATGCGTGCCGCGGCGAAGATCCTCGAGGAGTTCGGCGTCGCCTTCGAGGCGCGCGTCGTCTCTGCCCACCGCACCCCCGACCTGATGTTCGAGTACGCCGCCCAGGCACGCGCCCGCGGCCTCAAGGCCATCATCGCCGGCGCCGGCGGCGCCGCCCATCTGCCCGGCATGGTCGCCGCCAAGACCACGCTGCCGGTGCTGGGCGTCCCGGTGCAGTCGAAGGCGCTCTCGGGCCAGGACTCGCTGCTCTCCATCGTGCAGATGCCCAAGGGCGTGCCGGTGGCGACCTTTGCGATCGGCGAGGCCGGCGCGGCCAACGCCGCGCTTTTCGCGGTCGCCTTGCTCGCCAACCAGGACGTCGGGCTTGCGGCCCGACTCGATGATTTTCGCGCGCGCCAGACCCAGGCCGTGCTCGACATGAAGCTCGACCCGGCATGATCCTGCCGCCCGCAACCCTCGGCATGCTCGGCGGCGGCCAGCTCGGCCGCTTCTTCGTCGCCGCCGCCCACGAGATGGGCTACAAGGTGTGGGTGCTCGACCCCGACGCGCACAGCCCCGCCGGGCTGATCGCCGACCGCCACCTCGTCGCCGCCTACGACGACTTCGCCGCGCTCGACGAGTTCGCGGCCGGCTGCGCGGCGGTGACCACCGAGTTCGAGAACGTGCCGGCCGGCACGCTCGACTACCTCGCCAAGTTCCTGCCGGTCCATCCCTCGGCCGCCGCCGTCGCGGTATGCCAGAACCGCATCGCCGAAAAGACCTTTCTCGCCGACAACGGCCTGCCGCGCGGGCCGGTCGCGATCGTCCGCAGCGCCGACGACCTCCACGACGCCGACGCGTCGCTGTTCCCCGCCGTGCTCAAGGTCGCGCGCTTCGGTTATGACGGCAAGGGCCAGGCCCGCGTCGCCGACCGCGACGAGGCGCTGCACGCGTTTCACCAGATGGGCGGCGAGGCCTGCGTGCTGGAGAAGATGCTGCGTCTCGACTGCGAGGTCTCGGTCGTGCTCGCGCGCGACGAGGCCGGCGCCGTGCGGGTCTTCCCGCCGGTCGAAAACCGCCATCGCCACGGCATCCTCGACGTGTCCATCGCCCCGGCGCGGGTCGATGCCGGGCTGGCCGCGCGCGCCGCGAGCCTGGCCGAGCGCATCGCCGAGCGCCTCGGCTACGTCGGCACGCTGGCCGTCGAGTTCTTCGTCTGCGACGGCGAGCTCTACGTGAATGAGATGGCGCCGCGCCCGCACAACAGCGGCCACCACACCCTCGACGCCTGCCTCACCAGCCAGTACGAGCAGCAGGTCCGGGCACTGTGCGGGTTGCCGCTCGGCGAGCCGCGCCAACACTCGCTGGCCGTGATGGTGAATCTGCTCGGCGAGTTGTGGTACCCGAACGGCGCCGCCGCCGGCCCGGCCCACGAGCCCGACTGGTCGGTGCTGCACGCCGTGCCGGGCCTCAAGCTCCACCTCTACGGCAAACACCATGCCCGACCGGGGCGCAAGATGGGGCACTTCACGGTGCTCGGGCGCGACGTTGCCGAGGTGCTCGAGTCCGCGCTCGCCGCGCGCGCCTCGATCGGCATCCGCGACGAGCCATGACGCGGGCAGGCGCGGCCGCCGCATCGCGCCCCTCCGACGCGAGCCGGCGCGGTGCGAGGGAGGGGCGCCGATGAGCCAAGCCCGATGCTTACCCCTGCGCCATCGCGGCGCCATGGCCTCCATGGCGAGGAGGGTAGTCCAGTGAGCCGTGACGAGCGCGCCGCCGCTCGGCCCGACGACGCCGAGATTCGCCGTGCCGCCGACTTGCTGCGCGCCGGCAAGTTGGTCGCGCTGCCCACCGAAACCGTCTATGGCCTGGGTGCCGACGCGCTCAATCCGGTCGCGCTCGCCAAGATCTTCGCTGCCAAGGGCCGGCCCGCCGACCACCCGCTGATCGTCCATCTGCCCGACGCCGACCACCTGCCGCGCTGGGCGCGGGCCATTCCCAAAGAGGCGTTGGCGCTTGCGCGCGCCTTCTGGCCCGGGCCGCTCACGCTGATCCTGAAACGCGAGGCCGAGGTCCCCGACGCCGTCACCGGCGGGCAGGACACGGTCGGTGTGCGCGTGCCGGATCATCCGGTCGCACTCGCGCTGCTGCGCGCCTTCGACTCCGGCATCGCCGCGCCGTCGGCGAACCGCTTCGGCCGCATCAGCCCGACCACCGCCGCCCACGTGCGCGAGGAACTCGGCGACAAGGTCGCCCTGATCCTCGACGGCGGCGCGTGCGCGGTCGGCATCGAATCGACCATCCTCGATCTCTCGGGCCACAATCCGCGCATTCTTCGGCCCGGCGCGATCTCGGCCGCAGACATCGCCCGCGTGATCGGCCGCCGGCCGCTCGACCCGCGTGCCGAGTCCGAGGCGGACACCGAGTCCGGCGGCGACACCCTGTCCGATGCCGCGTCCGATGGCTCGCTACCGCGCGTCTCGGGTTCGCTCGCCGCACACTACGCCCCACGAACCCCGCTGCGCCTCGTGGCCGCCGAGCGGCTGGTCGAGACCGCGGCAATCCTCGCCGGCGAAGGGAGCCGCGTCGCGGTGCTGGCACTCAGCGTCGCCGACCCCGGCGACGCCCGCAGCCTCTGGCACGCAGCCCCGGCCGACGCAGCCGGCTACGCCCACGACCTGTACGCCAGCCTGCGCGCGCTCGACGCGGCCGGTGCCGATTTCATCCTGGTCGAAGCACCACCCGCCGGCCCCGCCTGGCAGGCCATCGCCGACCGCCTGGGCCGCGCCGCGGCGGGCTCGGGAGAGTCCGACCAGACGTGAAACAGGCCTTCCCAATTGCGAAAGGCATGGCTATAATGCGCGTCTCTTTCGGGCCGATAGCTCAGCTGGGAGAGCGCCGCGTTCGCAATGCGGAGGTCGGGAGTTCGATCCTCCTTCGGTCCACCAATTCGAAAAGCCAGCCTCGCGCTGGCTTTTTTTCGATGTGGGTCGGAGCCGTGCTCGATGGCTCGCTCAACGTCGGCCTTACACGAGGCCAGGAAATGCTCTACGGCATGGTCTGGGCCAAGTCGGCGACGCCCGCTGTGCGCGCCTCGGGGCGGCCACGAGTCAGGAGAACGTGCGGTCCGTGCGGGACATCATCGAACATCCGATCGCGGCGGAAGCCGGCTTTGGCAAAGGCCCGCAGCGAGGCCGGGTTGTCCGGTCGAGCGCACGCCATCACGCAGGGCACCGCCGGGTCGGACAGAGCGGCTTCGGCGACAAGCTCGATGGCGGCGGAGCCCAGCCCCTTTCCCACGGAGTCGAGCTCGCCGATCATGATATCGATGTCGATCACGCTGGTCGGGATGTCGTACAGGCCGGCGACGTCAAGCTCCTTGCGCGTCGGGTGCTGCCACAGCACGAGTCCTAGCTTGCGGCCGTCGGCTTCGATGATGGCCCGCCCGCTACCGCCGGTCGGTGGCGCGGACAACGCATTGAAGTTGGCCTCGGGATCACCCCACATCGTCCGCACGTGGTCGGCGTGCAGCCACGCGTAGATGCGCGGCAGGTCGTCGTCGGTGACCTCGCGAAGTTGTACGCTCATGGCCGCACGCTTACGACCCTGGCCGCATCAGGCGCCGGCAAGGGATCGAATGCACGAAGACTGTGAGCGCGAGCACACTCATTCCTCGCAGGCGAGCAGCACGACGTCTGCCGCTTCCCGACGCAGGGGCACAAGCGCCTGATATTCGGGCGAATCGTGCCAGCCGCGCAGCGCATGCAAGTCCGGGAAGCGGATCACCACCGTGTCGGAGTGCGGGTGCTCGCCGGAAAAGACCTCGGCGACACGACCTCGAAAAACCAGCACACCACCCCACGGCGCAAGGGTTGCCGGGACGCGCGCTCGATACTCCGCCCACCGCTCGGGGCATTTGACGGTGATGTGTCCGATTGCGTAGGCGTGGTTCATGCGGGCTCCGTGGTGTGCAGCATACCCTGTGACTTTACCGTACCACGCCGGTTAGAAATGAGCATCGCATGGTGTACAAATTCGATGCCGACTCACTGCGGGTGGCTCAGTTGCGGTACCACTACTGATCCATTTCGAGCGTGGAGTTCAGGGACGCCCGCGCTGCCACGTCCGAGGCGAAGCGCCCCGCTTACCGGGCGTCCGCTGCAACGTAGTGTTGGGCGGCGGCGCCTCAACTGCGCGATGTAGTACGGCGCTTCGTTGCGGGGCTGCGTGGTTGTTTACCACCACTTTCGGGGCGCTCAGTAAGCCGGCCAGTGACATACTTGTGGAGAACACTGGCGATGAGAGTTTGGTAGGGTATGCCCTCCTCGAGTGCTTTTACCTGAATGTCGCTGAGATCGCCGGACGACAGACGAATATTGACCCGGCGATCCTTGATCGCCGTGGCCCTTGCTGCCGCTTTGATTTTCGCGAGTTCGGCCTTGGTGGCAACAGATTCAAGCTGCCCCTTCTCGTAGGCCTCCAGAATTTCGAGTTCTTCCGGGTCAATTCTCGGCATCTGCTTCACCTTGATTCAGGTAGTCCCGGGTCGCTTTGCGACTTGGGATCACGGTTTGCAGAAAGAAGTAATCCTCTTCCTCGACATACGGCACCAAATAAGCGTAGTTGTCGCACTCGACGACGAGTAGCTTTTGCCTCGGGTACTTTGCCTGGTTTGGGTGCGCCAAGATGTCCAGCAACCCACCAGACTCGATTGCGACCACTACGTTCTCAAAGGAAATGCCTCGGTCGGCTCGGAGCATTTCATTCTTTTCCGGGCTCCAACGGAATGGTTTCATAGAACCATCCTACGCCAATGTGTGCCTTTTGTCACCACCATGAAGAGGCACCAATTTCGTTACGCCCAACGATGAGGTAACAGGCGCCCGCGCGCAGGAGCCCGATGCGAAGCGCCCCGCTTACCGGGCGTCCTGTTGACCGTAATGTTAGAACTCACGCCCATAGCATAGCCCGCAGCGGCGAGCTGAGGGCTATGAACCCAAGAACGTTTGCGATCACAGTTGCCCAAAACTTGGCCCGGAAGGAAGCTTTGTTGGATTTGTGGCGCAAAACCTGTTGGGCGACGATCGCACCGGGCCAACCCCCAATAAGCCCCAACCCAAGCAAAGTGTCCTCACTAACGCGCCAGCGGTCGGCAGCGGCAGCTGATTTATCTGCAGCGTATACGACGAAGCTCACGACGCTCGCTCCGAGATAGAGGCCGGCGACCCAACCCGGAACTTTCCAGAGGAAAGCGGCGATGACGAAGAGAACAAAAAACGCCGGAATTGCGAACAGGGTCGCTGTGCCCCACTGCGCCGGATTGTCATTTCGCTCTCTGACACTCGGGCGTCTGGGTCTAACTACCTCGACACGCTTCGCGCGTTTTTTTCCATCTGGGGCCATTTCGACCTCAAAAGTCACTCGCTGACCAACCTCAGGTCGCCCGGAGCGTGACGCAAAAGCTTTGATGTGCACAAAGATCTCTTGGCCTCCATGTAGAGGCTCGATGAAGCCGAAGCCCCGGTCATCGTTCCATGTTTTTACAGCGCCTTCGATTCGCATGATGATTGATTGAGTTCTAACGACGGTGTAGAAAAACCCGTTTCGCGGGCGGGCGGTCCCGGTCGGCCGAAGCCGACTTCGATCTCTTGCTCATCTGCGCAGGCGCCTCAGCCCGAATCGGTCATGGTCGTCGATCTCCTTCTGTGCCGGCCGGACGCCCAGGCGAGTTCGACCGCCTTCCGCCGCCTCATTGCGCATACCCGTGATGCGCGAGTTTTTCGATGTTGTGCATCAGGCAGTAGAGCTTCCACTGTCCATCGACCTTGGTGCGCCCGCGCAACGTGAAGCGGTGCAGGCGCTTATTGTTTCTGAGGTTGCCGAAGACCGGTTCCACCGTGGCGAAGCGCGCGGCGATCATGCGCTTGCCCCGATCCGAGTCGATCCGGCACTTCATCCGGTCGGTATAGCTCGGCTCGAGCGAGCGCTTGCCGAGGAAGAAGGCGACCTGGCGTGTCTTGGTCGTGTCGGGCTTGCGCAGGCACTGCTGGCGCAGCCGGCACGGCACGCAGTCACGCTCGGCGCCGCGAAACTTCATCGCCGCGTAGCCGTTGAACGTGCAGTTCGAGCCATTCGAGTAGAGGCGCTTGCCGGCCGGGCACACGCAGTGCGAACCGTCAGCAGCAAGCGTGAAGTCGGCGGGGCGAAAGCAGCGCGTCTTCTTTTCCACTGTGCGCTTGTCCCACAGGGGATCGGGCTTCGCCTTATGGCGCCCCTGTCCGGCGTAGCGAGCGTCGCGGCGGCGGTAATCGTTGTCGCAGACGTAGGCCTCGATGCCGCCCTCGGCCAGCGCCTTCAGGTTGGCTTCGGAGTGGTAACCCGCGTCGGCGCAGACGACCGTGTCGGGCACGCGAAACGGGGCGCTCGCCTCGACCGCCGGCAGCAGGAGTTCCTGCTCGGAGCCGGTGCCGTGCGCCTGGGCGTCGACCACGATCTGGGCCTTGGCATCGACGGTGGCCACCCCCGTGTAGCCCTGGACGACCCCTTTGCCGGTGGCCATCTTGGCCGATTCGTTGTCGGTGCGGTTGGAAAGACGCTCCTTGCCCTTGGCGCTGCGCCGCTCGTCCGGATGATCGGCGAGCCAGGCGCGGATCTTCGCCGCCTCGGCTTTCAAGCGCGCGACGGTGCGCGCGGCGCGTGTCGCCTCGGCGTCGGTGCCGCTCGCGTCGGCCGCGGCGTGGCTTGCCATCATGCGCTTGACCGCCGCCTCCATCTTGTCGGCCTCGCGCGCGAAATCCGCACGGGTGCCGCTCTTGGCCTTGGCTGCGTTGGCGGGTAGCTTCACTCCGTCGATGGCAAAGAGCTCGCGCCCGATGAGCCCCTGCCGGTCGCAGATCATGAGCACTTGGGCGAATAGCTTGGCGACCTCGTCACCCAGTTCGGAGACGAAACCGGCGATCGTCGTGAAGTGCGGGGCGCTGTCGCCCGAGACCGCCATGAAGAGCACGTTGTCGCGGCAGGCCGCGGCGATCGCCCGCGAGCTCACGAGTCCGCGCGAGTAGCCGAGCAGCACGATCTTGAGCAGCACCGCGGGGGAGAAGGCGGGCGCGCCGGCGGCGTCGTTGCGGTAGCGGGCCGCCAACCCCGAGAGGTCGATCTCGTGATCGACCAGGTGACACAGTGCGTGCTCGAAGCTGCCGGCAATCACCTGTCGGTCGAAGTCCACCGGGATCATCTTCAGGCCATAGTCGGGCGTCTTGAAGCGGGGCATCGCGGGGCTCCGGAAAGCGTTGCCGAATTATACCGCGGGCATCGGACTCGGCACCGCTGGGCGGGGGTTTTTCTACAGCCTCAACGTCGAAGCTCAGGGGCGCGCCGCTTGCGGCGCGTCCCGCTGGAGCGCAGGGTTAGCTTGCTCACTTGCAACCTTTGGTTTCTATTGCAGTACGAACAGCCTCGCGCTCTCCGCGAACATTGGCAAGTTCGCTTGCCTCGATGCCGTCACCCTGACCATAGCCATACCAAAAGGCTTGGGTTTCACTCGTCTTTATTCTTTGAGTCTGGGCGGTTACGAGTTGGTTCTCCCGGCGTGAAAGAGAAGCAAGCTCTGCGGACAGCTTTGAACAATCGAATCCTTCATATTTGAGGGGTGAGACATAAGCCCCAGAAATCTGGGCTGGTGGCGTCGGCATGTTCATACAGCCAGTAAGAACCACCCCAAGAGTCACTACCATAAGCGTATTCTTCATTGAAGCCACAAGTTCCTCCGATTGATGACGAAAGCTAACGACAACCTTCAGCCGACGACAAACTGCGCAGCAGTTTGACGGTCGGCTGCAAGGATTTGTTAGCTGTATTTCAGTACGCAGACAATCCCATTCGCTTGCTCAATGCGTACGCCACCGGAAGCCCTTTGCTTGCATACATTGTCCGAGCATCTCCTTCTGCTGCGCTTCTGGGATCTTGTTGAGGCCAATCTGGTACTTGCACTCAGATAGGGCACTGACGGTGTCGTCCGCGGATACGCCGGCCTTGCGCCACGTCGGCTGAGGCGCCGCGCAAGCAGTAACGAGCGTGACGAGGCCGAGCAAAGGAATGACGAACTTGTGCGACATATATACTCCCGAGTTGTTGTTGGCCAACGGCCAGTGGTTAAAGAGTAACGCTAACGTGCGTCTTCAGCCGACGGCAACAGCGTAGCTGTTGACGGTCGGCTGCAAGCAGTTGTTGGAAACTTCAGGCAGGAAGTGCATAGGAAACCCGAGTTTCATTGACCGTAACCAAGCCTTTGCGCTGAAGTTCTGCTAGTAGCCCTGCGAGTTCCTGTTCAGGGAGTTGCTTCTGAAATAGTGAATTAATTGTGCTTGAGAGAGTCTTTGCGGTTCGCGGTCTTGATGCGCCTCGACGCTTAAGGTCGCCAATGATTACCGCAAGCTTTTCCTCAGGCGACTTAGAATTGGCTGCTTTGACGATTGGAATGTCGGTCACGGAGTTCGAGCGGCAGCACAAAACCTTCTTGTTTTTTAGGTGCTGAATTAACGGGTCAAATCCGCCATCCTTTGAGACGATATGGAAGTACGCCTCTGGCTCACGTGATGCAAGGTGACCGATGTAATAGGCGATGTGAAAGTCAAGGGCGTTCGATCCATTGCCGCTGATCTTCACGTATTCAGCGCGCTCACCCATGCGCTGGAGCGTCGATGCCACCTCGAAGGTCACTTTTGACTGGTTGGCGCCGACGAACACAACGACCTTGAAGTGTTCTTTGTCGAGGACGGCCATCGCATCCGGCTGAACGTTCTCGTAATCGATGAGGACGTAATTTGTCTTCAAGCGGCCTCCGGGGCGGATTTCCAACAGCTGTAGTAGATGGAATGGGCTGATATTGGGGTAGGCGGAATCGGCCTATTGCGGCTCCATGAATAGCACGTTAGCATGCCTGTCACTTCCCATCGCTACGTCATTTCGGACGACCGTATCCCAAGCTCATGCAGCTGTCAAGCAACTCTGACGCGGTCGCGCGTTTCTGGCGCAACTATCGGAATCTGTTGGCGAAATCGGGCGTCAAGGACGGCGCCGCGAAGTGGTATGTGCGTCACGCCGAGGCCTACGTTCAGGCCGCCGGCGGGCGGCGGCTGGCGACGCATTCGGCGGCCGAGGTCGAGGCCTGGCTGGGCGAGCTTGGCAGGATAGGCCGACTTCAGGCGTGGCAGTTCGCGCAGGCGGTGGACGCGGTGCGACACCTCTTTGTCCTGGTGGACTCGCCGGTCGCGGCAGCGGTCGATTGGCACTATTGGCAGGAGTCCGCGCAGCCTTTGCCTCCCCAGCATCCGACGATCGCGCGCAGCGCCTTGCCCTTGCCCGCCGCCTCCGCGGTCGAAGGAGATCGGTGCGCAACTGAGGAAGCCGTTGCACAGCTGATCGCCGTAATCCGCCAGCGCAACTATTCAATTCGCACCGAGGAGGCCTACCGCGGTTGGCTCGAGCGCTTTCTGCGCTTCATCGACGGCGCGGATCCGCGCACCGCCGGGGCGGTCGAGGTCAAGACGTTTCTGCAGCGGCTCGCCGTGGAGGGCAGGGTGGCGGCGAGCACGCAGAATCAGGCGTTCAACGCGCTGGTGTTCTTCTACGACAAGGTGCTCGAGCGCCCGCTCGGTGATCTCGGTGGTTTTGCGCGGGCGAAGAAGCCGAAGCGCTTGCCGGTGGTGCTCACGCGCGCCGAGGTCATGCGGCTCCTCGATCGGCTGGAGGGCGTGCATGGGACGATGGCGGCGCTGCTGTACGGGACCGGGATGCGCCTGATGGAATGCGTCCGCTTGCGGGTGAAGGATGTCGATTTCGGCTACGGGCAGATCCTGGTGCGCGACGGCAAAGGCCAGAAGGATCGCGTCGTGCCGTTGCCGGCGCGGCTCGTCGAGCCGTTGCACGCACATCTTGACAAGGTTCAGGTGCTCCATCGCGACGACCTGGCGCGCGGGGCGGGGGCGGTGTTTCTGCCCGATGCGCTGGAGCGCAAATATCCGAATGCGGCGTGCGAATGGGGCTGGCAATACGTGTTTCCGAGCGGCCGGCTGTCGGTCGATCCGCGCGGGGGCATGGGGCGGCGTCATCACCTGCACGAGAGCAGCCTGCAGAAGGCCGTGCACGCTGCGGCACGCGCGGCAGGAATCGAGAAGCCGGTCAGCTGCCATGCGCTTCGGCATTCGTTCGCGACCCACGTGCTCGAAGGCGGCTACGACATTCGCACGGTGCAGGAACTGCTCGGCCACTCGGACGTGTCGACGACGATGATCTACACCCACGTGCTGAATCGGGGCGGGCTCGCGGTGATCAGTCCGCTGGATCGGGTTGGATGAGCGACCGTTGCCACCGCTCGAAGCATGTGCAGCGGCGTCGTATGCGCTAACATATGACCAACTTGGTCATCACGAGGCAGGCAATGGAAATCGTTCAGGTTGCACAGGCCAAGGCGCATCTTTCGGCATTGCTCGAGCGGGTCGAGGCGGGCGAGGAGATCGTGATCGCGCGGCGGGGCAAGGTGATCGCGCGGTTGATCCCGGAGGGCGCCCGCACGCAAAGTGCGGCGGAGGCCTTGGGCGAGGCGTGGGCGTTGGGTGGGTTCGAGCTTGGCGACATCCCGGAGCTGCCGATCGATCGTCACGCGATCGACCTGGACTGACGCGATGCGCTATCTGCTCGACACCAACATCTTGATCGCGATCAGCAAGAACAACCCGGCGCTCGCCGGGTGGCTGCAGCGCTGCCCGGCCAGCAGCATCGGGTTGTCGGCCATCGTGCTTGCCGAGTTGGAGTACGGAATCGCCAAGAGCGCGAAGCCGGAACACAATCGCCGGGTGTTCGATGCGATCACGAAGAACTTCAGCGTGCTCGGCTTCGAGGCTTCGGCTTCGAGACAATACGGGCTGCTGCGAGCGGACCTCGAGCGGCGCGGGCGATTGATCGGACCCTACGACATGATGATCGCCGCGCACGCGCTTGCGCTCGGGCTCACGGTGGTGACGGACAACGTCGACGAGTTTTCGCGCGTCGAAGGACTGCAGGTCGAGAACTGGCTGCGGCACACGCCTGCGTGAGCGGGCGTGGCGGCGATGGGGGAAGAGCGGGTGCGTGCCGCGGTTCTTCGCCCGCCGCTTACCAGAACAGGCTTTCCTGTTCGCCCTTTTCCCCCAGTTCGAGCATTTGCGCGGCGAGCGCGTCGAGCTCGGGCGGGAGATTTTCGGCGCGCAGGCGCGCGACGAGATCGCCGTCGCGGGCGGTGAGGGGGCGTCGCGCGGAGAGGCGTTCGAGGTCGGCAGCGTCCATGCGCCACGGCGACCACGGCAGATCGGCGTCGCTCCAGATGCGGGCCGCCTGGAGCGCGATGGCGATGCCGTCGGGGTCGGGGTCGCAGGCGATCGCGGCCGGGGCGGGGGCGAGTCGGATGAGGCGGGTGACGGCGGCGCGCCACCAGCCGGGCGGGTAGCCGGGGAGCCACAGGACCGCGTCACCTGCGTCGCGGCGGGCGGCGGCCTTCTCGAAGGCGCTGCGGTTTTCGACGAGCTGCCAGCGGTGCGGCGGCTTGTGGATGGCGTGGATGGAGTCGATCACGCGCGGCGGCAGGCCGACGAAGCCGCCGGCGGCGGCGAGATCGAGTGTGCCGGTGGCGGTGTCGAGCCGGCAGGCGGCGGCGACGAGCAGCAGCGGGGCGTGGGCGGCGATGCCGTAGGCGGTGAGGTCGATGGCGTCGGCGAGCCAGCGCCATTCGGCCTCGGTGATCTTCTTCGTCTCGCCGCGGGCGTGGTAGGCGAAGTCGCGCGGGGTCGCATGGCCGGCGCTGCGGCCTTCAGCCGCCCAGCGCGCGAGCGCTTCGAGAAGTTCGAGACGGGCCAGTGCAGCGGCGGGCGGCAGCTCGTCGAGCGCGGCGCGGGCGGCGTCGAGGTCGGGAGGGTCGAGACTGATGTCCTTGCGCTGGCTCCAGTCGCGTTCGGCAGCGTCCGGCTCGGGCAGGCCGAGCGCGCGGCGCAGCGCCGCGGGGTCGAGAAAGCGCAAGGTGCGCGGCTGCCAGCCGAGCTTCGCGTCGCGCTGCTCCTCGATCTCGGCGAGGCCGTCGGCGAGCAGCCGATCGAACAGCGCGAGCGCGACGTTGGCGCGGGCCGCACCGGCCTTGGCGAGCAGGCTGTCGCGCTTGTAGCGCTTGTCGGGGTCGGCGCGCTTCACCCACAGCGCGAGCAGCTCGCGCCACGGCGCGGGCCAGGTGTCGAGTGCCGCCGGCAGGCGGTCGAACGCGCGCCGCAGGCGCTTGCCGCGCAGGCTGGACTTGTTCGGGTCGGTCAGCCAGGCGGTGCGGATGCCGTGTTCGTCGGGGGCGAGCCAGATGGGGCTATCGGGGGCTCTCGAATTCATCGACCGCCCACGCGAATCCTATCGAAGCTCATGGACCAACCGGTTGACGTCTGCGTCGGTCAGTTCTTGCGCGTCGCTGGGTGTTCTCGTCGCCGCCTGTTCGCGAAAGCGTGCGTACCAGCGCGCATGCTCTTCGCGTTGTTCGCGAGCGGATTCGTACGCCAGCGAGCATTGCGACGACGCAACGCACCTTTGATCTTCAGGCTGCGCGGCGGGAGTCTGGGGGCTGAATGAGGGTTTCGGCTGGGATCCCGAGTTCATGGTGAAGCCTCCAGATCATCTTCAGCGTGAGCGGCCGCGTACGATTGAGAATCTCATAGACTCGATTGAGCCGACCCACCATCGGTACGAGATCCTTCGGGGTGAGGCCAGCTTGCTCCATCCGGAACTTGATTGCGTCGATCGGGTCGGGCAGGTCTATCGGGAAATGCTTGGCCTCGTAGGCTTCCACAAGCGTCAGCAGTACCTCGAATCTCTCGCCTTCGGGTGAGTCGGGCTCGGGTTCGATCTCGAAGAAAGCCGATAGCTCCTGCAGCGCGGCCTGGTAGTCGTCGTCGGTTCGGATCGGGTGGATTTCCATGGTCACTACTCCAGCTCGACGGTTTCGGCATCGACCTTGTCGTATTCCTCGTGCGTTCCTATGAACTTGACGTATACGGCGCCGAACCGATACGCAATCGAGGCGACGAGGCGATAGTCGTTGCCCTTGATGTTGAAGACAACTCGCCGGTTCTTCAGAACACTGGCGCTTCGATAATTCGCCTTGATGTCGGCCGGCTGCTTCCAGTCGGCCTTCTTCGTCTCATCAACCCACGCCTTCAACGGTTGTTCTGCGTCCGGATGGCGCTCCCAAAACGTTCGCAGAATCTTGACGGCTACGAGCTTCACGGGATCAATTTTAGTCCCAAATTGGGATTGCTCAAACAGCCCGCGCCAGCACCCCGATGGTCGGCGCCCATTCGTCGCCGGGCTTCTTCTTGCGCGTGACCAGCGTGAGTTGGGCGGGGGCGAAGACGTTGGCGTTGTGGGTGACGGGGGTGGTGATCAGGTACTGGGCGCGGGTCGCGCGCAGGAAGGTGCCGACGCGGTCGATGTTGGCCACATCCAGATGGGCGAAGGGTTCGTCGATGAAGACGAAGCCCCCGGGGCGGGCGTCGTCCATCAGGAGCGCGATCAGCAGGATCAGCGACTTCATGACCTGCTGGCCGCCCGAGGCCTCGCCGTCGTTCAAGCCCACCGCGCCCTTGCGGTCGAAGTCGAAGCGCACTTCGAGCCCGGCCTGGGCGAGCGACAGGTCGTCGTTGCCGAGCGCCGGCGGCGGGCAGTCGACGCCGACGCCGGCCAGTTCGCCCAGCGCCTTGAGGTTCTTGCCGTACTGGCGCACGGTCGCACGCAGCTTGGCGATGTAGGCCGCGCGCGCCTCCTCGGTGAGGCGGCGGGCGGTGGCGCAATAGCCCTGGCGCTCGCGGTAGTCGCGCTCGCGCTGGGCGACGTCGGCCTTGAGCCGCTCGGAGAGCGCGAGCACCGAGGGGTCGGTGACCCAGTCGCCTTCGGCGAGCCGGGCGCGCAGGCGGTCGCGCTCGCGGCGCGCGGCGGCGGCGTTCTCGTAGCGCTCGGCGAGCAGCGCGAGCTCGGCCGGGTCGCGCCAGTGCGCGGGCATGCCGCGGGCGCGCCTCCTGAGGCGCACGACGCGCTGCGCCTGGGCGTGGCGGCGCGGCGCGG
>JARFTX010000099.1 GCA_029289265.1 Gammaproteobacteria bacterium
GCAACTGATTCGTAATCAGTAGGTCGGGGGTTCGATTCCTCTCACCAGCACCAAGAAATCAAGCACTTAGCCCGACTCGCAAGGTCGGGCTTTGTGCTTTCTGGCTTCTGTGTAGCCACTATGTAGCCGAATCTGTGGGGTGTGATCGTTTTGGCACGGCGAGGCTGCATGTGCAACAAAGCGATGCGCGTTGGGTTCGCGCCTCAGTTGACGTGCACGTCAACTGAGGCTATGTTGGCGATCTTCCCGAGAGGGCTCTGGATTTCGTAGGCGGAGGAGACACAATGAAGATCGAAAACAGCGTGTTCGTGGTCACCGGCGGTGGCTCCGGTCTGGGCGCGGCAACGGCGCAGATGATCGTCGAGGGTGGCGGCAAGGTGGTGCTCGCCGACGTGAACCGCGAAGCAGGCGAGGCTACCGCAGCGCGGCTCGGTGCAGGCGCGGTGTTCGCTGCGACCGATGTGGCCGATGAAGCGAGCGCGAAGGCGGCGATCGACCAGGCCGTGAGCGTCTTCGGGGCGCTCCAAGGACTGGTCAACTGCGCCGGTGTCGCTCCGGCCGAAAAGGTGCTCGGGCGCGAAGGGCCGCACCGGTTCGATTCGTTTGCGCGCGCCATCTCGATCAACCTGGTCGGTAGCTTTAACATGATGCGGCTTGCGGCCGAGGTCATGAGCAAGGCGGCGCCGAATGCTGCCGGCGAACGCGGCGTGATCGTGAGCACGGCGTCGGTCGCTGCCTACGACGGGCAGATTGGCCAGGCTGCCTATGCCGCCTCCAAGGCGGGCATCGTCGGGCTCACGCTGCCGGCGGCGCGCGAGCTGGCGCGCTTCGGCATCCGGGTCATGACGATCGCGCCGGGCATCATGGAAACCCCTATGCTCAAGGGCATGCCGCAGGACGTCCAGGATGCGCTCGGCAAGATGGTGCCTTTTCCTCAGCGCCTCGGCCGGCCCGACGAGTTCGCCGCGCTGGTGCGCCACATCGTCGAGAACGAGTACCTCAATGGCGAGGTGATCCGCCTCGACGGCGCGATCCGCATGGCCGCGAAGTGAGCGCTTGAGGGCGCTCGCGCGCCCGCCCCGGGTGACTTCGGGGCGAAGCCGGCACGGAGACGCCAGGCGAGGGCGGGTTGGGATGCGGGGACGGGCCGCCTATAATGCGGCCCGTCCCCTTTTCGATTCGGCGCGCGAACTTCTTGCCAGCGTGCCGATTCCCGAGAGCGTGCGGCGCGCTTTCCGCTTTCGGGTGCGACCGTGCGGACAGGCCGCCCTGCCAGGAGCGAGATGAGTTCTGCCGAAATCGTAATCCCCGATGCCGCCGGGCATGCGCGCGAGTGCTACCACTGCGGCCTGCCGGTGCCACCCGAGAGCAGCTTCTATGTCCCGATCGACGGCGTCACCCGGCGCATGTGCTGCGTCGGTTGCGAGGCGGTCGCGGAGTCCATTGTCGCGAGCGGCCTCACCGACTATTACCGGCACCGCGACGCGATGCCCGAGCCGCGCAAGGAGGCGTTGCCGGCCGAGTTGCAGGAGCTGGGGCTGTTCGACCATCCCGATTTCCAGAAATCCTTCGTCCAGCCGGTCGGCGAGCACGAACGCGAAGCGGCGCTGATTCTCGAGGGCATCACTTGCGCTGCCTGCGTGTGGCTCAACGAGCGCCACGTGGCGCGCCAGCCCGGCGTCTCGCTGGTCGAGGTCAATTACGCGACGCGGCGCGCGCGCGTGCGCTGGGACGAACGCAAGACGCGCCTCTCCGACATCCTGTCGGCCATCCAGGCGATCGGCTACCGCGCCTACCCGTACGACCCCGACCGCTCCGAGCAGATCGCCCAACGCGAGCGCCGCTCGATGCTGTGGCGGGTGTTCGTGGCCGGCTTCGGCATGATGCAGGTCATGATGTACGCTTATCCGGCCTACATCGCCGGCGAAGGCGACCTGTCGGCCGAGGCCGACCTGATGATGCGTTGGGCGAGCCTGGTGCTGACCTTGCCGGTGGTGTTCTACTCGGCCGCGCCGTTCTTCCAGCGCGCAATCCGCGACCTCAAGCTGCGCGCCCTGGGCATGGACGTGCCGGTCGCGCTCGGAGTCGGCAGCGCGTTCATGGCGAGCGTCTGGGCGACACTCGTCGGTGGCCCCGAGGTCTATTTCGACTCGGTGACCATGTTCGTTTTCCTGCTCCTGCTGGGGCGCTATCTCGAGATGCTCGCGCGGCAAAAGGCCGTGCGGGGCGTCGAGGAATTGGGCAAGGTGATCCCGACCTTTGCCGAGCGCCTGTCGGCCGGCGGCGGCGCCGACGAGCGGGTGCCGGTCGCGCAACTCGTGCCGGGCGATCGCGTGCGGGTGCGGCCGGGCGAGGTCGTACCGGCCGACGGTGTCGTGGTCGAGGGCGAGAGCGAAGCGAACGAGGCCTTGCTGACCGGCGAGAGCCGTCCGGTCGCCAAGCGTCGCGGTTCGCCCGTGACCGGCGGCAGCATCAACATCGCAAGCCCGCTGGTGGTCGAGATTGCGCGGGTCGGCGACGCCACGCGGCTCGCCGCGATCCGCCGCCTGATGGAACGCGCCGCGGCCGATCGGCCCGGCATCGCGACCCAGGCCGACTACGTCGCGCGCATCTTCATCGTCGCACTGCTCGTGCTCTCGGTGCTCACCTGGATCATTTGGCAAGTCATCGACCCGGATCGGGCGCTGTGGGTCTTCGTCTCGGTGCTGGTCGTCGCCTGTCCCTGCGCCCTGTCGCTCGCCACGCCGACCGCGCTCACGGTGGCGACCGACGCGCTCGCACGCATGGGCGTGCTGGTGACGCGCGGCCACGCGATCGAGGCGCTCGCCACCGCCAATCGCTTCGCCTTCGACAAGACCGGGACGCTCACGCGCGGCATCATGCAACTCGAAGCGGTGCATCCGCTCGATGCCACCACCCCGGCGCGCGCACTGGCGCTCGCGGCCGCGCTCGAGCAGGGGTCCGAGCATGCGGTCGCGGCGGCTCTGCGCGCGGCGAGCGACGACGCCGCAGCCTGGCCTCCGGTCGAGGCGCTGCGGGCCGTGACCGGGCAGGGGGTCGAGGGGCGCATCGACGGCGTTCTCATGCGGCTGGGGCGGCCCTCCTTCATCGCCGAGTTGGCGGGCAGGGCGATGCCGGCCGAACTCGAAGACCTGCAGCGAGGTGGGGCGACCGTGGTCGCCCTCGGCTCGCCGGGGTGCTGGCATGCGCTGTATCGGCTCGGCGACCTGCCGCGCGAGGATGCCCACGAGCTGTTCACCCGGCTCGCGCGCGAACGTCGCCCCGTGGCGATCCTGAGCGGCGATGCGCAGTCGGCGGTCGATGCCGTCGCCGCGCGGCTCGGCGTCACCGAGGCGCACGCCCAGATGACGCCTCAGGACAAGCAGGCCTGGGTCGAAGCGCGTCAGCGCGAGCCCGGCGCGCTGGTGGCGATGGTCGGCGACGGTGTCAACGACGCGCCGGTGCTCGCGCAAGCCCATGTCTCGGTGGCCATGGGCGGTGGCACCGATCTAGCGCGCAACCAGGCCGACATCGTGCTGCTGTCCGAGAGTCTCGCCGGTCTTTCGCGCGGCAACGCCCTGGCACGGCGCACGCTGCGCGTGCTCCGGCAGAACTTGTGGTGGTCCTTCACTTACAACTTCACTTCGGTGCCGCTCGCGATGATGGGACTGATCACGCCCTGGATGGCGGGGCTGGGGATGGCCGCCAGCTCGCTGCTGGTGGTGCTGAATGCCCTGCGCCTGCAGCGGCCGGCCGCGCGGAGCCGATGAGCCGTGGAAAGTCTCTATATCCTGATTCCGCTCTCGGTCGTGCTGGTGTTCGTGATCGGTGCGATCTTCTGGTGGTCGGTCCGTTCCGGTCAGTACGACGATATGGAAGGGCCGGCCTATCGCATGCTGCTCGACGACAACGACACGCCGGAGCCGAAGGATGGGGCTGAAGGCGATTCCGACGCCGACGAGCCTCGCGGGCCCGAGCGCAATTGTTGACCTGGGTCAAAACATTGCTGGGGCTGCCTCGGCATACTGAGCCCATGATTCAACGCTGGTGGGGCCTTACAGGTTCGTCGAGTGGTGAATCCCGGTTTTTTGTCTCTCTGTTGGGGTTGGGGGTGCGTCGCGTGCGCACCCTTTTTTTTCGCCTGAAACACGCGGATTTAGTCCTTTCGAACTTCGCCGCACTGCAATACAATCGCTCTTTGTATCAGATCTAAAAGTTGTATGTGGCATATACCTCGGCCGGAGGGCTTCTCGCCAAGAGGAGCCAGGGGGGCTCGAGGCAAGAATTTCCAAACGATGAGGTGATTCACATGCAATCGGAAGCGACTTATAACTACAAAGTCGTTCGCCAGTTCACCGTCATGACGGTGGTGTGGGGGATCGTGGGGATGCTGGTCGGCGTGATCATCGCCGCCCAGTTGGTCTGGCCCGCGCTCAACCTGAGTGAACTCGGCGAGTGGTTCCACTTCGGCAGGCTGCGCCCGCTGCATACCAATGCGGTGATTTTCGCCTTCGGCGGTTCGGCGCTGTTTGCGACGTCCTACTACATCGTGCAGCGCACCTGTCATGCCCCGCTGTTCGCGCCGGGGCTCGCCGCCTTCACCTTCTGGGGTTGGCAGGCGGTGATCGTGCTGGCGGCGATCACGCTCCCGCTGGGCTTCACTTCCGGCAAGGAGTACGCCGAACTCGAGTGGCCGATCGACATCCTGATCGCCGTGGTCTGGGTGTCCTACGCGATCGTGTTCTTCGGGACCATCGTCAAGCGCAAGACCTCGCACATCTACGTCGCCAACTGGTTCCTCGGCGCGTTCATCCTGACGGTCGCACTGCTGCACATCGTCAATAGCGCCGCCCTGCCCGTATCGATGTTCAAGTCCTACTCGGCCTATGCCGGAGTCCAGGACGCGATGATCCAATGGTGGTACGGCCACAACGCGGTGGGCTTCTTCCTGACCGCGGGCTTCCTCGGGATGATGTACTACTTCGTCCCGAAGCAGGCCGGTCGCCCCGTCTACTCCTACCGCCTGTCGGTGGTGCACTTCTGGGCGCTCATCTTCACCTACATGTGGGCGGGCCCGCACCATCTGCACTACACCGCGCTGCCCGACTGGACCCAGTCGGTCGGCATGCTGTTCTCGCTGATCCTGTTGGCGCCGTCCTGGGGCGGCATGATCAACGGGATCATGACCCTCTCGGGCGCCTGGCACAAACTGCGCACCGACCCCATCCTCAAGTTCCTGATCACCTCGCTGTCCTTCTACGGTATGTCGACCTTCGAAGGCCCGATGATGTCGATCAAGACGGTGAACGCCCTGTCGC
>JARFTX010000100.1 GCA_029289265.1 Gammaproteobacteria bacterium
AGTTCATGGGCGCGGTGCATGCCCAGATGCGGCTCGTCACCGGCATCCAGGTCACCGTGCACGCGCTCAGCATGACGCTCATCATTGCCACCGCGGGCGTCGCGCTGTGGCTGTGGACGCGCGGCGCGATCGGCGTCGGTGCGGTCGCCGCGGCGAGCGCGATGGCGTTGCGGCTCAACGGCATCTCGCACTGGATCATGTGGGAGATGGCCTCGCTGTTCGAGCACATCGGCACCGTGCAGGACGGCATCAACACGCTGGCGCGCCCGCAGCGCGTCCTCGACCGCCCGGATGCTCGCCCGCTGGTGGTCAGCCGCGGCGAGATCCGCTTCGAGCGCGTGCGCTTCGCCTACGGCGCAACCGGCCCCGAGGCGCGCCCGGTGATCGACGACCTGTCGCTCGCGATCCGCCCGGGCGAGAAGATCGGCATCGTTGGCCGCTCCGGCGCCGGCAAGTCGACCATCGTGAACCTGCTGCTGCGCTTCCACGACGTCGAGGCCGGGCGCATCCTGATCGACGGCCAGGACATCGCCGCGGTCACGCAGACGAGCCTGCGCGCCCAGATCGGCATGGTCACCCAGGACACGTCGCTGCTGCACCGCTCGGTGCGCGAGAACATCCTCTACGGCCGCCCCGACGCGACCGAGGCCGAGATGATCGCCGCCGCGCGCCGCGCCGAGGCGCACGAGTTCGTCCAGACGCTCTCCGACCCGCGCGGCCGGCGCGGCTACGACGCGCACGTCGGCGAGCGCGGCGTCAAGCTCTCCGGCGGCCAGCGCCAGCGCATCGCGATCGCCCGCGTGATGTTGAAGGACGCGCCCATCCTGCTGCTCGACGAGGCCACCAGCGCGCTCGACTCCGAGGTCGAGGCGGCGATCCAGTCGAGCCTCTACCGCCTGATGGAAGGCAAGACCGTGGTCGCGATCGCCCACCGCCTGTCGACGATCGCGGCGATGGACCGGCTCATCGTGCTCGACCGCGGGCGCATCGTCGAGGAAGGCGACCACCGCACCCTGCTCGCGCTGGGCGGCCTCTACGCGCGCCTGTGGGCGCACCAGAGCGGCGGCTTCCTCGGCGAGGAGGCGGACGACGAAGCAAGCGCGGCGCCGCGCGCGAGGGTGTCGGAGCCGGTGTGAATCTCCCCGGCGCCTGAGCCCGGCGCCGCCGATGACGCAAGAATCGGCTACGCAATCTTGCGTATTCCTGCGCCGGCCCCGACTGCCTACTCTGGTATCGCACCGCAGCAAACGCTGCGAACCCCCAAACCGAACCAGAGGGAGTCCGTCATGCAAACCCGTCGCCGCTTCATCCAGGCCCTCGCCCTGTCCGCTTCGATCGCCGCGATCGGCGTGCCCTTGGGCGCGCACGCCGCCGACACCATCAAGGTCGGCGTCCTCCATTCGCTCTCCGGCACCATGGCGATCTCGGAGACGGCGCTGAAGAACGTCGCCCTGATGACCATCGAGGAGATCAACGCCGCCGGCGGCGTGCTCGGCAAGCAGCTCGAACCGGTCGTGGTCGATCCGGCCTCGGACTGGCCGCTGTTCGCCGAGCGCGCGCGCCAGCTGCTCGCCCAGGACAAGGTGGCGGTGGTGTTCGGCTGCTGGACCTCGGTGTCGCGCAAGTCGGTGCTGCCGGTGTTCAGCGAGCTGAACGGGCTGCTCTTCTATCCGGTGCAGTACGAGGGCGAGGAGCTCGAGAAGAATGTCTTCTACACCGGCGCCGCGCCCAACCAGCAGGCGATCCCCGCGGTCGAGTACCTGATGAGCGACGAGGGCGGCGGCGCCAAGCGCTACTTCCTGCTCGGCACCGACTACGTCTATCCGCGCACCACCAACAAGATCCTGCGCGCCTTCCTGAAGAGCAAGGGCGTCGCCGACAAGGACATCGAGGAGGTCTACACGCCGTTCGGCCACAGCGACTACCAGACCATCGTCGCCAACATCAAGCGCTTCGCCGCCGGCGGCAAGACGGCGGTGATCTCGACCATCAACGGCGACTCCAACGTGCCCTTCTACCGCGAGCTCGGCAATGCGGGGCTCGCCGCGACCGACGTGCCGGTGGTGGCGTTCTCGGTCGGCGAGGAGGAGCTGCGCGGCGTCGACACCAAGCCCCTGGTCGGCCACCTCGCGGCGTGGAACTACTTCATGTCGCTCGAGAACCCGCAGAACGCCGCCTTCGTCGCCAAGTACCGCGCCTGGGCGAAGAAGAACGGCGTGCCCAACGCCGACAGCGTCGTCACCAACGACCCGATGGAGGCGACCTACGTCGGCATCCACATGTGGAAGCAGGCGGTCGAGAAGGCCGGCACCACCGACGTCGACGCGGTCATCGGCGCGATGGGCGGCCAGACCTTCCAGGCGCCGTCCGGCTTCACGCTGACGATGGATCCGACCAACCACCATCTGCACAAGCCGGTGCTGATCGGCGAGGTCCGCGCCGACGGCCAGTTCGACGTCGTCTGGCAGACCAGCGAGCCGATCCGCGCCCAGCCCTGGAGCCCGTTCATCGAGGGCAACGAGGCGCGCCAGGGGCTCTGATCGGCGGACTCGCGCGCGGGCCGGGAGGCCCGGACCCGCGCGCGCTCCGTTACCGATACGACACTCGACCATGCCGACCGGACTCCTTCGCACCTTCCTGTTGCTCGTCTGCCTGATCGGCTCCGCCCGTGCGGAGCTCGATCCGGCCGTGGTCGACGGGCTCGGCGCCTCGGACTTCCAGCGCCGTATCGTCGCGATCGAGGCGCTCGCGCTCGCCGGCGAGGAGGGTGCGGCGGTGGTCGCGGCGATCGAGGCGGGCGAGTTCGGCGCCTACGCGGGCCGGGCGGTCGTCGTGCGGGGCGGTGCCGTCCTCGATCTGGCGAGTGGGGAAGTACTCGACATTGCACCCGCCGACGTCGCGTTGTTGCGGCTCAACAACCGCCTGCGCCGCGCGCTCGCCACGGCGAAGTCGGGCATCGCGCTCGAAGCCGGCAGCGACGCCGAGCGGCTCGCCGCGGCGCGCACCCTGCTGGGCGACGCGAGCGAGGCGCTGCTGCCGCTGTTCGAGCGCGTGCTCGAGAGCGAGGAAGTCGGCGCGATCCGCGAACTGGTGCTGCAGTCCGCGGCGCGCGTCGAACTCGGCGCGCCCGATCCGGAGCGTCGCCTGCAGGCGGTCAAGCGCCTCGGCGCCTCGGCCGATCCGGCCGTGATCGCGATGCTGCGCCCCTTCGTGAGCCGCGACGCGACGGGGCAGTGGATCGAGCCCGACCCGACGGTGCGCGGCACGGCCGAAGCCTCGATCGGTGCGGTCGAAAGGCGTGTCGCTTTCGCGCGCCAGGCGGCGACCGTGTTTTCGGGGCTGTCGCTCGGATCGATCCTGCTGCTCGCGGCGCTGGGGCTGGCGATCACCTTCGGCGTCATGGGCGTCATCAACATGGCGCACGGCGAATTGCTGATGGTCGGCGCCTACGCAACCTTCGTCGTGCAGGGGCTGTTTCGCATGCATCTGCCGGGCTGGTTCGACTGGTACGTGGTCGCCGCGATCCCGGTCGCCTTCCTCGCCGCGGCGGCGGTGGGCATGCTGATGGAGCGCAGCGTGCTGCGCTTCCTCTACGGCCGCCCGCTCGAGTCGCTGCTCGCGACCTGGGGCCTGTCGCTGGTGCTGATCCAGACCGCGCGCGTCACCTTTGGCCCGCAGAACCTCGAGCTCGCCAATCCGTCGTGGATGTCGGGCAGCGTCGAGTTGCTGCCGGGCCTCGCACTGCCTTGGAACCGCATCGTCATCCTCGGCTTCGCGGTCTTCGTGCTGGCGCTCATCTGGCTGACGATGCAGAAGACGCGGCTCGGCCTGTTCGTGCGCGCGGTCACGCAGAACCGTCCGATGGCGGGCTGCGTCGGCGTGCCCACCGCGCGCGTCGACACGCTCGCCTTCGCGATCGGCGCCGGGGTGGCGGGCCTCGGGGGCCTCGCGCTCTCGCAGATCGCCAACGTCGGCCCGGCGATGGGCCAGGGCTACATCGTCGACTCTTTCATGGTGGTCGTGCTCGGCGGCGTCGGCCAGCTCGCCGGCGCGGTATGGGCGGCCTTCGGGCTGGGGGTGGTCGCCAAGTTCCTGGAAGGCTGGGCCGGCGCGGTGATCGCCAAGATCCTGGTGCTGGTCTTCATCATCGCCTTCATCCAGAAGCGCCCGCAGGGCCTCTTCGCCCTCAAGGGCCGGACGGCCGACTGACATGCGCACGCCGATCACGACCCGTCTCTTGGCCGGCATGCCGCGCTCGGCGCGCGCAGCCCTCGCGCTCTTCGTGCTCGCGGCCTGGGTGTGGGTGCCGGTCGCCCACCTCGCGCTCGCGCCCGACCATCCGCTGCACCTGTCGGCCTACTGGGTGAGCCTGCTCGGCAAGATCCTGTGCTACATGGTGCTGGCCGTCGCGCTGGACCTGATCTGGGGCTACGCCGGCATCCTCTCGCTCGGCCACGGCCTCTTCTTCGCCCTCGGCGGCTACGCCTTCGGCATGTACCTGATGCGCGGCATCGGCCGCGACGGCAGCTACCAGAGCGACCTGCCCGACTTCATGGTGTTCCTCGACTGGAAGGAACTGCCGTGGTACTGGGCCGGCTCCGACTCCTTCCTGTGGGCGCTGTTCCTGGCGATGGCGCTGCCCGGCGCGGTCGCCTTCGTGTTCGGCTGGTTCGCCTTTCGCTCGCGCATCAAGGGCGTCTATTTCTCGATCATCACCCAGGCGCTCACCTACGCGGCGATGCTGCTCTTCTTCCGCAACGAGACCGGCTTCGGCGGCAACAACGGCTTCACCGACTTCAAGCGCATCCTCGGCTACCCGATCACCGCGCCGGAGACGCGCGTCGCGCTGTTCGCGCTGTCGGCGGCGCTGCTCGTCGCCGCCCTGGTGCTCGGCCGCTACCTCGTCACCTCGCGCTTCGGCCGCGTGCTCGCGGCGATCCGCGACGCCGAGTCCCGCGTCATGTTCATCGGCTACAACCCGCTGCACTACAAGCTCTTCGTCTGGACGGTGTCGGCGGTGCTGTGCGGGCTCGCCGGCGCGCTCTACGTGCCCCAGGTCGGCATCATCAACCCGTCCGAGATGAGCCCCGCGAACTCGATCGAAGTCGCGGTGTGGGTCGCCGTCGGCGGCCGCGGCACGCTCGTCGGCGCGGTCGTCGGCGCGGGCCTCGTCAATCTCGCCAAGAGCTGGTTCACGGTGTCCTTCCCCGAGTACTGGCCTT
>JARFTX010000042.1 GCA_029289265.1 Gammaproteobacteria bacterium
TCAACGCCGCGATGGGCCAGCTCAACCAGGCCACCCAACAGAACGCCTCCGCCTCGGAAGAACTCGCCGCCACCGCCGAGGAAATGAGCAGCCAGGCGATGCAGCTACAGGATCTGATGCGCTTCTTCCGGGTGGCCGAGGGTCGGGCTACCGCCTGACCCTCGGCATCCCGCGCCGGGCCGCCGGCCGGACGGCCGCCCGGCGCCCTGGCTCGATCAGTTTTTTCCGGTTTCGCTGGGATACTCGTGCGTTGCTGCGTGACTTCGGTTACATACCCATAATGGCATAGCGGATATATTGGATCATTTCCAATCCGCGAGTCGACAATGTCACTGCTATCGAGTTTGTCCATTGGACGCCGCCTGGGCCTGCTTCTGAGCCTGATGATCGTCATTACCATCGTCATAACCGCAGTCTCGCTTTCGACGATGGCACGCATGACGCAGAACAGCGACTCGCTGATCGCTGACAACGCCACGCCGGCCGCCCAGCTTGCCGAGTTGTCGCGTCTGATGAGCGAAGTGCGCGCCCAGATCCTGCTCAGCCTGCAGCACGACCCCAGCGCAAGCTTCGCCTCCATGCACGACCATCCCTTGAGCCTGCACACCGACGGCATGGCTCGGCTGATGCGCGAAGCCGACGCGCTGTGGAGCGCCTTCCAGGAGCACCGCTTCTCCGAGCAGGAGCGCGCGCTTGCCGACGCCTTCGACGCGGCCCGCGCGCGGCTGCGCGGCGAAGGCTACGATCCGGCGATGCAGGCCTTGCTGGCTGGAGAGTACCGGCAGGCCAACGTGATTCTGCTGCAACGCGTGAACCCGGCATTCCGCGCACTCGACGAGGCCCAGCGCAAGCTCGCGGACTACTACTCGGCACGGACTGCCGGTCTCAGCCAGGCGATGGTGGAGGACAGCGCGCGCTCGCGCAATCTGATGGTCGGGTTCGGCGTGCTCGCCATCGCACTCGCGCTGGTGTTCGGTCTGCTGATCACGCGCTCGATCACGCGCCCGGTCGGCGAAGCGGTCGCCGCCGCCGACGCGCTCGCCCAGGGCGACCTGACGGTGCACATCGACGCCCGCGGCACCGACGAGGTGGCGCGACTGATGAAGGCCATGCAGACCATGGTCGGCAAGCTCGCCGCGATCATCGGCGAGGTGCGCTCGGCCGCCGACAACCTGTCGAACGCCTCCGGCCAGGTCTCCGCCACCGCGCAGTCGCTGTCGCAGAGTTCGAGCGAGCAGGCGGCCTCGGTCGAAGAGACCACCTCGTCGATGGAAGAGATGACTGCCTCGATCGCCCAGAACACCGAGAACGCGCGGCTGACCGACGGCATCGCCGGCAAGGCCGCTCGGGAGGCGGACGAGGGCGGCCAGGCCGTCGGCCAGACGGTGGAAGCGATGAAGGCCATCGCCGACAAGATCGGCATCATCGACGACATCGCCTACCAGACCAACCTGCTCGCGCTGAATGCCGCGATCGAAGCGGCCCGTGCCGGCGAGCACGGCAAGGGCTTTGCGGTGGTCGCCGCCGAGGTGCGCAAGCTCGCCGAGCGCTCGCAGGTCGCCGCCCAGGAGATCGGCAACGTCGCCAAAGACTCGGTCAAGCTCGCCGAGCGTGCCGGGACACTACTCACCGAGATGGTGCCGTCGATCAAGAAGACCTCGGATCTCGTCCAGGAGATCGCTTCCGCAAGCCAGGAGCAGAGCTCGGGCGTGGGCCAGATCAATTCGGCAATGGGCCAACTCAACCAGGCGACCCAACAGAATGCCTCGGCCTCCGAGGAGCTCGCCGCCACCGCCGAGGAGATGGGCAGCCAGGCCGAGCAGTTGCAGCAGTTGATGGAGTTCTTCCGCCTCGACGGTGCCGCGCAGGGCCAGCGCCAGCGCGCGGCGGCGGGTTCGGCCGGCGCGGGCGCGGGCTCGACACGTGGGCAGAGTCGTCAGCCCATGGCCTCCGCGCCCCGGCCGGCCATGCGTGCAGCCGGCAATTTCGAGCGCTTCTGAGCAACGGAGAATCCCGAGATGTCCCAGACGAGTTCCGGTCGCCGAAATCGAGCCCACACCCGCCTTCGGCGCCAGGATCCGCACTGAATTCATTCAGTGCATGGGCAAGGCGGACGGCCGCTTCGTCATCCTGCTCGACGTCGACCGGGTGCTCGCCGTCGAGGAGATCGCGGCAACGGTCGCCCTCGATGACTCTTCGGATCTGCGACCCAGCACCTGAGTCTCCCCACCGGCGCGGGGCACGATGGCTCTCGTTCTGCGTGACCGTGAACCATTGACGGCGCGATGGACATGATTGCGGTTATGCTTGGCAAATGAGTCCAGAAGTTCCGACCATGTCCGACTCCGCCTCCCCCCGCGAACTCGAACGCCGAGCCCACAGCATCGGCCCGGGCGGCTGGGCGGTGGAAAGCGAGCGCCCGATCATGACGCTGCTGGGCTCGTGCGTAGCGGTGTGCCTGTGGGATCCGGCGCTCAGGCTGGGCGGGATGAATCACTTCATGCTTCCGCGCAAGGCCGTGCATCGCACCACCGCCGACATCGACGTGCTGCTGTGCGGAGACTATGCCATGGAGGCCCTGCTCAACGGCATGCTCGCGCGCGGCGCGCGACGCCAGCGCCTGCAGGCCAAGGCCTTTGGCGGCGGCGCAGTGGTCGCGGCGCTCACCCACACGAGCATCGGCAGGCAGAACGCGGAATTCGCCCGAGAATGGCTGGAGCGCGAGAAGATTCCGCTCGTCGCCTCGGATTTTCTCGGCCGCTGGTCGCGCAAGCTGATCTTCGATCCTGCCAGCGGCGACGCCTTCTGCCGGCGCGGCGAGGAAGTGCCGCTGCAGTTGATCCAGGAAGAAGAGCGCTACGGCAAGAGCCTCGCGAGACCGCGCAAGGGCAATATCGAACTGTTCTGACGGGAAGCCGGACACGATGAACGCAATCGCCGCGCCAGAGAATCGACCTGGATCGCCCGCTGCAGCATGAGCGCCGCCATCACCGACCAGGAATTCGCGCTGTTCCAACGGCTGATCTACCGGCTCGCGGGCATCAACCTGTCGCCGGCGAAGAAGATACTGCTGGTCGGCCGGCTGTCGAAGCGACTGGCCCACTATGGCTTTGGCACCTTCAGCGAGTACTACCGATTGCTCGGTTCGGGCGAGCGGCCCGACGAGGTGCAGACCTTTGTCGATCTGCTGACGACCAACGAAACCTACTTCTTCCGCGAGCCGCAGCACTTCGACTACCTGCGCGAGGTGATCGTCCCGGCCAGGGCAGGCGGTGGTGCGACGTTTCGCATCTGGAGCGGCGCCTGTTCGAGCGGCGAGGAGCCCTACACGATGGCGATGGTGCTCGCCGACGCACTGCCCGTCGGGCGCTGGGAGGTGTTCGCCTCCGACATCAGCCTGAGCGTGCTCGAGCGCGCCCGCGCGGGGCTGTATCCGCTCGAACGCACCCGCGGCATTCCGCCCGAGTACCTGCGCAAGTACTGCCTGAAGGGCGTGCGCTCGCAGGAGGGGCGCCTGCTGGTCGCGCCCGAGTTGCGCGACAAGGTGAAGTTCGCCCAGGTGAATCTCACGGCTCCGATCACCGGCATCGGTGAATTCGACGTGATCTTTCTGCGCAACGTGATGATCTACTTCGACGCCGAAACCAAACGCCAGGTCGTCGACAACATGCTGCCCAGCCTCAGGAGCGGCGGCTATTTCATCGTCGGTCACTCGGAGTCGCTCAACGGCATCACAGACCGGCTGATGACCGTGCGCCCGACGATCTACCGCAAACCGCACTAGAGAGCGCCGATGCGGACACGCAATCACTTCCCGCTTGTGCGCGCCCTTCGGTGCCCGGAAAGCCCGATGCGGACCCGGCCGCAGCGCGCTCATCCTGCGAGCCCCGGGCGATGAGCGAAAGGCCCATCCGCGTGATGATCGTCGACGACTCGGCGGTGGTGCGCCAGGTGGTCGCGGCGGCGATCGCCGATGCGCCAGGCATGGAGGTGATGGCGACCGCCTCGGACCCCTTGTTCGCCATGAACAAGATGCGCAGCGACTGGCCCGACGTCATCGTGCTGGACATCGAGATGCCGCGCATGGACGGCCTGAGCTTCCTGCGCAAGCTCATGGCCGAGCGCCCCACCCCGGTTGTGATCTGCTCAACGCTGGCCGAGCGCGGCAGCGCCACGGCGATGCAGGCGCTCGAAGCCGGCGCCTTTGCCATCGTCACCAAGCCGCGCGCCGGCCTCAAGGGCTTTCTCGAGAATGCCGCAACCGACCTCGTCGCCACGATTCGCGCCGCCGCCCGCGCCAATGTCCGCGCCCTGTCGCGCGTCGCCGCCCCGCCTGCGGCCAAGCTCTCCGCCGACGCCGTGCTGCCCGCCGCCACCGGCACGGCCCTGCACGACACCACCGACAAGGTGATCGCGCTCGGCACCTCGACCGGCGGCACGCAGGCGCTGGAGGCGGTACTCAAGCCGTTGCCGGCGACGGTGGCCGGCATCGTCATCGTCCAACACATGCCCGAGCGCTTCACGGCGATGTTCGCCGAGCGGCTGAACAGCTTATGCGCCATCGAGGTTCGCGAAGCCAAGGGGGGCGAGCGGGTGCTGCCGGGTCGGGCCCTGATCGCGCCGGGCGGTCGCCATATGCTGCTCAAGCGCAGCGGCGCGCACTATCTGGTCGACATCGTCGACGGGCCGCTCGTCAATCGCCACAAGCCCTCGGTCGACGTGCTGTTCCGATCGGTCGCCAAGGTCGCCGGACGCAATGCCCTCGGCGCCATCATGACGGGGATGGGCGACGACGGGGCGCGCGGGTTGCGCGAGATGCACGATGCGGGAGCGACCACGATCGCCCAGGACGAGGCGTCGTCGGTCGTGTTCGGGATGCCCCGCGAGGCGATCCGACTGGGCGGCGTGGACCGGGTGCTCGCGCTGGACAAGATCGCGCCGGCGCTGGTCGGCTTCGGCACGACTTCCCGGGCCTGAGCGCCGCGATCACGCCTGTCTCAGCGAAGCGTCAATCCCTGGCGGGATCCTCCTCGTAGTACAGCGCGGCCAACTCGATCGCGTGGATGAAGCGCACCTGGCAGTGCTTGCGGGCGCCACACATCACCGCATCGGCCAGTTCCTCGGCGTTCTCGCGACTTTCCGGCGGCGAATAGAGTGGAATGCGGATCCGCCGGTCGCGAAGCGCCGCCGGCCGTTCGAGGATCGTATCGACCAACGCGGGGAGCGGGCGCCGCGACGGCATGCCACTGGGCGCGACCGACAACGCTTCAGGCGCTGGATCGGCAGTCGCCGCGCTCGGATGCGATTCGACCGCTACAGGCGTCGCCAGCGCCTGGGCGTCGGCGAGGCGACATTCGACGGTCGCGCTGCCGGCCATCCAGCAATTCCAGACCGTACCCGGGCTCGGCGCCGTCGGCTCGGCTTGGGCGGTGGAGACCAGACCCGCCATGGCGAGGGCGGCGACCATGAGCCTGCTGCAGGTGTGGAGGAGGTGCGTCGCGTTCATGATCGTCCCCTGGATGGGGGCGGGACGCGAAGCCGTGTCGGTTGATGTCGGAGGGGCCCTTCGGGGCTTCGATCGAGACGACGATCGGAGGCGACTCAGCGCACCTTCCGGCAATCCCGCTGTCGTGGGGCCGGAGCCCTTTAGACCGGTGACTTTGCGTCCCCGCCTTTCGGTCGGGTTTGCCAAATTTCTGCCTGATTGAATCCTAGTCCCATGACATCTCGGTGCCCATCGATATCTCCCGGGAGGCGTGATGAATTTCTCGGGCGCAATTACGTTGGCCTAACTGACGATGCTGAATGAGAGTTCCTCGCATTACATCGCGCTACAAACGCACTCAATTACGTCTTTTGGAATAGCCTCACGCAGACGCTCAAGCAGACAATGCGTCAATGTTTTTCTTTTATTATCAATGTCATGTAAACGCAAAACGCCCCCTTTCGGGGGCGTGTTGCAAAACTTTGGTCCAGTCTGAATCGGTCTTGCTGCGACGCATCAACTTCGATAGTCGGCGTTGATCTTGACGTAATCGTAAGAGAAGTCGCAGGCCCAGACGGTGGCATTTGCCGGGCCCCGTCCGAGGTCCACGCGCACCGTGATTTCGGCCTCCTTCATGACGCGCGCGCCGGCCTCCTCACGGTAGCTCGCGGCACGCCCGCCGCGCTCGGCGACGAGCACCTCCTCGGCAGCCGAGCCGAGCCAGACGCGGATGCCGTCGACATCCAGGTCGCCGATGCCCGCGTAGCCGATGGCCGCCAGAATACGCCCGAGGTTGGGGTCGGAGGCGAAGAAAGCCGTCTTGACGAGCGGCGACTGCCCGATCGCATAGCCGACTTTGCGACACTCTTCCCGGTCGCGCCCGCCTTCGACCGCGATCGTCATGAACTTGGTCGCACCCTCGCCATCGCGCACGATGGCCTGGGCGAGCCGCACCGCCACGTCGATCACAGCCTCGCGCAACGCTGCGTAATCTGGAGAAGCCGGGTCGACGATCTCGGGGTTCTCGGCTCGGCCGGTGGCGATGAGCACGAAGGAGTCGTTGGTCGAGGTGTCGCCGTCCACCGTGATGCTGTTGAACGACACATCGGCAGCCTCGCGCACGAGTTGCTCGAGCAGGCTCTGGTCGAGCGCTGCGTCGGTGGCGACAAAGCCGAGCATGGTCGCCATGTTCGGCTTGATCATGCCGGCACCCTTGCTGATGCCGGTGACGGTGACGGGACGTCCGCCAATGGCCACCGTGCGCGAGCACGCCTTGGCAACCGTATCCGTGGTCATGATCGCGTGGGCGGCATCGAACCAGCCGTCACGGCGCAGGTTCGCGACCGCCGCCGGCAGCCCGGCCACGAGCCGGTCGACCGGCAGCGGCTCGAGGATCACGCCGGTGGAAAACGGCAACACCTGTCCCGGCGCGATCTCGAGTTGGCGCGCGACCGCTTCGCAGGTCGTGCGGGCATCGGCAAGGCCTTGGGCGCCCGTGCCCGCATTGGCAACTCCGGTGTTGATGACGAGCGCACGGACGTGGCCGGTTGCGAGGTTGGCCCGACACACCTGCACCGGCGCGGCACAGAAGCGGTTCTGCGTAAACACGCCGGCGACGCGGCTGTCTTCGTCGAGTTCGATCACCGTGAGGTCGCGGCGATTGGCCTTGCGGATACCGGCCTCGGCCACGCCGAGCTGGACGCCGGACACCGGCAGGAGGTCGGAGGGCGCGGGCGTCGCGTAGTTGACGGGCATGATGGCGTCGAGTCGGAATCGGGCGTTGTGGGGATGGATCAGCTCAAACGGCCGTGGCAATGCTTGTATTTCTTGCCCGAACCGCAGGGGCAAGGATCATTGCGGCCAACTTTGGGCGTCAGGTTGACCTTGGGCTGGGGTCCCGCCTGCTCCTGGTCGGCACCGCCGAGCGCCTCGTCATAGCTCGAGTGGTGATACTCGACGTTCTCGAGCTCGGGCGGCCGTTCGACCTCCTCGAGCTGCGATTCGGCACGGATCTGCACCGTCAGCAGCAGCTTGGTCACGTCACGACGCACCGTGTCGAGCAAGGTCTCGAAGAGTTCGAAGGCCTCTCGCTTGTATTCCTGCTTGGGATTCTTCTGCGCGTAACCGCGCAGGTGAATGCCCTGGCGCAGGTGGTCGAGCGCCGCGAGATGCTCGCGCCAATGCGTGTCGAGGCTTTGCAGCATGACGTTGCGCTCGAACTGATGCCACGCCTGCGCCTCGACCTGGGCGATCTTGGCCGCATAGCCTTCCTCGGCCGCATCGATGATGCGCTTGAGCATCGCCTCGTCGTCGAGATTGGGCTCGGCCTTGAGCCATTCCCCGACCGGCAGCTTGAGCTGGAATTCGGCCGCGAGTGCCTGTTCGAGCGCGGGAATGTCCCACTGTTCCTCGACGCTCTCGGCGGGCACGTAGATGCGGAAGGTGTCGTGCAGCACGCCCTGGCGCATCGCGGTGATCGTCTCGGAGATGTCGTCGGTCGACAAGAGCTCGTTGCGCTGCTGGTAGACCACCTTGCGCTGCTCGTTGGCGACGTCGTCGTACTCGAGCAATTGCTTGCGGATGTCGAAGTTGCGCTGCTCTACCTTGCGCTGCGCCGACTCGAGCGAGCGCGTCACCATACCGTGCTCGATCGCCTCGCCTTCGGGCATCTTGAGCCGGACCATGATGGCGTTGAGGCGCTCGCCGGCGAAGATCTTCATCAAGGGATCTTCGAGCGAAAGGTAGAAGCGCGACGAGCCCGGGTCGCCCTGACGGCCGGACCGGCCGCGCAACTGGTTGTCGATGCGGCGCGACTCGTGGCGTTCGGTGCCGATGATGTGCAGCCCGCCCGCGGCGATCACCTGCTCGTGGCGCGTCTTCCATTCGGCACGCAACGCGGCGATCTTCGCTTCCTTCGCGGCGTCGTCGAGTTCCGGGTCGGCACGCACGACGTCGACATCGCGTTCGACGTTGCCGCCGAGCACGATGTCGGTCCCACGACCCGCCATGTTGGTGGCGATCGTGATGACGCCCGGCCGCCCCGCCTGGGCGACGACCTCGGCTTCGGTGTCGTGCTGTTTGGCGTTGAGCACCTGATGCGGAAGCTTCTCCTTCTTGAGCACGGTCGAGAGGAACTCATTGACCTCGATCGAGGTGGTGCCGACCAGCACCGGCTGACCCCGGGTGGTGCAGTCGCGGATGTCGGCGATCACCGCGTCCCACTTCTCCTTGGCGGTGCGATAGACCTTGTCGTTGTCGTCGCGCCGGACCATCGGCCGATTGGTCGGGATCACGACGGTCTCGAGCCCGTAGATCGAGTTGAACTCGAAGGCCTCGGTGTCCGCGGTGCCGGTCATGCCCGAGAGCTTGCCGTACATGCGGAAGTAGTTCTGGAAGGTGATCGAGGCGAGCGTCTGGTTCTCGGCCTGGATACGCACGCCCTCCTTCGCCTCGACGGCCTGGTGCAGGCCATCGGACCAGCGCCGTCCGGGCATCAGCCGCCCGGTGAACTCGTCGACGATCACGACCTCGCCGTTCTGGACGACGTACTGCTGGTCCTTGTGGTAGAGCGCATGTGCGCGCAGCGCGGCGTAGAGGTGGTGCACCAGCAGGATGTTGCCCGGGTCGTAGAGGCTGGAACCCTCGGCGAGCAGGCCCATGCGGGTCAGAACCTGCTCCGCGTTCTCGTGCCCCTGCTCGGTGAGCAGCACCTGGCGCGCCTTGAGATCGACCGTGTAGTCGCCGGGGTCGGTCACCTGGTCGCCCTCGCCTTCCTGCTTCTTCAACTGCGGGGCGACCTGGTTCAGCTTGAGATAGAGCTCGGTGTGGTCCTCGGCCTGGCCGGAGATGATCAGCGGCGTGCGCGCCTCGTCGATCAGGATCGAGTCGACCTCGTCGACGATCACGTAATGCAGGGCACGCTGCACCCGCTCGGTGAGCGCGTACACCATGTTGTCGCGCAAGTAGTCGAAGCCGAACTCGTTGTTGGTGCCATACGTGATGTCGGCGGCGTAGGCCGCCTGCTTCTGCGCATGCGGCATACGCGAGAGGTTCACGCCCGTGGTCAGGCCGAGAAAGCCGTAGATACGCCCCATCCACTCGGCGTCGCGGGAGGCGAGGTAGTCGTTCACCGTGACGACGTGCACGCCCTTGCCTTCGAGCGCGTTGAGATAGGCCGGCAGCGTCGCCACCAGCGTCTTGCCCTCGCCGGTTCGCATCTCGGCGATCCGCCCGTCGTGCAGCACCATGCCGCCGATCAGCTGGACGTCGAAGTGGCGCATGCCGTGCACGCGCTTTCCGGCCTCGCGCACCACCGCAAAGGCCTCGGGCAGCAAGGCGTCGAGCTTCTCGCCGTTGGCCACGCGCTGGCGGAACTCGTCGGTCTTGCCCCGCAAGGCCTCGTCCGAGAGGGCCGCGACTTCGGGCTCCAGCGCATTGATCCTGCGGACGACTTCGGAATACTGGCGGATCAGGCGGTCATTGCGACTGCCGAAAATCTTCTTGAGCAGGCCGGAGATCATGGATAGGTCTTCTGTCGATTCGGCAAAGGGCGAATTTTAGCATGTCGTCGAATTCGCCCGTGGTCGCACCGACAAATCGTGCAAGGAGGACTCCTCTTGCTGCGCGAGGGTGCGGCGCCTACCATGTTCGCATTCCGACTCGACCACCCTCCGATGGCCAACCTGCTCCAGCGCTACCTGGGCAGCGGCGATGCGCTGGGACGCCTCAGCGAACACGCCGCGCGACTGCGCCGACTTCAGGCCACGCTCGAAGCGACCCTGCCGCCCGCGTACGCCGGCGCCTGCGCGGTCGCCAATCTCAAGGGCGACACCCTCGTGCTGATCGCGCGCAACGGCGCGACCGCCGCACGGATCAAGCAGCTCGCCCCGACGCTGCAGCGCGAACTGGCCGCGGCCGGCACATTGGTGAAGCGCATCGACGTACGGGTGCGCCTGGGCGGCGCCGAAACGGAGCGCGCTGCGCCACAGGCGCGCCGGCTGCCCGCGGCCGGGCGGCAGAGTCTCGCCGATCTGGCCGCGTCCCTGCCTGCCGATTCGCCGCTACGCGAGTCGCTCGAGCACATGATCGCCCGCAGCCGCGACGCGTGACGCGAACCGACCACGCCAAGAAAGTCGCAAAGACGGCAGGCGATGCCGACCGGCGAGGACGCGGCGGCGACCCGGCAACACGCCTGGCAGATCGTCTAGAGAAAGAGACGCTCGAACACCAGCAGGCCGAGCAGTAGGGACAGGATCGCCAGCGCCGCGAGGAAGAAACGCCACGCCCACTGGCGATACTTGGGGTTGCCGGTGAGCATCCACGCAGCGAGCGCGCCGCCGATGCCCACGAGCGCAAGCAGCGCGAGGATCCGGATGACTAGCACGGACCCGGATCGGCCTGAAGGCGCAGGGCGAACTGGTGGGTCACCGCAGCCGGGGTCGTCGCCTCCTTCTCGAAGGTCACGATCTCCCAGGCCTCGCGATCTTCCAGCAGCGCCCGCAGCACCTCGTTATTCATCGCATGGCCGGCCTTGTGGGCGCTGTAGGCCGCCAGCAGGGGGTGGCCGCACAGGTACAGGTCGCCGATCGCATCGAGCACCTTGTGCTTGGCGAACTCGTCGGCATAGCGCAGCCCCTCGGAATTCAGCACCCGGTACTCGTCCATCACGATGGCGTTGTCGAGGCTGCCGCCCAGGGCGAGGCCGTTGGCACGCATGAACTCCACGTCCTGCATGAATCCGAAGGTGCGGGCACGCGCGACGTCGCGCTCGTAGGCATGCTCGGCAAAGTCGACGACGACCCGCGTCGAGGTACTGTCGATGGCGGGATGATTGAAGACGATGGAGAAGGTGAGACGAAAGCCGTCGTAGGGCTCGAGCTTCACCCACTTGTCGCCGTCGTGATACTCGACGGGCTTTCTCACGCGCAGAAAGCGCTTGGGGGCGGGCTGCTCCTCGATGCCGGCGGAGCGCAGCAGGAATACAAACGGCCCGGAGCTGCCGTCCAGGATGGGAATCTCGGGCGCGTCGACCTCGACGTGGAGGTTGTCGATGCCCAGCCCGGCCAGTGCCGACATCAGGTGCTCGACCGTGCCCACCTTGACGTCGCCGGCCTGCAGACCCGAGCACATGCGGGTGTCGCAGACTGCGTAGGGGTCGGCCGGCATCGACACCACCGGATCGAGATCGACACGGTGGAAGACGATTCCCGTGCCCGGCGCGGCCGGACGCAGCACGAGCTGCACCTTGCGGCCGCCGTGCAGTCCCACTCCGGTCGCCTTGACGATGGATTTGAGGGTGCGCTGCCTGATCATCGTTGCCTGGGTCCACTCGCGCGAATGGGAACGATTCTAACATGGCTGCCGGCGGCGGCACGGCGGACCGGAGGCGGGGTCCGCCGTGCCCCCGCCCGCACGGGGCGCGGAGGTCCGCTCAATCCGCCTGCTTGCGCAGGAAGGCGGGGATGTCGTAGGTACCCATGCCGTTGGCGCTCATCGCCTCGACCGTGGTGCGACGGCCGCTGCGCAGCACTGCCGGAATGTCGAGGTTGCGCGTGTCGCCGCCGCTCGCCGGTCCGTAGGTGCCCGTGCCCTGCACGACCTGAATCACCGGCTGACGGGCCGAACGCGGCGCGCCGAGGCCCGTCGCGACCACCGTGACACGGATGCGGTCTTCCATCGACTCCTCGAACACCGTGCCGTACTTGACGAAGGCCTCGGGGGCGGCGAAGGCCTGCACGGTCCGCACGGCATCGCGCACTTCCGACATCTTCAACGAGCGGCTCGCGGTGATGTTGATCAGCACGCAGCGAGCGCCGGACAGCTCGGTGCCCTCCAGCAGAGGACTCACCGCGGCCTGCTCGGCGGCAATGCGGGCACGGTCGAGACCGGAGGCCTCGGCGGAGCCCATCATCGCGCGGCCCATTTCGCCCATCGCGGTGCGCACGTCCTGGAAATCGACGTTCACCAGGCCCGGCACATTGATGATCTCGGCGATTCCGCCCACGGCGTTCTTCAGGACGTTGTCGGCCGAGCGGAAGCAGTCCTCGAAGCCGGCATCGTCGCCATAGACTTCGAGCAGCTTGTCGTTGAGGACGATGATGAGCGAATCGACGTGGCGGGAGAGTTCCTCGATGCCGCTTTCGGCGACGCGCAGACGGTTCTCGAAGTCGAAGGGCTTGGTGACGACCCCGACCGTGAGGATGCCCATCTCCTTGGCCACTTCGGCGACCACGGGCGCCGCGCCGGTGCCGGTGCCGCCGCCCATGCCGCCGGTGATGAAGCACATGTGCGCGCCGTCGAGCGCGGCGACGATCGCCTCGTGCGAATCCTGGGCCGCAGCACGGCCGGCCTCAGGCTTCGAGCCGGCACCCAGGCCGGTCGACCCGAGCTGCACCTTGTTCGGCGCGAGGCAGCGACGCAGCGCCTGCGCGTCGGTGTTGGCGACGACGAAGTCGACGCCCTGCACGCCCTCGCGGATCATGTGGTCGACGGCGTTGCCGCCCGCCCCGCCCACACCGACTACCTTGATCAGCGTCCCGGCCTGCTCTTTTTCAACGATCTCAAACATTTATCGCGCCTCCTATTGACAATACCGCTCCGCACCGAACGCCTGTCATCCCGCTATTTAGTATATCTTCGCAAGTCTACTACTAAATAACCGCGCACAACAGCCGCCCAATCCAAAATCATCCGGGTCGTCGACCCGGTCAGAAATTCCGCTCGAACCACGAGCGCACCCGCCCGAACACCTGCCGCAGGGTGCGCGTCTCGCGCGCCATGATCCCGCGCCGCCGCTGCGCCGCGCCTTCCATCACCAGACCCATCGCCGTCGCGTAATAGGGCTGGCAAACGACGTCCGAGAGCCCGCCCTGGTACTGCGGCGAGCCGACCCGCGCCGGCATGTGGAAGACCTCCTCGGCGAGCTCGACCATGCCGCGCATCACCGACGAGCCGCCGGTCAGGACGATCCCCGACGAGAGCAGCTCCTCGTAGCCGCTGCGCCGCAGCTCGGCCTGCACCAGCTCGAAGAGTTCCGAGACGCGCGGCTCGATCACGTCGGCGAGCCGCTGGCGCGCGAGCGAGCGCGACGGCCGGTCGCCGACGCCCGGCACCTCGATGGTCTCCTCGGGGTCGACCAGCGCGTGCATCGCCACGCCCTGGCGAATCTTGATCTCCTCGGCCTCCGAGGTCGGCGTGCGCAGCGCCATCGCGATGTCGTTGGTGATCTGGTCGCCGGCGACCGGCAGCACCGCCGTGTGGCGGATCGCCCCTTGCGTGAACACCGCGATGTCGGCAGTGCCGCCGCCGATATCGACCAGGCACACGCCGAGTTCCTTCTCGTCCTCGGTCAGCACCGCGTAGCTCGACGCGAGCGGCTGGAGGATCAGGTCCATCACCTCGAGGCCGCAGCGGCGCACGCACTTCACCACGTTCTGGGCCGCCGAGACCGCGCCGGTAACGATGTGCACCTTGACCTCGAGCTTCACCCCGCTCATGCCGATGGGCTCGCGCACGCCGCCCTGGCCGTCGATGATGAACTCCTGGGTGAGGATGTGCAGGATCTGCTGCTCGGCCGGGATCGGCATCGCGCGGGCGACCTCGATGACGCGCTCCACGTCCATCGGGGTGACCTCCTTGTCCTTGATCGCCACCATGCCGTTGGAGTTGAAGCTCTTGATGTGGCTGCCGGCAATGCCGGTATAGACGTCGCGGATCTTGCAGTCGGCCATCAGCTCGACTTCCTGGATCACGCGCGAGATCGCATCGACGGTCGCCTCGATGTTCACGACGACGCCGCGCTTCAGGCCGCTCATCGGGTGCGAGCCGAGGCCGACGACATTGAGCCGTCCGTCCGGCTTGACCTCGGCCACCATGCAGGTGACCTTGGAGGTCCCGATGTCCAGTCCGACGATGAGATCCTTGTAGTCCTTGTTCATTTGTTGCCTTTCGCTGCCGGCAGGGGCTCCGCCGGGGTAAGGGAGAATCCGCCCGGGTAGCGCAGGTCGGCCACGGCCACCGGCACACCCACCCTCGTCTGCGTCTCGGGCCACGCGCGCACGAAGCGGGCCAGCCGCTCGTCGATCGGGGCTCGCTCCTGGTCGCGGCCGAGCACGATCACGAGTCCGTCGTCGAGTTCGAGTCGCCACGCCTGGCGCGCCGACAGCCACACGGCCACGAGGCGCCGGCCGAGCGGCGCGAGCGCCTGGGAAAATTCCTGGTGCCGCGCGAGCAGGTAGGCCGCCGAGCCCTGCGGCCCCGAGAAGGCCGGAAGATTGGCGTTGCTCGCGGCGACGAAGACCTCGCCGTGACGATTGACGAGGTGGGCGTCGTCGCTGTCGGCGACCGTCCAGAACGCGACCGCCTGGTGCTCCTCGAATCGCAGCTCGATCGCATCCGGCCAGCGCCGACGCACCTCGGCGCGCCGCACCCAGGGCAACTTCTCGAAGGCGTCCCGCACGTCGTCGAGATCGACCGAGAAGAAGTTGCCGCGAATCGCCGTGCGCGCCGCGAACTCGAGCTGGGCGGTCGTCACCTGCGCGGGCGGGGTCAGCACGACCACCTCGCGCAGCGGGAAGAACGGGCGGCTCAGAAACCACCAGAAGGCCGCATAGCCGATCGCCAGGGCGGCGAACAGCAGCAGCAGGTCGGAGACGAGATCGAGCACCCCGGGTCGATGCCAGATCCCGGGGGCGGCCGGACGCGCGCCCGCCTGCGGGGCATTGCGCAGCCGGCCGAAGCGCAGCGAATCGGGCATCGCCTCAGCCAAGACGGGCCTCGTCGAGAATGGCGAGGCACAGCGCCTCGAAGCTCAGGCCGGCGACCCTGGCCGCCATCGGCACCAGCGAATGGCCGGTCATGCCGGGCGCGGTGTTCATCTCGAGCAGGTAGGGGCGGCCGTCGGGGGTGAGCATCAGGTCGGCCCGGCCCCAGCCTCGGCAGCCCAGCACACGGGCGCACTGCATCACCATGTCCTGGAGGCGGCGCTCCAGCGCCGGGTCGAGCCCGCTCGGGCAGTGATAGACGGTGTCGTCGGAAAAGTACTTGTTCTGGTAGTCGTAGTTGCCGCCGGGGGCTTCGATGCGGATCAGCGGCAGCACGCGCTCGCCGAGGAAGGGCGCGGTGAGCTCGGCGCCGGTGACGAACTCCTCGGCGATCACCAGGCTGTCGAACTGGGCGGCGAGACGCCAGGCCGCTTCGAGCTGGCCGGCCTCGACGACCTTGGTCGCGCCCATGCTCGAGCCCTCGTGCACCGGCTTGACGAAGATCGGCAGGCCGAGCTCGCGCACCACCGCGTCCCAGTCGCTCGCCGCATCGAGAATCGCGTAGCGCGGCGTCGGCAGGCCGCAGGCGCTCCAGATCATCTTCGTGCGCCACTTGTCCATCGATAGCGCCGAAGCCATCACGCCACTGCCGGTGTAAGGGATCTGCATCATCTCGAGCATGCCCTGCACGGTGCCGTCCTCGCCGCCGCGGCCGTGCAGGATCACGAAGGCGCGCGCAAAGCCCTCGTCCTTGAGCTCGTGAAGGTCGCGTTCGGACGGATCGAAGGGGTGGGCGTCGACGCCGGCGCCTTGCAGCGCGGCGAGCACCGCCTTGCCCGACATCAGCGAGACCTCGCGCTCGGCCGACGCACCGCCAAGCAACACCGCAACCTTGCCGTACTTCGCGCTCACTTCTGTTCCTCCGGATTGGTCAGCTTGCCGGGTACGGCGCCGATCGAGCCCGCCCCCATGGTGATGACGACATCGCCGTCCTGGGCCGCGGCGAGGATCGCCTCGGGCATCTCCTCGATGTGCTCGATGAAGATCGGCTCGGCGCGGCCGGCGACGCGAATCGCGCGCGCGAGCGAGCGGCCGTCGGCAGCGACGATGGGCGCCTCGCCGGCAGCGTAGACGTCGGCGAGCAGCAGCACGTCGACCGTCGACAGCACCCTGACGAAGTCCTCGAAACAGTCGCGGGTGCGCGTGTAGCGGTGCGGCTGGAAGGCCAGCACCAGCCGACGGCCCGGGAAGGCGCCGCGCGCGGCAGCGATGGTCGCGGCCATTTCCACCGGATGGTGGCCATAGTCGTCGACCAGCACGAAGCTGCCGCGCGGGGCGCCCTCCCCGCCGCCCAGCGCCACCTCCCCGTAGCGCTGGAAGCGCCGGCCGACCCCCTTGAATTCGGCGAGCGCCTTGACGATGGCTGCATCGGGCACCTGCACCTCGGTCGCGACGGCGATCGCAGCGAGCGCGTTGAGGACGTTGTGCATCCCCGGCAGGTTGAGCTCGATCGGCAGCCGGGTGATCGAGCCGTTGATGCGGACCGCGTCGAAGCACATGCGGCCGTCCTCGGCACGGACGTTCTCGGCGCGGATATTGGCGCTCTCGCCCGTGCCGTAGCGCACGATCTGCTTCGACACCATCGGCATGATCGAACGCACGTGCGGGTCGTCGTCGCACAGCACCGCGACGCCGTAGAACGGCAGGTGGTGCAGGAAGTCGACGAAGGCCTGCTTGAGCCGCGCGAAATCGTGCCCGTAGGTCTCCATGTGGTCGGCGTCGATGTTGGTGACGACCGAGATCACTGGCGTGAGGGAGAGGAAGGAGGCGTCCGATTCGTCCGCCTCGGCGACCAGGAAGTCGCCCTTGCCCAGCCGCGCGTGGGCGCCGGCGGCGGTGAGCTTGCCGCCGATCACGAAGGTCGGGTCCATGCCGCCTTCGGCGAGGATGCTGGCGACGAGCGAGGTCGTGGTGGTCTTGCCGTGGGTGCCGGCGATCGCGATGCCCTGCTTCAGGCGCATCAGCTCGGCGAGCATCTGCGCGCGCGGCACCAGCGGCAGATGCGCGGCGCGCGCGGCGATCACCTCGGGGTTGTCGCCCTTCACCGCGGTCGACACCACGACCGCATCGGCGCCGGCGACGTGGGCGGCTTCGTGGCCGAGCACGACGCGCGCGCCCAGCGCGCGCAGGCGGCGCGTCGCGGCGCTCTCGCCGAGATCCGAGCCGCTCACCGTGTAGCCGAGGTTGAGCAGCACCTCGGCGATGCCGCTCATGCCGGCGCCGCCGATGCCGACGAAATGAAGGTGTCTCACCTTGTGCTTCATGTCTTTCTCCCGGCGGCGAGCCGCTCGCACACGTCGGCCACGACCGCCGCCGCGTCGGGCTTGGCGAGGGCGCGGGCACGCTCGGCCATCTCGAGCAGGCGACCCCGGTCCAGCCCATCGAGCAGCGCCGCGAGTTCGGCCGCGTCGAACTCGGTCTGCGGCACGAGCAAGGCCGCGCCGCGCTCCGACAGGAAGCGCGCGTTGCCGCTCTGGTGATCGTCGACGGCGTGCGGAAAGGGGACCAGAATGCTCGCCGCGCCCGCCGCCGCCAGCTCGGCGACGGTGAGCGCGCCGGCGCGGCAGATGACGAGGTCGGCCTCGGCGTAGCGCGCCGCCATGTCGTCGATGAAGGGCAGGAGCTCGCCGTCGACACCGGCGACTGCGTAGGCCGCGCGCAGAGCCTCGATGTGCTTGGCGCCCGCCTGGTGCGTGACCCGTGGACGCGCGGCCGGGTCCATCTGCGCGAGCGCGCGCGGCACGGTCTCGTTCAAGGCCGCCGCGCCGAGGCTGCCGCCCACCACCAGCAGACGCAACGGGCCGCTGCGGCCGGCGAAGCGCTCGGCCGGGGGCGCCACCGCGGCGATCTCGGCGCGCACCGGATTGCCGACCCAGTCGCCCTTCCTGAGCACCTCGGGAAAACCCGTCAGCACGCGGTCGGCGACACCGGCGAGCACCCGGTTCGCCAGCCCCGCGACCGAGTTCTGCTCGTGCAGCACCAGCGGACGGCCGACGAGCGCCGCCATCATGCCGCCGGGAAAGCTCACGTAGCCGCCCATGCCGAGCACGACGTCGGGGCGGATGCGGCGCAGCGCGCCCAGCGCTTGCCAGAACCCGCGCAGCAGGTTGAGCGGCAGCAGCAGCTTGCGCACGAGGCCCTTGCCGCGCAGGGCCGAGAAGCGCACCCAGGCGGGGGTGTAGCCGCGCGCGGCGATGTGTTGCGCCTCCATCCCTTCGGGGTTGCCCATCCAGGCGATGGTCCAGCCGCGCGCGCGCAGCGCCTCGGCCACCGCGATCCCCGGGAAGATGTGCCCGCCGGTGCCGCCGGCCATGACGAGGAGGGTCTTCATGACCGCCCCCTCATCACCTGTCGGTTCTCGAAATCCACCCGCAGCAGGATGCCGAGCGCGAGGCAGTTGGCAACGATCGCCGAGCCGCCGAAGCTCATCAGCGGCAGGGTCAGGCCCTTGGTCGGGAGCAGGCCCATGTTCACGCCCATGTTGATGAAGGACTGCACGCCGATCCACATGCCGATGCCCATCGCGACCAGCCCCGAGTAGTAGCGCTCGAGGTTGATCGCGTCGCGCCCAATGGCGAAGGCGCGATGGATGAGGATCGCGAACAGCGTCACCACCACCAGCACGCCGGCGAAGCCGAGTTCCTCGGCGATCACCGCGAGCAGGAAGTCGGTGTGCGCCTCGGGCAGGTAGAAGAGCTTCTCCACGCTCGCGCCGAGTCCGACCCCGAACCACTCGCCGCGCCCGAAGGCGATCAGAGAGTGCGAGAGCTGGTAGCCCTTGCCGAAGGCGTCCTGCCACGGGTCCATGAAACCGAAGATGCGGTCGCGCCGGTAAGGCGAGAGCCAGATGAGCAGCACGAAGCCGGCAACCGCCACCGCTGCCAGCAGCGCGAAGAGCCGCACGTTGATGCCGCCGAGGAACATCACGCCAAAGGCGATCGCGACGATCACGACCAGCGCGCCGAAGTCGGGCTCGCGCAGGAGAAGGAAGCCGACGAGCAGGATGATTCCCGCCATCGGCAGGAAGCCGCGCCGGAAGCTGCCGAGGTCGGGGAGCTTGCGCACCGTGTAGTCGGCCGCGTAGAGCACGACGAAGACCTTCATCAACTCGGACGGCTGCAGATTCACCGGGCCGAGCGGAATCCAGCGCTGGGCGCCGTTTACCTCGCGGCCGATGCCGGGCATCAGCACCGCGATCAGCAGCGCCACCCCCAGGACAAAAAGCCACGGCGCGTACTGCTGCCATTGGCGCATCGACATGCGGAAGGCGAGGAGCCCCGCAGAGACCCCGATCGCGACGAAGATCGAGTGACGGAGCAGGAAGTAGTGCGCCTGATAGCCGGTAAAGCGGCTCGCCTCGGCGATCGCGATCGAGGACGAATAGACCATCACCAGGCCGATCGCGAGCAGCGCGATCGACGCCCAGACGACGAGCGGATCGACCTCCTGGATGAAATCGGCCGGGCGCATCATGCGGCTCACCGCGCGGCGGCATTCCACGCCTTGCGGCTCGCGCCGCGACGGCAGCAGCGACAGGAGGGCGGCGCCCAGCCTCATGTCGCGCTCACTCCCGGCAGACGCAGCGCCGCGGCGATAAAGACCTCGGCGCGGTGGGCGTAGTTGCGGAACATGTCGAGGCTTGCGCAGGCGGGCGAGAGCAGCACGAGATCGTCCGGCTGCGCCAGCGCCGCGGCGCGCGCGACCGCCGCGTCCATGTCGGATGCGCGCTCGAGCGCAACGCCGCAATCGGCGAGCGCCGCCTCGAGGCGTGGCGCGTCGCGGCCGATCAGCACCACCGCTCGCGCATGGCGCGCCACCGCCGCGCGCAGCGGCGAGAAATCCTGGCCCTTGCCGTCGCCGCCGGCGATCAGGACGGCGGGGCGCTCGACGCCTTCGAGCGCGGCGACGGTCGCGCCGACGTTGGTGCCCTTGGAGTCGTCGTAGAACTCGACGCCGTCGGTTCGGCGGGCGACGCGCTGCATGCGGTGCGGCAGGCCGGCGAAGGCGCGCAAGGCATCGAGCATCGGCGCGAGCGCGCAGCCGGCCGCCGCGCCGAGCGCGAGCGCGGCGAGCGCGTTGGCGTAATTGTGCAGGCCCGCGAGTTGCAGGGCGTCGGCGCGCACCAGGCGCTCGGTGCCACGGGCGAGCCACAGCCCCGCGTCGTCGGCGATCAGGCCGAAATCGGCGGCGGTCGGCGGTGCGTCGGTGCCGAAGGTGACGACCTTTCGACCAGCCCGGCGCATCGCCATCACGCGCGCGTCCTGCCGATTGAGCACCTGCACGCCCGCGCCCTCGAAGATGCGCGCCTTCGCCGCCGCGTAGTCATCGAGGTCGGCATAGCGGTCGAGGTGGTCGTCGCTCAGGTTGAGGACGGTCGCGGCGTCGGCATCGAGCCCCTCGGCCGTCTCGAGCTGGAAGCTCGACAGTTCCAGCACCCAGCATTGCGGCAGTGGCTCGCCCCGGTCGAGCCGCTCCATCAGCACCGCGAGTGTGGCCGGGCTGATGTTGCCGGCGGCGACCGCATCGAGCCCGGCGCCGCGGCCCAGCGCGGCGGCGAGCGCCGTGGTCGTGGTCTTGCCGTTGGTGCCGGTGATCGCGACGATGCGGGTCGCGGCGCGCGCGCCGAGTGCGACGAGCGCATCGGCGAAGAGGACGACTTCGCCCACTACCGGAAGCCCTCGCCGGCGCGCCTCGGCGACGAGCCCGCTGCGGGCGTCTATACCGGGACTGAGCGCGACCAGGTCGATGCCGTCGAGCAGGTCGTCGCCGAACGGGCCGAGCCGCAGCTCGGCGCCGGGCACCGTGGCCGCGAGCTGGGCGAGCGCCGGGGGCGCCTCGCGGGTGTCGGCGACGCGCAGCCGGGCGCCGGCGCGCGCGCACCACTGCGCCATCGCGAGCCCCGACTCGCCCAGTCCCAGCACCAGCACGAAGCGCGAGGCGAGATCCTTCATCGCAGCTTGAGCGTCGACAGGCCGAACAGGACGAGCATCAGCGTGATGATCCAGAAGCGCACGACCACCTGCGTCTCCTTCCAGCCGCTCAGCTCGTAGTGGTGGTGCAGCGGCGCCATGCGGAAGATGCGCTTGCCGCCGGTGGCGCGGAAGTAGATCACCTGCGCCATCACCGAAAGCGTCTCCGCGACGAAGAGCCCCCCCATGATGAAGAGCACGATCTCCTGGCGCACGACGACGGCGATCACGCCGAGCGCCGCGCCCAGCGCCAGCGCGCCGACGTCGCCCATGAAGACCTCGGCCGGATAGGCGTTGAACCACAGGAAGCCCAGCCCCGCACCGCAGATCGCGCCGCAAAAGACCGCGAGCTCACCGGCGCCGGCGATGTAGGGCACGCCCAGGTACTTGGCGAAGCCGGCGTGGCCGGCGACATAGGCGAAGATGGCGAGCGCGCCGGCGACCATCACGGTAGGCATGATCGCCAGTCCGTCGAGACCGTCTGTGAGGTTCACCGCGTGGCTGGTGCCGTTGATCACGAAGTAGGACAACGCGACGAAGCCGAACAGGCCGAGCGGATAGGCGATCGCCTTGAAGAAGGGCACGATCAGCTCGGTCTGGGCCGGCTCGGTCGCGGTGAGCGCGAGAAAGAGCGCCGCCGCGAGCGCGATCAGCGAGGTCCACAGATACTTCCAGCGGCTCGGCAGACCCTTGGGGTCGCGGTGCACGACCTTGCGCCAGTCGTCGACCCAGCCCACCGCGCCGAAGCCGAGCGTCACGAACAGCGTCACCCACACGTAGTGGTTGCGCAGGTCGCCCCACAGCAGCACGGTCGTGGCGATCGCGATCAGGATCAGCGCGCCGCCCATGGTCGGCGTGCCCGCCTTGGTCAGATGCGACTTGGGGCCGTCGTCGCGCACCGCCTGGCCGATCTTCTTGCGGGTGAGCCAGCGGATCACCGGCGGGCCGAAGATGAACGAGATCACCAGCGCGGTCATCGCCGCCAGCACCGTGCGCAGCGTGATGTAGCCGAAGACGTTGAATGCGCGGATATCCTGGCCCAGCCACAGGGCGAGTTCGAGCAACATGGATCAGCTTCCCTCCTTAGAAGGGGCGCCATTGTGCACGGGCGCGAGCGCGTCCGCCACTCGCTCCATCCGCATGAAGCGCGAGCCCTTGACGAGCACCACGGTGCCCGCGTCGAGGAGCGGCACGAGCGCCTGGACGAGGGCCTCCGGCGACTTGAAATGCTGGCCGCCGTCGCCGAAATTGCGCGCCGCGACCGCGGCTGCGTCACCCAGCGCGAAGAGCAGATCGACCCCCTTGCTCTTCGCGTAGCCGCCGATCTCGTCGTGCAGCTGGGCGCTCGTGCGTCCGATCTCGCCCATGTCGCCCAGCACCAGGACCTTGCGGCCGGGCGTCGAGGCAAGGACATCGATCGCCGCCCGCACCGAGTCGGGGTTCGCGTTGTAACTGTCGTCGATCACGGCGCACGCCTGCACCCCGGCGCGGCACTGCAGCCGACCCTTGGTGCCGGTGTAGGCCTCGAGGCCCGCTGTGACCGCGTCGAACCCGACGCCGGCCGCAAGACACGCGGCGACTGCACCGAGCGCGTTGCGCGCGTTGTGCTCGCCGGGCACCTGCAGGCGCACCGTGGCGCGGCCTTGCGCGGTGTCGATCTCGAGCATCGAGCCCAAACCCTGCATGGTGTAGCGGCCGGCGACATCGCCCGGCGCGCCGAGGCCGAAGGTCACGATCGTCCGCCCGGCATTGAGTTCGCGCCAGTAGGCGGCATGCGGGTCGTCCGCGTTGATCACGGCTACCCCGCCGGTTCCGAGGCCGCCATAGATGCAGCCCTTCTCCTCGGCGATCTGCGCCACCGTGCCCATGCCCTGCAAGTGGGCGCGTTGCGCGTTGGTGACGATCGCGACCGTCGGGCAGGCGATGCCGGCGAGGTAGGCGATCTCGCCCGGACGATTCATTCCCATCTCGATCACGGCAGCGTGATGGCTTGCGCGAAGCCCGAGCAGCGTGAGCGGCAGCCCGATGTCGTTGTTCAGATTGCCGGCGGTGGCGAGCACCGCTTCATCGCCCGCACCCACGGTGCGCGCTTGGGCGCGAAGGATGGCCGCACACATGTCCTTGACGGTGGTCTTGCCGTTGCTGCCGGTGACCCCGATCACGGGGATGGCGAAGCGGCTGCGCCAGTGCGCCGCCAGCCGACCCAGCGCAAGCCGTGTGTCGTCTACGACCAGCAGGGGCAGCGAAGCCGATGCCCCGTGCCCCGCCGCCCAGGCCGCGTCGACCATCGCCGCGACGGCCCCGGCAGCCGCGGCGGCCGCGACGAACTCGTGCCCGTCGAAGCGGTCGCCGCGCAGCGCGACGAAGAGTTCGCCTGCGCGGAGGGCACGACTGTCGGTGCCGACGCGGTCGAAGCTCGCCTCGGCGGTCGCGGTCGCGCCCAGTGCGGTCGCCGCCTCGAACAAGCCCATCATGCCTTCACCCCGTGCCGAACGTGCCAGGCGCCAAGCGCCTCGCGGGCCTGATCTACGTCGGAGAACGGCAGACGCTCGCCGAGCACTTCCTGGTAGGGCTCGTGGCCCTTGCCGGCGATGACGACAACGTCGTTCGCGCCGGCCTCGCCGATGGCGATCGCGATCGCCTGAGCGCGATCGACGACACACTCGGCGGCGGGGCCGGCGCCGGCGCGCACGGCCTCGATGATCTTCAGCGGGTCTTCGCTGCGCGGGTTGTCACTGGTGACGACCACCCGATTGGCGAGCTGGCGCGCGACGTCGCCCATCATCGGACGCTTGCCCGGATCGCGGTCGCCGCCGCAGCCGAACACGCAGACAAGTTGTCCGCCGCGGCTTGCGACAGTCGGCGCGACCGCCTCGAGCACCTTGGCGAGCGCATCGGGCGAATGGGCGTAGTCGACGATCACCAGCGGCTCGCCGACTCCACCGAGCAGCTGCATGCGCCCGGCCGGCGGTGTGAGGCAAGCGGCGACGCGCAGCGCATCTTCGAAAGGCACGTCGCGGACAAGCAGCGTCGCGATCACCGCGAGCAGGTTCGAGACGTTGAAGGGCGCGACCATGCGCACGCTCACGTCGCTGCGCAGACCCTGCCAGGCGGCGGTAAACCTGAGCCCCTGCGGGACCATCCCGAGCGCGTCGGCCGCCAGGACCGGCGCATCGGGGAGCGCCGCCGCGTTGCCCGCGACGCGGGTATAGCCGATCACCCGGTCCCCGCGTTCAACGAGCCTTCTGGCCAGCGTGAGGCCGAAAACATCGTCGAGGTTCATCACCGCGCAGCCGACCCCGGGCAGGTCGAACAGGCGCGCCTTGGCTGCGCCGTAGGCGTCCATGCTGCCGTGGTAGTCGAGATGGTCGCGGCTGAGATTGGTGAAGATCGCGACATCGAAGGCAACGCCATTGACGCGCCCCTGCTCGAGCCCGATCGATGAGACCTCCATCGCCGCGGCGCGCGCGCGGTCGGCGACGAAGCCGGCAAGGATGCGATGCAGAGCCATGGCATCGGGCGTCGTATTGAGCAGATCGGCGAGCCGCCCCGGGTAGCCCGCGCCGAGCGTGCCGATCACACCACAGGGCTGGTCGAGCGCCACAAGCGCGCTCGCAAGCCATTGGCTCACCGTGGTCTTGCCGTTGGTTCCGGTGACCCCGGCCACCCACAGGGCGTCCGACGGCCGCCCGTAGAGTTCGTGGGCGAGGTGGCCCGCTAGCCCGCGCAGGTCGGCGACTTCCAGCGCAGGCACCGGCAGCGGCTCCGGCTCGAAACCGTCGCCGCTCTCCCACAAGACTGCGCACGCACCGCGCGCGATCGCTTCGCCGATATGGCGGCGCCCGTCGGCACGCTGGCCCGGCCAGGCGGCGAAGGCATCGCCTGCCCCGACCTTGCGCGAGTCGGCCGTAATGCCGCGCGGCTCGGCACCGAGCCGGCGCAGGCGTGCGATGAGCTCGCGGGCGCGTTCGGCGGCGGGGCTCACATGTTCTCCTTCACGGCGCGCGGCAGTTCGGGCTGGCCTGCAATGTGCATCGGCGCGAGCGGCGCATCGGGTGCGACTCCGAGCGCCCGCAATGCCCCCTCGGTGATGCGGGCGAACACCGGCGCGGCCACTGCGCCCCCGTAATGCTGCCCCGCCGAGGGTTCGTCGATCATCACCGCAACCACGATGCGCGGATTGGACGCCGGCGCGAACCCGACAAAGGACGAGATGTACTTGTTCGTATAGCGCCCGCCCTCGAGCTTGTGGGCGGTGCCGGTCTTGCCGGCGACGCGATAGCCCGCGACCTGCGCCTTCGGGGCCGTGCCACTCGGTCCGGCAGCGAGTTCCAGCATTTCGCGCAGATCGCGCATGGTGGCCGCGGAGAAGACCTTGCGCCCTCCCTTGGGCGGCTCATCGAGACGCGTCAGCGACAAGGGCAGCAGTTCGCCGTCGCGGGCGAACACCAGATAGGCATGGGCGACCTGCATCAGCGTCGCCGAGATGCCGTGTCCATAGGACATGGTCGCCTGCTCGATCGGCCGCCAGGTGCGCGCGGGCCGCAGGCGGCCGCCCGCCTCGCCGGGGAAGCCCAGCCCGAGCGGCGCGCCGAAGCCGAGCTCGTCGAACATGCGCCACATCTCGTCGGGCGTGAAACGCTGGGCCAGCTTGACCGTGCCGACGTTGGACGACTTCTGGATCACCTGCGAGACCGTGAGCGCGCCGTGGCGGCGCACGTCGGTGATGGTCGCGCGGCCGATGGTCATCCGCCCCTGGTCGGTCTCGATGAGGGTATCGGGCTTCACCTTGCCATGCTCGAGCGCCAGCGCCGCAATGAAGGGCTTGATCGTGGAGCCGGGCTCGAAGACGTCCGTCAACACGCGGTTGCGCAACTGCGCACCGCTCAGGTTGGCCCTGTTGTTGGGATTGAAGGTCGGCGCATTGACCAGCGCGAGGATCTCGCCGGTGCGCGCGTCGAGCACGACGGCGGCACCGGCCTGCGCCTTGTGCGTCTGCATCGCCTGACGCAGGGCCGAATAGGCAAGATACTGGAGTTTCGAGTCCATGGCGAGCACCACATCCTCGCCGTCGCGGGGCGCGCGGATCGCCTCGACGTCCTCGATGATCTGGCCGCGCCGGTCACGGATCACGCGCCGGGCGCCGGGGCGTCCGGCGAGCTGCGCGTCGTGGGCGAGCTCGACGCCTTCCTGGCCGGTGTCGTCGACGCCCGTGAATCCCAGCACATGCGCGGCGACCTCTCCGCCGGGGTAGTAGCGCCGGTATTCCTGCTGCTGGTGGATGCCGGGGAGCTTGAGCTCGGCGATCTGGCGGGCGATCTCGGGCGCGAGCTGGCGCTTGAGATAGACGAAATCACGTCCGGGAGTGAGGCGCCGGTTGACCTCCTCGACGTCCATCTCCAGCAGTGCCGCGAGCTGGCGCACCTGCGGCGGCGTGAGCTGCGCGTCGCCGGGGATGGCCCAGATCGAACGCACCGGGGTGCTCACGGCGAGCACGTCGCCGTTACGGTCCACGACGCGTCCGCGGGTGGCCGGCACGGCGATCACACGCGAATAGCGCGACTCGCCCTTGGCCTGGAGGAAATCATTGTTGAAGCCCTGCAGATAGGCCGCCCGGCCGGCCAGTGCGACCGAACCCGCGAGCAGCGCGAGCAGCACCAGCCGCGGCCGCCACGCCGGCAAGCCCTTCTCGAGCAGGGGGTTGTGATTGAAAGTGACGGCGCGCTGATTTTTCATCGCACGCCCTCGATCACGACAATCCGGCCGCGCACCGGCTCGACCAGCCCGATCTGCTCGCGTGCGATCCGCTCCACCCGGGCATGGGCCGCCCAGGTGCTCTGCTCGAGCTGAAGCTGGCCCCACTCGACCTCCAGCTCGTGCGCACGCGACTGCTCGCGTTCGAGCGTGGTGAACAGCTTGCGCGACTGGTGCTGCGCGGTCACGACGCCCAAGGCACTAGCCACGACGATCGCGAGGAGGAACGCGTCGGCGCGGATCATGCCGGCACCTCCGTGCGCTCGGCCACCCGCATGACGGCGCTGCGCGCGCGGGGATTGACGGCGAGCTCCTCCGAACCAGGGCGCACTGCCCGCCCGACCAGGCGCAGCCGGGGCGGCGGCAACTGGTCGGCTCGCAGCGGCAGTCGTGACGGCAACTGGGGCGGGCGGGCCTCGTCACGCATGAAGCGCTTGACGATGCGATCCTCGAGCGAATGAAAGCTGATCACGACGAGCCGCCCGCCGGACTCGAGTCGCGCTACGCCGTCCGGCAGTACGCGCGAAAGCTCTTCGAGTTCCTGATTGATGAAAATCCGTAGAGCCTGAAAACTCCGCGTCGCCGGGTGCTGACTTGGCTCGCGTGTGCGGACCGCCTTCTCCACGATCGCGGCAAGCTGTCCAGTGGTTTCGACAGCCCCCCCTGTCCGAGCAGCTGCAATCGCCTTTGCAATCTCATGAGCAAACCGTTCTTCCCCATAATCCCTCAGTACCTCCCTGATTTGCGCGACACTTGCGGTGGCAAGCCATTGCGCGACGGTCTGCCCACGACTCGTATCCATGCGCATGTCGAGCGGCGCATCGAAACGAAAACTCATTCCCCTGGCGGGTTCGTCGAGCTGCGGCGACGACACGCCCAGGTCCAGCAACACGCCATCCACCCGGTCGATGCCGAGCCCGTCGAGCGCCTCGGTCAGCGCACTGAAGGGCGCATGCACCAGCGTGAGCCGCCCATCGGCCGCGGCCATGGCCTGCCCGGCATCGATCGCCGCCGGATCTCGGTCGAAGGCGACAAGCCGCCCGCGCTCGCCCAGGCGCGCGAGGATTGCCCGGCTGTGACCACCTCGCCCGAAGGTCGCATCCACATAAGTGCCGTCCGGCTTCACCGCCAGCGCCGCGACCGCCTCTTCGAGCAGGACGCTGGCGTGGTGCCACGCTGCGCTCACAGCGCAAGGCTCTCGAACCCGGCCGGCAACGCATCGGCTTCGAGGTTGAGCATCGCCTGCTGCTGCTTCTGCCAGCCGGCATCGGACCACAACTCGAAATGCGAGCCCTGCCCGACCAGCCACAGCTGCTTCTCGAACTCGGCCCACTGCCGCAGCGACGGCGCGATCAGCACCCGCCCGGCACCGTCGAGTTCCTCGGTCTGCGCAAAGCCGACGAGCAGACGCTTGAGCGTCGCGGTGCGCGGATCGAGCCCCGGCATCGCAGCGATCTGACGGCTGATGGGATCCCACTCCACCTGCGGATAAACCAGCAGGCAGCGATGCGGATGCGCAGTGATGACCAGCGGCGCGCCGTCCGGCACGAGCGCTTCGCGATGCCGGGCCGGGATCGCAATCCGGCCTTTCGCATCGAGGCTGAGCGCAACGGCACCCTGGAACATCGATCCCCCTGAGTTCTTCTCGGACGGGGAAAGCGCCAAATCGACACTTTTCCCCACTTTTTTCCACCAATTCCCACTCTAGAGCAAAGGCAATCCACGGTCAAGCCGAAATGACCGGCTTTTCCGTTGTTACACAATGACTTACGGAAACACGGACGATTCGAGAAAAATGCAGAAGAATCAAAGCGGATAGCGCGAATCCCTCGCGCAATGCCTGAATGCGCATACAGTTACGCGCGACGGGGGACGAATCGGTGGGGAAAAGTGGCGACCGGCCACGAACATGCGGCGCTGGGAACACTGCGCATGCGCGGCCTAAACGGTGGGAAAAGGAAGTTCGCCGATAAGCCGGGTTCTGTCGGACGGCTGCGGCGGATGCCGCGGCCGTCGGGCAGTCATTCCTCTAGGCGCCGCGTTGCCACGGCGCTCAAGCAGCCTACCCGGGAGCAGCGCGAGCCACGCTATCGCTCCCCTATTTGGCCTTGCCCCGGATGGGGTTTGCCGTGCCGGTCCTGTTGCCAGTCCCGCGGTGGGCTCTTACCCCACCGTTTCACCCTTGCCTGATCCCGAAAGGGCCATCGGCGGTCTGCTCTCTGTTGCACTTTCCGTCGCCTCACGGCGCCCGGCCGTTAG
>JARFTX010000043.1 GCA_029289265.1 Gammaproteobacteria bacterium
GGGCTGATGGGGCCGTACATGAGCCCGATCCCGATCAACGCGTCGATGGGCATGTTCATCTCGCTCGCGATCGCCTTCACGGTGACGCCCTGGCTTGCCTACAAGCTGCTCGGCCACGGCAGCCACGGCGCGCCGGCAGGCGAAGGCCGCGCGGGCGGCACGGCCGGCGGATATACGCACGCCGGCGACGACCGCCTCACGCGCGCGCTCGATGCGCTGTTCCGCCGCATCATGATGCCCATGCTCGATCCATTGCGCGGCGCACGGGCGCGGCTGCTGCTGTGGTTCGGCGTGTTCGCGCTGATCGCGGCCTCGCTCGCGCTGCCGGCGATGCAGGCGGTGGTGCTGAAGATGTTGCCCTTCGACAACAAGAGCGAGTTCCAGGTCGTGCTCGACATGCCGGTCGGCACGCCGCTCGAGGAGACCGCGCGGGTGCTGCGCGAGATCGGCGAGCACGTCGCCACGGTGGACGAGGTCACCCACTGGCAGGCCTATGCCGGCACCGCGAGCCCGATCAACTTCAACGGCCTGGTGCGCCAGTATTACCTGCGCAGCGCCCCCGAGCAGGGCGACATCCAGGTGAATCTGGTCGACAAGGCCGAGCGCGGCCGCAAGAGCCACGACATCGCCATCGCCGTGCGCGACGCGGTGTTCGCGATCGCGCGCGCCAACGGCGGCAACGCCAAGGTGGTCGAGGTCCCGCCCGGCCCGCCGGTCCTCTCGCCCATCGTCGCCGAGATCTACGGGCCCGATTACGTCGGCCAGCTCGAGGTCGCGCGCCGCGTGCGGGCGGCGTTCGAGGCGACCGCCGACATCATCGGCGTCGACGACACCGTGGATGCGACCGCGCCGCGCGTCGTGCTCAAGGTCGACCAGGCCAAGGCGGCGCGCATGGGCGTTGCCCAGGCCGACATCGTCGAGGTCGTGCGCCTGGGCCTCTCGGGCGAAGACGTGACGCCTATCCACGGCGGCGACAACAAGTACGAGATTCCGGTGCGCATCCAGCTGCCGGCCGAGCGCCAATCGGGGCTCGATGCGCTGCTCGCCCTCAAGGTGCGGGCGCGCGACGGCACGCTGGTGGCGGTCTCCGAGCTGGTCGAGGCGCGCGAGACGCTGCGCGAGCAGGTGATCTTCCGCAAGGACCTGCTGCCGGTCGTCTACGTCACCGCCGACATGGGTGGACGGCTCGACTCGCCGCTCTATGGCATGTTCGACGTGCGCGCCCGCTTGAAGGACCTGGAGCTCACCGGGCCGGGGCTCGCCGGCACGCTCGGCGAGTGGTTCATCCGCCCGCCCGCCGACCCCTTTGCCGGCTACAGCATCAAGTGGGACGGCGAGTGGCAGGTCACCTACGAGACCTTTCGCGACATGGGGGCGGCCTACGCGGTCGGCCTCATCCTGATCTACCTGCTGGTGGTCGCGCAGTTCCGCAGCTATCTCGTGCCGCTCGTCATCATGGCGCCGATTCCGCTCACCCTCATCGGCGTGATGCCCGGCCATGCGCTCTTCGGCGCGCAGTTCACCGCCACCTCGATGATCGGCATGATCGCGCTCGCCGGCATCATCGTGCGCAACTCCATCCTGCTGGTCGACTTCATCAACCAGCAGGTGGCCGAAGGCGTCGCCTTCGCCGAGGCGGTGATCCGCGCCGCCGCGGTGCGCGCCAAGCCGATCGGATTGACCGCGCTCGCCGCAATGATCGGCGCGCTCTTCATCCTCGACGACCCGATCTTCCAGGGCCTTGCGCTGAGCCTGATCTTCGGCATCCTGGTCTCGACCGTGCTGACGCTGGTCGTCATCCCGGTGCTGTATTTCGCCGCGATGCGGGGTCGCATCGCCCAACTTCAAGGAGAAGCCTCATGACCCTCACCGTCAACCAGTTCGTCCGCATCTTCGCCGGCGCCTTCGTGCTGATCTCGCTCGCCCTCGGCGTCGAGGGTTCGCCGCTCTTCGTCAATGCCAACTTCCTGTGGTTCACGGCCTTCGTCGGCGCCAACCTGTTCCAGAGCGGCTTCACGAAGTTTTGCCCGCTCGAGAACATCCTGCGCAAGTTCGGCGTCAAGGACAGCGTCGGCGGGGCCTGCAGCAAGGCGTGAGCGGGCAATCGGCTCCAGCCGGGCGCGCCGTCTTCACGCTGCGAACGCCCGACGAGGTGTGGCCGGTCGCCGAGCAGGCGGCCGGGCCGTGCGCGGCTGGCTGGACGCTGGAGGCGGCGCTCGCCGAGCTGCTGGCGAACGCGATCGAGCACGGCAGCCTCGAAATCGGTTTCACGGCCAAGTCGGCCCTGCTCGAAGCCGGAACCCTCGATGCCGAAATCGTGCGGCGACTCGCGACCCCACCGTGGGCGCAGCGCCGCGTGCGGCTGGTGCGAGAGGTGCGGCCGCAGGGGTGGGCCTTCGAAATCGAGGACGAGGGCCCGGGCTTCGCCTGGCGCGAGTGGCTCGTCCCCGCCGCCGCCCGGCGTGCCGCCCCGAACGGCCGCGGCATTGCGCTGGCGGCGAAGCTCGCCGGCGCTGGCTTCGAGTATCTGGGGCGTGGCAACCGCGTCCGCCTCGTCGTGGGCCGGGGCTGACGGCGCTGTTTGCCGGGTGGGTCCGCATGAGTGACCCGGTGCAGCGAGCCATGGGTTCTTGACGGTGCGCTCGGGCTTCGCGGCGAACTCGCGCGCGCGGCCGCATGAATGCTCTTGTGTTCCGATCGTGAGCGATTTCACGGGAGATGCCGGCGCCCGTCTTTGGCTTGCGCGGCCGCCGTGGCTACAATCGGGGCATTTTATCGAGAGCGTCCACCCGTGAACGAGCACACGAAGACATCCAATCGCCGCCTCGAGCGGCGCATCCCTGCCGGCACTGCGGCGACGATCAGGCTTCAGGGCGGGGTGACGATCGCTGCGGAATGCACCGAGCTGGGCGTAGGCGGCATGACCCTGCGCGCCGATTACGTGCCCAAGGAGGAGGAGGTGCTCGATGTGGAGGTGGCCTCCCCGAGCAGCGGCATCACGCGGCCACCGCTGCGGGCGATGCTCGAGGTGCGGCGTTGTCACCGCGTCGAGGACGGTGTCTACGAGATCGGCGGAGCGATCGTCCGCGTCGTCGAGTGAAGCGGTGCGGCGGCGTTCAACGCCCGCCGCGCACGACCAGCCACAGCGCGAAGGCGGCGACTGCGGCGAAGGTCACCAGCGACCAGTTGGCGAGCGACAGGCCGAGAAAGGTCCAGTCGATCACCGAGCAGTCGCCGCCGCCGCGGAAGATCATCGGCAGCGACTGGGCCAGGCCGAAGCTCTCGAGCATGTACTCGAGGCCGGGGCCGCATTCGGCAAGATCCGGGGGCGAGCGCTGCAGCCAGGTCTGGCGTGCCGCGACGCTGCCGCCGGCGAGGGCGAGCGAGCCGATCAGTGCCCCATAGACGACCGTGCCGGTGCGGCGAGGTCCGTGCAGACCGCCTATCAGGGCAACCAACCCGACACCGACGAAGGCATAGCGTTGCATGATGCACATCGGGCACGGCTCGAGCCCCACCGCGTGCTGGAGGTAGAGGCCGAAACCGAGCAGCGCCGTGCAGGCGGCGAACAGGGCAAGCAACAGGGTGCGGGGCGAGAAGTCACTCAGGGCGGGCATCGCGGTCGGGGTCGGCATTGCGTTCAGGACGGGGGGAATCCGACCGATTGTAGGTCAGCCGATGCTGCACTGCAAAGCGTGACCAGCATGTCGAGAAAGGCGCGCGTCTTCGCTGGCATCAGGCGCCGGCCGGGAAACACCGCCCAGCCCGTGACCGCCGGCAGGCACCAGTCGGGCAAGACGCGCACGAGCTCGCCCCGGCTGGAGAAGCTCTGCGCATAGAGCACCGGCACTGCGGCAACGCCGGCGCCGGCGCGGGCGAGCCGGATCAGCAACTCGGGGGAGTTCGCGGTCACGCGCGCCGACACCGTCGGGGACTCGGTCTCGGTGCCGCGCCGCAGGCGCCACGCCGCGGGCTCGCCGCCCGGCATCGCGAGGCAGAGGCCGTCGTGGGCGGCCAGCTCGACTGGCGAGGCGGGCGCACCGCGCTCTCTCAGGTACGCGGGGGCAGCGTAGAGGCCCACCGGAAACTCTCCGATGCGCCGCGCCGCGAGGCTCGCGTCGTCGGCGAGCTCACCCATCCGCAGCGCCACGTCGAAGTTCTCGCCGATCAGGTCGACGCGCCGTGGCGACAGGTCGATGTCCAGCGTGATCGCCGGATGCAGTGCGGCGAAAGCAGCGAGCAGGTCGACCAGCAACACGTTGGCGAAGTCGCTCGGCATCGACACCCGCAACCGTCCGCTCGGCCGGGCCTGCCGGTGCTCGGCGAGCGCCGTGGCGGCCGCCACCTCGGCCGAGATCTGGCGGGCATGGTCGAGCAGCGCGCGGCCGAACTCGGTGAGCGAGAGCCTGCGCGTGGTGCGCAGCAACAGACGCTCGCCGAGGCGCTCCTCGAGCAGCGACAGGCGCCGCGACACGGTGGATTTCGGCAGGCCCAGTTGCTCGGCCGCCGCGCTGAAGGTTCCGGAGTCGACAACCTGGGCGAAGAGCAGCAGATCGTTGGCTTCGAGGGGTTGTCGTTCCATGGACAGGTGCTCGATGGGCCCGCGTGCTCGGCCGAGGCGTTGCTTGCGAGGTTGTATATTGTGCCGTGTGCGGAACAATAATATCAGCTAAACCGTCTTAATGTTTTGCGGTGGGACGATTAGCATGAGCTCACCCCATGTCCTTACCGGAGAACAATCATGCACATCCTGCAGATCAATGCCAGCGCCCGCGTCGAAGGCGCCCAATCGACCCGTCTTGCCGACACCATCGTCGAGCGTCTGCGTGCGCGCGATCCGCAAGCCACGCTCGACGTGCGCGACCTCGCTGCAAACCCGCATCCGGTGCTCGACGAGCCGGCGCTTCAGGCGCTGTTCACCGCGCCGGCCGAGCGCAGTCCCGAGCAGGCCGCGCGCGTCGCGCTCGACGATGCGCTGATCGCCGAGGTGCAGGCGGCCGACGTGCTGGTGCTGGGCGTGCCGATGTACAACTTCGGCGTCTCGGCCCAACTCAAGAACTGGATCGACGCGATCGCCCGCGCCCAGGTCACCTTCCGCTACACCGAGAACGGCCCGGAAGGCCTGCTCAAGGGCAAGAAGGTCTATGTCGCGCTCGCACGCGGCGGCAAGTACCGTGGCACGCCGGCCGACACCCAGGTGCCCTACCTGCAGACGGTGCTCGGTTTCCTCGGCATGACCGATCTGCACTTCATCTACGCCGAGGGCCTGGCGATGGGGCCCGACGCGGCCGAGCGGGCCTTCGCCGAGGCGCAGGTCGATCTGGAGGCGGCGCTCGCCTGACCGGGCCGCGAGACGGGTGGCATGCCGCCCGTCTCCCGTGCAGCCCACGACACATCGAGGACGCGGCAAGCGACGATTTCCCGCCCAGCCGCTTGACCGCGCTCCCGCCCCCGACATGGAGAATGCAATCATGACCGCCACCATCGTCCACACCATCGAAACCGAGCGCGTCGCGCGGCCGCGCGCCGTCGAGCGCCTGGTGCGCGGCGTCGCGACTTCGGACGGCGCCGGCGTGAAGCTCACGCGCGTGCTGACTCAGGACTTGCAGCGCCGCCTCGACCCCTTCCTGATGCTCGACGCTTTCCACAGCGACGACCCGAACGACTACATCGCCGGCTTTCCCGATCATCCGCACCGCGGCTTCGAGACGGTGACCTACATGATCGCCGGGCGCATGCGCCACCGTGACAGCGCCGGCCACGAGGGGCTGCTCGAGAACGGCGGCGTGCAGTGGATGACGGCCGGGTGCGGCGTGATCCACTCCGAGATGCCCGAGCAGCAGGACGGCGTGATGGAAGGCTTCCAGCTTTGGCTCAACCTGCCGGCCCGCGCCAAGATGAGCCCGGCCTGGTATCGCGACTTCGCGGCCGCCGAGATCCCGCAGTTCGCGACCACCGACGGTGCCGAGGTGCGCGTGATCGCCGGCGCGAGCCATGGCGTGGGCGGAGCGGTCGAGCGCGAGGCGACCGAGCCGCTCTACCTCGACGTGCAGCTTGCACCGGGCGCGCGCTTCGCACAGGCGCTGCCGGCCGACCACAACGCCTTCGTCTACGTCTATCGCGGCGAGGCAAGCGTTGCCGGCACGCGCGTCGCCGAGCGCAACATGGCGATCCTCGCCAACGACCCGGCCGCCGACGGCGTCGCGGTCGAGGCCGGAGAGGCGGGGGCGCGCGTGCTCGTGATCGCCGGCCGCCCGCTTGGCGAGCCCATCGCGCAGTACGGCCCGTTCGTGATGAACACCCAGGAAGAAATCTACGCTGCGGTGAGCGACTACCGCGAGGGTCGACTGGGGTAGGGCGCCCTTGGCGCCGCCCGCGATTTCCCCGATCATGGCAAGCCTGTGCATCGAGGAGAGATTGCAAATGGACGTCGGATTCATCGGACTCGGCCTGATGGGCCGTCCCATGGCGCTCAACCTGATGCGTGCCGGTCACCGCCTGCACGTCTGGAGCCGGCGCCGCGAATCGATGCAGCCGTTACTCGAGGAAGGTGCGGGCGAGGGTGCGAGCGCGGCCGATATCGCGGCGAAGGCCGAGGTGGTGATCAGCATGGTCGCGGACGCGCCCGACGTCGAGGCGGTCGCGCTCGGTCCGAACGGGGTCGCGGCGGGCGCGCGTCCCGGACTGGTCTTCGTCGACATGAGCACGATCGCCCCGGCGGCGGCGCAGTCGATTGCGGCGCGGCTCGCTGAGCGTGGCGTCACCATGCTGGACGCACCGGTCTCGGGCGGCGAGGTCGGGGCGATCGACGCGACGCTCACCATCATGGTCGGCGGCGAAGAGGCGGCGTTCGAGAAGGCGCGGCCGCTGTTCGAGGCGATGGGGCGCACGGTCTCGCGCATCGGCACCTCCGGCGCGGGCCAGGTCGCCAAGGCGTGCAATCAGATTCTTACCGGTGTGGGTGTCGCGGCGGTCGCCGAGGCGCTCAACTTCGCGCGCAAGAGCGGCGTCGATGCGGGGCGGGTGCGTGAGGCGTTGCTCGGCGGCTTCGCCTATTCGCGCATCCTCGAGAACCACGGCCAGCGCATGCTCGACCGCAATTTCCGGCCCGGCTTCAAGGCCTGGATGCACCAGAAGGACATGCGCATCGTGCTGGAGGAGGCGCACCGCCTGGGGCTGGCGCTGCCGTCGGCAGCGGCGACCGCGCAGATGTTCAATGCGATGGTCGGCAGCGGCCTGGGCGACGAGGACTCGGTGGCGATGCTGAAGCTGCTCGAGCGCATGAGCGGCGGCGGGGAGTAGGGCGATGCGGGTCGGATTCATCGGACTGGGCGCGATGGGGCGCCCGATGGCGGGCCACCTGATGGCGGCCGGGCACGAGCTGGCGGTGTGGGCGCGCCGGCCCGAGGCGGTCGCACCGCTCGCCGAGCGCGGCGCGATGGTGTGCGCGAGCGCGGCCGAGCTCGCCGCGCGCAGCGAGGTCGTGATCACCATCGTCACGACCAGCGCCGACGTCGAGGCCGTCGCCTTCGGGCCGGGCGGGCTCGCCGAGGGCTTCGTCGCCGGCAGTGTGCATGTGGACATGAGCACGATCGCGCCGGGGATGGCGCGCAGTCTCGCCGCGCGCTACGACGCGATGGGCGTCGGCTGGCTCGACGCGCCGGTCTCCGGCGGCGAGCGCGGTGCGATCGATGCGACGCTTGCGATCATGGCCGGCGGCCGGCGCGAGACGCTCGAGTGGGTGCGGCCCTTGTTCGAGCGGCTGGGCCGCAGCATCGTCCATGTCGGCGAGGCCGGTGCCGGCCAGGTTGCCAAGGCCTGCAACCAGATGATTATGGTCTCGACGATCCAGGCCTGCGCCGAGGCGATGCACCTGGCCCACGCCCATGGCGTCGATCTCGCCGCCCTGCGCCATGCGCTGATGGGCGGCTCGGCCGCCTCGCGGGTGCTCGAGGTGCTGGGCGGGCGCATGGTCACGCGCGATTTCGCCGCCGGCATCGAGGCGCGGCTGCACCACAAGGACTTCGGCATCCTGCTCGCCGAGGCCTGCCGGCTCGGCGCGCCGCTGCCGGTGGCCGTCCAGGTGTGGCAGCAGCTCAACGCGCTGATGGGGCAGGGCTGGGGCCGCGACGACACGTCGAGCCTGCTGCGGGTGCTCGAGGCAGCAAGCCGCGACAAGTAACGGCGCGCGACTAAGACTTCGCGCCCGGCTGCGGCCGGCCGTACCAGCGGAAGCGCTCGACGACCTCGGCCATCTCGGCTTCCGACAGCAGCACCGGCGCGCCGAGCTGCAGGGTGCGCCAGTATTGCTCGCACAGGCTCTCAAACTCGATCGCCAGCGCCAGCGCGTGCTCGGGGTCGTAGCCGAACACGACCATGCCGTGGTTGGCGATCAGGCAGGCGTTGCGCGCTGCGAGCGCCGCGGCGACGTGATCCGAAAGCGCCTGGGTGCCGAAGGTGGCGTAGCGCGCGCAGTGCACGGTCGCGCCACCGAAGCGCGCGATCATGTAGTGAAAGGGCGGAATCTCCAGGCGCTGGCAGGCGAGAGCGGTGGCAAACGGCGCGTGGGCGTGCACGATCGCGCCGGCCTCGGGGCGCGCCGCGTAGACGTCGCGGTGCAGCCGCCACTCGCTCGACGGCGCGAGTCGTCCGTGGGCCGTGCCGTCGCGGTCGACGGCGACGATGTCGTCGGCCGTGCAGGCATCCGGGGCGAGGCCGCTCGGCGTGATCAGCATGCCGTCCGCGGTGCGCACGCTGGCGTTGCCGGCGGTGCCGGTATTCAGGCGCGCCGCCGCCATCGCGCGCGCGGTCGCGACCAGGCGCTCGCGCAGCGCCCGCTCGCCGGTGTGCGCCTCCTTCTTCATGTCCACGGATTCGGGCACTGCTCGCGCAGCCGCTCGGGCGTGCTCAGGCCGCACTCGGTCAGGATGCCGGTGATGAGCCTTGCCGGCGTGACGTCGAAGGCCGGGTTGGCCGCGGCGGCGTCGGGCGGGGCGAGGCGCACGCGGGCGAGCTGCCCGTCTTCGGTGAGTCCCTGCACCGCCAGCACCTCGTCGGCGTCGCGGTCCTCGATCGGGATCGCCGCGCCGTCGGGGCAGGCGAAGTCGACGGTGGAGAGCGGCGCGGCGATGTAGAACGGCACGCCGGCCTCGCGCGCGGCAAGCGCCTTGAGGTAGGTGCCGATCTTGTTGGCGCTGTCGCCGTTGGCGGCCACCCGGTCGGCGCCCGTGATTACGACGTCGACCTCACCGCGTGCGATCAATAGGCCTGCTGCGTTGTCGGCGATCAGCGTGTGGGCCACCCCCGCCTCGCGCAGCTCCCAGGCCGTGAGCAGGCCCTGGTTGCGCGGGCGCGTCTCGCTCACCCAGACGTGCACGCCGATGCCGCGTTCGCGCGCCTCGTAGACCGGAGCGAGCGCGGTGCCGGCCCCGAGTGTCGCCAGCCAGCCGGCGTTGCAGTGGGTCATGACGCGCACCGGTCCGTCGCGCCGGGCCGCCAGCGCGAGCAGCAGTTCGACGCCGTGGTGCCCGATCGCGGCGCAGGTCTCGCGATCCTCGACGCGGATCGCCTCGGCCTCGGCCCAGGCCGCGTCGTGGCGCGAAGCGGGCGCGAGAGGTTCGAGCCGCGCGCGCATGCGCGCGAGCGCCCAGTGCAGGTTGACTGCGGTGGGGCGTGTCGCGGCGAGCGTCGCGAGCGCGTGCGCGAGGCGCGCGTCGCTCGCGTCTTCGCGCAGCGCGAGCGCGACGCCGAAGGCGGCGGTGGCGCCGATCAAGGGGGCGCCGCGCACCTGCATCGCGCGGATCGCGTGGGCGGCCTCCTCGAGCGTGGCGAGCCGGCGCGTCTCGCGGCGGTAGGGCAGCAGCGTCTGGTCGAGGATCGCGGCGGCATCGCCGTCGCGCGCGAGGGTGGGGAAGGGCTGGACGAATGGCATGGATGCGATTCTATCGCCGCCTCTGCCAAAATGAGGCGGTTTCCCGCTTCGAGACCGCCACCATGCCCCGCTTTCCCGCTCCGCTCACCTCGCGCCTGCCACAGGTCGGCACGACCATCTTCACGGTGATGTCGCGCCTCGCCCAGCAGTGCGGCGCGATCAATCTTTCGCAGGGCTTTCCGGACTTCAATGCCGAGGGCCTGCTGTTCGAGCGCGTCGCGCACTGGATGCGTGCCGGCCACAACCAGTACGCGCCGATGGCGGGCGTCGCGCCGCTGCGCGAGGCGATCGCGGCGAAGATCGCGACGCTCTACGGCACCGACTACGACCCCGACAACGAGATCACCGTGACCGCGGGGGCGACCGAGGGGCTCTTCTCGGCGGTCGCGGCCTTCGTGCATCCGGGCGACGAGGTGATCGTGTTCGAGCCGGTGTACGACTCCTATGCCCCGGCGATCGAGCTGCAGGGCGGGCGGGTGGTGCGCCTCGCGCTCGCCGCGCCCGACTATCGGCCCGACTGGAACGCGGTTGCGGCGGCGATCACGCCGCGCACCCGCATGATCATGGTGAACTCGCCGCACAACCCGACGGCTTCGGTCTGGGAGGCGGACGATCTCGACCGGCTGGCGGCGCTCACGCGCGACACCGGGATCGTCGTGGTGTCCGACGAGGTCTATGAGCACATCGTCTTCGACGGCCGCCGCCACGAGAGCTGCGCGCGCCACCGCGAGCTCGCCGCGCGCAGCCTGATCGTGTCGAGCTTCGGCAAGACCTATCACATCACCGGCTGGAAGGTCGGCTACGTCGTCGCGCCGCGCGAGCTGATGGCGGAGTTCCGCAAGGTGCACCAGTTCAACGTGTTCACGGTGAACACGCCCGTGCAGTTCGCGCTCGCCGATTACATGGCGGACGCCTCGCGCCACTTGGGGCTTGCGGCCTTCTACCAAGCCAAGCGCGATTTCTTTCGCGCCGGCCTTGCGGGCTCGCGCTTCGAGCTGCTGCCCTCGCGCGGCACCTACTTTCAGCTTGCCCGCTATGGCGCGATCAGCGACGAGCCCGACACCGTCTTCGTCGAGCGGCTCACGGGCGAAGTCGGCGTCGCCGCGATTCCGGTCTCGGCCTTTTTCGCCGACGGCCGCGACGAGCGCGTGATCCGTTTCTGCTTCGCCAAGAGCCAGGCCACGCTGGAGGCCGCCTGCGAGCGCCTGCGCCGGGTGTGACCGGTGGCGCATGCTAAACTTCAAAATCTTCATTCCGAAGCCATAGTATCGCGGCCGTGCGCAATCTGCTGATCTTCCTGCTCGTCCTCGTCGGCATCTGGTGGGTGCGGCGCGCGCTCGCGCGCTTGCAGGGGCGTGGCGACGGATCGACGCGCGCGGAGGGCGAGGCGGGACGTGGCGAGCCCGAGCGCATGATCGGTTGTGCCCGCTGCGGGCTGCATGTGCCCGAGAGCGAGGCCGTGCGCGAGGGCGACGCTTTCTACTGCAGCGAGGAACACCGCCGTCTGGGCGTCGAGCGCTGACGGCAGGTCGGGCACGTCATGATCAGTGCGGCATACCCGATCGCCGATCCCGCCCGGTTGATTCCGCAGCGCTATTTCAACCTGTTCCGCCTCGTCATCGCGGGGATGTTTCTCGTCGCCGGCCGCGAGCTCGGACTCGGGGTCGAGTCGCCGCGCCTCTTTGCCGGCGTATCGCTCGCCTACCTCGGCGCCGTCCTGTTGCTCGGTTTTCCCGATGCGGCGCGACGGCTCGGCCTCGAGCGCCTGATCGCGCTGCAGGTCGTCATCGACATCCTCGCGCTGACGGCCATTCTGTGGATCAGCGGTGGCTACCGCAGCGGCATGGCGGTGATGATGATGGTGTATCTTGCGGCCGCCGGCCTAGTCGCCGAGGGTCGGATGGTGCTGTTTTTCGCTGCGCTCGCGACCGTGCTGGTGTTGCTCGAGAACACCTGGCGCCACTTTCTGGGGCCGAGCCCGACCGATTTCCTGCAGATCGGCATCGTCTGCATCGGTTTCTTCGCGATCGCCATGACTTCCAGCCTGCTCGCCCGCCGCGCCAAGGCCAACGAGTGGCTGGCGGTGCAGCGCGGCGAGGCCCTGGGGCGGCAGCAGGCGGTGAACGAGCGCATCATCGAGGACATGCAGGACGGCGTGGTGGTGCTCGGTGCGGACGGCCGCGTGCGCCAGGCCAACCCCCGCGCATCGGCGTTGATCGGTGTGGAACTGCAGACCGGAATGCGGCTCGCCGATCTAGACGCCGGCTTCGAGGCGCTGCGCCGTCGCGGCGCGGCCGGGTCGAGCGTGCTCGAGCGCCTCGGGCCGGCCGGCAAGCTGCTGCGTTGCCGTATTGTCGGTGCGCGCGGCGACGACGGGCTGTCCGGTGACACGCTGCTCTACCTCACCGACTTCGAGGAGATTCAGAAGCACATCCAGCAGCTCAAGCTCGCCGCGCTGGGGCGGCTCACCGCGAGCATCGCCCACGAGATCCGAAATCCGCTCTCGGCCGTCACCCAGGCGGCGGATCTGCTGAAGGAGGAAAAGCGCGGCGAACTGCAGCTGCGGCTGGTGCGCATCATCAACGACAACGCACGGCGCATCGAGCGCATGATCCGCGACGTGCTGGCGCTCGGCCGCCGCGACGAGATGATGCCCGAGGCGCTCGCGCTCGAGCCTTTCGTCGCTACCATGATCGACGAGCTGAGTCTCGCCGGCGAGGCCGAGCGCGCCGTGTTTTCGGCCGAGATCGCCCCGGCGGCGACGCTCGCGGTGGATCGCACGCATCTCCACCAGATCCTCGGCAACCTGCTGGTCAATGCACGCCGCTACTGCTCGGGCACGCCCGGATCGGTGCGGCTCTACACGACCCCGGCCGGTGAAGGACACACGGTTCTGCACGTCGTCGACGACGGGCCGGGCATCGAGGAGGCGGCGCGCGCGCAAGTGTTCGAACCCTTCTTCACCACCGAGGCCAAGGGGACCGGGCTGGGGCTGTACATTGCCCGCGAGCTCGCCGAGGCCAACGACATCGGGCTCGAGCTCGTCGGCAACGAGCCGGGCGCCCATTTCGTGCTGAGCGGACGGAGTCAGCCATGACCGAAACCGAACGTCGCAGTGGCGTGCGCACCGCCGAGGTGCTGGTGGTCGACGACGAGGACGACATCCGAGAACTGATCGAGCTGTCGCTGCTGCGAATGGGTATCGCTTGCGATACCGCCGGCAATCTCGCCGCGGCGCGTGCCCTGCTCGCGCAGAAGGCCTACCGGTTGTGCCTCACCGACATGCGCCTGCCCGACGGCGACGGACTCGACCTGGTCGCCGCGATCCAGGCCGAGCGGCCGTCGTTGCCGGTGGCCGTCATCACCGCGCACGGCAGCATCGAGACCGCGATCCGGGCGCTCAAGCTCGGCGCCTTCGATTTCGTCACCAAGCCGGTCGAACTGCAGGCGCTGCGCGAGCTGGTGCGCCACGCGCTGGGTGTGCACGAACGCGAGCTGCCGGCCGGCGAGTCGGGCGATCGCCGCCTGATCGGCCGCTCGCCCGCGATGGCGCAGCTGCGGGCCCAGGTCGAGAAGCTCGCGCGCAATCAGGCGCCCGTCTTCATCAACGGCGAGTCGGGCACCGGCAAGGAGGTGATCGCGCGCCTGATCCACGCCCTGGGTCCGCGCGCCGAAGGCGCGTTCGTGCCGGTCAATTGCGGCGCGATCTCGCCCGAGCTGATGGAGAGCGAGTTCTTCGGCCACCGCAAGGGCAGCTTCACCGGCGCGGCCACCGACAAGCAAGGACTCTTTCAGGCGGCGCGAGGCGGCACGCTGTTCCTCGACGAGGTCGCCGATCTGCCGCTGGCGATGCAGGTGAAGCTGCTGCGTGCGATCCAGGAGCGTGCCGTGCGCCCGGTCGGCTCGCACAGCGAGGAAGCGGTCGACGTGCGCATCCTCTCGGCTTCGCACCGCGATCTCGCCAAGCTCGTCGCAGCGGGTCAGTTTCGCCAGGATCTCTACTTTCGCATCAACGTCATCACGCTGCACGTGCCGCCGCTGCGCGAGCGTCCCGAGGACATCCCGGAGCTCGCCGCCCATATACTGGCTCGGCTGGCCGAGCGTGAAGGCACGCCACCGCGCCAGATCAGCCCCGCGGCGCTCGCGGCACTGTCGCGCCACGAATTTCCCGGCAACGTGCGCGAGCTCGAAAACCTGCTCGAGCGCGCCTGCGCACTGTGCGACGGCAACGTCATCGGCCCCGAGGACATCAGCCTGCACCCGACTGAGGGCCTCGGCCAGCCGTTCGCTCCGTACGGCTGGGACGACGGCAACGGCGAGGCCGACGCGGAGGGCGAGGCCGACGAGCGTATCAAGATCCTGCGCATGCTCGACGACACGCGCTGGAACCGTTCGGAGGCGGCGCGTCGGCTGGGCATGACGCTGCGCCAGCTTCGCTACCGGCTGCAGAAATGGGGCATGGAATAAGCGAGGCGGGCGGCGCGCTGGCCGACGGCTGGCTCGCCGCGGCCCGGCGCATCGACTCCCCGAACTGCGATGCCCGTCCCGAGGGCTGCGCGGTCGAGCTTGCGGTGATCCATGCGATCAGCCTGCCGCCCGACGAATTCGGCGGCCCGGGCGTCGTCGAGCTGTTCACCAACCGTCTCGATCCGGCCGCCCACCCGTACTACGCCGAGATCGCCGGCCTGCGCGTGTCGGCGCATTTCTTCATCCGTCGTGACGGCGAACTCGTCCAGTTCGTGCCGACCACGGCGCGGGCCTGGCATGCCGGCGCCTCGTGCTGGCAGGGGCGCGAGCGCTGCAATGACTTCTCGATCGGCATCGAACTCGAAGGCTCGGACACGCACGCCTTCGAGGCGGCCCAGTACGAGTGTCTGGTGGCGCTGCTGCGGGCGCTGCGGCGGCACCATCCGCTGCGGGCGCTGGCTGGCCACGCCGACATCGCACCGGGGCGCAAGACCGATCCCGGACCGCACTTCGACTGGGCCCGTCTGCACGGCCTGCTCGGCTCCGACTGGCCGCGCTGAGCGCGGCGGCGCCGGCGCCTGGTGCCGAATTACAACTTGTGACGATCCCGAATCCGGCCTGGAAACCCTCGCCCCGCTTCGGATTCTTCTGCCCGGACGGCCGCGGCGGACTCGGTGCGTGCGTCACAGGGATTGACAATAATCAATGTAATCAATAAAGTGCGAACCTGCTGCATCGCAGCATTTCTGAATTTGCCGACAACATGATGGCTGACCGGGACTCCGGCAGGCCGAATTCATCGGGAACGCCCCCCGCGTTCGCATCGTGTGTCGCAGCGCCGAATCGTTGGCAGCGTGTCGCCGCATCCCATTCATGGTCGGCGGCGTCCCGCGTGCGACGGCCCTGCGTTTCGGCTCGCCCTCGGCGGTTTGGTCTCGCGTGCGCAGTTGCGACGTGGCAAGCCGGTCGCCCGAAGGCACCGTGATTGCAAGGAGGTAACATGAGCAATGCAACGCGCTTCAAGAAGGCGGCGCGCCACGGCGGAGAGGTTCTGCTTCATTTCGTCCACGGCGCGCTGGTGCTGGCCGGTCTGGTGGCGGTCGCTCACGCGGTCGTGAGCTATGTGAACCGCTACGAGCCGGTGCACTTCGTCAGCACCGGCCTGCTCGACGCCCACGCGGCGAGCGTCGAGCGCATCGTCTCCGACATCAATCGTCCGCTCACCTTCGCGCCTCCACCGCCGGCTGTGCCGCTGCACGGCGCAGCCCGGTATTCGGGCGAGGTGGCCTTGTCGGGCGAGATGCAGCGGGTGCGCGACTGGGTGGCACGGCGCTACCGGGTCTCCAGCGCGGCGCTCGAACCGGTGCTCGCCAAGGCCGAGGACACGGCGCGCGAGGCCGGCCTCGATCCACTGCTGATCGTCGCCATGATGGCGATCGAGTCGAGCTTCAATCCTTTCGCCGAGAGCCAGATGGGCGCGCAGGGCCTGATGCAGGTGATCCCGCGCTGGCACATGGACAAGATCGGCGAGGACGCCGCCGAGGACGCGCTGTTCGACCCGCTCTTCAACGTCGAGATCGGCACCCTGGTGCTGGTCGAGGGCCTCAAGCGCTACGGCAGCCTGCAGGCGGCGCTGCAGTACTACGGCGGCGCGCGCAGCGATCCCGAGGCGCGGTACTCCAAGCGTGTGCTGGCGATGAAGCAGCGCATCGCCGCGGTCGCCCGGGCGACCGACGCCTGACCGCGTTCCGCCGGGCCGCCGCAGGGCGAGCCCGCGCACGGGCCACGCGGGGGGTAACTCCTTCTGTCGGGCTGCGCCGAGGCCCGACCGACACCGGCTGCACTCAGGGGGCGGGACCCAGCACCTGCGCGAGGCGGTCCATTGCCTGGATCAGCCGGGCGGTGCGTGTGGTGTAGGCGAAGCGCAGGTGGCGGCGGGCCAGGTGGTCGCCAAAGTCGATGCCGGGCGTGATCGCCACCCCCGCTTCCTCGATCAGTCGACGGGCGAGCGCCTCGCTGTCCTCGGCGAGACCGCTGCAATCGGCATAGACATAGAACGCCCCCTGCGGCTCGGTCGCGACCACAAAGCCCAGTTCGCGCAGCGCGGGCAGCAGGGTCGCTCGGCGCTCGCCGAACTCGCTTCGGCGTGCCTCGAGAATGTCGAGCGTGGCCGGTACAAAGGCGGCCAGCGCGGCGTGCTGGGCCGGCGTCGAGGGCGAGATGAAGAAGTGCTGGGCGAGCTTTTCGATCTCGCGCACGTACTCGGCCGGTGCCACCAGCCAGCCGAGCCGCCAGCCCGTCATGCCGAAATACTTGGAGAAGCTGTTCACGACGAACACGTCCTTCATCGTCGTGAGCACGGTGCTCGGCTCGACGCCGTAAGTGAGTCCCTGATAGATCTCGTCGACGATCAGCAGGCCGCCCTGCCAATGCACGGCGGCGCGCAGGGCGGCCAGTTCCGTCTGTCCGAGCAGCGTGCCGGTCGGGTTCGACGGCGACGCCACGATCAGCCCGCGCGTGTTCGGCGTCCAGGCGGCCTCGATCTGGTGAGCGGTGGGCTGAAAGTGATTGACCGCATCGACCGGCAGGGCGCGTGCGACGCCCTCGAAACTGCGCACCAGATGGCGATTGCACGGGTAGCCCGGATCGGGCAGCAGCCATTCGCTGCCCGGGTCGGTCGTCGCCGCAAGCGCGAGCATCAGCGCGCCCGAGGCCCCCGGCGTGACGATGATGCGCTCGGGCGGCACATCGGCGCCGAAACGGTCGTGGTAGAAGCGCGCGATCGCTTCGCGCAACTGGGGCAGGCCCAGCGCGGCGGTGTAATGCACATCACCATCCGCGAGAAAGCGTCGCGCGGCTTCGACCACCGGCCGAGGCGTCGGAAAATCCGGTTCGCCGACTTCCATGTGGATGATGTCGTGCCCCTGCGCCGCCAACTCGTGCGCCCGGCGCATCAGTTCCATGACGTGAAAGGGCTGGATGTCTGCCATGCGGCGTGCGATCAGCGCGGACATGGTTCAGGACTCCTGTTGCGCGGAGGAAGGGGGCAGTCGGCCCAAGGGTGATCCATCGAAGCGTAGTCGGATGTGCCAGGGGCCCGCAAGGCGCAAAAAAGGCGCCGACGATGCGGCGCCTTTGCGGAAGCAGTCGGAGGCATGGCGCCCCCCGGCTCACACCGACAGGGCAAGCTCGAACAACTCGCGCTTGAGCACGAACTCGCGCGGCAGGCGCTCCTGGAGCTTGTCGAACCATTCCTTGTGCGACTCGAGTTCCTTCTTCCAGGCATCGGTGTCGACGGTGGTGAGCGCCTCGAACTCCGAGCGGGAGACGTCGCTGCCGCTCCAGTCGAGATCCTCGAAGCGCGGCATCCAGCCCAGCGCCGTTTCCTTGGCGGCGATACGACCGCGCACGCGCTCGACGATCCACTTCAGCACGCGCATGTTCTCGCCGAAGCCCGGCCACAAGAACTCGCCGCGCTCGTTCATGCGGAACCAGTTCACGCAGAAGATCTTGGGCGTGTCCTCGACCACGTGGCCCATGCGCAGCCAGTGATTGAAGTAATCGCCCATGTGGTAGCCGCAGAAGGGCAGCATCGCGAACGGGTCGCGGCGCACCACGCCCTGCGCGCCGAAGGCGGCGGCCGTGGTTTCGGAGCCGAGCGTGGCGGCCATGTAGACGCCGAAATTCCAGTTGAAGGCCTGGTAGACCAGCGGCACCGTGGTCGCGCGCCGGCCACCGAAGATGAAGGCCGAGATCGGCACGCCCTGCGGGTCTTCCCACTGCGCGTCGATCGACGGGCACTGGCTCGCCGGCGCGGTGAAGCGCGCGTTCGGGTGGGCGGCCTTGCGGCCGGTTTCGGCAGCGATCGCCGGGGTCCAGTCCTTGCCCTGCCAGTCGACGAGGTGCTCGGGCGCCTCCTTGGTCATGCCCTCCCACCACACGTCGCCGTCGTCGGTGAGCGCGACGTTGGTGAAGATGACGTTTTCCTTGAGGGTCGCCATCGCGTTGAAATTGGTTTTCTCGGACGTGCCCGGGGCGACGCCGAAGTAGCCCGCCTCGGGGTTGATCGCGTAGAACTTGCCGTCCTTGCCCGGTTTGATCCAGGCGATGTCGTCGCCCACCGTGGTGATTTTCCAGCCGCCCAGGGGCTTGGGTGGGATAAGCATTGCGAAGTTGGTCTTGCCGCAGGCCGACGGGAAGGCCGCCGCGACGTAGGTCTTCTCGCCCTCGGGCGACTCGACGCCGAGGATCAGCATGTGTTCGGCGAGCCAGCCCTCGTCGCGCGCCATGGTCGAGGCGATGCGCAGCGCAAAGCACTTCTTGCCGAGCAGGGCGTTGCCGCCATAGCCCGAGCCGTAGGACCAGATCTCGCGCGTATCGGGGTAATGGACGATGTACTTGGTGGTCGGGTTGCACGGCCAGCGGCTGTCCTTTTCGCCCTGGGCGAGCGGGGCGCCGACGGAATGCACGCAGGGCACGAACTCGCCTTCGCTGCCGAGCACGTCGAAGACGGCGCGGCCCATGCGCGTCATCGTGCGCATGTTCACGACGACGTAGGGGCTGTCGCTGATCTCGACGCCGATGTGGGCGATGGGGCTGCCGAGCGGGCCCATCGAGAACGGGATCACGTACATCGTGCGACCGTGCATGCAGCCCTTGAACAAGCCGTCGAGCGTCTCGCGCATCACGGCCGGGTCTTCCCAGTTGTTGGTCGGGCCGGCGTCGTCACGGTTGGCCGAGCAGATGAAGGTGCGGTCCTCGACGCGCGCGACGTCCGAGGGGTCGGACCAGGCGAGGTAGGAGTTGGGGCGCTTCGCCGGGTTCAGGCGCGTCAGCATGCCGGCCTCGACCATCTCGCCGCACAGCCGGTCGTACTCCTCTTGCGAACCATCGCACCATACCACCCGGTCCGGTTCGGTCAGGGCGGCGATCTGTGCAACCCACTTCTTCAGGCCTTCGTGACGGACGTAATCGGGAGCGGCGGCCAGGTTGGCCGCGTTAGCGCGTTGGTTCATGGGCAGGGACTCTCCAGTTTGCGGGGCGAATCTTGTATCGTGCCAGGGCTCGCGCGGCTGCGGCATGCGCCGACGGTCCGGGTGCTTCGGGGGATGTTTGCGGAAACTACTAGGGTAAACCGCAAGCGCCGAAAGACTAATATTATGCCACGCACGGTGCGGCGACGAAAACCGCTTCACGGTCCGGCAAGCGGTCCTTACACTCGGGCTTCGCCGCACCCCGGGCGCCGATTCTTGCGCGGCAGGCTGGATGTGGCGCCGCGCGGATCCGCCCCACGGGCATCGCTCGGGTGCGGCCACGCGGGCGCCGGCAACGACGACAACACACGGGAAGAGACATGGACGAACTGATTCGCGCAGCAGCGCTCGATTACCACCGCAACCCCCGGCCGGGCAAGATTTCGGTCACGCCGACCAAGGTGCTGAGCAACCAGCAGGACCTCTCGCTCGCCTACTCGCCGGGGGTCGCCGCGGCCTGCGACGCGATCGTCGAGGATGCGGGCGAAGCGGCGAACCTCACCGCGCGCTCCAACCTGATCGGCGTCGTCACCAACGGCACCGCGGTGCTGGGCCTGGGCAACATCGGTCCGCTCGCGGCGAAGCCGGTGATGGAGGGCAAGGGCGTACTCTTCAAGAAGTTCGCCGGCATCGACGTCTTCGACCTCGAGATCGCCGAGAACGACCCGGACAAGCTGATCGACATGATCGCCGCGCTCGAACCCACCTTCGGCGGCATCAACCTCGAGGACATCAAGGCGCCGGAGTGCTTCTACATCGAGAAGAAGCTGCGCGAGCGCATGAAGATCCCCGTCTTCCACGACGACCAGCACGGCACCGCGATCGTGGTCGGGGCGGCGGTCCTGAACGGCCTGCACTTGCAGGGCAAGGACCTGAAGCGCGTCAAGGTCGTCACCTCGGGCGCCGGGGCGGCGGCACTCGCCTGCCTGGGACTGCTCGAGAAGCTCGGCATCCCGGTCGAGAACATCTGGGTGACCGACATCGAGGGCGTGGTCTTCGAGGGCCGCACCGCGCTGATGGACCCCATCAAGGCGCGCTATGCCAAGCCGACGGCCGCGCGCACGCTGGCCGAAGTGATCGAGGGCGCCGACGTGCTGCTGGGGCTCTCGGCCGGTGGCGTGGTGAAGCCCGAGATGGTCGCGAAGATGGCGCCGAATCCCCTCATCCTCGCGCTCGCCAACCCGGTGCCGGAGATCCTCCCGGAGGCGGTGCGCTCGGTGCGCGACGACGCGATCATCGCGACCGGCCGCTCCGACTACCCGAACCAGGTGAACAACGTCCTGTGCTTCCCGTTCATCTTCCGTGGCGCACTCGATGTCGGGGCGACGACGATCACCGACGAGATGCAACTCGCCGCGGTCAAGGCGATCGCCGAACTGGCACGCGCCGAGCAGAGCGACATCGTCGCGGCCGCCTACGGCGAAAAGGTTGCCGGGTTCGGCCCCCAATACATCATCCCGCGCCCCTTCGACCCGCGCCTGATCGTCAAGATCGCCCCGGCCGTGGCCGAGGCCGGCATGGCCTCGGGCGTGGCGACGCGCCCGATCACCGACTGGACCGCCTACCGCAGCCAGCTCGACAACTTCGTCTGGCGCTCCGGCCTGGTGATGAAGCCGGTGTTCGCCGCAGCCCGCGAGAACCCCAAGCGCATCATCTTCTCCGAGGGCGAGTCCGAGCGCGTCCTGCGCGCGGTGCAGACCATCGTCGACGAGGGCGTCGCCCGGCCCATCCTGATCGGCCGCCCCGACATCGTCGCCGCCAACATCGAACGCTTCGGCCTGCGCCTTCAGGCCGACCGCGACTTCGAGCCGGTCAATCCGGATTCCGATCCGCGCTTCAAGGAGCTGTGGATGGATTACCACCGCACCATGGAGCGGCGCGGCATCTCGGTCGATTACGCGAAGAAGGAGGTCCGCCGGCGCACCACCCTGATTGGCGCGCTGCTGCTCAAGCACGGCTACGGCGACGGCATGATTTGCGGCACCTACGGAATGCACTCGATCCACCTCAAGTTCATCGACGCGGTGATCGGGCGCAAGCCGGGGGTGAACAACTTCTACACGGTGAATCTGCTGAGCCTGCCCGGGCGGCTGCTGTTCGTCGCCGATACCTACGTGAACTACGATCCGACCCCCGAGCAGATCGTCGAGATGACGGTGCTCGCGGCTCAGGAGATGGTGCGCTTCGGCATCACGCCGCGCGTCGCGCTGCTGTCGCATTCGTCCTTCGGTGCGGCCGACTCGCCCACCGCGGCGAAGATGCGCGCGGCGCTGCGCATGCTCCACGAGCATCACCCCCAGCTCGAGGTCGAGGGCGAGATGCACGGCGACGCGGCGCTCGACCCCGAGCTGCGCCTGCGCATCTTCCCCAATGCGCGCATGCGCGAGGAAGCCAACCTGCTGATCTTCCCGACGCTGGACGCCGCCAATATCGCCTTCAACCTGCTGAAGACCGCAGCCGGCGAAGGCATGACGATCGGCCCGATTCTGCTCGGCGCGGCCAAGCCGGTGCATGTGCTGACGCCGTCGGCGACGGTTCGCCGCATCGTCAACATGACGGCGCTCACCTGCGTCGAGGCGGGGCAGCAGGCGGGCTGATCGGCGCGCGCGGAGAAAGGGGGAGGGGGCGCGTGCCGGTCGCATCGTGTGCGCGGGGCAGGATCCGGTCGGCCCCGGCGGGACGGTGCTGCGCCGCCGATCCTTGCGCCCGTTCCCGCACGGGAGGTCTTGCCGCCGGCCCCGGGGTACGTGCATGACCGAGGGCAAGGCCGCGCTCGTGCTCACCGGCGGTGGCGCGCGCGCGGCCTACCAGGTAGGCGTGCTTTCGGCGATCCGCGAGATTCGCGGCCGACGTCCCGGCAATCCGTTTCCCATTCTGTGCGGGACCTCGGCCGGAGGCATCAACGCGACTGCGCTCGCGGTTTTTTCCGACGATTTCAGCCTCGCCGTGCGCAAGCTGGCCTGGATCTGGCGCCGCTTCCACGTCGATCAGGTCTATCGGGCCGACGCTGGGGCGTTGCTCGCGACCGGGCTGAGGTGGGGCGCGGCGCTCGGCTTCGGCTGGCTGGTGCGGCAGACACCGCGCTCGCTCCTCGACAACACGCCGTTGCGCCAGCTGATCGAGCGCGTCCTCGACTTCTCCGCGATCGAGCGTTCGATCGCGGCGGGCCACTTGCACGCGCTCGCGGTGTGCGCCTCGGGCTACTCGTCCGGCGAGAATCTCGCATTCTTTCAGGCCGCTCCCGAGGTCCGGCCCTGGCGCCGCGCTCAGCGCGTCGGTATGCGCGAAGCGATCGGGGTCGACCATCTGCTTGCCACCAGCGCGATTCCCTTTGTCTTTCCGGCGGTGCACATCCACCGCGAGTACTTCGGCGACGGCTCGATGCGCCAACTCGCCCCGATCAGCCCGGCGATTCACCTCGGTGCCGACCGCATCCTGGTGATCGGCTCGGGACGGCTCGCCGAAGAGGGGCGCCAGCGCGCCGATGCTTACCCGTCGCCGGCGCAGATCGCCGGCCACGCGCTCTCCAGCATCTTTCTCGACGGACTGGCGGTCGATCTGGAGCGCATGACGCGCATCAACGCGACGCTGGGCGCCTTCACCGCCGAGCAGCGCGCCGCCGCCGGCATCGGCCTGCGGCCGCTCGAGACGCTGGTGATCTTGCCCTCGCAACGGCTCGATGCGATCGCGGGCCGCCACCGGAGCGGTTTGCCTCGCGCGCTGCGCACGGTCCTGCGCGGCGTCGGCGCGATGCGCCGCGAGGGCTCGACCTTGCTCTCCTACCTGCTGTTCGAGCCGGGCTTCATCCGCGCTCTGATGGATCTCGGCTACGCCGACACCATGGCCCGGCGTGACGAGGTGGCGCACTTTCTGCGGCTCGACCCGTGATGTGGCGGCTTGCAGCGGCAAGGTCAGGGCGCCCGACGGCGGTCATGCGCCATCGCCACAACCGCGCTCACCTGGCTTGAGCGGACCCGCGCCGGCGCCCGATGTGCCCGACTGACGGCGTCCTCCCCGGCCGCGTCTTCCTGATCGACGAGACGTATCGAAATGTTGCGCTGGCTCAAGGCGCGCCGTTTACAGCCGTGAGAGCATACGTAAGCATTTATTTCGCGATTTAACTTTAAAAAAACTTGATATCTGTTTATTTTCATTGAAAATGTAATCAGTGTAAGCAGATGTGACGTTGGGTCGCTGCCATGAACATCAGAAAAATCGCTTTCGTTGTCTTCGTGCTGGTCGTCGGGCCGGCCGTTGCTCAGGATGCTCGGGCCGGTTCGAAGAACACGGCGGCGAAGAGCGCGCCCGCGACCAAGGTCGCTCAGCAGCGCACGGCAGCGCAGGCCGCACCCAGGCCCGTCACGGTGGAACTCGATCGCGCCGGCAATCCGATCCTCGGGTCGGCCGCCTTCGTCGTCGCCCGGCAGTCGGACGGCGAGGTGCTGGCCGAGAAGAAGGGCAACACGGTCGTGGCGATCGCCTCGATCACCAAGTTGATGACCGCGATGGTCGTGCTCGATGCCCGCCAGAGCCTGTCGGAAATGCTGACCATCACCGCCGCCGACATCGACCAGTTGAAGGGCACCGGGTCGCGTCTTGCCGTCGGCACCCGCCTGAGCCGCGAGGAGATGCTCAATCTCGCCCTGATGTCGTCCGAGAATCGCGCCGCCTCGGCGCTCGCGCGCCACTACCCCGGTGGCGAGCGCGCCTTCATCGAGGCGATGAACGTCAAGGCGCGCATGATCGGCATGTGGGATACGCGCTTCGCCGACAGTACCGGGCTCGACCCGCGCAACGTCTCCAGTCCTCACGACCTCGTGCGTCTCGTCTCGGCCGCCTCGAGCTACCCGCTGATCCGCGAGTTCTCGACCACGCACGAGCGCCACGTCTCGGTCGGCGGGCGCCCGATGCGTTTCGGCAACACCAACGGACTGGTGCGCGACCCCGACTGGCAGGTCGGGCTCTCCAAGACCGGCTTCATCCGCGAGGCCGGCCGTTGCCTGGTGATGCAGGCCTGGGTCGGCGACGAGCCGGTGATCTTCGTGCTGATGGATTCGCAGGGCAGCTACACCCGCATCGCCGATGCCAAGCGTGTGCGCCACTGGCTGGAGACGGCCGGCGCCCCGCGCATCGCGGCGCTCGCCGCGGCGCGGCGCGGAAGCTGATCACCCGCGCCTGAATTCGCAGCGTCCGGCGCAATCCCCGGTCCGGCGGGCCGCGCTCAGCGTACCCGTTCGCGCCGAACGTAACCCAGCGCGCGCGAGATCTCCTCGGCGGTGCTGCGCACCAGCGGCGCGCGGTCGGGATTGAAGCGCTCCGACGGCGTGGACAGCGACAGTCCCGCGACCAGGCGGCCCGTGTCGTCGTGGACGCCGGCGGCGATGCAGCGCACGCCCGATTCCACCTCGTCGAGGTCGAAGGCGACGCCGTGGCGGCGCACCTTGTCGAGTTCCTTCTCGAGGGCCGTGATCTCGGTGATCGACGACGGAGTCGTGCCCGGCAGCCCGGTGCGGCGCGCGTATTCGCGCACCCTCTCGGCGCCGTCCTCGACCAGGAAGAGCTTGCCCGAGGCCGTGGTATGGAGCGGCGCCCTCGCGCCTACAATGTGCACCACCCGCACCGCCGAGCGGCCGCTCGAGGTGCGGTCGACGTAGACGATCTCGTCGCCGCTGCGGATGCCGAGGTTCACGCTCTCGCCGGTCTGCGTGTGCAGCTTCAGCATGAACGGCATGGCCGTGTCGCGCAGCGAGATGCGCGATTTGACCAGGCTGCCGAGCTCGAGCAGGCGGATGCCGAGACGGTAGCTGCCGCCGTCGGCGCGCTCGACGAAGCCGCTCTGCGTCATCGCGCCGAGGATGCGGTGCGCGGTCGACGGGTGCAGGCCGCTCTCCAGAGCGATCTGCTTGAGCGGCGTCGGATCGGGATGGACGGCAAGCACGTCGAGCAGCTTCATCATGCGCTCGACGACCTGGATCGGATTCTTCGTCTCGGACGGGGCGGACACTTCAGTTGCGGTTGATGTCATGATCCGGAAATTCTAGCCGGCGAAGTCCATTTCGCCTAGTGAAATAGAGCGGCGCCGAGTGGAGGAAAGCCGATGAGGGTGGGGCTGTTCGTGACTTGTCTGGTGGACCTGATGCGCCCGCGCATCGGCTTCGCGGCGCTGCGCCTGCTCGAGCACGCCGGCTGCGAGGTCGTCGTGCCGGCCGACCAGACCTGCTGCGGCCAGCCGGCCTGGAACGCCGGCGACCGCGCCACCTCCCGCCGCCTCGCGCTCAAGCTGATCGACGAGTTCGACGGCCTCGACTACGTCGTCGTGCCGTCCGGCTCGTGCGCCGGCATGATCCGCGTGCACTACCCCGAGGTCTTGCGCGACGACGCAGTGGCGCGGGCGCGGGCCGAGGCACTCGCGGCGCGCACTTTCGAGCTCACCGACTTTCTCGTCAATGTGCTCCGCATCGAGGACGTGCCGGGCGGATTCCGCGGCAGCGTGACCTACCACGACAGCTGTTCGGGGCTGCGCGAGCTGGGCGTGAAGGCGCAGCCGCGCGCGCTGCTCGGGCTGATGCCCGGCGTCGAACTGCGCGAGATGGAGGCGGCCGAGGCCTGCTGCGGCTTCGGCGGGGCGTTCGCGGTCAAGTTCGCCGGGATCTCGACCGAGATCGCCACCCGCAAGTGCCGCAGTATCGAGGCGACGGCGGCCGACGCGGTCGTGCTCGGCGACCTCGGCTGCATGCTCAACATCGAGGGGCGGTTGCGCCGCCTCGGCGACGAGCACACGCGAGTGCTGCACATCGCCGAGATCCTCGCTGGCGAGGACGGCTGACGATGCGCTCTCAGGCGATGCATTTTCAGGCGCGGGTGCCGGCGAAGCTCGCCGACGAGCGCCTGCAGGCCAATCTCGCGCGCGCGAGCGGCCGCTTCGTCGCCGCGCGGGCGCAGGCGGTGGCCGAGTACGAGGGCGATTTCGAGGCGCTGCGCGACGCCGGGCGCGACATCCGTGACCGCGTCGTGGCCGACCTCGACGTCTGGCTCGAGACCTTCGAGGCGAGCGCCGCGGCGCGCGGCGCCGAGGTGCTTTATGCGCGCGACGGCGAGGAGATCGGCCGCCTGGTCGTCGAAATCGCCCGCCGCCACGGCGTCACCAAGGTGGTGAAGTCGAAGTCGATGCTCTCCGAGGAGGCCGACCTCAATGCGGTGCTCGAGGCGGCCGGCATCACGCCGGTCGAGACCGACCTCGGTGAGTACATCCAGCAGCTCGACGACAACGAGCCGCCCTCGCACATCCTCGCGCCGGCCTTCCACAAGTCGAAGGAGGAGGTCGCCGAACTATTCGCCCGCGCCCACGGCCGCCCGCCCGTGGACGACATCGCGGGTCTCACGCGCGAGGCGCGCGAGGTGTTGCGGCGCCACTTCCTGACTGCGCAGATGGGGCTTTCCGGCGCCAACTTTCTGGTCGCCGAGACCGGCTCGGCGGTGCTCGTCACCAACGAGGGCAACGGCCGCATGGTGACGACGCTGCCGCCCGTGCACGTCGTCGTCACCGGCATCGAGAAGATCGTCCCGACGCTCGAGGATGTCGCCACCCTGCTGCGCCTGCTGCCGCGCTCGGCGAGCGGCCAGCGCATCTCGAACTACGTGACGGTCGCCACCGGCGTGCGCGCCGCGGGCGAGCTCGACGGCCCCGACCATCTCTACGTGATCCTGGTCGACAACGGACGCGCCGCGCTCGCCGGCGGCGAGTTCGCGACTATGCTGCGCTGCATCCGCTGCGGCGCCTGCATGAACCACTGCCCGGTCTACCAGAGCGTCGGTGGCCACGCCTACGGCTGGGTCTATCCCGGCCCGATGGGGGCGGTGCTGACGCCGCTCTTCACCGGGCTCGAGAACGCCAGGGACCTGCCCCAGGCCTCCACGCTGTGCAACCAGTGCGGCGCAGTCTGCCCGGTGCGCATCCCGCTGCCTGGGCTGCTGCGACGGCTGCGCGAGCGCCAGATGGACGAGGGCCTGCGCCCCCGCCGCGAACGCCGCGCGCTGCGCCTGTGGGGCTGGCTGGCGGCGCGGCCCAGGCTCTACCGGCTGGCGGTGCGCGTCGCGGCGCGCTATCTCGACTGGCTCGCGGACGGCACCGACCGCATCCGCGTGATGGGGATCGCGCCCGAATGGACCGCGGGCCGCGACCTGCCCGCCCCCGAGGGGCGCACCTTCCGCGACCTCTATGCGGCGCGGCGCAAACACAGCAAGGAGGAAGGACGATGATGCGTATCGTGTGTCTGGAGCGCGACTCGATCAAGGCGACATTTCGCCCGCCGCGGATCGAGCACGAGTGGGTCGATCTCGCCATCACGCCGCAGGCCGAGGTGGTCACGCAGCTCGCCGGCGCGCAGGTGGCGGTGGTGAACAAGCTGCGCCTGGGAGCGGGCGAGATCGCTGCGCTGCCCGACCTTCGCATGGTGGCGATTTCGGCCACCGGCACCGACAACGTCGATCTCGCCGCCTGCAAGGCGCGCGGCATCGTCGTCTCCAACGTGCGCGGCTACGCCGTGAACACCGTGCCCGAGCACGCCATCCTGCTGATGCTGGCGCTCAGGCGGCGCCTGCTCGACTACGTCGCCGACGTGCGTGCCGGCAAGTGGACGACCTCGGCCACCTTCTGCCTGTTCGACCACCCGGTGGGGGATCTCCACGGCGCCACCTTGGGCGTCGTCGGCCGGGGCGGGCTCGGCACGGGCGTGGCGCGGCTGGCGGAGGCCTTCGGCATGCGCGTGCTGTTCGCCGAACACAAGGGCGCGGCCACGGTGCGCGAGGGCTACACGGCGTTCGAGACCGTCGTGCGCGAGGCCGACGTGATTTCGCTCCATTGCCCCCTGAACGATGCGACCCGCGGCCTCTTCGGCGCCGCCGAGTTCGCCGCGATGAAGCGCAGCGCGATCCTCGTGAACACTTCGCGCGGCGGGCTCGCCGACGAGCAGGCGCTCGCCGACGCGCTGCGTGCCGGCGAGATCGCCGGGGCCGCCTTCGACGTGCTTTCCAAGGAGCCGCCGCGCGAAGGCAACCCGCTGCTCGCGCCCGACATCCCCAACCTGATCGTCACGCCCCACATGGCCTGGGCCTCGGCCGAGGCGATGCAGGCGCTGGCCGACCAGGTCGTCGACAACATCGAGGCCTTTGCTGCCGGCAACCCGCGCAATCGGGTGGCCTGAGGTGAGCGCGCGCGACGAGATCCTGGCGCGGGTGCGCGCCGGCCTGGGGCGCAGCGCGGCGAATCGCGAGGCGGCGCTCGAGCGCGTGCGCGCCGCGCTCGCTGCGCCGGCCGCCGGCCCGCG
>JARFTX010000004.1 GCA_029289265.1 Gammaproteobacteria bacterium
CCCCCCCGGAAACAGCGAGCGGCGAATTATATACACCCCAAACCCACTGTCAACGGCTCAGGAACATCATGTAGGGAACAACACCACTGAGCCACGCGCCTCGCCTCCAGCACGCCTCAGGGACGGCACGATTTGTCGACTACCCTTCAGTGGGCGAGCGTCACTGACGCGAACTTGCGCTTACCTACCTGCAGTACGACGGTCTGGCCGGCTGTCAGGACCAGCGACTTGTCCTCGATCCGCTCGCCGTTCAGTCGCACCCCACCCTGATCGATCATGCGCAGCGCCTCGCCCGTGCTCGAAGCAAGCCCCGAAAGCTTGAGGATGTGGCCGATCGCAAGCCCCTCGGAACCTGCGGCAAGCCGTACCTGCGGCATGTCGTCCGGCAGGGCGCCTTGCCGGAAGCGGGCCTCGAACTCGGCCAGAGCCTCCTCGGCCGCCCGTTGGTCATGGAATCGCGCCACGAGCTCCTGTGCGAGCAGGACCTTGACGTCGCGCGGGTTGCGCCCCGCCTCGACTTCGCGGCGCAGCTTCGCCACTTCGGCGAGGCTGCGAAATGAGAGCAGCTCGTAGTACCGCCACATCAGCTCGTCTGAGATCCGCATGGTCTTGCCGAAGATCTCGCGCGGCGGTTCGGAAATGCCGATATAGTTGCCGAGCGACTTGGACATCTTGTTTACGCCGTCCAGCCCCTCCAGAAGCGGCACAGTCAGAACGCACTGCGGGGCCTGCCCGTAGTGCTTCTGCAGTTCGCGCCCCACGAGCAAATTGAACTTCTGGTCGGTGCCGCCCAGTTCGACGTCCGCCTGCATCGCGACCGAGTCGTAGCCCTGGCACAGCGGATAGAGGAACTCGTGAATCGCGATCGGTTGACCTCCGCCATAGCGCTTGGCGAAATCGTCGCGCTCGAGCATCCTTGCGACGGTGTAGTGCGAGGCGAGTCGGATCATTCCCGCAGCGCCGAGCCCATCCATCCAGGTAGAGTTGAAGCAGATCTCCGTGCGTTCGGGGTCCAGGATCTTGAAAACCTGGTCCTGGTAGGTGCGCGCATTGTCGAGGATCTGCTCTCGGGAAAGCGGTGGGCGCGTGGCATTCTTGCCGGACGGATCACCGATCATGCCGGTGAAGTCGCCGATCAGGAACAAGACCTTGTGACCGAGTTCCTGAAAGTGCCTGAGCTTGTTGATCAATACCGTGTGCCCGAGGTGCAGGTCGGGCGCGGTGGGGTCGAACCCGGCCTTGACGCGCAGCGGCTTGCCGGCAGCAAGCCTCGTCACCAGTTCCGACTCGACCAGCAGTTCCTCTGTGCCACGCTTAATCTGCTCGAGCGCGTCCTTCAACTCAGACATACGTATCTCCAAACGTTATGCCGCAGCATGGATCTTTGCTAGAATTCACGGAATTTTTGCCAAAGACGTCACATGCAAGCGCGAAAGAATCGAATTCTAGCCGAAGTGACCAGTCGGCTTCCGTCCACCGGCCGGATGTCCCTCTTCGGTGCAGTGTTCGCCGCTTCGCTCCTGGGCGTGGTCGCGGCGACCGCAGTCGTCCCCGGAAGCGACGAGCTGCCCTTTCCTGCGGAGTCGGTCCTAGAGCGGCTCGACCTGCCCCTGATCGAGGTCGCGCCGGACTTGGATCTTCCGTTCGTGTTCGACGAGCGGATCCAGTCGGGCGATTCGATCCAGTCGATCTTCCGCAGGCTCGGCATCGACGACGCCGAGGCCCTATCGTTTCTCAATACTGACCAAGAGGCGCGTCAGGTACTGCGTCGCCTGCGGGCCGGTCGATCGGTGATCGCGATGATTGCGCACGACGGCCGCATCGTCTCGCTCAATCTTCCGGTGGCCAATGGGGGCGAGCGGTACGTCATCGAGCGAACCCCGGAAGGAATCAGCGCCTCCGGTCAGGTTACGGCCGCGGTCGATACTCTGGTCGAGATGCGCTCGGGCACGATCACCCACTCACTGTTTGGCGCCACCGATGCGGTCGGCGTGCCCGACAGCGTCGCCAGCAAATTCGCGGAAATTTTCGGCACCCAGATCGATTTCACCCGCGACCTGCGCCAGGGCGATCGCTTCAGTGTCGTCTACGAGACGGTCTTCGACCAGGGCGTTCCGATTCGCACCGGCCGAATCCTCGCAGCCGAGTTCGTCAATCAGGGCAAGACCCACACCGTCGTGTTGTATCGTGAGGGCGACGGAAACGAGGCCTACTACACGCCCGACGGGCGCGGCCTGAATCAGGCCTTCCTGCGTTATCCGCTCGAGTTCACGCGGATTTCGTCGAGCTTCGGCCGCCGTCTGCACCCGATTCACAAGAATTGGCGCAGCCACAACGGCACGGACTTCGCGGCCCCCACGGGGACGCCGGTAAAGGCCTCGTCCGACGGCCGCATCAATTTCGTCGGCAGCCAGCGCGGCTACGGGAACACGGTGATCATCGAGCACCGCGACCGCTATTCGACGCTGTATGCGCACCTGAACGGTTTCCCGCGGGGCTTGAGCAAGGGCCAACGTGTGCGCCAGGGCGACGTGATCGGTTTTGTAGGGATGACCGGCTGGGCAACCGGCCCTCATCTGCACTACGAGATCCGGATTAACAATAAACCACACGATCCGATGAAACTTGCGCTGCCCATGGTGCAGCCGCTGGACAAGAAGGAACTCGGACGCTTCAAGACTGAGACCACACCGATGCTCGAACGCCTGGCGATGCTGAACTACGCGACGAATGAAAACGTCGCCGCCGCGCAGTGACGGCATGAAAGGCGGCTGAAAACGGCAAACGGGGCGCAAGCCCCGTTTGCCGTTTTCCCCAGCGGCACACAGGCGGCTACGAGGTCTTATGCGGAGAACGACGAGCCGCAGCCGCAGGTGCTGGTCGCGTTGGGGTTCTTGATGACGAACTGCGAGCCCTCGAGCCCTTCGGTGTAGTCGATTTCGGCTCCGACCAGGTACTGGTAGCTCATCGGATCGACGAGCAGTGTGACGCCATTCTTCTCGAAAGCGGTGTCGTCCTCGTTCACCTCCTCGTCGAAGGTGAACCCGTACTGGAATCCTGAGCAGCCCCCGCCGCTCACGAACACACGGAGCTTGAGTGAAGGATTGCCCTCCTCGTCGATCAATTCCTTGACCTTGTTGGCGGCGCTGTCGGTGAAGACCAGCAGTTCTGGGGTGACGACGGCAGTGTTCATGGGTTCTCCTGGGGCGGGGTGCTAAACGGTAATGATCGGTCAAAACGGCTCGAAGTTCAATTTTTGATCGACGCCCCTCGAACGAGTTCCGTCACGGACTCACGGGCACTAGATCGAGCCCCAGGGTCTCGTCGAGTCCGAACATGATGTTCATGTTCTGCACCGCCTGACCGGCAGCGCCCTTGACCAGATTGTCGATCACTGACAGCACCACCACGACGTCACCGCCCTGCGGGCGATGGACCGCGATACGGCACAGGTTGCTGGCGCGGACGGACCGCGTCTCGGGGTGGCTACCCGTCGGCAGGACGTCGACGAAGGCCTCGTCCCGATAACGGTTCTCGAACAGTGCCTGAAGATCGACGTCCCGCGTGAGGCGCGCGTAGAGCGTCGCGTGGATGCCCCGGATCATCGGCGTCAGATGCGGCACGAAGGTGAGACCGACGGGCGCCTGGGCACACTGCATCAAGCCCTGCCTGATCTCGGGCAGATGGCGGTGACCCGGCACGCCGTAGGCCTTGAAGCTGTCGGCCGCCTCGGAAAACAGCGTATGCACCTCGGCCTTGCGGCCAGCACCCGAGACACCGGACTTGGCATCGGCTACCAGGTGCCCGAGATCGACCGCGCTCGCCTCGATCAGCGGCAGGAAACCCAACTGCACCGCAGTCGGATAGCAGCCGGGATTCGCGACCAGCCGGGCAGAACGAATCCGTTCCCGATTGACCTCAGGCAAACCGTAAACAGCCTCGGCAACCAGCTGCGGAGCCGCGTGCTCCATGCCGTACCACTTCTGCCACTCGGCCACGTCGCGAATGCGGAAGTCCGCCGCCAGGTCGATCACCCGCACGCCGGCATCGAGCAACGCCTGGGCCTGCTGCATCGCGATCCCATTGGGGGTGGCAAAGAACACAACATCACAGCGATCGAGGAGGGCGTCCTGCGGCGCGACGAACTCGAGCGCAACCCGGCCGCGCAGGCTTGGAAACATCTGGGCCACCGGCATGCCGGCCTCGCCGCGGGAGGTGATCGCGGTCAGCTGCGCCTTGGGATGGCAGGCGAGCAGCCGCAACAACTCCACGCCCGTGTAACCCGTGCCCCCTACTACGCCAATCTTGATCATCTCTGCACCTCTTCGCTTCAAAGCTTGGACTGTCAATTATCGCACCAGCGTGGAGCGGCGCCAGGCCGAAAGGCCTCGCACAGCCCGCAGAAAAGCAAAAAGCCGCCCCGAAAGGCGGCCTCGGCGCGACGGGAGGACCCGATCAACGCTTAGAGAACTGCTTGCGACGGCGCGCCTTGCGGAAGCCGACCTTTTTGCGCTCGACTTCGCGCGCATCGCGCGTGACCAGGCCAGCCTTGCGCAGCGGCGCCTTCAGTTCGGCATCGTACTCGATCAAGGCGCGGGTGATGCCGTGGCGGACCGCACCGGCCTGCCCGGACTCACCGCCGCCTGTGACATTGACCATGATGTCGAAGCGGTTCTCGTTGTCGGTCAGGGCGAGCGGCTGGCGCACGACCATGCGGCCGGTCTCGCGCGAGAAGAACTCGTCCACCGGCTTGCCGTTCACGACGATGTTTCCGGAACCCGGCTTGATGAAGACGCGGGCGACTGCGGTCTTGCGGCGACCGGTGCCATAGTTGTAACTCACGGCCATCATGTGGCTCCTGTCAGATCTCGAGGACTTGGGGCTGCTGGGCCGTGTGCGGATGCGCCGCTCCGGCATAGCACTTCAGCTTCTTGAACATCGCGTAGCCGAGCGGCCCCTTCGGCAGCATGCCCTTGACCGCCTTCTCGAGAACACGCGCAGGGAAACGCTGCTGCATCTTGGTGAAGTTGGTCTCGTAGATGCCGCCCGGAAAACCGGTGTGGCGATAGTACTTCTTGTCGAGCGCCTTGTTGCCGGTCACACGCAACTTTTCCACGTTAACCACGACGATGTAGTCACCCGTGTCGACGTGCGGGGTATAGATGGCCTTGTGCTTGCCACGCAGACGACGCGCCACCTCGGCAGCCAGCCGGCCCAGCACCTTGTCGGAAGCGTCGACGACGAACCAGTCGCGCTGGACCTCGTGCGGCTTGGCAGAAAACGTTTTCATGTGAATCCTCGATTCGTAACCGGGCCCAAGCGATGGCCCTTGAACGGAAAGCTCGTGATGGTAGAGGGAAAGGTGCTCGCGTGTCAATCGAAGCCGCGCGGATCGAGCATACGAAAAAAAAACGCAGTCCCGAGGGACTGCGTTAAATCCACACCAAAGGAGGAGGGTGGAGGAGACACCGTTTGGATCGCGCTGCTTCATACCGATCCGACTGAAGGTCATTATCCAGAGAACGAACTCGCCGATCAAGTATTTTTTGTGCGCCGCACTACAATTGTTCTGATTCGACTATAGAATTGGCTTATGCATACACATGCAATTGAAAATAAAGACAAACGACACTTAATATGGCGAGTGATCCGAACTGTCAATGATCCATATCAAGCGCCCGCCAGGGCGAAATGCTGCGTTGCAGCATTTGGTACGCGCACCCCTACGCCTGAGGCCGCCGAATGGCGCGTCTCGCTCCCGGTCCGCTAGAATCGGCGTCGCCCGGCTTTCCGGGATCGGACCAGCCCCTGTCACGGGCGACTAGAGGAGCGAAGATGGAGTGCACGATCAAGTGGATGGGTGACGACGGGATGGCCTTCGTCGCCGAGACGGGTTCAGGTCATCTGGTCGCAATGGACGGGGCATCCGAGGCGGGCGGACGCAATCTCGCGCCGCGCCCCATGGAATTGCTGCTCGCCGGCGCGGGCGGTTGCACGGCATTCGACGTGGTCCTGATCCTCAAGCGCGCCCGTCAAAAAGTGTTCGGATGCAGCGTAAGGCTGGCCGCCGAACGCGCGGCGACCGACCCGAAGGTCTTCACCCGCATCGCCTTCAAGTACACGATCACCGGAACGGGGCTCAAGCCGGACGCGGTGGCACGGGCCATCCACTTGTCGGCCGAGAAGTACTGTTCGGCCTCGATCATGCTCGCGAAGACTGCCGAGATCACGCACGACTGGGAAATCGTCGAGGCGCCCTGACCCGCCGCTCGCACTCGGCTGGGCCGCCTCAGAGGCGGTAGGAGACGGTAGTCATGACCCGCGAAGCCAGCTTCATCGCCCAGCGCGCGGGCGCCGGCAATTCATACGCACCCAAGCGCACGGCCGTCTGGGCATGGCGCGATTCATCGAGTTTCATCTGCTCGACGATCTCGCGTGAACGCTGATCGGCGGCTGGCAAGCGCTCAAGGTGACGACCCAGATGGGCCTCGACCTGGCGCTCGGTCTCGGCCAGAAAACCCAGGTTCCAGCGGTCACCGAATCGTCCGACCACGGCGCCGACCGCGAGCGAGCCAAGGTACCACAAGGGGTTGAGCAGGCTCTTTCGCCCACCGAGTTCGGCGATGCGATGCTCGGTCCAGGCCAGGTGTTCAGTCTCTTCGCGCGCGGCCTGCTCGAGCTCGCTTTTTACGGCATCGTCGCGCGAGGTGATGGCCTGGCCCTGATACAACGCCTGCGCGCAGACTTCTCCGCAGTGATTGACGCGCATCAACGCGGCAACTTCGCGCCGCTCCGAGTCGGAAAGCCGCGCGTCCGGCACCTCGCTTCCGGGCACGGGCCGCACAGCCCGCGCTGGCGCCAGTATCGTGCGCAGGGCACGGTCGAACTGGATGATTGCCTGATCGATCACGTCCGCACCTCCGGTCTTCTAGCGAAACACGCCACGTTCAGTGCGCAGCTTGCGTACAGCCTCGGCTCTGTTGCGCGGCGGCACCGGGCCGTCGCAGAAGTAATCGTTCGCCAGCGCCGCCTGGGGCCGATTATAGGTGCTGGCAATAATCACCTGCCACTCGCTCGTCCGCGTCGGCGCCCACTGACCGTCCGCGCGGCCCGTGGCGTAGATTCGCCCCGCGCGCGGGGCGCAGCGAATTCCCTCGAACGTGACGTTCTCGGCGCCACCAGGCGTGCGCACGACAAGCACGTAGCGCACGACCCCGTCCTCCCCGACCGATAGACTCGCCTCGTCGATCAGAAAAGTGTTGGACGACGCCGCGCTGACGGCCACGCGGCGCAGACTCGCCTCGACCGGGGCCGGCGGCAATGTGTATTCGCCTTCCTGCCAGTTCGGATCCGGGTCCTTGAAGAATGCCGAAGCTTCCTGAGGCACCATCAAGGCCGCGACACACAACAACGCTGCGACCACTGAGGCCACCCGAACGGTCCTGGCGACATCACGGCCTGCGCACGCACTGCCACGGCCGCAATCGCCACCCATCGTGGCGACGAAAACGTTCCTGCACCTTGGCAGGTCCAGACGGCTCACGACCCACCCGCTGTCAGGGCAGCGCCCGCCATGCGGCTCTGATACTGCTCCGGCGGGTCGGAGACGCTCGCGCGGAAAAGAAAGCCTGCCAGCTCGGACAGCGCCTGCTGGTAGACGTCACGCTTGAACTCGATCACCGATTCAAGCGGAACCCAGTACTCGCTCCAGCGCCAGGCGTCAAACTCCGGATGCTTGCAGGCGCGCAGGCACACATCGGTGTCGCGCCCGACCAGGCGCAAGAGAAACCAGATCTGCTTCTGCCCCTTGTAGGTGCTCCGCCACTCGCGGCGGATCCAGTGCTTGGGAACGTCGTATCTCAGCCAGCCACGCGTGCGCCCGATTATCTTCACATGTTCCGGACGGAGTCCGACTTCCTCGTACAACTCCCGGTACATGGCTTGGCGTGGCGATTCGCCGTGCTTGATGCCACCTTGCGGGAACTGCCACGAGTGCTCTCGAATCCGTTTGCCCCAGAAGACCTCGTTGCGCGCATTGACCAGAATGATGCCGACGTTCGGGCGATAGCCTTCACGATCGAGCATGATCAAATCCTTGATGGAATTGGATGGATTCTTCCACACTTGCTGCCTGTTGGAAAGCCGGCGCCGCGCTTCGGTTCCCGCTCCGGAGGCGCTGCGAAGGGGGGCGCGGCAGCGCGCTCGGATTGCGCGAAACCGGGATAAAATGCCGGCTTTATCGACCCTCGAGATGCGAAGCCCCAGCATGCGCGCCAGCAGATTCTTTATCTCCACCCAGAAAGAAGCCCCGGCCGACGCCGAGGTCACGAGCCAGAAGCTGATGTTGCGCGCCGGGATGATCCGCAAGATCGCCGCCGGCATCTACACCTGGATGCCGATGGGACTGCGCTCGCTGCGCAAGGTCGAGGCGATCGTGCGCGAGGAGATGAATCGGGCCGGCGCGGTCGAAGTGCTGATGCCCGCCGTGCAGCCGGCCGAGCTGTGGCAGGAGTCGGGTCGTTGGGAGTTCTACGGGCCGGAGCTGCTGCGTCTGAAGGATCGCCATCAGCGCGACTTCGTCATCGGGCCGACCCACGAAGAGGTGATCACGGATGTCGCGCGCCGCGAGTTGAAGAGCTACCGCCAGTTGCCCCGCCACTTCTATCAGATTCAGACCAAGTTCCGTGACGAGATCCGGCCGCGCTTCGGCGTCATGCGCGGCCGCGAATTCACGATGAAGGACGGCTACTCGTTCCACGCCTCGTTCGAGGACCTGCAGCGCGAGTACGGCAACATGTACGACACCTATACGCGCATCTTCACCCGGCTCGGCCTCGAGTTCCGTGCGGTGGCTGCGGACACAGGCTCGATCGGCGGCACCGGCTCGCACGAGTTCCACGTCATTGCCGACACCGGGGAGGATGAGATCGCCTACTGTCCGCAGTCGGACTACGCCGCAAACGTCGAGCTCGCCGAGGGACCGCACTGCGCGAACCCGCGTCCGCAGCCCGGCCGGGCGCTCGACAAGGTGCACACGCCCGGCGTGAAAACCATCGCTGAGCTCGCCGCGTTTCTTGCGATTCCGGTCGAGACCACGGTCAAGGCCGTGGTCGTCGAGGCCGACGAGGCGTCGGGCGGGCAGCCGGTGCTGCTGATGCTGCGCGGCGACCACACCTTGAACGAGATCAAGGCGCAGAAGGTCGCCGGTCTGCGCGATCCGCTCACCTTCGCCAGCCCCGAGGACTTGCGCGCCGCCTTCGGCGCCGGTCCCGGCTCGCTGGGCCCGATCGGTTTTCCGGGCCGCGTCGTCATGGACCGCGCCGTGGTGGGCATGGCCGACTTCGTGATCGGCGCCAACGAGGACGACTGGCATTACGTTGGGGCGAACATCGAGCGCGATTTTCCCGAGCCCGAGATCGCCGATCTGCGCAACGTCGTGGCGGGCGACGCCTCGCCGGACGGCCGAGGCACCCTCGAGTTGTGCCGCGGCATCGAGGTCGGACACATCTTTCAGCTCCGCACCAAGTACTCCGAGGCCATGGGCTGCCGTTTCCTCGACGAGAACGGGCGCGAGCAGGTGATGGAAATGGGCTGCTACGGCATCGGGGTGACCCGCATTCTCGGCGCTGCGATCGAGCAGAACAACGACGCGCGCGGCATCGTCTGGCCCGAGGCGATCGCGCCCTTCGAGGTCGTGATCTGTCCCGTCGGCTGGGGCAAGTCAGAGACGGTCCGGGCCGAGGCCGAGCGCCTTCACACGTCACTGCTGCAGGCCGGCGCCGACGTGATCCTCGACGATCGCGACGAGCGTCCCGGCGTGATGTTCGCCGACTGGGAGCTGATCGGGGTGCCGCACCGTATCGTCGTCGGCGACCGCGGGCTGAAGGACGGCGTGGTCGAGTACCAAGGTCGGCGTGACGCCGAGGCGACGCGCGTCGCGCTCGGCGAGATCGCCAGGTTCGTGCACGGCCGGTTGCAGCGGTGCTGACCGAAGCCGCACCGCTCACCCACTGCCGAGCGCGCCCTGGGCGCGCCGGCATCCTAGCGGCCGTCCGCGCCGCGGCCCTGAGTCTGGCCCTGCTCGCCGTGAGCGGCGGGGCCATCGGCGGAAATCAGCAATACGAGCCGATGTCGGCGAGCGTGCGCGCAGCCTTGCACGCGGCAATCAGCGACAGTGCCGCGCCGCAGCTTCTGATCGCCGATCCGGTGGAGAGCGAGCACTGGCTTGCCGAGATGTCGCGCCGGCTGGAGCGGCGCATCCCCGATGTGCGTTATCGCACGGAGCTGCTCACGACCATTCACTACGAGGCGACTCGCGCTGGTCTCGATCCGCAACTCGTGCTCGCCGTCATCCAGGTCGAAAGCGCCTTTCGCAAGTACGCGGTGTCGCATGCCGGGGCGCGCGGCTACATGCAGGTCATGCCATTCTGGATCGACGTGATCGGCCGGCCCGACGACAACCTCTTTCACATGCGCTCGAATCTGCGGTACGGCTGCACCATCCTGCGCCACTACCTCGACATCGAGAAGGGCGACCTGTTCAGGGCGCTCGGCCGCTACAACGGCAGTCTGGGCCGCGCGCAGTATCCCAATCTGGTCCGCACGGCCTGGGAAAACAGCTGGGCCTACGAACCGCCGCGCGTCACCGCGCGCACTGAAAACGCAACGGGGGCGCAGGCGCACTGAATCGCGCCGGCGCCCCCGGATCGGATCGAGGGTCGATCAGTTGCCCGATTCGACCACCTTCATCGGGCTGACCGACGCGCCGCTGCCGCCCGTCGCGGCCTTGGCCGCCGCGGACGAGTCGATGGCCTTGACGTCACCCGAGATCTCGCCGCCCTCTTCGATCAGGATCTTGCCGTAGCGGATTTTTCCGCTGACGCGCCCGGTCGCGTGGATGACGAGTTGACTGCGAGCGGTCAGTTCACCGTCGAACTGGCCAAAGATCTCGGCCACGTCGATGCCGACGGTGCCGGAGAAGGCGCCTTTCTCCGCAATGCGCAGCACGCGACTATCCATGGTCGCCTCGACCCGACCCTCGACGACGAGGATGTCGCAATCGAGGATCTCGGCGCCCTTCAGCTTGACGTTGGGGCCGACGATCAGGCTGCTGTCGCCCCCCTGCACCGCCATGTCCTTTTCGTTCTTGTCGCTGACCGGCTGCTCCGTCGCTGCGGACTGCGTGCCGAAGGGTGACGAGGTGCTGTTCATGCCGAACTCCTTGCGTGCCGGGGTCGTTTCGTTCAAGGTCGATGCAGCGCCGGGTGTCTGCCCCCCGGGTACGAGGCGTCCGCCTCGGGGTGTTTGCGGTTCGGTGGCTTTGGGGAACAGGCTGGGCTTGCTGAACATGGCTTCTCCTCGATTGACTCCGGCACGATGGGCTCGCGCCCGCACGCCGACGATTGCCGCGGCGCCTCGGGCCGGCCACATTGCCTGCGCGACCTGCCGGCGCGCCTGCGCGGCGCACCGAAGTCACCCATCAGGATCGGCTCCGGTTGGAACTCCGGTCCGGTCGCGCTGGCGTGTTCCAGTGTAAGACCAACGCGCTTAGGGGATGGTACAGGTTGTTTCAGAATCGTAAGCGCACGCGCTGAGACGAACGGTCGGGACGAGCGGCCGAGCCACACTGCCGGCTCACGGCGCGGCGTGGTCCGGAGCACGAGTATCTCCGAGTAATCAGGGCATTGTCAGGCTCTGACGAGCGCCGCCCCTCCTCTGCGGGCAGTCCGCGTCAACGAATCCGCTTGAAAGAGTCAGCTCACCGGGTATGCAACGAATGCTTACAACCTTCCGGCATCACCTCATGCGATGCGGAAGGAACGGCGGAGAACCGACGGAAACCGAGGCGGAAGGTCAGGTGAAAGGCGCGGTGTCCGGAGGGGCACGCCGTGCAGTTCACGGGACGTGGCCCCTCACGTCGAGCCGAAGCGGGCTCCCGACGCTACGGGGCGATCCGACGACCCGACTCTGCACCGAACAGGGCGGCATTCACCGCCGCCGCGCCCTCAGGCAGTGCCGCCCACCGTCAGGCCGTCGATGCGCAGGGTCGGCTGTCCGACACCGACCGGCACGCTCTGGCCGTCCTTGCCGCAGGTACCGACCCCGGGGTCGAGCGCCATGTCGGTGCCGATCATCGACACCCGGGTCAGGACGTCCGGCCCGTTGCCGATCAGCATCGCGCCCTTGACCGGGCGGGTAACCTTGCCGCCTTCGATCAGATAGGCCTCCGAGGTCGAGAACACGAACTTGCCCGAGGTGATATCGACCTGTCCGCCGCCGAAATTGACGGCGTACAACCCTTTCTCGACCGAGCGGATGATCTCCTGCGGGTCCTTGTCACCATTGAGCATGTAGGTGTTGGTCATGCGCGGCATGGGCAGGTGGGCGTAGGACTCGCGCCGGCCGTTGCCGGTCGGTGCCACGCCCATGAGGCGCGCGTTATGGGTGTCCTGCATGTAGCCGGTAAGCACGCCGTCCTCGATCAGCACGGTGCGCTCGGTCGGCGTGCCCTCGTCGTCGACGGTGAGCGAGCCCCGACGATCCGGGAGGGTGCCGTCGTCGACCACGGTGACGCCACGTGCCGCGACCTGCTCGCCTATGCGGTCCGAGAACGCCGAGCTGCCCTTGCGATTGAAGTCCCCCTCCAGCCCGTGGCCGATCGCCTCGTGCAGCAGGATGCCCGGCCAGCCGGGGCCGAGCACCACCGTCATGGTCCCGGCCGGGGCCGGATCGGCCGCGAGGTTGGTGCGCGCCTGATGGACGGCCGCGTACGCGTACTCGCGCAGTCGCGCATCGGTGAAATAACCGTAGTCGAAGCGTCCGCCGCCGCCGGCGCTGCCTTGCTCGCGCTTGCCGCCGTCTTCCATGATGACGGTAACCGAGACCCGTACCAGCGGCCGGACGTCGGCCGCCATGTGGCCGTCGCTGCGGGCGACCAGGACGACCTCCCAGGATCCACTGATGTGGGCCATGACCTGGGTGACGCGGTTGTCCTCGGCGCGCGCGAAGCCTTCGAGGCGCTCGAGCAGACTCACCTTGGCGGTGTCGTCGAGCGAGCCGAGGGGATCGACGCCGCGATAGAGCGCCGGCGGCGGCGCCCGGCGGGCGATCGCGACCGAGCGGGCGGCGCCGGCGTCGGCGATCGCCCGACTCGCCTCGGCGGCTGCGACGAGGGCCGGCAGCGAGATATCGTCGGAATAGGCAAAGGCGGTCTTTTCGGCGCTGATGGCTCGCACGCCGACGCCCTGCTCGATGTTGAAGCTGCCCGACTTGACGATGCCTTCCTCGAGGCTCCAGCCCTCGGAGCGGTGGTACTGGAAGTACAGGTCCGCATAGTCGAGGCGGTGGCGCAAAAGCTTGCCGAATACCGATTCGATGCCGGCCAGATCGACTTCATAAGGGCTCAGCAGAAAGCGGTCGGCGGTGGCGAGGGCGTCTTGGTGCATGCTCATGTTCGGTCCAGTGTCGGGGGAACGTGTTTCGGTTGAGACCCCGTCGGTAAGAAATCGATCGCCCGGGCGCCGCGGACACGACTCCTGCCGCGGGCTCAGATATTCAGGTGCCGCCGCCCAGGCAGCGATGCGCGAGTGCGGGCAAGCTCTGACGAATCGCGGCAATCCGCTCCGGATCGAGATCCGCCACCACCACGCCCGCCCCTTCGTCACGGCAGGCGAGCACTTCGCCCCACGGGTCGGCAATCAGCGTGTGGCCCCAGGTCACGCGGCCGCTCGGGTGACGTCCACCCTGGGCCGGCGCCAGCACGTAGCACTGGTTCTCGATCGCGCGCGCGCGCAGCAACACTTCCCAATGCGCTCGCCCGGTGGTGTGCGTGAAGGCGGCCGGCACCACGATCAGGCTCACCTCGCCCATCGCCCGGTACAACTCGGGAAAGCGCAGATCGTAGCAGACCGACAGGCCGACGCGGCCGAATGGAGCGTCGAACGCCACGACGCGGCCGCCCGGCTCGATGGTCGCGGCCTCGTCGTAGCGCTCTTCGCCCCGGCTGAAGCCGAACAGGTGGATCTTGTCGTAACGGGCCACGCATTCGCCGCGATCGTCGAACACGAGTGTGCTGTTGCGCACCTTGTCCTCGGCCTCGGCCACCAGCGGCACGGTGCCGCCGACCAGCCAGACGCCATGCCGCTGCGCCGCCTCACGCAGGAAGTCCTGCAGCGGCCCTCGCCCCTCGGGTTCGCGGATCGCGACCTTGGCGCGCTCGTCGGCGCTGATCAGCGCGAAATACTCGGGCAGGGCCACCAGCCGCGCGCCGGCATCGGCCGCTTCGGCGATCAGGCCGCCCACGACACGCAGGTTCTCCGCGACGTCGGGGCCGGATACCGTCTGGACCGCGGCGATGCGTACCGTCTGCGGCGAAAGCGTATGGGTCATGGCATCCCCCCCTCATTCGTTGGCCGCGCCGCCGGGGCGCGATTCGGCGCCGAGCTTTTCCACCTTCGGATCGGCCCAACCGCCGGTGATGGCGTAGCGGAACGCAAACATGCGCTCGATCGGATCGCTGAGGGCTTTCTGCGCCAGGTAGGCGATGACCCCGGCGACCGGATTGATGAGCCCTGCGGCTGCGCCGATCGCCACGCCTTCCGACAGCGTCGGCTGCACCGTCACGTTCAAGTCCTGCGTCTCGTGGGCGACATCTGCCGAGCCGCTGATCCAGATCCGCGCCGATGGCCCGGCGATGTGCAGATCATCGGTGCGCAGCACGCCCGCCTCCACGCCCATGCTGCCCGAGATGCGGTCGAAGGCGAACCCCTCGCTGAAGACATCGCGAAAGTCCAGGGTCAGGCGGCGCGGCAGTGACTGCAGGCTGAGCACGCCGAGCAGGCGTCCCATACCGGGGTCGAGCTGCCGAAACTGCCCGTCGCGGGCATCGAGGCGAATCTGTCCACGGAGCGTTGGATAGTCGATACGGGTCGGAGCGCCGCGCCAGGCGACCGTGCCGGCCATTTCGGCCCGGCCCCGGCGCACGGCCTCGGGATAGCCGAGACGCTCGAGCAGGCGACCGATATCGTCGGCCTCGAGCGCGAACTCCAGTTCGGTGAGGGGGTTGAACCCTGGTCGCCAGCGCCCCGACCCCTTGAGGACCGCATCGACGCTGGTAAGTGCCAGCGAGCCGAGTTCCCAGAGTCCGTCGCGGTTGGCCGCCTGAAGCTCGAGTCGCCCCATGTCCATGCCGCGCAGCGTGAACTGCTCGGCGACGATGTCGAGTGCGGGCAATCGACGCGGCGGCTCCTCTCCCGCAAGCTCCGCCGACTGGCCACTGCCCCCTTCGGTGCCGATCGCCAGGCGCGCAAGCCGGGCGATCAACGCCCCGTCTCCAGCGCTGCGCCAGTCGAAACTGCCCACGACCTGCTCGCTGGTGATGCTTCCGGTCCACCCCCGGGCATCGGCGACCGCGGCCAGTTCGACATTGGCCAGCCTATGCGCCCCGGCTGTCAGGCGCCCGACGCGCGCGTCGAGCCGCGTGAGTCTCGGCCCCGTGACCGCCCCTTCGGCCGGCCCAAGCTGTGCAAAGACGGCTCGCCAGGCATCGACATCGAATTCGTCCAGATTTGCCCGCAGCATGAGACCGTCGGGCGAGGTCTCGAGCGGCGCGAACAGCGCGAGGCCGGCGCGCTCGACCCGCCGCTCGGCGGCACTTCGCCGGCTGACCATCTCGAGCAGCGCCCGGTCGGCAAGCTCGACGCGCAGGCGCTCGCGGCCATCGCTGCGCGGCCATTCAAGGCGCAGACTCATGGGCCAGGTTTCGGCTGCGCGCTTGTTGAAGGGATGCGGCAGGCTCGAGGACAGGCCGGCCAGGCGCGAACCGATCGCAATCGTCGTCACCCCGGCACCGATCTCGATATCGCCCTGCCACGCGACCGTGCCCGACAGATGCTCGAGCAGGGGCCAGTCGAACGACTGCCGCAGCACGCGCACGGCTGCACCGCCCTCGACCCGGAAACGCACGCCGCCGGTATCCGGGGTCTGTGCGGTCAGCCGCAGCGGCTCACCGAGAAATCGCCCCGATGCTTCGGGGATCTCGAGCTCGTTCCCGGTGAAGCGCAGCCGGCCCGCGGCATCCGTGAGCGGCGGCAGGTCTGGCATCAGCGTCAGCCGGTTGGCGCCGAAGCGGTACTCGCCGCGCACAGTGGTGGCGCCGAGGTCGTGCAGCGGCATGACCAGCCTGAGATCGAGCGTTCCCCGCCCCTCGGCACGAATGTCGTCGGTCAGACCCGAAAGTCGCGCCGAGACCGGACTTGCGGCGACGAAGCGCAGGAACTCGGCGGTCGGCCCGCTCGCCCGTCCGGTGATCGTCATCGGCTTGCCGACACGGGTATCGAGATCGGGCAATTCGGCGACGACCTGGCTCAAGGCGACACCGAAAATGCGCGCACGCTCGGCGAGAATCTTCAGCCCGGGTCCTTCGAAGCGCAGCTCGGCATCGATCGCCTCGATCGCCGGCCATCCCTCGGCATAGTCGAGCTTCGCACCGGAGACGCGGGTCGTGACCAGGAACTGGCCGCTGGTGCCGTCACGGAACGGGAACTCGTCGAGCGGCCCCTTGAGGCGCAGCCGGGCATCCGGGACGGCGCCGCCGCTGAGGCTGCGGCGCAGCCAGCTCCGCGTGTACTCGCCCACGCCCCAGGGAAGATAACGCCACACGGCCTCGCCGTCGGCGCGGGTGAGGCGGGCCGTGAGGTCGATCTCGCCGGCTCCGCTTGCCGCCGGGATGTAGAGCCCGGATGCGGTCCCGGCCGCATCCGGGTTCTCGAAGCTTGCACCGTCGAGCGCAATCTCCAGTCGGCCTTCGCGTCGCGCCCAGCCGCCTTCGGCCTGCAGCATCGAAAAGCTCATGTGCGCTTCGGGAAACACGGCGGGAAGCTCTAACGACGCGTTCTGACCGACCAGCCGGAAACGCCCCCGACTCTCGTCGCCATCAATTTCGCCGGAGAGCCCTTGCACACCCGGCAACACGCCATCTGGATAGACGGCAATGTCGGAGAAGCGGCTCTGCGCCTTCCACGAAACAGGCCCCGAAACCGGTCCCGTCCAGGCGAAGCGCAAGTCGTCGAGCCGTCCCTGCGGGCCGAGCGCGGCAAGCCGGATTCGCACGGTGTCATCGAGCGGCAGGCGCTCCGCCAGTTGCGCCAAGGCGGCGATATCGAGGCGGTTCGCACGAAATTCGCCGCCGCCCGCTCCCCCGTCGGGCGCGTCGCGCAAGGCCAGATCGATGTTCGTCGGTGCGAGCCGGAGCGCGTCGAGCGTGACGAATTCAAGAGCCCGGGTCGCCAGTTCCACTCCGGCCGGCGAGCGCCGCGCAATCACGCGGCCGCTGGCCTCCTGCAATTCGAGCGGCGGCAGCGCCTCGCCCAGTTGCGTGACCACGTCGGCCAGCGCAACGTCGGCGGTCACACCGCGCAGGCCGCCGCCCGCCACATCCGCCCAGGCCCGCACGCCACCACGCCCGACAAGCGGCACCGGATAATCGACCCAGGCGGTCCAAGCCCCCAGATCGGCATCATCGAGCGCCACATAGACCTGCCCGGCCCAGGTCGCCGGATCCATCGGCCGCAGACTGACCAGATCGCCGCGAATGTCGAGCGACGCGGCAAGCGACGCGTCGGGCACGGCGCGCATTCCGAAGCGATAGCGTCCGCCTAGCGCCGAGTAGCGGAAATCGAAACGGTCGAGGCGCAGTTCGGGGGCGCCGCGCTGGTGGTCGATCCAGCGCAGCGCCGCATCGCGAATCACGATCTCGCGCTGGCCGAGCAACCATCCCGAGAACCCCGCCCCGGTGCCTTCGCCCTCGATCCCGATTCCCGCGACGAAGAGGCGTCCGTCGGCCGACCGATGCACCGACAGCTCCGGCGAGAAGATCACCAACTGATGAAAGTGGGCCTGGCCGCGCAACAACGACGACCAGGCGAGCGTCGCATCGACGGATTCAAGGCGCAGCGCGCGATCCCCGGAGCGATCGTGCACCGTCAATCCGGCCATGTGCAGTCGTGGCCGCCCGTGCGACCAGTCCGCGGCCAGCGCCTCGATCGCAACCGGCAGCCCGATGGCATGACTGAGAGCCGCAATGACCTGTGGCCGGTAGGTGTCGATGCGCGGCATCAGCACCTCGCGCACGACCAGAAATAGCAGTCCGAGCGCAAAGTACGCGATGGCCAGTCCGGTGCCGGCGATCCGCAGCCATCGTGTCGTCGGGGATGGCATGGCGCCCTGTTGAGACATCTCGGATCGATTCGTGTCTTGTTTGAGTCGTTGTCGACACATGCCGTTCAACGGAAGCGGGTCGCGCTTGGCTACAATCGGCGCATCGGCGCGGGGATCGGTTCCCGGCGTGCGCCTGGCCCGGCATGTGAAATTTTTCACGATTCTATCAACGAACAGGAACCGCGCCCCATGTCCGCGCAAACTAAGCTGCCGCCCGACGCGCTGCAGCAGGCCCGAAGCCTGTCGCGTTTCCTCGGCCGCATGCTCGACAGCCGCCCGTGGCTCGCCGGGCAGCTGGCGGCATCGCTCGATCGGACGATCGATGCGAATGCCATGGGCGAGTTCATCGCCGAGCGCCCGCTCGACGAACACAACATGCCCGAGGTGCTGCGCCACCTGCGCACGTGGGTGCTGTGCCACGTGCTGGTGCGCGATCTCGCCGGGGTGGCTTCGCTCGAAGAGGTCACCGAGACGATGACCGTGCTCGCGGAGCTCACTGTCAGCCATGCGCACCGGCTGGTGCGCGAGCCGCTGGTCCGGCGTTATGGCGTCCCGCTGTCGCCCTCGGGCTGGGAGCAGGAGTTGCTCGTGATCGGCATGGGTAAGCTCGGAGGGCGCGAACTCAATGTCTCCTCCGACATCGACCTGATTTTTGTCTACCCCGAGGACGGCGACACGGGCGGCGCCAAGGTGATCAGCAATTTCGAGTTCTTCGAACGACTCGGCAAGGGCCTGATCAAGGCGCTCGCCGACATCACCGAGCACGGTCAGGTGTTTCGCGTCGACATGCGGCTGCGCCCCAATGGCGACTCGGGACCGCTGGTGTGCTCGTTCGACATGCTCGAGAATTATTTCGTCACCCAGGGGCGCGAGTGGGAACGCTATGCCTGGATCAAGGCGCGCGTTCTAGACGGCGAGCGCTGGCAGGAGCTTGAGCAGATCGCCCGGCCATTCGTGTTCCGCAAATACCTCGACTTCGGCTCGATCGACGCGATGCGCGGCTTGCACGCCCAGGTGCGGCGCGAGGTCGCCCGCCGCGACCGCGCCAACAACGTCAAGCTCGGCCCCGGAGGCATCCGCGAGATCGAGTTCATCGCCCAGGTCTTCCAGGCGATCCGCGGTGGGCGGGACGCGGGGCTGCAGATCCGGCCGACTCTCAAGGTGCTCGCCGCGCTGGCCGAGCGCGGCATCCTCACGACGCAGGCGGTCGAGGAGTTGTCGGCCGCTTATCGATTCCTGCGCCGCCTCGAGCACCGGCTGCAGTATCTGGACGACGCCCAGACCCACGACCTGCCCGACAATCCCGCCGACCGCGCGCTCATTGCGAGAGCCATGGGCTTCGAGCACGAGGGTGAGTTGCTGGAGCAACTCGAACACCATCGCCACTGCGTCAGCCGCCACTTCGATGACGTCTTCGCCGACCCGAACGAGGACGGACACCAGCTCGGTCAGGTATGGAGCTCGACGGGCAGTGACGAGCAGATCGGCGCGATCCTTGCCCGGCTGGGCTATCGCGACCCGCAAGGAGTGGCACGGCGGCTCGCTGCCATGCACGCAAGCCCCCGTTGCCAGCAGTTGCCCAACCATATCCGCAGCCGCCTCGACGCGTTGGTGCCGCGCATCGTCGACGCGGCCGCGGCTACGCCGATGCCCGACGACACGCTGGCGCGCTGCCTCGACCTGCTCGATGCCATAAACCGTCGCGGCGCGTACCTCGCGCTGCTGCAGCAGTACCCGAACGCACTTCAGCGCGTGGTCGACCTGATGGGTGCATCGAGCTGGGCCGCCCAGTATCTGACCCGCCATCCGATCCTGCTCGACGAATTACTCGACGACCGCCACCTCGTGGCGCAGCCCGATTGGCAGGCCTTCGACGCGGAACTCGCGGCCGCACTCGACGCGATCGAACCCGACATGGAACACCAGATGGACATGATGCGCGAGCAGCACCATGCGCAGGTCTTCCGTCTGCTGACCCAGGACATCGCCGGCAAACTCACGGTCGAGCGACTTGCCGACCATCTCTCCGCGCTGGCCGACATCATTCTCGAGCGCACCCTGCCGCTGGTGTGGCGCAAGATGAAGGCGCGCCACCGCGACACGCCGCTCTTTGCCGTGATCGCCTACGGAAAGCTGGGCGGCAAGGAGCTCGGTTACGCCTCGGACCTCGACATCGTGTTCGTCTACGACGACGATGCGCCCGAGACGATGGAGATCTATTCGCGCTTCGCCCAGCGCATCAACACCTGGCTGTCCAGCCGCACCGCAGCCGGCATCCTGTTCGAGACCGACCTGAGGCTGCGCCCCAACGGCGACGCGGGGCTGCTCGTGACCTCGCTCGAGGCCTTTCGCAAGTACCAGCTCGAGTCGGCCTGGGTCTGGGAACACCAGGCGCTCACCCGCGCCCGCTTCGCCGCGGGCGACAAGGCGATCGGCGCCGCGTTCGAGAAGATCCGCTGCGAAGTCCTGCGCCAGCCGCGCGACCTCGACACGCTGCGCGCCGAAGTCCTCGCCATGCGCGGGAAGATGCGCGACGCCCATGCCGGCAAGAGCGAGCTGTTCGATCTCAAGCACGACGCCGGTGGCCTGGTCGACGTCGAGTTCCTGATCCAGTACCTGGTGCTGGGACACGCTCATCGTCATCCGGAACTGACAGGCAATCTCGGCAACATCGCCCTGCTGCGCATCGCGGGCGAGCTCGCCCTGATTCCTGCCGACCTGGCCGTGCAGTGCGGGGACAGCTATCGCCTGTACCGGCATCTTCAGCATCGCCAGCGCCTGAACGGGCAGGCCTCGCGGGTCGATCCCGGCGACGTCGAGACGGCGCGCGAGCCGGTGCGCCGACTTTGGGCGCAGGTGTTCGGCGCGGCGGAGGTCCAGCCGGCCGAAGGCTGAATCCCGCGCACTGTATTGTAAACGTCACATTTGCGCGCATGACGCTGTCCGATTCAGCGTCTAGAATGGGCTTTCATTTCCATGTCGCCGAGTTCCTGTCGTTCAGCACGAAAGGGCGGCGCCCGACACCCGGACGTTTCGATGAGCGACGAGATCGAACTCAAGCTGAGCCTGCCGCGCGCAGCGCTGCCCAGGCTGCGCAAGCATCCGCTGATTGCCGGGGCGCCCCGCGACGGCAACGCAGTCACCCTCGAGAACACGTACTACGACACGGCAGACCTCAGCCTGCATGCGCAGCGCATCGGCCTGCGAACCCGTCGGCACGGCCGAACCTGGCTGCAGACCGTCAAGTGCGCCGGCACCTCGACCGGCGGCCTGACGCAGCGCCCCGAGTGGGAGCGGCCTTTCGACGGCGCCTTCGACTTCTCGGAGATCGATGCGCCCAAGGTGCAGAAGCGGCTGCATCGCGTCGAGGCTGAACTGGCACCCGTGTTCACGACACGCTTCCGGCGCGAGACCCGCGTGATCGAACCGGGTGACGGCACCCGCATCCTGCTGATGATTGACACCGGCGAGATCGTCGCCGGGGAGCATAGCGAGCCGATCTGCGAGGTCGAACTCGAACTCGATCAGGGGCGGCCGGTCGATCTGCTCGTCCTCGCCTGCCGCCTCGCCGCCGACCTGCCCCTGTTTCCGGGCGACGAAAGCAAGGCCGAGCGCGGGTATCGCCTGCACCTGGGCACGCCGGTCGAACCGGTACGTGCCGAGGACTCGGCCATCGACGCGGGCCAAAGCCCGGTGGAGGCCTTCCGGACCCTCGCCCAGTCGTGTGTCCGCCAGTGGCAGGCCAACGCGCTCGCCGCCGCGAGCCATGACGATCCGGAGTTCATCCATCAGTTGCGCATCTCGCAGCGGCGCCTGCGCTCGCTGCTCAGGCTCTTCGCCCCCGCACTGCCGGCGGACTTCGTCGCGGACTGGAGCGATCGGCTGCGCATGAATGCGGCGAGCTTCGGCGACGCGCGCGACCTCGACGTGCTGTGCGACGAAATCCTCGCGCCCGTGGCCGCGACCACCGATGCCGAAGGCGTTGCTCTCGAGCGCCTGCTGGGCGTCGTGGCCGAAGCGCGCGAAAAGGCCCGCGCCGAGGTCGCACACCGGCTCGACGCCGCCGCCCAGGGTCGTCTGCTGATCGGTTTCATGGCGGCGCTCCATGCACTGCCCACCGACAGCCTGATCGGGTCGGCGCGTCTGCGCACGTTTGCGCGGCTGCAACTCGAGGGCTTGCGCAAGAAGGTGCGCAAGCGCCTGCGCGCGGCGCACGACATGAAGCCCGCACATCTGCATGGGCTGCGCATCACGCTCAAGAAGTTGCGCTACGCCCTCGAATTCTTCCTGCCCCTGATGCCGCGCAAGGAGGCGGCCCGCTATCTCAGGACGGTCGCGCGCACCCAGTCGGCGCTGGGCTTCGTGAACGACATCGATGTCGCGCGCACGACACTGCTCGGCCAGGCCGGGGACGACCCGGAGCTGCGTGGCGCGGCCGCATTCGTGTTCGGCTGGCATGCACCGCGCTACAAGCGGCTCGGCACCCGGGCCGTGCGCGATCTCGATGCCCTGTTGGGCGGACCCAATCCCTGGGGTTAAGACACGCTTTACCGCCGGTTTCAGGCACGGCCGGGCACACGGCCCCAGATCGGCAGTCTCAACGACGCGGGGCAGACCCGACTTCGGTACTCAGGTCACACCGGCGTGGACGCCGCGCCGACCGCTGTCACGGGGGCGCAACCGACGCCGGGCAAGCTATCGGCTTTTCAGCGAGAGGTACAAGATGGATCTCCTGTTGTGGCGCCACGCCGAAGCCGTGCAGGCCGTCCCCGACCACGCGCGCGAACTGACGCTGCGCGGGCACAAGCAGGCGCGTCGGCTTGCGGCGTGGCTCCGCGAGCGTGGCCCCAAGCGCGTCCGCGTACTCGTCAGCCCGACCGTGCGCACGCGCCAGACGGCGCGCGCTTTCGCTGATGAGTTCGAGATCGTGCCCGCCATCGGGCCAGACGGGGACGTACCTGCGATGCTCGCCGCCGCCGGCTGGCCCGATTCGAGTCGGCCGTGCCTGATCGTCGGCCACCAGCCCACCCTGGGCCGCCTGGCGGCGCTGCTGCTCGCGGGAGCCGAGGCCGACTGGACGGTCAAGAAGGGCGCGCTGTGGTGGTTCTCCAACCGGGTCCGCGACGGCGACACGCAGACGATTCTGCGCGCGGTGATCCCCGACGATCTGGCCTGATCCAAGCGTGGGGAGGGCGTTTTCCGGGGGCACTTCAGTGGCCCGCGCGGGTCTGATCGAGCGTGCTCAGGCCCCCGCAATTCCACGGGGAAATCCGAGTTAAGATACGCCCCTTCACACGAACCCTCCGATGATCAAGCGCTACATCCCGACCCGCGAGAGCGTCAAACAGAGCCGCGTCTTGCGCTGGCTCGGGCCGCGCATCCACGATCCGCTGCTGTGGCACATCAACCGTAATTCGGTCGCCCGCGGCGTCGCCATCGGCGCCTTCTTCGGCTTCATGGTGCCGGTCGCGCAGATTCCCGCCGCAGCGGTCGCTGCGCTCGCTTTCCGCGCCAATCTGTGGATTGCCGCAATCGCGACCCTGGTCAGCAACCCCTTCACCTACGGCCCGATCTACTTCTTCGCCTACCGCCTCGGCAGCGCCATCCTGCCTCCGGCTGCGTCGACGAGCGCAGTGGTCGACGACGACCATGCCACCGCAATGCTGCAATGGCTCGTCGATGCACTGCACTGGCTCACCGGCATCGGCCGGCCGCTGGTGTTGGGCATGTTCCTGATGGCGGTGACCGCGGCCATCATCGGCTACTTCTCCGTCCTCGGATTGTGGCGACTCAACGTCGTCCTCAAGCGGCGGCGCCAGCGCAACCAGCGCCTCGCGGTGCGACGCTCGGACGGCACGCCCTGAGCCCGCCACCTGCGGCAGCCCCGCCGGTGGACTTTTTTGCTTTGCACAACCGGCGTATCCTTGGCTTCAACACACTTGCAACAGTGCTTTGCCAAGATGAACGATTTTGCTGCCAACGGAACCATCCGATACATCGACGGCGTCAAGCGCATCCACTACGACGGGTACTGGATCAAGGTCTACGACCCACCCGAGGATTCGCTCCGGGACAAGCGCCGCCTCATCGAAGCGCTGACGCGGAGGCTGTTCAATCACGTCGAGCACGGCATCAACATACCCGGCAAGCGCCTCAAGGAAGCGCGCCAGGCCTTCGAGGCGGAAACCGACCCTGAGCGCAGGCGCGTCAAGGGGGCGATGCTGGCCGGGGCGCTCTTCAATCGCGCCACCGACATCTTCACCAAACTGGTCGACCTGCAGGCCGAGGGGGTCGATGTCGAGCACGACAGCGCGCTGATGCGCGAATGCGGTCAATGTCTGCAGGAGTCATTGGCGCTGGGCAAAATGGTGCACCACATCAGTGGCGACGAAGGCATCGACGAGTTGTGGGGCGAGCCCTTCCGCGCCTTCTCGATCCCCATCGAAGCCTTCTATGAGAGCCGCTATATCAAGATCTCGCAGACGCTGCGCGACATCGACCGGATTTCCGACTTCATGGTGGCGACCTTCTCGGGCCTGTCGCTCTTTGCCGGCATCGAGGCGCTGATTCGCGAGCTGTGCGAGGCGGCCAAGGTCAAGTGCGAGACGCTGCGCACCGACCACGACATCTTCAACATCTGGGCCAACTTCGTCGTCGCCTCGGAACACCTCTGTGCCTTCGAGCCCCAGGTACCGCCGGGCGCGGGTCCCGAACTCAGGCAACTTGCCCAGGACGGGCACCAACTGATCCTGCAGGGCGAGGAGCTCATCAGCTACGTCACGCGGGCGCGCGTGCCGATGCCCAAGAGCACGCGCGAATATTTCGACCGCTGCGAGCGCTACGCGCGCTGCGCCCGACTCAGCCACGCGTCGGCGGCCTGAAACGCCGGACGCCCCTGCCCCGCGGTAAGCGTCACGCCACCTCGGGCGTTCCCTCCTGAAACAAGAGACGCCGACGCGTCGATCGGCGCCCCGGCACAGACACTCCAGAAACCCCAGCAGCCCGCTTGCGGACCGCTCAGCCGGCAAGCTCGATTACGCCGCCCCCGAGGCAGACGGTCGACTCATACACCACCACGCTCTGCCCCGGCGTGAGCGCCCACTGCGGCTGCCCGAACACGATCTCGGCACGCCCCCCGGCGATGCGGTCGATCTCGCACGGCACGTCCGGCGTGCGGTAGCGCGGCTTGGCGGTATAGACCCAGTGGGTGTGGGGGTCGCGGGCGGCGATCCAGTTGAGTTCGGTCGCGACCATCCGGTCGCGCAGCAGCGCCGGATGGTCGTGTCCCTGCACCACGTAGACCACGTTGGCCGCGACGTCCTTGGCCGCGACGTACCAAGCCTCATGTTCGCCCGCCGCATCCTGCCCGCCCCTGATGCCACCGATGTGCAGACCCTTCCGCTGACCGATGGTGTGATACATCAGCCCCTGGTGCTCGCCCAGCAGCCGGTTGTCGTCGAGACCTCGAATCTCGCCCGGCACGACCGGTAGGTAGCGCATCAGGAATTCGCGGAACGGGCGCTCGCCGACGAAGCAGATACCGGTCGAGTCCTTCTTCGCCGCGACGTGCAGACCCGCGGCCTCGGCAATGCGGCGCACCTCGCGCTTGTACAGGTCGCCGAGCGGAAAGAGCGTGCGGGCGAGCTGCTCCTGGTTCAGCCGGTAGAGAAAGTAGCTCTGGTCCTTGGTGCCGTCCTCGGCCTTGAGCAGTTGATGCTCGCGCCGACCGTCGGCGACCCATTCGCGCACCCGGGCATAGTGACCGGTCGCGATGCGCTCGGCCCCCATTTGCACGGCGTGGTCGAGAAAGCAGCGGAACTTGATCTCGGAATTGCACAGCACGTCCGGGTTGGGCGTGCGCCCGGCCTGGTACTCGCGCAGGAAATCGGCGAAGACGCGTTCCTTGTACTCGCGCGAGAAATTCACCACCTCGAGGTCGATGCCGATCACGTCGCACACCGAGGCGACGTCGACCAGATCCTGGCGCGTCGAGCAGTACTCGTCGTCGTCATCGTCCTCCCAGTTCTTCATGAACAGGCCGCGCACGTCATAACCTTGGCGCCTCAGCAGCAGGGCGGCGACCGACGAATCGACCCCGCCGGACATGCCGACGACCACCTTCATCCCCGCAGGGTCCTTCTCACTGGACATTCGGTCCACCTCCATTCAACCATTCCCGCAGCGGCAGGATCACGGCCGGCTCGCCATGCTCGACGAACCAGCTGTCTACGACGAAGCGCTCACCCGGCGCAAACGGCGGCGACCATTCGATGACTGTCGGGCGGGGCAGATCGCCCAGCACGTCCTCGCAGTCGCACAAGGCCAGCAACAACGCCACATGGTCCGGATCCTCCGCCGCAGCCGGTTCGACGACGATGGGCACCGGCGCCTCGATCTCTTCGACGACTGCCGAAAAATGCTGGAAGATCACCCGGCTGCGCCGCGCCGGCTCCTCGACGCGGTGAAAGCGCAGCCAGCCGCGCGCCTCCATCAGCCGCAGCAGGCGAGTCGTGGTCGTCGAGTGGTCGATGCAGTCCATGCGCCCCTCGACCCCGCCGTCGAGGAAATTCCCCGCCCGATCGGAATGAATGGGCGATTGCAGGCCGGCGTTACGGTATAGCATCCCGACCGCGACCCTGATCGCCTCCCTCTCCTCGACCGGGCCGCCGGCCGAGTCCAGCAGCGCGCCCACGGACTCCAATCGATCCTGCGCCAGCAGGACGGTCACTTCATCCGCACACCCGTAATTGAAGCACACGTCGACAGGCGCTCCGGGCTGCGCCGACGCGCTTGCCGCAAAGAGCGCGCCCAGCATCCACGCGCACCTCATGCGTGGTGATGCCTGATCAGGTCGAGCGCGAAGCGGCGCCCGGCGATCCAGTCCTCGACGCATTCGAGCACCAGCGGACTGCGATGACGTGCGCGCGAGGCGTGCAACGCGTCGATCGTCAGCCACACGACCCCGACGATGCCCTGGTCGAGCGCCGCGCCGTCGATCGCGCCCTCGTCGCGCCCACCGAAGGCAAAGCGCAGATAGGTCATGTCACCCTGCGGACGCGGCCACTGGTAGATCCCGACGAGAAACTCCGGGACAAAGCGGCGCCCGCTCTCTTCGAGTGTCTCGCGTACCACCGCGTCGCACAGCGACTCCCCCGCCTCGAGATGTCCGGCCGGCTGATTGAGCCGCCGCCCCTCGTCGGTGCGCTCTTCGACCAACAGGAAGCGTCCGTCCCGCTCGATCACGGCCGCTACCGTCACATTGGGCTTCCACTGCCGAACCATGCGTCACGCTTGCCACAAAAAAGGCGGATTCTACGCCACTGACGCGGCGAACGCCCTGCCCGGGCGCCCTGCCACGCGCCCTCCGGATGGCGATAGGGGTTGACAGAAAAGGGGCTGCCGGCAGGTCGCCGCGCGCGTCCCACCTAGGGGTTAACCCCCATCAATTGCCGAACGCATGCGAGGGCGTTTGAAGAGACCGCCGTAAAAAAGTAGAATCCACGGGTTTTGTATTGCCGGCCCAAAACACGTGCTCGCACCACGGGCGGTCCCGTCCTGCGACGGACCGGCGAGGTCCGGAGCATTTCTGGCTGACGGTCGGCACCCGAAAACCAGGATCGAGACCTCTATGCTTATAAAGATCAAGAAAGGCCTGGATCTGCCGATCAAGGGAGCTCCGGAGCAGCGTGTACACGCTGCTCGACCCGTTCGGCACGTGGCACTCCTGGGCGTCGATCACGTCGATCTCAAGCCCACCATGCATGTCGCCGAAGGCGACAAGGTCAAGCTGGGCCAGCCCCTCTTCGAAAACAAGAAGGTCCCCGGCGTCTTCTACACGGCGCCAGGCGGCGGCGAGGTCGTTGCAATCAATCGCGGTGCCCGACGCATGCTCCAGTCGGTGGTGATCAGGCTGGATGAATCCGAGGAAGAGCTCGCGTTCGCCAGCTATGCCCCCGACCAGCTCGCGAGCCTCACGCCGGAACAAGTGGTCGAGAACCTTCTCGCCTCCGGCCTGTGGACGGCGCTGCGGACCCGGCCGTTCGGCAAGGTGCCCGACCCGGCGACGCGACCGGCCGCGATCTTCGTCACGGCTATGGACTCCAATCCCCTCGCGGCCGACCCGGCACCCTTGATCGACGCCGAACCGGAAGCGTTCGGCGACGGCCTGACGGTGCTGTCACACCTCACCGATGGCCCGCTCTGGGTCTGCAAGCGCCCCGACGCGAAGCTGCCGCAGCCCAAGCATCTCAACCGCGCCCAGGAAGCGAGCTTCGAGGGCCCGCATCCGGCGGGGCTGCCGAGCACCCATATCCACTTCCTCGAGCCGGTGCACGCGCACAAGACGGTGTGGCACCTGAACTACCAGGAAGTCATCGCCATCGGCAAGCTCTTCACCTCCGGTCGGTTGTGGACCGAGCGCATCGTGGCGCTCGGCGGCCCTCCGCTCAAGCAGCCGCGACTCGTACGCACCCGCCTGGGCGCCTGTATCGAGGAATTGCTCGAGGACGAGTTGATCGAGGGCGACAACCGCGCCGTTTCGGGCTCCGTCTGGTCGGGCCGGCGTGCTGCCGGCTGGTCGTCCTACCTGGGTCGCCACCATCTGCAGATCAGCGTGCTGCGCGAGGGCAACCAGCGCGAGTTCATGGGCTGGATCGCACCGGGCCGCAACAAGTTCTCGCAGATCAATGTGATGCTGTCGAGCTTCTTCCGCGGCCGCGGCGAGACGTTCGCCTTCACGACCTCGACCAACGGCAGTCCGCGGGCGATGGTGCCGATCGGCAACTTCGAGGAGATCATGCCGCTCGACATCCTGCCCACGCAGCTGCTGCGTGCGCTGGTCGTCGGCGACACCGACATGGCGCAAAAGCTCGGCTGTCTCGAGCTCGACGAGGAAGACCTCGCCCTGTGCTCCTTCGTCTGCGTCGGCAAGACCGACTACGCCCCGATTCTTCGCAATAACCTGAACCAGATCGAGAGGGAAGGCTAATGTCCGGCTTGCGACGCTTTCTTGACCGCATCGAACCCGAATTCCACAAGGGCGGACGGTTCGAGAAGTTCTACCCGGTCTACGAGATGGTGGATACCTTCCTGTATTCGCCGCCCGACACCACCCGCACCGCGCCGCACGTGCGCGACGGCATCGACTTGAAGCGCCTGATGACCTATGTGGTCGTCGCGCTGATTCCCTGCATCCTCTGGAGCTGGTTCAACACCGGCTACCAGACCAACCTGGCACTGGCCGAACTCGGCCTTACCCGCCCCGAGGGCTGGCGCGGCGCGCTCATCGGGGGCCTGGGCATCGGCTTCAACCCCGCGAACCCGTTCGCCAACATGGCGCACGGTTTCCTGTTCTTCCTGCCCATCTACCTGACGACGCTGATCGCCGGCGGCTTCTGGGAAGTCCTGTTCGCGACGATCCGCAAGCACGACGTGAACGAGGGTTTCCTGGTCTCGTCGATGCTCTACACCCTGACGCTGCCACCCGACATGCCGCTGTGGATGGTTGCGCTCGGCATCAGCTTCGGAGTCGTGATCGGCAAGGAGATCTTCGGCGGCACCGGCAAGAACTTCCTCAATCCGGCACTCACCGGCCGCGCCTTCCTGTACTTCGCCTATCCGGCACAGATCTCCGGCGATCAGGTGTGGGTGGCTGTCGACGGCTTCTCGCACGCGACCGCGCTGGGCCTGGGCGAGACCGGCGGCATGGCGGCGATCGCCGACAGCGGCCTGAGCTGGTGGCAGGCCTTCGTCGGCCTGGTGCCGGGTTCGCTCGGCGAGACCTCGACGCTCGCAATCCTGATCGGCGCGGCCTTCCTGCTCTACACGCGCGTGGCGTCGTGGCGAATCATGCTCGGAGTGTTGCTCGGCGTGCTTGGCACGTCACTCCTCTTCAACCTGATCGCGACCGATGCCCGGCCGATGATGTCGATGCCGTTTCATTGGCACCTGGTCACCGGCGGCCTCGCCTTCGGCCTAGTCTTCATGGCCACCGATCCGGTGTCCGCGTCGATGACCAATGCCGGCCGTCTGGTGTTCGGCATCCTGATCGGCTTCATGACCGTGCTGATCCGTTCGATCAACCCGGCTTTTCCCGAAGGCATCATGCTGGCGATCCTGTTCGCCAACCTGTTTGCGCCACTGATCGACTATGTCGTGATCCAGATGAACATCCGACGGAGGGAGCGCCGCCATGTCAGCGCCTGACCAAAAGACTGCCGGCGGCCCGCTGGCATCCATACTGGCCCTGCCCAACGACCATCCGAAGAAGACCGTCTTCATGGCGCTGGCCGTGTGCCTGTCCTGCTCGGTAATCGTCGCCTCGGCGGCGGTCGGCCTGCGGCCGCTGCAGGTGGCCAACCAGGAGGCCGAGCGGATCCGCAACATCGTCGAGGTGGCGGGCGTGCGCCAGGCCGGCCAGACGATCCAGGAGGCGTTCCGCAACGTCGAGACCGTGATGGTGCGCCTCGCCGACGGCCAGGAGACCGACGCGATCGACCCGCAGACCTTCAGCATCGAGCGGGCGAGCAAGGATCCGCAGATGTCGCGGGCGCTGACGCGTGCCGAAGATCCGGCCAACATCAAGCGCCTGCCCGATCACATGCCGGTCTACAAGGTGCGTGCCGCAGACGGTTCGATCCAGGCGATCATCCTGCCCGTCCATGGCGCCGGCCTGTGGTCGACCCTCTACGGCTTTCTCGCGCTGGAAGGCGATCTGCGCACCGTGCAGGCGCTGAAGTTCTACCAGCACGCCGAGACTCCTGGCCTGGGCGGCGAGGTCGACAACCCGAACTGGCGGGCGCTGTGGCGCGGCAAGGTCGTCTACGACGAGCAGTGGCAGCCGACGGTCGAGCTCGTCAAGGGCACGGTCGATCCCGCGATGCCCGGCGCACAGCACAAGGTGGACGGGCTCGCCGGCGCGACGCTCACCGCCCGCGGCGTCGAGAACCTGATCAACTTCTGGCTCGGCGACGGCGGCTACGGGCCGTTCATCGCCCGCCTGCGCAACGAGAGGGGCTGAGAGATGGCCAGCGATACAAAGAAACTCGTCACCGGACCGATCGCCGACAACAACCCGATCATCCTGCAGGTGCTGGGCATCTGCTCGGCGCTGGCGGTCACGACCAAGATGTCGACCGCGCTCACGATGTGCATCGCCCTGACCGCGGTGCTGTGCGCGTCCAATGTCCTGATCAGTCTGATCCGCAACCACGTGCCGTCGAGCATCCGGATCATCGTCCAGATCACCATCATCGCCTCGCTGGTGATCGTGGTGGACCAGTTGCTCAAGGCCTTCGCGTTCGGACTGAGCAAGGAACTGTCGGTGTTCGTCGGCCTGATCATCACCAATTGCATCGTGCTCGGCCGCGCCGAGGCGTTCGCGCTGAAAAACCCGCCGCTGCCGAGCTTCTACGACGGCCTCGGCAACGGCCTCGGCTACAGCGCGATCCTGCTGCTGGTCGGCTTCGTGCGCGAGCTGTTCGGCTCCGGCTCGCTGTTCGGCTTCCAGATCCTGTCGCTCGCGCGCGACGGCGGCTGGTACGTCCCGAACGGCATGCTGCTGCTGCCGCCGAGCGCCTTCTTCATCATCGGCCTGATCATCTGGGCCGTGCGCACCTGGAAGCCGTCGCAGGTCGAGAAGCCCGACTTCCAGATCCAGACCGCCCATCGCGCCGAGGTGTCGTAATGGAAAACTACTTCAACCTGTTCATCAGCGCGGTCTTCGTCGAGAACCTCGCGCTCGCGTTCTTCCTCGGGATGTGCACCTTCCTGGCCATCTCCAAGCAGGTCAGTGCGGCCTTTGGCCTTGGCGTCGCGGTGGTCTTCATCCAGACCCTCACGGTGCCGGTGAACCACCTGATCTACTACTACCTGCTCCGCGACGGTGCGCTGGCCTGGGCCGGTATGCCGGAGGTCAACCTGAGCTTCCTCGGCCTGATCTGCTACATCGGCGTCATTGCTGCACTGGTGCAGATCCTCGAGATGTTCCTCGACAAGTACGTGCCGGCGCTCTACAACGCGCTGGGGGTGTACATGCCGCTGATCACGGTGAACTGCGCGATCCTCGGTGGCACGCTGTTCATGGTCGAGCGTGACTACAACCTGGGCGAGAGCATCACCTACGGCATCGGCACCGGCGTCGGCTGGGCACTGGCGATCACCGCGCTCGCAGGCATCCGCGAGAAGCTCAAGTACTCCGACATCCCGTCGGGGCTGCAGGGGCTCGGCATTACCTTCATCGCGACCGGCCTGATGTCTCTGGGCTTCATGGCCTTCTCGGGCATCCAGCTCTGACGCGCACGAGGTTTCCACATGACTGAAATCATTCTAGGTGTCATCTTTTTCGCGGCGATCGTCCTGCTGCTGGTGTTTGTCATTCTGGCGGCGCGCTCCAAGCTCGTCGCCGCCGGCAACGTCAAGATCAACGTCAATAACGAGAAGACCATCGAAGTACCCACCGGCGGCAAGCTGCTGGGTGCGCTCGCCAACGCGCAGCTCTTCGTCGGCTCGGCCTGCGGCGGCGGCGGCACCTGCGGCCAGTGCAAGGTCAAGGTGTTCGAGGGCGGCGGGGCGATCCTGCCGACCGAGACCTCGCTGATCAACAAGCGCGGCGCGCGCGAAGGCGAGCGTCTGGCCTGCCAGGTCGCGGTCAAGCAGGACATGAAGATCGAGGTCCCCGAGGAGGTCTTCGGCGTCAAGAAGTGGGAGTGCACGGTGCGCTCCAACGACAACGTCGCGACCTTCATCAAGGAACTCGTCCTCGAGTTGCCCGAAGGCGAGCACGTCGACTTCCGCGCCGGCGGCTACATCCAGATCGAATGCCCGCCGCACATCGTCAACTTCAAGGACTTCGAGATCGCCGAGCGTTTCCGCGACGACTGGGACCGCTTCAACGTGTGGCAGTACGTCTCCAAGGTCGACGAAGAGGTCGTGCGCGCCTACTCGATGGCGAACTACCCCGAAGAGCGCGGCATCATCATGCTCAACGTCCGGATCGCCACCCCGCCGCCGCGCGCCGAAGGCGTGCCGCCGGGCCAGATGTCCTCGTACATCTTCGGCCTCAAGCCGGGTGACAAGGTGACGATCTCCGGCCCCTTCGGCGAGTTCTTCGCCCGCGAAACCGACGCCGAGATGGTGTTCATCGGCGGCGGTGCCGGCATGGCGCCGATGCGTTCGCACATCTTCGACCAGCTGCGCCGCATCAAGACCAAGCGCAAGATGACCTTCTGGTACGGCGCCCGCTCGAAGCGCGAGATGTTCTACGTCGAGGACTTCGACATGCTCGCGCGGGAGAACGAAAACTTCGAATGGCATGTCGCACTTTCGGACCCCTTGCCGGAAGACGAGTGGAAGGGTTATACAGGTTTCATCCACAACGTGCTCTACGAGAACTATCTCAAGGACCACCCGGCACCGGAAGACTGCGAGTTCTACATGTGCGGTCCCCCGATGATGAATGCCGCCGTGATCCAGATGCTCCTCGACCTGGGTGTCGAACGCGAGAACATCATGCTGGACGACTTCGGCGGCTGACGCCGTCCCGCCCGGCGTGCAGCGCGCGCCGGGCACCGCCAAGCCAGGAGGCTTCATGACCATCTACCTCGTCACCTTCCTCGTCATCGCGCTGGCCGTCCTCGGCATGGCCGTCGGCGTCATCGCCGGCCGCAAGCCCATCAGCGGCAGCTGCGGAGGCCTCTCGAAGCTCGGGCTCGAATGCGACGCCGGCTGTGAAAAACCCTGCCCGAAGCGGCTCGCCCGCCTGCAGCAGGCTGAAGAATAACGAACTCGATAGGGACCACCATGCTCCAGTCTTTGCTCGTTCGGGACTACATGACCAGCGATCCGCTCGCCTTCGCGCCGGAGATGGACGCACTCGACGCCATCCACCAGTTGATCCGTCACGAACTGTCGGGCGCCCCCGTCATCGACCATCTCGGCAAGGTCGTCGGCTTTCTGTCCGAGAAGGACTGCATGAAGGTCGCCCTCAACGCTTCCTACCACCGCGAACGCGGCGGACGGGTCAGCGAGTTCATGACGCGCACCGTGCACACCCTCGAAGCCGAGGCGACGCTCACCGAGGCGGCCGAACTTTTCCTCAGCATGCCCTATCGCTGCTTTCCGGTGGTGAATGAAAGCAAGCTCATCGGCCAGCTCTCGCGCCGGGACATCCTTAAAGCGTTCGAGCGGCTCTGGTAAGCCCCATGCCGGGAAACCGGCGCCTAGCGCGGCACCCTTGCGGGCCGGTCATCGCGACCGGCCCGTTTGCTTTTTAGGCTAAAATTGCCGCTTGCCCGGCGGTGCCCGGGCCCATCACGACACCACCCCCACCGCTGGAGATCCACACCATGTCCATGGCTGACCGCGACGGCTTCATCTGGTACGACGGCAAGCTCGTTCCGTGGCGCGATGCGACCACGCACGTGCTGACGCATTCGCTGCATTACGGCCTCGCGGTCTTCGAAGGGGTTCGCGCCTACAACACCCAGAACGGCACGGCGATCTTCCGGCTGGCCGAGCACACCCAGCGCCTGATCAACTCCGGCAAGATCTACCTGATGCAGATTCCGTACTCGAAGGACGCGTTGATGGAAGCGCAGCTCGAGGTGGTCCGCGCGAACAAGCTCGAGTCCTGCTATCTGCGCCCGATCGCCTTCTACGGCTCGGAGAAGATGGGCATCTCGACGCGCGGCGCAACCGTCCACGTCGCCATCGCGGCCTGGCCGTGGGGCGCCTACCTCGGTGAGGACGGCCTCGAGAACGGCATCCGCGTGAAAACCTCGTCGTTCGCCCGCCACCATGTTAACGTGACCATGCCGCGGGCCAAGGTCGCCAGCACCTACGCCAATTCCATCCTCGCCAACCTCGAAGTCACCCAGGAGGGCTACGACGAGGCGCTGCTGCTCGACACCCAGGGATTCGTCGCCGAAGGTGCCGGCGAAAACCTCTTCGTGATCAAGGACGGCAACATCTACGAGCCCGAGATCGCTTCGGCGCTCACCGGCATCACCCGCGACTCGGTGCTGCGCATCGCCCGCGAGTTCGGGCTCGAGGTGCAGTCGAAGCGCCTCACGCGTGACGACATCTACATCGCCGACGAGGCCTTCTTCACCGGCACCGCGGCCGAGGTCACCCCGATTCGCGAGCTCGACAACCGCGTCATCGGCTCGGGCCGACGCGGCCCGATCACCGAGAAGATCCAGAAGCGCTTCTTCGACATCGTCAATGGTCGCGCGCCCGAATACAAACACTGGCTTGCCTACGTCTGAGAGATTGCCATGGCCGAAACGCAACAGCAGTCCATCCCGGTCACCGCGGCCGACCTGCCACTCGCCTGCCCCCGCCCGGGTGCCCCGCTGTGGGCACAGCATCCGCGTGTCTTCCTGGACGTCGTGGCTGAAGGCGCAGCGACCTGCCCCTATTGCAGCGCGCGCTACGTCCTGACCGGCGAGCGTCCCAAGGGGCACCACTGAGGCCGCTGCGCAGGCCCTTGCATCGACCACAGCGGGGGCATGCAGCCCCCGCTGCATTCATGAGTCCGCTTCGAACGTGACCAAGCAGATATACAGCTCCGCCGCAGATGCCGAGACGGCCTTCTACGAGGCCTTGGCGCGCTCCGACCTCGACGCGATGATGGCGGTGTGGTCGGAAGACGACGAGGTGGTGTGCATCCATCCGGACGGCGCCCGCCTGGTCGGGCTCGCCGCGGTACGGGAGTCGTGGCGGCAGTTGTTCGCCGGCGGCGTGCGGCTGATCGTGCGGACCTCGCATCAGGTCGCCTCGGCCAGCATGTTGCTGACCGTGCATAGCGTGATCGAGCACGTCGCGGTCGAAGGCGACGACCGCCTGCACCCGCCGATGGCCGCGACCAATGTCTATGCCCGCGGCGCACACGGCTGGCGCATGGTCGCCCACCATGCTTCGCCCCTGCCCGAGCTCGCGAGCTCGACCCCGCAGGGCGACCCGCGCGTCGTCCATTGATCGACAGCCCGTCGGCACCTCTTCCTTACCAATTGCCTGAGAACCCAGCCGATGAGTGCGAGCCGCCACGCCCTGCCTGCCCCCGAGATCTTCAAGGCCTATGACATTCGCGGCATCGTCGACCGCAGCCTGACCCCCGAGGCGGTGCGCGCCATCGGCCATGCCCTGGGTTCCGAGGCGCGTGCGCGCGGCCAGCGCGAGGTCGCGATCGGCCGCGACGGGCGGCTCTCCGGCCCGGAACTCTCCGGCGCCCTCGCCGAGGGAATTCTCGCCGCCGGCATCGACGTGGTCGACATCGGCTGCGTGCCGACGCCGCTCACCTACTTCGCCGCCTACGAGCTCGGCACCGACTCGTGCGTGAGCGTCACCGGGAGCCACAATCCGCCCGACTACAACGGGTTGAAGATGGTGCTGGGCGGCCAGACGCTCTACGGCGAGATGATCCAGGATCTGCGCCGGCGCATCGCCGAAGATGATCTCAGCACGGGCACGGGCCGCTTGCGGAGCACCGGCGTGGTCGACGCTTACATCGATCGCGTGGCCGCCGACCTGCGCCTCGCCCGGCCGATGAAGATCGTCATCGACTGCGGCAACGGGGTGGCCGGCGCGGTCGCGCCGCAGCTCCTCCGGCGCCTGGGCTGTGAGCTGGTGGAGCTCTACTGCGACGTCGATGGCAGCTTCCCGAACCACCATCCCGACCCGTCCAAACCGGAAAACCTTCAGGACGTGATCGCTGCCCTGCGCGATAGCGATGCCGAGCTGGGGCTCGCCTTCGACGGCGACGGCGACCGCCTGGGCGTGGTGACCAAGGACGGCGAGATCATCTACCCGGACCGCCAGCTGATGCTCTTCGCCGCCGACGTGCTCTCGCGAGTGCCGGGCGGCGAGATCATCTACGACGTCAAATGCACGCGCAATCTCGATGCCTGGATTCGCCGCCACGGCGGCAAGCCGACGATGTGGAATACCGGGCACGCGCTGGTCAAGGCCAAGCTTCGCGAAACCGGCGCGCCGCTCGCGGGCGAGATGAGCGGCCACGTGTTTTTCAAGGAGCGCTGGTACGGCTTCGACGATGGGCTCTACACCGCAGCCCGGCTGCTCGAGATCCTGTCGCGCACGACTGATCCGAGCGCCGTGCTGAAGGCCTTGCCGAACGCTGTGAATACTCCCGAACTGAACATTGCGATGAACGAAGGCGAGCCCTTCGAGCTCGTCCGCCGGCTCCGCGGCGAAGCGCGCTTCACCGACCCGGCAAGCATCGTGACGATCGACGGGGTGCGGGTCGAATACGCGGACGGCTTCGGCCTGGCCCGTCCGTCGAACACCACGCCGGTGGTCGTGCTGCGCTTCGAGGCCGACACGACCGACGCGCTGGCCCGCATCCAGGCGGACTTCCGCCGCGCCATCGACGCGGTCTGGCCGGGCCTCGCGCTGCCGTTCTGAGCGCGCTTACAGCCGCGCTTCGACCCAGGGCCGGACGCTCGCGAGCGCGGCCGGCAACTGGGCCGGATCGGTGCCGCCGGCCTGCGCCATGTCGGGCCGCCCCCCGCCCTTGCCGCCGACCTGCTGGGCAACCATGTTGACCAGTTCCCCGGCCTTGACCCGCGCAGTCAGGTCGGAGGTTACGCCGGCGATCAGGCTCACCTTGTCGCCGGACACCGAGGCCAGCACGATCGCGGCCGACTTGAGCCGGTCCTTGAGCCGGTCGAGCGTCTCCCGCAGCGCGGCGGCATCCGCCCCGTCGAGGGTGACGGCCAGCACCCGGGCGCCGCCCACCTCGATCGCCTGGTCGGCGAGATCCTCGCCCTGGCTGGTCGCAAGTTTCGCCTTGAGCCGCAGCAACTCCTTCTCGAGCGCGCGCGCGTTGTCGAGCATCGCCTTGATGCGCTCGCCCAGCTCGTCGGGCTGGGCCTTGAGCAGCGCCGCCGCGCCCTGCACCCGTCGCTCCTGCTCCTGCAGGTAGCGCAGCGTATTGGCGCCGGTCACTGCCTCGACGCGGCGAATGCCGGCGGCCACGCCACCTTCGACGACGATCTTGAATAGCCCGATGTCGCCGGTGCGCGCGACGTGAGTGCCGCCGCACAGCTCGCAGGACGACCCGATCGTCAGCACCCGCACCTCGTCGCCGTACTTCTCGCCGAAGAGCATCAGCGCGCCCGTTTTCTGCGCCGCCTCGAGTGCCATCCGTTCGGCGCGCGTCGCGGCGTTCGCCAGGATCTCCGCATTGACGAGCTCCTCGACCTCGCGGATCTCCTCGGCGGTCATCGGCGCGGTATGCGTGAAGTCGAAGCGGGTCTTGTCCGGGTCGACCAGCGAGCCCTTCTGTTGGACGTGGGCACCGAGCACCTCGCGCAACGCCTTGTGCATCAAGTGGGTCACGGAGTGGTTGCGGGTCGTGGCGGCGCGCGCCGCGACGTCGACGCGGGCGGTCACCGGCTGCCCGACGGCGAGCCGGCCGGTCTTGACGATGCCGTGATGGCCGAACACTGCCGCTTGAATTTTCTGGGTGTCCTCGACGGCAAAGATGCCGGCGTTGCCGCGCAGCTCGCCCCGGTCGCCCACCTGACCACCGGATTCGGCATAGAACGGCGTCTGGTCGAGCACGATCACGCCGAGATCGCCTTCGGCGAGTTCATCGACCGGCGTGCCGTCCTTGTACAGCGCGAGGATGGTCGCCGCCTCCTCCAGCTTGTCGTAGCCGTGGAAAGCCGTACTCGGCCCTGCGTAGTCGAGGTTCGTCGCCATGCGGAACTTGCCGGCCGCGCGGGCCTGCTCGCGCTGGCGGGCCATTGCCGCGTCGAACGCTGCCGCGTCGACTGTGACGCCGCGCTCGCGGCAGACGTCGGCCGTCAGGTCGAGCGGGAAGCCGAAGGTGTCGTGAAGCTTGAAGGCGGTCTCGCCGCTGAAGCGATTGAGTCCGTGCGCGCTCATGCGTGCGAGCTCGGCGTCGAGGATCTCCATGCCGTTCTCGATCGTGGCGAAGAAGCGCGCCTCCTCCTGCTCGAGCACCGCCGCCACGCGCGCGGCGCCCGCGCCGAGCTCGGGATAGGCCGCGCCCATCTCGGCGACGAGGTCCGGCACCAGCCGATGGAAGAACGGCGCGCGCGCACCGAGCTTCCAGCCGTGGCGGATCGCACGGCGCACGATGCGGCGCAGCACGTAGCCACGGCCCTCGTTGCCGGGGATCACCCCGTCTGCGATCAGGAAGGCGCAGGCGCGGATGTGGTCGGCGATCACCCGCAGGCTGGGGCTGTGCAGGTCGCCACAGCGCGTCTCGCGCGCCGCGGCGCCGATCAGCTTCTGAAAGAGGTCGATCTCGTAGTTCGAATGCACGCCCTGCAGCACCGCCGCGATGCGCTCCAGCCCCATGCCGGTGTCGACGCTCGGCTTGGGCAGCGGATGCATCACACCCTGCTCGTCGCGGTTGAACTGCATGAAGACGTTGTTCCAGATCTCGATGTAGCGGTCGCCGTCTTCCTCGGGGCTGCCCGGCGGCCCGCCCGGAATCTCGGGACCGTGGTCGTAGAAGATCTCCGTGCACGGCCCGCAGGGGCCGGTGTCGCCCATCATCCAGAAGTTGTCCGAGGCATAGCGCGCGCCCTTGTTGTCACCGATGCGGATCACCCGCTCGGCCGGCACGCCAATCATTCCGGTCCACAGCTCGTAGGCCTCGTCGTCCTCGGCATAGACGGTGATCCAGAGCTTGTCCTGGGGCAGGCGGAACACCTCGGTGAGGAGTTCCCACGCGTAGGCGATCGCATCGCGCTTGAAGTAGTCGCCGAACGAGAAGTTGCCCAGCATCTCGAAGAAGGTGTGATGCCGGGCGGTGTAGCCGACGTTCTCCAGATCGTTGTGCTTGCCGCCTGCGCGCACGCACTTCTGGGAAGTGGTCGCGCGCGTGTAGGGGCGCTTGTCGAAGCCGAGGAAGACGTCCTTGAACTGGTTCATCCCGGCGTTGGTGAACAACAACGTCGGGTCGTCGTGCGGCACGAGCGAACTGGAGGCAACGATCTGATGGTTCTTCGAGGCGAAGAACTCGAGAAATTTCTGGCGGATTTCAGCGCTTTTCATGAACGGTCGAGGCGGGCAAGGGAAAACGCCGGAGCTTCCGGCAATCGAAAAAGTCTATCATGAGCGCCTCATCAGCCACTCTGTTGCGTACACGATTGCCATGGGACACCGACTGTCTAAGATCTACACCCGCACCGGCGATGCCGGCACCACCGGCCTGGGCGATGGCGCCCGGGTCTCGAAGGACAGCTTGCGCATCCACGCGTTGGGTGAAGTCGATGAGGCCAATGCGGCGGTCGGGCTGCTCTTGTGCGAGGAGTTGCCCGAGGACGTGCGCGCGTTGCTCGTCAACGTCCAGCACGACCTCTTCGATCTGGGCGGGGAGGTCTGCATCCCCGGCATGAGCCTGATCACCGGCCGGCAGGTGGAGCAGTTGGAGTCCGAACTGGACCGCCTGAACGAGCCGCTCCCGCCGCTCAAGGACTTCATCCTGCCCGGTGGCACGCGTGCCGCCGCGCTCGCCCACCACGCCCGCACCGTATGCAGGCGCGCCGAGCGCGCGCTGGTCGCGCTCGCGCAGGCCGAGACCGTCAACGACGGGCCCCGCCAGTATCTCAACCGGCTCTCCGACCTGCTCTTCGTGCTCGGCCGGGCACTCAACCGCTGGAGCGGGCGCGGTGACGTGCTCTGGCAGAAGGGCAAGAACGCCTGAGCGGGCGACCGGGGCGGCCGGCACCCCGAGGCCTGCGAGCGGATTGGGAGAATCCACAATTGCCGCAGGCCCTCCCGGCGCCTAATCTGTTCGATGTAGCTTGGGCACGAGCGTCCCGGCAAACGCCGAATGACGGCCCGATTCAACCCGACAGACGAGGCAGGAGGAGCCATGGCCGATACCGACAAATCGATCGACGATTTGAGCCCGGAGGACCGCAAGAAAGTCCAGGAACTGATGGAGAAGGACGCCAAGACCGAGCGCCGGGTCGCCGGTCCGTGGCTGTGGTTCACGTCGGCGCTGTCGGCGGCGATGGTGCTGCTCTATTTCTATGGCGCCGGCTTCCAGGCGCTCGGCACCCAGTATCACCTGGGCATCTATGTCCTGATCACCTTCGTGCTGGTGTTCCTGCTTTACCCGGCCGGCGGCCGCACGGCCGTCGCCGTGATGTCGGTGGCCACCGGCGCGCTGATCTCGGTGGCGGTGAGCAGCTTTCTGATTTTTGACTCCCCGACCGCCTTCTACCAGCAGATCACGCAGTTCCGCGAGACCTGGGACTATGACGGGCTCGCGAAGGCGCTTGCCGACGACTTCGGGGCGCTGCGCTGGACGCTGATCCTGATCGTCCCGTTCTCGCTGGTGCTGCTGCCGCTCGATCAGATGCTGGCTCGCCGCTTCCACAATGCGCCGACCGCCAGCGACGTCATCATGGCAACGGGCATCGCGCTGATGGTCCTCTACTGGATCAGCCAGTTCGAGGCGCTCAACTATCGCGCCGGTGCCGAGAACGAGCTCGATCGGCTGGTGAGCATCATCGGCCTTGCGCTCTCGCTCGAGATCTGCCGCCGTGTGCTCGGCTGGTCGATCACCATCATCGGCCTGCTGATGCTCTGCTTCGGCCTGTTCGGTCCCTATCTGCCGGAACTCTTCGCCCACCGCGGCTTCTCGTTCGAGCGACTCGCGACGGCGCTGTTCATCACCACCAACGGCGTCTTCGGCGTCATGGCGAGCGTGCTGGCGACCTATGTGATTCTGTTCATCTTTTTCGGCGCCTTTCTGCAGAAATCCGGCGCAGGGCGCTTCTTCATCGACCTGCCGCTCGCCATCGCCGGCAAGTCGGCGGGCGGCCCGGCCAAGGTCGCGGTGATCTCGTCGGCGCTGTTCGGCTCCGTCTCGGGCAGCGCGATCGCGAATACCGTGTCGTCGGGCGCGTTCACCATCCCGATGATGAAGCGCGCCGGCTTCAAGCCCCACGTCGCCGGCGCCATCGAGCCGGCCGCCTCGATCGGCGGCGCCTTCCTGCCTCCGATCATGGGCGCGGGCGGCTTCCTGATGGCCGAGCTCACCGGCCTGCCTTACTCGCAGATCCTGATTCTCGCCGTCGGTCCCGCCCTGCTCTACTTCCTGTCGGTGTTCTTCATGGTGCATTTCGAGGCCAAGAAGCAAGGCCTGATCGGGATGCCCGGCGAGTTGCTGCCCGACTGGCGCGATGTGCTGAAGACCGGCTGGTACTTCGCGCTGCCGCTGGTGATCATCACCGTACTGATGCTGATGGGCCGCTCCCCCGGCAACGCCGCGTTCTGGGCGACGCTGTCGTGCATCGCGGTGAGCTGGGTGCACAAGGACACCCGCATGGGTCCCCGCGAGATCTGGGACGCGATCCAGGTCGGCGCCCGCAATACGCTGATCATCGGTGCAACCATGGGCGTGATCGGCGTCATCGTCGGCACCATCTCGCTGACGGGCATGGGCCTCAAGTTCTCGGACCTGATGATCTCGATGGCCGGTAACAACCTGCTGCTCGCACTCGGCCTGGTGGCGATCGCCTCGCTGATCCTCGGCCTGGGCGTTCCGGTGACGGCGGCCTATCTGATCCTCGCCGTGCTGTCGGTGCCGGCGCTCGGCGCCCTCGGCCTGCCGCTGATCACCGGCCACATGATCGTGTACTGGCTGTCGCAGAGCTCCAACATCACGCCTCCGGTGTGCATGGCGGCCTATGCGGGGGCGGCGATCGCTGGCGCGGATCCGTGGAAGACGGGATGGACCTCGATGCGCTTCTCGAAGATGCTGTTCGTGACCCCGCTGCTTTTCGCCTACATCCCGGCGATCCTGCTCGATGGCACGGCCTTCCAGATCGCCACTGCCTTCTTCTCCGCGACGCTCGGCACGATCGCCTTCGGAGCACTGGCGATGGGCTTCCTGCGGCGTCGCACCCGCATTCACGAGTGGATCATGCTCGGCGTCGCCACCTTCCTGCTGTACTGGCCGGATTTCATCTCCGACGCGGCGGGCCTGGCAATCGTCGCACTCGTGTGGTGGCTGCAGCGCGACGCCAAGCCGACTCCGGCGGCAGTCGCGCCGGCCTGATCAATTCGACAAGGACTCCGACTCATGGCCGACATCAAGAACATCCTATTCGCCACCGACTACTCGGAAGGCTCGGCGCGCGCCTGCGATCTGGTGCGCACACTCACCCGGCTCACCGGGGCACGCCTGACGGTGCTGCACGTCGTCACCGAACTGGTTGATCGCCAGCGCAAGATGCTGCCCCCGGGCATCATGAAGACGGTCGCGGAGGAGGTCGAGCGCCACGCCGTCGAGGACATGCACAAGTTCTGCGATGCCCAGTTCTCCGGACTGGAAGTCGGCACCGAGATCGTGATCGGGCGTGCCGACGAGGAGATCCTCAAGCTCGCCGAGTCGCTCGCTGCAGACCTGATCGTGCTCGGCACCCATGGACGCACCGGCATCGAAAAGCTCTTAGTGGGCTCCACCGCCGAGAAGGTGGTGCGCAGCTCGAGAATTCCGGTCCTCACGGTACGTGAGTGACCGACCCGCGCACAGCAGTGCAATGGTTTTTCAACAGGAGGAGAAATACATGGCTCTCAGCAAAATGTTCAAACTGCCCGCCACCCTGGGCAGCTTCGCCGTCGCGGCACTCGCGGCGCTCACCCTGACGGCGTCGCCGGCGGCCGAGGCGCAGACCCAGCGCCTGGCCTTCTCGGGCGGCCCCGACGGCGGCACCTTCCAGTTCTTCTCGAACGGCATCGCCACCCTGCTGTCGCGCAGCATCGACGGCGTCGACGTCTCGAACATGGCCTCGGCCGGCTCGGTCGAGAACCTGCGCCGCGTGAACTCGCGCGACGCCGACTTCGGCATCGTCTACTCGGGTGACCTCTACCTGGGCATGAACGGTCAGCTGACCAACGACACCAATCGCTACCGCAACGTCCACGCGGTCTCCTACATGTTCGGCGCGCCGGCCCACCTGATCGTCCTCGATGGCGCCGGCATCACCGATGTCGCCCAGCTCGCCGGCAAGAAGGTCGCCGTCGGCCCGGCCGGCTCGGGTGCGGCCGCCTCGGCGCAGCGCTTCTTCGAGAGCCTGGGCCTGTGGGACAAGATCAGCCCGCAGTTCATCGGCTACGCGCAGGGCGCCTCGGCGCTCGGCGACCGCCAGATCGAAGCCCTGTGGGTGTTCGCCGGCTTCCCGAACGCCTCGGTGATCCAGGCCGCCTCCACCAACAAGATCCGTCTGCTTCCGGTCTATGAGGCCTCGCAGAAGGGCACCCTCGCCAAGGATCATCCGTACTACGCGAAGGTCACCATCCCGGCCGGCACCTACCCCGGCGTCGACTACGACGTCGAGACCATCGAGGACGGCGCGCTGTGGGTCGCGGGCCGGCACGTCAAGGACGAGGACCTGTACAAGTTCATCAGCGCGGTGTACTCCGACGACGGCCTGAACTTCATGCGTTCGGTGGCCAAGGCGGCCGAGGCGATGACCATCGACTCCGCCCTCAACGGCATCGTCACCCCGGTGCACAAAGGTGCGCAGCAGTTCTGGCTCGAAAAGGGCAAGACGCTGACCGACGCCCAGAAGTAAGCGTGGTGCGGCGCCGCACTCGCGGCGCCTGCAGCAACAAGAAGGCCCACCGTTCGCGGTGGGCCTTTTCCGTTTTCGGGACGGCGGCGCGGCACGCGCGCCGGGGCGCGGACCTACTCGAACTGCGCGCGCTTGACGCGGCGGTTGCGCACGCCTTCGGCCAGCACGTCGAGCACGCCCACCGAGTCTTCCCAGCCGATGCAGGCGTCGGTGACGCTCTTGCCGTACTCGAGCTCCTTGCCGGGCACGAGGTCCTGCCGCCCCTCCTTGAGGTGCGACTCGACCATGACGCCGATGATGCGCTCCTCCCCCGCGGCCAATTGCCCGGCGACGTCGGCCGCGACCTCGATCTGCAGCGCATACTGCTTGCGGCTGTTGGCGTGCGAGAAATCGACCATCACCTTGCCGGGCACGCCCGCGGCGGCCAGCTCCCTGCACGCCGCATCGACGCTCTCCGCGTCGTAGTTGGGGCTCTTGCCGCCGCGCAGGATCGCGTGACAGTCCTCGTTGCCGAGGGTGGACACGATGGCCGAGTGGCCGGCCTTGGTGACCGACAGAAAATGGTGCGGCGACTGCGCCGCCTTGATCGCGTCGACGGCGATGCGCACGTTGCCGTCGGTGCCGTTCTTGAAACCGACCGGGCACGACAGCCCCGAGGCGAGCTCCCGGTGCACCTGGCTCTCGGTGGTGCGGGCGCCGATCGCGCCCCACGAGATCAGGTCGGCGATGTACTGCGGCGTGATCATGTCGAGGAACTCGGTGCCGGCCGGCAGGCCCAGCTCGTTGATCTCCCACAGTAGCTTGCGGGCCAGGCGCACCCCCTCGTTGATCCTGAAGCTGTTGTCGAGGTAGGGGTCGTTGATGAGTCCCTTCCAGCCGACCGTGGTGCGCGGTTTCTCGAAATAGACGCGCATCACGACCAGCAGGTCGTCCTTGAGCCGGTCGGCCTCGGCCTTGAGCCGGGTCGCGTACTCGAGTGCCGCATCGGCATCGTGGATCGAGCACGGCCCGATCACGACCAACAGGCGGTCGTCGGCGCCATAGAGGATGCGGTGGATCGCCTGGCGAGTCTGGAAGGCAACCTCCGCAGCCTTCGGTGTCGCGGGAAACTCCCGCAGCACATGCGAGGGCGGGATCAGTTCCTTGATCTCCTGGATGCGGACATCGTCGATGTGGATCTTTACCGAGGCGGACATGGCTGAGACCTGAGCGGACATGAGTGAAATCTTCAAGCGCTGCGAATCGCGTGCTTGGGGCGGAAGGCTTTGATGACGGCCTCGTCGGTGACCGTATAGGGCCCGCCGATGAGATCGATGCAGTAAGGGATCGCCGCGAAGATGCCGACATGGACGACCGTGCCGTCGGCTGCGCGCACGCCCTCGAGCGTCTCGCGGATCGACTTGGGCTGGCCGGGCAGATTGACGATCAGGGACTTGCCGCGGATCACCGCAACCTGGCGCGACAGCACCGCGGTCGGGACGAAGTTGAGGCTGATCCGCCGCATCTCCTCGCCGAAGCCGGGCATCTCCTTGTCGCCGACGGCGAGCGTCGCCTCGGGCGTGACATCGCGCGGCGCCGGGCCGGTGCCCCCGGTGGTGAGGATGAGCGCGCAGCCCGCGACGTCGGCAAGCTCGACGAGTGTCCTTTCTATGGTCGCCCGGTCGTCGGGGATGAGGCGCGTCTCGGCGCTCCACGGCGAGGTGAGCGCGCGACCCAGCCATTCGCGCAGGGCGGGAATGCCCTGATCCTCGTAGGTGCCGTCGGACGCGCGGTCGGAGATCGACACCAGGCCGATCGTGATGTGCTCGCTCATGGATGCTCCGTATCCTGAAGGTCGTCATCTTCGGCGCCGCCGAGCGCGCCCTGTTCGAGGTCGCGCAGCACCCTGAACAACTCGCGAAAGGCGCGCGGCGGCTTGCCCTGCTCGCGCTCCCTGAGCGCATTGCGCCTCAGCACGCGCAGGTGCTGGAGGTCGGCCCCGGGCCAGCGCTCCGCGATCCGGCCGATCAGCTTTTCGTCCTCGAGAAAGTCCGTGCGCAGCCGCTCGAGGCGATGCTGGCGCGCCACTTCCTCGCGGGACAGTCCGTTGAAGATGTCGAGCTGGGCCCGGATCGGCTCCGGATCGACATTGCGCATGAGCCGCCCGATGTACTGCATCTGGCGGCGCCGGGCCTCGTGCTGGGTGAAGCGCTGGGCGTCGCGCACGGCCTCGAGCAGCGACTCGGGCATCGGCACCTTTTTCAGGCGCTCGGCCGACAAGGCCACCAGTTCCGCGCCGAGATCCTGCAGGGCCTGCATCTGGCGCTTGCGGCTCGACTTGCTCGGACCGCCGGCATCCGGATGGTCGTCGTCACCTCGGTCCAGGTCGTCTGCGTGATGAATCATCGGGGTGGTGGGGGGCGGGAACGGGTTAAGATTATAGCTTGTGTAACAAGGCCGCCCGCCCATGTCCGAAAAAGGCTTTTCATTCACCCCCGACCAGCTGCGCGAGATTGCCGCCGAGGTCTTGCGCGTCGCGCGCGAACGCGGCGCCACCGCCTGCGAGACGGACGTCTCGGAGGGCTTCGGCCAGAGCACGACGGTGCGCAAGGGCGAGGTCGAGACGATCGAATACAACCGCGACAAGGGAGTCGCCGTCTCGGTCTATCTCGGGCAGCAGCGCGGCCACGCGAGCACCTCGGACTTCTCCCGGGAGGCCCTGCATTCGACGGTCGAGGCGGCCCTGTCGATCGCACGCTTCACCGCCCCCGACCCCTGCGCCGGTCTCGCCGACGAGGCGCTGCTCGCCCGCGCCTGCCCCGATCTCGACCTCTATCATCCGTGGCGGCCGAGCGTCGAGGATGCCATCGAACGGGCGCGCGAGTGCGAGGACGCAGCCTTCGCCGTGGGCGATGCGATCTCGAACTCCGAAGGCGCCAGCGTCTCCACCCAGGAGTCGCACTTCGTCTCGGCCAACAGCGCGGGTTTCATGGGTGGGTTCGCGACCTCGCGCCACGGCATCTCGTGCTCGGTGATCGCCGGCGAGGCCGATGCGATGCAGCGCGAGTACTGGTACGACTCGCGCCGCGACGCGGCCGACCTGAGCGACGCGCGCGCGATCGGGCAGCGCGCGGGCGAGCGGGCCCTCGCGCGACTGGGCGCGCGCAAGATCGACACCTGCGAGGTGCCCGTCCTGTTCGAGGCCCCCATCGCGGTCTCCCTGATCGGCAACTTCGTCCACGCCGTAAGCGGCGGGGCGCTCTACCGCCGCGCGTCCTTCCTGCTCGACAGCATCGGCCAGCCGGTATTCTCCCCGCTCGTGACGATCGCCGAGCGCCCCCATGTCCTCAAGGCCTTCGGTTCGAGTCCGTTCGACAACGAGGGCGTTGCCACGCACGACCGCGACGTGGTCGTGGACGGCGTGCTGCAGGGCTATTTCCTGTCGAGCTATTCGGCGCGCAAGCTCGGCATGCAGACTACCGGCAACGCCGGCGGCTCGCACAATCTGATCGTGAAGGGGGGCGAATGCGATTTCGCCGCCCTGGTTCGGAAGATGGACCGCGGGCTGATCGTCACCGAGCTCCTCGGCCAGGGGGTCAATTACGTGAACGGCGATTATTCGCGCGGCGCGGCCGGCTACTGGGTCGAGGGCGGCGAAATCCGCCATGCTGTCGAGGAGGTGACGATCGCCGGCAACCTGCGCGACATGTTCCGCGGCATCGTCGCGATCGGCAACGATGCGCTGCCCCGAGGCGCCAAGCACTGCGGCTCGGTGCTGATCGAGCGGATGAAGGTCGCGGGCCGCTGACGAATCGCCTGCAGCGCCGCGCACATCGGGTTTTCCGCGCTTACGACGCGAAGCGACAGGGCCTATAATCTCGCGGCCCGAAGAACGCACACATCACACCGAGAGGAGTAGTTATGGAACGTCGCAAATTTCTCAAGGGCGCCGGACTCGCTGGCGTGCTCGCTTCCGGTACCGCCCCGGCCATAGTGATGGCGCAGGAGAACGTGCGCTGGCGCCTCGCCTCGAGCTTCCCCAAGGTGCTCGACACGATCTACGGCACCGGCGAGGGGTTCGCGCGCAACGTCGCCGAGGCGACCGACGGCAAGTTCCAGATTTCCGTGCATGCCCCGGGCGAGCTGGTGCCGGCCTTCGGCGTTGCCGATGCAGTCGAGCAGGGCACGATCGAGTGCGCCCACACCGCACCGTACTATTTCTTCGGCAAGGACGAGACCTTCGCGATCGACTGCGCCATTCCCTTCGGCATGAACTCGCGCATGCAGACCGCGTGGATGTATGACGGCAACGGCATGACGCTGATGCGCGAGTTCTACGCCCAGTACAACATCGTGAACTTCACGATGGGCAACACGGGCGCCCAGATGGGCGGCTGGTACCGGCGCGAGATCAACACGGTCGCCGACCTCAACGGCCTCAAGTTCCGGGTCGGCGGCTTCGGCGGACGCGTCCTCGCCAAGCTCGGCGTGGTGCCGCAGAACATTCCCGGCGGCGAAACCTATCAGGCGCTCGAGCGCGGCACCATCGACGCGGTCGAATGGGTCGGCCCCTACGACGATCTGAAGTTCGGCTTCCACAAGGTCGCGCCCAATTACTACTATCCGGCCCCGTGGGAAGGCGGCGCGCAGTTGTCGCTCTACATCAACGACAAGGCCTGGAATGCGCTATCCCCGCAGTACCAGTCGATCGTCCGTCAGGCGGCCTCCGACGCCCACGTGCGGATGCAGGCGACCTACGACTCGCGCAATCCCAACGCGCTGCGCCAGCTGATCGCCGAGGGCGCCAAGCTGCACCGCTTCTCGCGCGAGATCATGGATGCCGTATTCAAGGCGCGCAACGAGGTCTATGCCGAGCTGAACGAGAAGAACCCCGCCTGGAAGAAGATCTACGCCGACTACGAGCGCTTCCTGCGCGACCAGTACCAGTGGTTCTCGCTGTCGGAGAACAGCTACAACCAGTACATGGCCGCCCAGAACCTCTGAGGCACGCCACGGCGCCCCGCAGCGGCCGGAGCTCGCGCAGACGCGCGTACCGGTCGTTGCGGGGCGCATTCGCCACCGCCTCCGGACGATTCACCCGGCCCCGGACAGGCGACGTCCTACTCGTCCCATGGGCATATTGCTAAAGCTCTCCCGCCTGATCGACGGCGCCAACCGCCTGGTCGGCCACGCCATCATCTGGCTGATCCTCGCGGCAACGCTCATCAGCGCCGCCAACGCGATCGCCCGCAAGGCCTTCAGCATCGGCTCGAACGCCTTTCTCGAGATCCAGTGGTACCTGTACGCCGCGGTGTTCCTGCTCGGCGCCGGCGTGACCCTGCTGCAGAACGCCCATGTACGCATCGACGTGCTGTCGAACCGGCTCTCGCCGCGCACGCGCACCTGGATCGACATCGCCGGCATCCTGCTGTTCCTGCTGCCGCTGTGCGCCTTCATGATCGCCTTCGCCTGGCCGATCGTCATGCGCGCGTGGGTCACCGGCGAGATGTCGTCAAACGCCGGCGGCCTGATCCGCTGGCCGGTATACGCGCTGGTGCCCGCCGGCTTCGCCCTGCTCGCACTGCAGGCCGTGTCCGAACTGATCAAGCGCATCGGCTACCTCGCGGGCCGCGCGCCCGACCCGCTTGCGCCCGCCGATGACGGCGCGGGCGCCGCGGCGGCGACCCCGGCCGGCGCGATCGATACCGGCCACAGCGCCGAGCCCACCGCCGAGGACGGCAAGTGATCGCGTTTCTCACCGCCAACCTCGCACCGATCATGTTCGCCGCCGTGGTCGTGTTTCTGCTTTCCGGCTTTCCGGTCGCATTCTCGCTGGCGGCCTGCGGCCTGCTCTTCGGCTTCATCGGCATCGAGCTCGGGCTGCTGCCGGCGACGCTCTTCCAGGCGCTGCCGCTGCGCGTGTTCGGCATCATGCAGAACGACACGCTCCTGGCCATCCCGTTCTTCACGCTGATGGGACTCGTGCTCGAGCGCAGCGGCATGGCCGAGGACTTGCTCGACACCGTCGGCCAGGTATTCGGGCCGATCCGCGGCGGGCTCGCGTTGGCGGTGGTCCTCGTCGGCGCGCTGCTCGCCGCGACGACCGGGGTGGTTGCCGCCTCGGTGATCTCGATGGGCCTCATCTCGCTGCCCATCATGCTGCGCTACGGCTACAGCCGGCCGCTCGCGGCCGGTGTCATCACCGCCTCGGGGACGCTCGCCCAGGCGCTGCCGCCGTCGATCGTGCTGATCGTGATGGCCGACCAGCTCGGTCGCAGCGTGGGCGACATGTATCGGGGCGCCTTCGTGCCGGCCTTCATCCTCGTCGGCATGTACGTGCTCTACGTCACCGCGCTCGCCATCTTCCGGCCTCAGGTCGCGCCGGCGCTGCCGCCCGAGGCCCAGCGCTACCGCGAGCCCGATGGCGGCTCGGGCTTCACGTCGCTCGCCGTACTCATGACCGTGCTGACCGCTGCCTCGGTTGCGTTCGCGCACGTCTATGCCGACCTGCTCAGTGCCCTCGAAGGCCGGGCGGTCACCGCCCGCTTCGATGAGACGGTGGTGATGGCGATCACCTTCGGCACCCTGCTCGGCCTGCTGCTCGCCGGCGGCAACCGCCTGCTGCGACTGGGGCTGCTGTCGACCATCGCCGAGCGCGTCGTGTTCGTGCTGATCCCGCCGCTCGCGTTGATCTTCCTGGTACTCGGCACCATCTTCCTCGGCGTGGCGACGCCGACCGAAGGCGGCGCAATGGGCGCGGTCGGCGCCCTGGCGATGGCGCTGCTGCGCGGCCGGATGGACCTCGAGAAGCTGCGACACGCGCTCGCCGCGACCGCCCGGCTGTCGGTGTTCGTCATGTTCATCCTGATCGGCGCCACCGTGTTCAGCTTCACGTTCACGGCGATCGAGGGCAAGGAGTGGATCGAGCACCTCTTCGACAAGCTCCCCGGCGGGCAGGTCGGCTTCCTGATCTTCGTGAATGCGATGGTCTTCGTGCTCGGCTTCTTCCTCGATTTCTTCGAGATCGCCTTCATCCTGATCCCGCTGCTCGCCCCCGTCGCGCAGAACCTCGGCATCGACCTGATCTGGTTCGGCATCCTGATCGCGCTCAACCTCCAGACCTCGTTCCTCACGCCGCCCTTCGGCTTCGCCCTCTTCTACCTGCGCAGCGTCGCCCCCGTGAGCGCCTTCGTCGATCGGGTCACCAAGCGGCGCATCCAGGGCATCACGACGGCGGAGATCTACCGCGGCTCGATTCCGTTCGTGATCATCCAGCTGATCGTGCTGGGCCTGCTGATTGCGTTCCCGCAGTTGGTGACGAGCAGTCTCGAGCGCAAGATCGAGGTCGATCTCGAGACCATCGACATCCGTGCCCCGGGCGGCGGATGGGGTGACGAGCCCAACGATTTCGGCCGCGGAGCTTGGGACTGATGGACGCAACGACGCTGTGCCTGGTGCGCCATGGCGAAACCGCCTGGAATGCCGAACGTCGCATCCAGGGGCACCTCGACATCGGGCTCAATGACACCGGCCGCGCCCAGGCGCGCGCCACCGCGACGGGGCTTGCCGGCGAACGCTTCGCCGCGATCTATTGCAGCGATCTCGGCCGCGCCCGCGACACGGCCTCGGCAGCCGCCGAGCGCCTGACACTCCAGCCGGTGCCGATGCCTAGCCTGCGCGAGCGCCACTACGGCGCCTTCCAGGGCCTCACCTACGAAGAAGCGCGGGCCCGATTTCCCGACCAGTATCTGCGCTTTGCCGCCCGCGACCCGGCGTTCGCCTTTTCCGAGGGCGGCGAAAGCCTGGAGACGTTTCGCACCCGCATCGCCGCCGCGCTCGAAGCCATCGCCCGGCGCCACGCCGGGACACGGGTGCTGGTGGTGACCCACGGCGGCGTGCTCGACATCGCCTTCCGGCTCGCGACCGGGCGGAGCCTCGACGCACCACGCGACTTCGAGATCCCGAATGCGGCCCTGAACTGGATCGCCTTCGAGGACGGCCGCTGGCGTCTGCTCGATTGGGCCGACCGCCGCCACCTGGCCGCAACCCGCGACGACCTGCCCGACGCCTGACGATCCGAGACCGGGCGCCCACTTCGTCCAACCGGGCCGCGCGACGCTTCCGGTGCGTGGCGACCCGTGCAGGACTTGTTGGTCCGAGCAGCACTCCGCGGGAGGTCGGCCCGCATGTTAATATTCGCAATTCCCTTCATACGTTTCGAGTCCGTCTCATGTTCTCAGCTCAAGACTCCCTCGACCGGGTCGATCCCGAAATCTGGGCCGCAGTCCAGGCGGAAAACCGCCGCCAGGAAGATCACATCGAACTGATCGCCTCGGAGAACTACGTCTCCCACGCGGTCATGCAAGCCCAGGGCTCGCAACTCACCAACAAATACGCCGAGGGCTATCCGGGCAAGCGCTACTACGGCGGCTGCGAGCACGTCGATGTCGCCGAGAGCATCGCGATCGAACGCCTCAAGGCGCTGTTCGGCGCGGATGCCGCCAACGTCCAGCCGAACTCCGGTTCGCAGGCGAACCAGGCGGTGCTGATGGCCTTCGCCAAGCCGGGCGACACCATCATGGGCATGAGCCTCGCCGAAGGGGGCCACCTGACCCACGGCATGCCGCTCAACATGTCGGGCAAGTGGTTCAAAGTCGTCGCCTACGGCCTCGACGAGAAGGAAGAAATCGACTACGCGGCGATGGAGCGACTCGCCCGCGAGCACAAGCCGCGCATCATCATCGCCGGCGCGTCCGCCTACGCGCTGCGCATCGACTTCGAGCGCTTCGCAGCGATCGCCCGCGAAGTCGGCGCGATCTTCTGGGTCGACATGGCGCACTACGCCGGCCTGATCGCCGCGGGCCACTACCCCAACCCCGTGCCGCACGCCGACGTCGTGACCTCGACCACGCACAAGACGCTGCGCGGTCCGCGCGGCGGCATCATCCTGATGAAGGCCGAGCACGAGAAGGCCATCAACTCGGCGATCTTCCCCGGCCTCCAGGGCGGCCCGCTGATGCATGTCATCGCCGCCAAGGCGGTCGCTTTCAAGGAAGCGGCGGAGCCGTCGTTCCGCGCCTATCAGGAGCAGGTCATCGCCAATGCGCGCGTGATGGCGCGCGTGCTCGCCGAGGAGCGCGGCCTGCGCGTGGTCTCCGGGCGTACCGAAAGCCACCTCTTCCTCGTAGACCTGCGCTCCAAGCACATTACCGGCAAGGAAGCCGAAGCCGTGCTCGGCAGCGCCCACATCACCGTGAACAAGAACGCGATCCCCAAGGACCCGGAGAAACCCTTCGTCACCTCGGGCATCCGGATCGGTACTCCGGCGATGACGACTCGCGGTTTCACCGAGGCCGAGGCCGAGCAGGTCGCGCACCTCATCGCCGACGTGCTGGACGCACCGCACGACGCAGCCGTGCTCGAGCGCGTGCGCGGCCAGGTCGCCGCGCTGTGCGCGAAGTTCCCGGTGTACGGCCGCTGAGGATTCTGACCCGGACCGGCCGGCCGGCGCATTCTCCATGAAGTGTCCATTCTGCGGCGACCCGAACACCCAGGTCACCGACACCCGCGAGAACGAGGAAGGCGACGTCGTCAGGCGTCGCCGCCGCTGCCCGGGGTGCGACAAGCGTTTCACGACCTACGAGCGCATCGACCTGAAGATGCCGCACATCGTCAAGCGCAACGGCAACCGCAGCGAGTTCGACCACGACAAGCTCGCCGGGAGCATGAAGCTCGCGCTGCGCAAGCGTCCAGTCAAGCTCGAGGCGGTCGAAGCGGCGATCGAACGCATCGAGGCCAAGTTGCTGTCGCTGGGCGAGCCCGAGGTGTCGAGCGAGGCGGTCGGCGAACTCGTCATGCGCGAGCTGAAGAAGCTCGACAAGGTCGCTTACATCCGCTTCGCGTCCGTCTATCGCAACTTCGCCGACGTCGACGAATTCTCCGAGGTGATCCGCGAGGTCCAGGCACGGCCTCGACGCGCGCGCAGCACCAAGGGCGGCTCGACGCCACCCGAAGATGACCTTTTCGGCGGCTGACCACGCCGCGATGGCGCGGGCGCTCGCGCTCGCCGAACGCGGCCTGTGCACGACCAGCCCCACCCCGCGCGTCGGGGGCGTGGTGGGGCGCGCTGGCACGAGCGTCGGCGACGGCGGGCAGCGCCGCGCGGGCGAGCCGCACGCCGAGACGCTTGCCCTCGCCGCCGCGGGTGAAGCTGCCCGCGGCGCGACCGCCTATGTGACGCTGGAACCCTGCTCGCATTTCGGGCGCACCCCGCCTTGCGCCGACGCGCTGATCGACGCCGGCATCGCCCGCGTGGTCGCGGCGATGGAAGATCCCAATCCGCTGGTCGCCGGCCGCGGCATGGCACGGCTGCGCGCGACCGGAATCGTCACCGAGACCGGCCTGCTCGAACGCGAAGCGCGCGAACTCAACATCGGATTCGTCTCGCGCATGACCCGGGGACGACCCTGGTTGCGGCTGAAGGCCGCCGCGACCCTGGACGGCAAGACTGCGCTCGCAAACGGCACGAGCCAGTGGATCACCGGCGAGGCGGCGCGGCGAGACGGCCATCGCTGGCGTGCGCGGGCCTGTGCCGTGCTGACCGGCATCGGCACGGTCCGCACGGACGACCCGCGTCTCGATGTCCGCCACGTCGCCTGCGAGCGCCAGCCGCTGAAGATCCTGGTCGACGCCAGGCTGGAGGTCGCGCGGACCGCACGCCTGCTCGAAGGCGGTAATTGCCTGGTCGCAGCCGCGGTCACAGACCGCGCCCGCATCGACGCATTGGCCGAACAAGGCGTCGAGGTGGTCGTGCTGCCCAACGCGGACGGGAAGGTCGACCTGCCCGAACTGATGCAGGAGCTGGGTCGCCGCGGCCTCAACGAAGTGCATGCCGAAGCCGGCTTCAAGCTCAATGGCTCGTTGCTGCGCGAGGGGTGCGTCGATGAACTCCTGCTCTACCTCGCCCCGATGCTGGTCGGCGATGATGCCCAGGGGCTCTTCAACCTGCCCGCGTTAACCGATCTCGGCTTGGCAAAGCGACTCGATCTGCGGGAAGTGCGCACTGTCGGCAAGGATCTGCGGATCCTTGCCCGTCCGGTTACGCAACCGGACTGAACCCGCCGCGATCTCCGCGGATCCGACCATCGCAAGGCCCCACCGAAGGACGCAATCCGCAGGGACAGCCTGGAGACGGGGCGAACATGCCACGCCTAGAGGCAGCGCCGAGCAGGCTCAAGCGGCGTGCCGGCTCGCGCGCAGATTGCAGACGGGGCAGTCGGGATCGCGCGCGAGGCTCACGCTGCGCCACTCCATCGCGAGCCCGTCGAGCAGCAGCAGCCTCCCGTCGAGCGAGACGCCGCATCCCACCAGCAGCTTGAGGGCCTCTGCGGCCTGAGTCGCGCCAATGATCCCCGTGAGCGGCGCGAATACCCCCATCACCGCGCAGCGCACCTCCTCGATGTCTTCGCCTTCGGGAAACAGGCAGTGATAGCAGGGACTGTCGTCGTGGCGCAGATCGAAGACCGAGACCTGGCCATCGAAGCGGATCGCCGCCCCGGAGACGAGCGGCTTGCGGTGGCGCACGCAGGCGCGATTGATGGCGTGTCGCGTCGCGAAGTTGTCCGAGCAGTCGAGCACCACGTCGGCGGCTGCCACTTCGGAGTCGAGCCGCTCGCCTTCGAGCCGCTCCGAAATGGTCTCGACCCCGGCAAGCGGGTTGAGCCGGAGCAGCGTCTGCCGACCGGATTCGACCTTGGCGACGCCGATGGTTGCGGCACTGTGCAGAATCTGTCGCTGCAGATTCGTGAGATCGACCGTGTCGCCATCGCACAGCACCAGGGTGCCGGCTCCGGCCGCTGCCAGGTACATCGCCGCCGGGGAGCCCAGTCCGCCGGCGCCGACCACCAGCACCCGCGCGGCCAGTATGGCCTCCTGACCCTCGACGCCGATCTCGGGCAGGAGGATGTGCCGGCTGTAGCGTAGGAGCTGATCGTCGTTCATCGGCAGGCAGGGCAGGCTGCGCGCCTGCAGGGGAACCTCGGGTGTCCCGATGTGGGAATTCGATCGATCGAGCGCGAGCGGGTCACTTGTACTCGCGCAGTTCGAGCGGCGTGTCGTCGTGGTCGCCGTGGAGATGCTGGTCGTACACCTTGATGTAGACCTCGTTCGACTTCTTGATCAGACGCTCGGGCGAGACCAGATTGTGCCGCTGCGTCTCCTCGCAGAAATACACGAGCGCCCTTAGGATGCGGCAATACATCGAATTGTCGAGGTGATAGCCGGCGTCGCGCAGCGCATCCTCGATCAGTTCCAGCGAATAGTCGAGGACCGAGTAGCGCACGACCAGCGCCCGAGCGCGGCTGCCCGGGCCGACATGAACGCCCTTCAACATGCGCAGCGCCTGCAAGGCCTGCTCGGTCTGGCCGGGCGGGAACGCGGCAAAGCGGATCTCCCGCTCCTTGTGCAGACCCGCCCCGGTCACGGGGTGCTCGTGATTCCTGCCGGCCAGCTTGTATGCAGTCTCCCGACGCATCACGCGCCCCCGAGGGATGTACGATCAGTCTTTATTCTGGACGATCTGCAATCCCTTGAGAAGCTCGATGGCACGGCTGAGCTGATAGTCGTCCTCGCCGCCCAGTTCGAACGGCTGCGCCGGCTCGGCCGCAGCCTGGCCGTCGGCGCCGCCGCCTTCCCCGGTCGCCGAATCCGCACCGGCCTGCCTTTCCTCGCCGAGATGGCCGAGCAGGTCGGCCTCGCGCACGCGGCGCGCCGAGCCGTTCTCGCTTTCCTCGACGACGATGTCCGGCTCGATACCCTTGGCCTGGATCGAACGGCCGCCCGGCGTGTAGTAGCGCGCCGTCGTGAGCTTGATCGCGCTGTTGTTGTTGAGCGGCAGAATGGTCTGCACCGAGCCCTTGCCGAAAGTCTGGGTGCCCATCACAGTCGCCCGCTTGTGGTCCTGCAGCGCTCCGGCGACGATCTCGCTGGCCGAGGCAGAGCCGCCATTCACCAGCACCACCATCGGCAATTCGCGCGCCTGCGGCGGCAGGCGGCGAATGAAGTCCTCGCGGCGGCCGCGCAGGTAATCGTCGGGCGTGGCGCGGTATTCGCGCTTCGCGTCGGGCGTGCGGCCATCGGTCGAGACGACCAACTCGTTGGTCGGCAGAAACGCCGCCGCGACGCCGACCGCACCATGCAACAGGCCGCCCGGGTCGTTGCGCAGATCGAGCACCAGGCCCTTCAACTCGCCCTCCTTGAAAAGGCGATCGAGGTGATCGACGACCGAGGCGGCCGTGTTCTCCTGGAACTGCGCGACGCGCACGTAGCCGAAGCCCGGCTCGACGACCTTGGAGCGCACACTCTGCACCTTGATGATCTCGCGCGTGATCGAGACGACGATGGGCTTGGACTCGCCTTTGCGCATGATGGTCAGCGTGATGCCGGTATTGGGCTTGCCGCGCATCCGCTTGACGGCGTCGGCGAGCGTCATGCCCTTGACCGGTGTGTCATCGAGTTTGACGATCAGGTCGCCCGCCTTGATGCCGGCACGGAAGGCCGGCGTATCCTCGATCGGCGAGACGACCTTGACGAAGCCGTCTTCCATGCCGACCTCGATCCCGAGTCCGCCGAACTCGCCCTGGGTGCCTTCCTGCAACTCCTTGAAGGCGTCCGCGTCGAGATAGGCCGAATGCGGATCGAGTCCGCTCAGCATGCCGCTGATCGCATGATTGATCAGCTTGCGGTCTTCCACCGGCTCCACGTAGCCCTGCTTGATGGCGTTGAACACGTCGGCAAAGGTGCGGAGTTCTTCGACCGGCAGAGGAGCCATCGTCGACCGGTCGGCATTCGCCGAAAAGTTCAGGCTGATCAGCACGCCGGCGAATAGGCCGGTAAGAATCAGTCCAAGTTTTTGCAGCTTGCTAGCCATGACCACTCCACCTTTACGGATTTACCGCCTCGCGCCGAACGCGCTAATTGAGCCGAACCCACTTCATCGGATCCAGGGGCTGACCGCGATGACGGATCTCGAAGTATAAACCCGATTCCGCGACCCCACCGCTCGCCCCCACGGCGGCAATAGGATGCCCCCCGACGATGCGGTCTCCGACCACGCTGAACAATGCGTCGTTGTGGCCGTATATGGTCATGTAATCGTCACCGTGATCGATGATGATGAGATTGCCATAACCCCTGAGCCAGTCGGAGAACACCACCTCGCCGGCCGCTACGGCGAGCACCTCTTCGCCGTCCCGGGCACGGATGAATACGCCTCGCCACCGAGTGCCGCCTTCAGCCCTTGGAGCACCGAACCGTCCGACGAGTTCGCCGCGCACCGGAAATTTCATTTTCCCCTGCAAATCCGAGAACTTCACGCCCGTCGGAGTGGGTCCTGCGATCTGACGGACCTGGCCGACCACCGGCTCGGAACGCCCACCGGGACGGCCGCTCGTCCGCGGCGCGGGGGCCGGTGCGGCGCGGGGCTCGCTTGCCGCCCGGGCGGCGGCGCTGGCCGCGGCCTCGGCCGCCCGGCGCTGTGCTTCACGTTCGGCAAGGCGACGGTTGAGCGCGGCAATGAGCTGCGCCAGCGCCTCTTCGTCCTGGCGAAGCGCCGCGACCTGGCCACGCTGGCTCTTGAGACGCTCGTCGAGCTGCGCGACCAGGCGCGCACGGTCGGCAAGCACCTTCTCCAGTTGCGCGCGCTCGCGCCGCTGCTCGCCTTCGAGCTTGACCAGGTTGTCGCGCCGCTCGCCAATTTCCTGGACCAAGGCGGCGCGCTCCAGCAAGTCGGTGCGCAGCGCCTCGATGAGGGCGAGCCGCGCGCGTCCGAGATGTTCGAGGTAGTGCAGGTCGCGGGCGAGCTGATTCGGATCCCGCGCCGACAGGAACGGCGCCACCTCGCTGCCGCCGTGCATGTAGTGCCGCCTCAGCCACTGCGCGAGCTCGTCCTGGCGGGCGCCGATTCGAGCCTCCACGGCGCGCTGTTCGGCCTCGCCGGCGGCGAGCGCCTGCTCGACCGCGGTGCGGTCGGCACGCAACTGCCGAAGCCGTCGCTGCGCTGCCGATACCGCCCGCTCGGCTTCTGCACGCTTGCCGGCGGCATCCGAGCGCGACGACTCGGTGCCGACGATGTCCCGCTCCAGTTGCTGGATGCGCCGCTGCACGTCCTGCAGTTCGGAGCGCTTGTTCGACACGTCGCCGGGCTCGGCCGCCCACGGCGGCGTGGCGACGCACAGCAGCGCCGCCAAGACGAATGGCGCCAGGCGAGCCGGCATCGACGTCACGACCGAAGTGACGGGCCGAGACTCAGGCGCTCGCGCGCCCTTGGCCGGCGACCGCCGCCTCGGCGGCACGGATGGTCTCCTCGTCGGCCAGGTAGTAGCTGCGGATCGGCCGCAGATTGGCGTCCAGCTCGTAGACGAGCGGCTGCGCGGTCGGGATGTTGAGACCGACGATAGCAGCGTCGGAAATGCCGTCGAGGTACTTGATGAGCGCACGCAGGCTGTTGCCGTGAGCCGCGATCAGGATGCGCTGACCGGCGAGGATGCTCGGAACGATCATCGTCTCCCAATACGGCACGAAGCGGGCGACGGTGTCCTTGAGGCATTCGGTGCGCGGGAAATGCGCGTGCGGCAAGGTGGCATAGCGCGGGTCGCCGAGCGCGAGCCGCTCGTCGCCCTCCTCCAGCGGCGGGGGCGGCGTGTCGTAGGAGCGGCGCCACACCAGGACCTGGTCGTCACCGTACTTCGCGGCGGTCTCGGCCTTGTTCAGCCCCTGCAAGGCCCCGTAGTGACGCTCGTTGAGCCGCCACGAGTGCTCGACCGGCAGCCACAGCGCGTCGAGTTCCTCGAGCACGATGTTGAGGGTCTTGTTGGCGCGCTTCAGGACCGAGGTGAACGCACGGTCGAAGGCATAGCCCTCGCGCCTGAGCAACTGGCCGGCATGACGCGCTTCTTCGACGCCCTTGGCGGTGAGATCCACATCGGTCCAGCCGGTGAACCGGTTTTCCTTGTTCCACGTCGATTCGCCGTGGCGCAGCAGAACGATCTTGTACATGTAACCCCAGATTCGAAAGAAATACCCGGCCGCGGGACCGGCACGGTGGAGGAGCGCTCGCGACCGATGCGAGGAAAACGCGCAAGCCGACGCGTCGCGGAAGCCGCGATATTTTATACTACCCGCTTGGACCGCACTCACCGACCACCCACCGTGAACAATCAAGCCATCTTCGATCTCATCGACAAGGATGAGCACGTCGAGACCGCTGCACGCGCGCTCAAGGCGATTGCCCACCCCTTGCGCCTGAAGATCCTCTGCGTACTCGGTGCCGGCGAGGTCTGCGTGCAGGACATCGTCGAAGCGGTCGGCACGTCGCAAAGCAACATCTCCCAGCACCTCGCGATCCTGCGCGACAAGGGCGTCCTGCAGACACGCAAGGACGCCAACCGCGTCTATTATCGGGTCGGCGACCAGCGCACGCTGCAGTTGATCGTGCTGATGCGCGAGGTCTTCTGCGGCATCCCGGCCGATCTCGACGGGCGCTGAGATTAAACACCATCAACGACGGAGCAGGACTACGTGGAATTTCTCCAGCAAAACTGGTATTGGGTCGCCCTGGCCGCGGCAAGCGGCGGCTGGCTGCTGTTCGATGCCGTGCGCTCGCGCGGCGACACCTCGCAACTGTCGGCCATCGAGGCGACGCTGCTGATCAACCGTGAGGACGCCGTCATCGTCGACGTGCGCGACCTCGGGGAGTACCAGCAGGGCCACATCCCGAACGCGCGCCACCTGCCGCTCGCCGAGTTGCCCAAGCGCACCGCCGAGCTCGACAAGTTCAAGGAACGCCCCCTGATCCTGTGCTGCGCCACCGGCACCCGCTCGGCCTCGGCGCTGTCGACGCTGCGCAAGGCCGGCTTCGAGAAGCTATTCAACCTGCGCGGCGGCATCTTCGAATGGGAGAAGGCAGGCCAGCCGCTGAGCCGCAAGAAGAAGGAGAAAGCCAAGTGAGACCCTCCGTCCGCATGTACTCAACCGGCTACTGCCCCTATTGTGTGCGCGCCGAGCAACTGCTCGCGCGCAAGGGCGTCACCGAGGTGGACAAGATCCGCATCGACCTCGACCCGACCCAGCGCGACGCGATGATGAGCCTCACCGGTCGCCGCACGGTTCCGCAGATCTTCATCGGCGACTACCATGTCGGTGGCTACGACGATCTCTATGCGCTCGACCGCGAAGGCAAGCTCGATCCGCTGCTCGCGCCCCAGCCCCTCTGAAGAGCCGCATCCGCAATCCCTCAAACCGAACCAGGCCTGCCCAATGACTGAAAACGCCCAACCCGTCTTCTCGATCGAAAAACTCTACGTGAAGGACCTCTCGCTCGAGGTCCCCAACGCCCCGAAAGTGTTTCTCGAGCGCGAGACCCCGCAGATCAACGTGCAGTTGCGCACCGACGGCGCGGCCGTCGACGAAGGCATCTACGAAGTGACCCTCACGATCACCGTCTCGGCCAAGCTGCCGGACGAAAAGAGCCTGTTCCTGGTCGAGGTCGCGCAATCGGGCATCTTCCAGATCCGCAACATCCCCGGGGGCGATCTCGAGCCCGTCATGATGATCGGCTGCCCGAACATCCTCTTCCCTTATGCCCGCGAGGCGGTTTCCGATGCGGTCACCCGCGCCGGCTTCCAGCCCGTGATCCTCGCGCCGGTGAACTTCGAAGCCCTTTACCAGGCGCAGCGCCAGCAGCGCGACGCGGCAGCCCCGGCCGACGGCGAAGTCAAGATCCAGTGATACGGCCATGAGTCCCTTCCTGCGCACACTCTGCCTGGCCGCCGCGCTCACGGCAACGGCAGCGCCCGCCGCGGCCATCGAGTATCGGTCGGTGTCCGAACCGGCGATCCTGTTCGACACCCCGTCCGATCAGGGCAAGCGGCTCTTCATCGTCGCCCCCGGCACCCCGGTCGAGGTCGTCGTCGTCCTGGATCGCTGGGTCAAGGTGCGGGATTCAGGCGGCGCGATCACCTGGATCCAGAGCACGGCACTGGCGCCCAAGCGCACCGTGATGGTGACCGCCGAGCGCGCGGTGGTGCGCGCCGCACCGGAAGCCGAGGCCGCCCCGCTGTTCGAGACCGTGCGCGACGCCGTGCTCGAACTCGCCGGGCAGCCCGCGCGCGGCTGGGTGCAGGTGCGCCATCAGGACGGGACGACCGGTTTTCTGCGCGTCAGCGAAGTCTGGGGGCTGTAGACGGTGCACATCGCCGTCTTCGGCGCCGGCGCCTGGGGCACGGCACTTGCCGTCGCCCTCAGCCGCGCTCACACGGTGAGCTTGTGGGGGCGTAGCGCTCCGCACGTCGCGGCCCTTGCGGCTGCGCGCTCGAACCAGCGCTATCTGCCGGGCGTGCCGTTTCCCGATCGCCTCGCGACCACCGGCGCATTCGAGCTTGCGGCCCGCGGTGCCGACCTGTTGCTGGTGGCGACACCGCTTTCCGGGCTGCGCGACACCGTCCGCCGACTTCACCAGATCGCTCCCGGGACGCCCTTGCTCTGGGCCTGCAAGGGGCTCGAAGCCGGCACCGGCAAGCTTCCCCACGAGATCGTCACCGAGGAACTCGGCGCCGGGGCTGCCTTCGGCGTCCTGACCGGTCCGAGCTTCGCTGCCGAAGTGGGCGCCGGCCTGCCTACCGCGCTCACCCTCGCTGCGGCCGACATCGGATTCGCCGAGCAGTGGGGCCGGCACCTGCACCAACCCCGGCTGCGCATCTATGCGAATGCCGACCTGGTGGGCGCCGAGATCGGCGGCGCGGTCAAGAACGTCATCGCCATCGCCGCGGGCGTCTCCGACGGCATGGGTTTCGGCCTCAATGCGCGCGCCGCGCTGATCACGCGCGGACTGGCGGAAATCTCCCGCCTCGGACGCGCACTGGGCGGACGGCCCGAGACGCTGATGGGCCTCGCCGGCATGGGCGATCTGATTCTGACTTGCACCGGCGACTTGTCGCGCAACCGCCGCGTCGGACTGGCGCTTGCCCGCGGCAACACCCTCAAAGACATTCTGCGCGATCTCGGCCAGGTCGCCGAAGGCGTGTCGACGGCGCGCGAAGTATTGCGGCTCGCCGGCCGTCACGGCGTCGAGATGCCGATCACCGAGATCGTGGATGCACTCCTGCATCGCCAGGACCTCGGCCCACGCGAGGCGGTCGAGCAACTGCTCGCGCGCGACCCCCGGAACGAGTAACGCCCGTCACGCTCCACCGACAAAGTCGCATTGCCGCCAGGCCTCGAACACCACCACCGCGACGGTGTTCGAGAGGTTCAAGCTGCGATTGGACGGTCGCATTGGCAGGCGAAGCACCTGCTCGCCCGGAAGTCCTTGCAGGAATTCGTCCGGCAGTCCGCGCGTCTCCGGCCCGAACACGAAGGCATCGCCGGGCCGATAGTCCACCTGGTCGAAGCGGCGGCGACCGCGGGTGCTGAGGGCGAATACGCGCGCGTCGCCCAAAACCGCGGCACAGCCAGCCCAGTCGTCATGGATCGAAAGGCTCGCGAGATCGTGGTAGTCGAGTCCGGCACGCGCGAGCTGACGGTCGGACAGATCGAAGCCGAGCGGCCGCACCAGGTGCAGACGTATGCCCGTGTTGGCGGCAAGCCGGATCGAATTGCCGGTATTGGGTGCGATCTCGGGCTGAAACAGGACGACGTGAAACATGGCGGGGAATTCCTGAGGTTTGGCGGGCGGCAGACCTTCAGCCCGGCGGCGGCGTACGCGCAACCACGAGGTTCTCGACACGGCACGCACCGTACCGCTTGAGCGTACCGGCCAACTCGTCGAGCGTCGCGCCAGTGGTCATCACGTCGTCGATCACCAGCACCGTGGCACCGTCGAAGCGCCCTCGGCAACGAAAGACGCCGCGCATGTTGGTCTTGCGCTGCGTCCAGGGCAGCGAGGCCTGCGGCGGCGCCGCGACCTCCCGAACAACACGCGCGAGTTCCAGTGGCAGACCCCAGGCGCGCGCGAGCGGACGGGCGATCTCGACCGCTTGATTGAAGCCGCGCTCGCTCAGCCGTTGAACATGCAAGGGCATGGGCAGCAGCACGTCGATTCCGGCCGGCGGCCCGCTGCGGGCAAGGCGTTCGGCAAAATCGTGGGCAACGGCCAGGCGATAGCGGTACTTCAGCGCCTTGACCATGCGGTCGAGCGGAAACCCATAGGAAAACAAGGCGCGGGTCGCATCGAAGGCCGGCGGGCTGCGCAAGCACTCTCCGCAGCACGCTCCGTCCGCGGTCGGTACGGCGCACACCGGGCAGGCCGGGCCCAATGGTGGCAAATCGCGCTCGCACACCTCGCACACCAGTGCGCAAGCCGACTCACGTCCGCAGACGAAGCACTCGTGCGGGACCAGCAGGTCGACGGTGCTGCGAAAAGTGCGATGCAGGGCATCGAGCGCGTTTGACAACATTTCGTCCGATGGTGGAACATTCAATGTTGGCAATTAGACAGCGGAATCCGACGCATGACAATGAACTTGACTCGGCAGTCCCCCGAAAGCGCGCCGACGCTGTACCCCCTGGCCAGCCCGAAGTGGTCGGTGGAGGAGATTCTCGCGCTCTTCGAGCGCCCGCTGCTCGACCTCGTCTTCGAAGCCCAGCGCGTCCATCGCGAGCATTTTTCGCCCAACGAGGTTCAGCGCTCGACCCTGCTCTCGATCAAGACCGGTGGCTGCTCGGAGGATTGCGGCTATTGCTCGCAATCCAAGCGCTACGACACCGGCGTCGAGGCCGAGCGCCTGATGGCGCTGGAGAAGGTCCTCGAACAGGCGCGCGCCGCCAAAGCAAAGGGGGCGTCCCGCTTCTGCATGGGGGCGGCCTGGCGCAGTCCGAAGGACAAGGACCTCGAGCCTGTGCTCGACATGATCCGCGAGGTGAAGAAGCTCGGCCTCGAGACCTGCGTGACGCTCGGAATGCTCAAGGAGGGGCAGGCGCAAGCGCTGAAGGAAGCGGGTCTCGACTACTACAACCACAACATCGACACCGCGCCCGAGCACTACAGCAAGGTCATCACGACGCACACCCTGAAGGACCGCCTCGACACCCTGCAACAGGTGCGGGAGGCCGACATCAACGTCTGCTGCGGCGGTATCGTCGGCCTCGGCGAGGGGCGCCGCGGACGGGCCGGGCTGATTGCGGAACTCGCCAACATGTCGCCACCACCGGAGTCGGTGCCGATCAACAGCCTGGTGCAGATCGCCGGCACCCCGCTGGCCGGGGCCGAAGAGGTCGAGCCCTTCGAGTTCGTGCGCACCATCGCCGCGGCACGGATCACCATGCCGGCAAGCGTCGTGCGCCTGTCGGCCGGACGCGAGCAGATGAGCGACGAATTGCAGGCCCTGTGCTTCATGGCCGGCGCCAACTCGATCTTCTACGGCGAGCGCCTGCTCACCACCGACAACCCGGGTGCCGACCGCGACGAGCGGCTGTTCGCGCAGCTCGGACTGCGCGCGATCTGACACGACCGCCCGTGGCGGCCCCGGCGGGCTTCGATCTCGATTATCCGCTGCTGCGCCGCCGCTTCGGTCGCGCAGCGGCAAGCGTCGACGCGGCCTCCGCCCTGGCACGCGAAGTCGCCCGCCGCATGGACGAGCGACTCGACTACCTGAAGATCGAACCGCGGCGCATTGTCGACCTGGGTTGCGGCACGGGCGCGGATCTCGCCCGCTTGGGCGAGCGCTTTCCCGTCGCCCAGAGGCTGGGCGTCGACTTCGCACCGGCGATGCTGACGCGGGCGGCGGCCCGCGGCGGCCTGCTCGAGAAAGCGATGGCCCTGGCCGGCCGACGCCGTTCCCCGCTGCTCGCGTGCGCCGATGCGCGCGCCCTGCCCCTGGCCGCGGGCAGCGTCTCGATGGTGTGGTCCAACCTCGCCCTCAATTGGCTCGCGGACCCCGCGCCCGCGTTCGCCGAGATCCACCGCGTGCTCGAGACGGGGGGCGTGCTGATGTTCTCGACGCTGGGTCCGGACACGCTCAAGGAATTGCGCGCCGCCCTGTCCGACGCCGCTGGTGACCGCGTGCATCGCTTCATCGACATGCACGACCTGGGGGACACACTGGTTCGCGCCGGCTTCGCCGATCCGGTGATGGACATGGAAATCCTGACGCTCACCTACGGGCGCACCGACGACCTCTTCCACGACCTGCGCCGTGCAGGCTGCAACAACGCCAGTACTCGACGCCCACGCGGGCTGTCGGGACGGACGGGCTGGGCAGGCGCGCGCGCCGCGCTCGAAGACCTGCGCCGGGACGGCCGCCTGCCGGCCACCTTCGAGATCATCCAGGGACACGCCTGGAAGGCGCCGGCCAGGACGGCCGCGGACGGACGTGCGATCGTCCGCTTCGAATCACGCACCCCGCGGATCGGCTGATGCCCGATGCCTCTCATCCACGCCCTGGGCGTTCACCGGTCTGGCTGTTCGACCTAGACAACACCCTGCACAACGCCAGCGCGCACATCTTCCCGCACATCAACCGGAGCATGACGGACTATCTCGAGCGCCATCTGACGCTCGACCGTGCCGAGGCCAACGCGCTGCGCCTGCACTACTGGAGACGCTACGGCGCGACGCTCACCGGCCTGGTGCGCCACCACGGCACCGACCCGCGGCATTTTCTCGCGGAGACTCACCGCTTCGAGCGTCTTCACGAGTTGATGGTGTTCGACCGTGGGCTGCGCTCGCTGCTCGTGAGACTGCCCGGGCCGAAGATCGTGTTCTCGAACGGGCCGAGCGACTATGCCGAGGCGGTACTGCAGGCGATGGGTGTGCGCCGGCATTTCAACGAGGTCTTCGCGATCGAGCAGATGCGCTTCGAGCCCAAGCCCGGCATCAAGGCGTTTCGCCACCTGATCGAGGACCACAGGCTCGACGCCCGGCGCTGTGTGCTGGTCGAGGATTCGGCCGAGAACCTGCGTACTGCCAAGCGGCTCGGCATGAAGACCGTGCTGGTGAGCCGCGGACTGAAGCAGCCCGCCCACGTCGACATCAAGATCGCGTCGATTCTCGACCTGCGGCGCGCCGCAGGCCGGCTCGTGCGCTGAATTCAGGCCGCCTTCAGCCAGCGCGCCGCATCCAGAGCGAAATAGGTCAGGATGCCGTCGGCTCCGGCACGCTTGAAAGCGAGGAGCGCCTCCATCACGCAAGCCTCTTCGGCAAGCCAGCCGTTTGCAGCCGCCGCCTTCAGCATCGCGTACTCGCCGCTCACCTGATACACGTAAGTCGGCACCTGAAGCTCGGCCTTCACACGCCGGACGATGTCCAGGTACGGCATGCCGGGCTTGACCATGAACATGTCGGCGCCCTCGGCAATGTCCAGGGCGACTTCACGGATGGCCTCGTCGGAGTTCGCCGGATCCATCTGGTAGGTATATTTGTTGCCCTTGCCGAGATTGCCCGCCGAACCGACCGCATCGCGGAACGGACCGTAGAAGCTCGACGCATACTTGGCCGAGTAGGCGAGGATGCGGGTATGGATGTGCCCGCCCGCATCGAGCTCGGCGCGAATACGCGCGACCCGTCCGTCCATCATGTCGGAAGGTGCGACCACATCGGCGCCGGACGTTGCGTGGCACGCAGCCTGCTTCGCGAGCGCCTCGAGCGTCTCGTCGTTGAGCACGTACCCGCGCGGATCGTCGGCGTCGATGAGCCCATCCTGGCCGTGGCTGGTGTAGGGATCGAGCGCCACGTCGGTGATCACCCCCAACTCGGGAAAGCGCGCCTTGAGCGCCTGCACCGTGCGCGGCACCAGCCCATCGGGATTCCACGCCTCCTCGGCGCCAGGCGACTTGAGGCCGGCATCGATCACCGGAAACAGCGCCAGGGCCGGCACGCCCAGACTCAGCGCCTCTTCTGCGACATGTAGCAGGCGGTCGAGGGTGACGCGCTCGACGCCGGGCATCGAGGCCACCGCTTCGCTTCGGCTCGCGCCGTCCAGTACGAATACCGGATAGATCAGATCGTCGGCCGAAAGACGCGACTCGCGCATGAGCCGGCGCGAGAAGTCGTCGCGCCGCATCCGTCGCATTCTGACCGCGGGAAAACTGCCGTTGGATCGCATAGTGAGTCCTGTCTGCTTGTCCGATCGTTTGTAACCGACTGAATCCCGGTGAGTCGTCCGGGAACTTTCAAGGGAGCACGCTGTTCTTAATAACCGGATGGGCCATGCCTGTCCCCCGCTTTCCCTCCCTGAGCGGGTGCCTTTGTGACAAACAAGGCTTTTGCACCACCCCGGGCTTCACTCCCCTTGAGCCCGGGGTGTTTCTTTTGGTGGCCGAGCTTTGGAGCGATGCGCCGCAGCAGGCGCTGCCGGCGGGAGTTCCTCGGCGGAAAACCCCAGCCACCCCCCCACCGTCCGCTCGACGTCTTCGACGCCCTGCTTGTGCAAGCTCGAGAAGAGCTGCACCGACGCCTGCGCGCCGAGCGGCGCCAGTTCGCGCCGGACCAGGGCGAGCGCCGCTGCGGCCTCGTTTCGGGAGAGCTTGTCACTCTTGGTCAGCAGCACGTGGATCGGCCGCCCCCGCGGGGCAAACCAGTCGATCATCTGCCGATCGAGCGGCTTGAGCGGATGGCGGGCATCCATGATCAGCACCATCCCGACCAGATTCTCACGCGTCGTCAGGTAACGCTCGAGCAGACCCTGCCAATGCCGGCGCACGTCCTCGGGGACCTTTGCGTAGCCGTAACCGGGAAGATCGACGAGCGCCGCGCCGCCGTTGAGTCGGAAGAAGTTGATGAGCTGCGTGCGGCCCGGAGTCTTGGACACGAAAGCGAGGCGCGTATGCCCCGCAAGCGTGTTGATCGCGCTCGACTTGCCGGCGTTCGAGCGTCCGGCAAAGGCCACTTCCGCTCCGGCGGGAGGGGGCAGACCGTGGGGCTTGGCAACGGAGATCTCGAATTGGGCGTTGCGAAAAATAGGCATGATGAATGATTTGGCGGGCTTGCGGGTGGCGCGGCGAACGGCGCCAGGCGGCGAATTGCCCGAATTGCATGGCGCAAATGCGCCTCGTTGATATAGAATACCAAGTTTGTGACCACCGCTCACGGCTTTCTGAGGACACCATGACCAAGAGTTCCCTGCTGCTTTCCCTGCTGCTCGTCGCGGGCGGCCTTCAGGCCCAGGATCAGGCGCCCGATCTCGACAAGGCGAAACAGGTCGTCGACTCCATCTGCGCGGCGTGCCACGGACCCGACGGCAACAGCCCGCTCGCGGCAAACCCCAAGCTGGCCGGCCAAATCCCGGAGTACCTCTACAAGCAGCTGCGCGAGTACAAGTCCTGGGACGGCAATCCTGCCGTGCGCACCAACGCGGTCATGAATGCAATGGTGGCAGGTCTGGACGACGCAACCATGCGCGCACTCGCCGCCTATTTCGCCGCTCAGGAACTCAAGCCCGAGACGGCCCAGAACCTCGAGACCATCGAACTCGGCCGCGACATCTGGCGCGGCGGCATTGCCGCCAAGGGCGTGCCGGCCTGTGCGGCCTGCCACGGCCCGGCCGGCTCAGGAATGCCCGCGCAGTATCCGCGTATCGCAGGACAGTTCGCCGATTACACCTTCGACCAGTTGAAGCAGTTCCGCGACGGCGTGCGCGACAACGACCCCAACCAGATGATGCGCATGATCGCGCTGAAGATGACCGATGCGGAGATGAAGGCGGTCTCCGACTACGCCGCCGGTCTGCGTTAATAGCAAGACGGGGGGCGCACGCCCCCCTCCGGCCGATCACTGGCCACAAGCATCGGGCAGTGCCCGGCTGTCGGCCCAGACCCGATCCTGGTCGACACCGCACCTGATCGCCCTCCGGACTGCACGACCCGCCTCCGGGCTGTCATCAGCCCTGCGGGCAGATATATCGGCCAGTCCGCGCGGCCGTTGCGCTAACATCTGTGCCTCTGCCGCATCCGACGGAGCCCGCGCATGAATCCCCACGCAGCGATCGCCCCCACCCCCGCCGCCCGCAGCCTGACCGTGGCCGAGGCCCGGCGCACCATCCTGGACCAGCTCGTCCCGGTCTCCGGCTGGGAACGCGTGACCGTGCGCAATGCCCTCGGCCGCGTCCTCGACCAGAACGTCATCGCGCCGTGCAACGTGCCGGCACATGACAATTCAGCGATGGACGGCTACGCCGTGCGCTTCGCGGACCTTTCCGGCAGCGCTGAAACCCGCCTCACAGTGGTCGGCACCGCGCTCGCGGGCAAGCCTTTTTCCGGCATCGTCAGCGCAGGCCAGGCCGTGCGCATCATGACCGGCGCCACAATTCCCGAGGGCGCGGACACCATCGTGGTCCAGGAAGTGACGCGGACCGAGGACGATCGAGTCGTCGTGCCGGCCGGCCAACAGGCGGGCCAGAACCTGCGCCGAGCCGGCGAGGATCTCGCCGCCGGCGGTGTCGCCCTGCCCGCCGGCAAGCGCTGCGGACCGGCCGAAATTGGCCTGATCGCATCCTTGGGTATCGCCGAAGTGGTGGTGAAACGCCCGCTGCGGGTGGCGATCCTGTCCACCGGCGACGAGATCGCATCGATCGGCAAGCCCCTCGCCCCGGGCCAGGTCTACGACAGCAACCGTTACACCCTTTTCGGCACCGTCACCCGGCTGGGCTGCGAGATCCTCGACATGGGCGTGATCCCGGACGACCCGGCAGCCCTCGAGCAGGCATTTCGCGCCGCCGCCGCCAACGCCGACGTCATCCTCACCAGCGGCGGCGTTTCGGTCGGTGAGGCCGACTTCATCCGAGAACTGATGAGCCGCCTGGGCGAGGTTTCGTTCTGGAAGATCGACATCAAGCCGGGACGCCCGATGGCCTTCGGCCGGATCGGCGATGCCTGGATCTTCGGCCTGCCGGGCAACCCGGTGGCGGTGCTGGTCACCTTTTATCAGTTCGTCCAGGACGCGCTGCTCGCCCTCTCGGGCGTGGCGCCCTTGCCCGAAACCGTGCTGCACGAGGCGGTGTGCGCGAGCGCCGTCGCCAAGCGGCCGGGGCGCCGCGAGTTCCTGCGTGGGCGGCTCGTCCTCGAAGGTGGCCGCCCCTGCGTAAGCGTCGTCGGCGCCCAGGGCTCGGGCGTGCTGCGCTCCATGTCCGAGGCGAACTGCCTGATCGTCCTGCCCGAGGCGCAAGGAGACGTCGCTCGCGGCGATACCGTGCTGGTGCAGCCGTTCGACGGGCTGATCTGACTCCACTTATCCGATCGACACAACGGAACACTCACTGCATGAACCAGGACGAACTGAAGAAGGCGGCAGCGCTGGCAGCGCTTGGATATGTCGAGGACGGGGGCATCGTCGGGGTCGGTACCGGCTCGACCGTCAACCACTTCATCGACGGCCTCGCGACCATCAGTGATCGCGTCGGAGGCGCCGTAGCCAGCTCGGAGGCGAGCGCACGCCGCCTCGCCGCGCACGGCATCGAGCTGGTCGATCTCAACGAGGTCACCGACCTGCCGGTCTATGTGGATGGTGCCGACGAGATCGACGGCGGCTACTGCATGATCAAGGGAGGCGGCGGTGCGCTGACGCGCGAGAAGATCGTCGCGGCCGTGGCGACCCGTTTCGTCTGCATCTGCGACGCGACCAAGCGAGTCGAGTTTCTCGGCCGATTTCCGTTGCCGATCGAAGTGATCCCGATGGCGCGCGCCTACGTCGAACGGCAGGTGCGCGCACTGGGCGGGCGTCCGATCGTGCGCGAAGGCTGCGTCACCGACAACGGCAACCTCATCGTGGACGTCCACGGTCTGCGCATCCTGCGCCCGACCGAACTGGAGGCGGAACTGAACCAGATCGTCGGGGTCGTCACCAACGGCCTCTTCGCCCGGCGGCGCGCCGATGTCCTGCTGCTGGCGACTCAGCAAGGCGTCGAGCGGCACGTCGCCTGAAACAATACCGTCACATCCGCCTGTTAGCCTGATTCAATCCACGCAACCCGGCCCGATACGATGCCCAGACATACCTACCACCAGTTCGACACCGAACTCGACGAACTCCAGAAGCGCGTGCTCCTGATGGCCGAGCGCGTGCGCGACCAGGTGATCAAGGCGCTCGAAGGCCTGTCCTCCAACGACATGGAGCTGGTCGAGTCGGTGATCGACGCCGACAAGGAGATCAACCGCGAGGAAGTCGAGCTCGACGAAATCTGCGTTCAGATCATCGCTCGGCACTCACCGACCGCGGCCGACCTGCGCCTGGTGATGGCCATCATGCAGATGATCACCGACCTCGAACGGGTGGGCGACGAAGCGAAGAAGATCGCGAAGGCCTCGCGACCGATCATCGAGTCCGAATCGTCGTTCGTCCCCAAGGTCGAACTGCGCCACGTCGCCAACATGGCACTGGAGATGCTCGGCAGCGCGGTCGACGCCTTTGCGCGCCGCGACCCTTCGCCGGTCGCCGAGATCGTCCGCCGGGACAAGGAAGTGGACGCGATCTTCAAGGGCATCCTGCGTCAGCTCGCCACCTTCATGATGGAGGATCCGCGGCTGATCACGCGCTCGCTCGACGTGCTCTTCATCGCCAAGTCGATCGAGCGCATCGGCGACCATGCGACCAACATCGCCGAGTACGTCGTCTATCTGGTCAAGGGCCTGAACGTGCGCCACCTCAAGCCCGACGCACTCGAGCAGGAACTTCGGGGCGAGTAAGCGCCGCCCTCGCTCGCATCTCCCGCACCTGTCGCGACTGCGGCCGCCGATTCGCCGGCGGCTCGACACCCTTGCTACGCGCCCGTGCGAGGATGACAAGCTAGCGGGAGCCGCTCATTGTGACGGCGGAACGAAACCGCTCACGTTGTCGGCGCCCTCGCCGAAGAAATGCTTTTCCATCTGCTCGGCAAGGTACTTCCTGGCCCGCGCGTCCATCAGATTGAGGCGGTTTTCATTGATCAGCATGGTCTGATACTTGACCCACTGCTGCCATGCCTCCTTGGAGACATTGTCGAAGATGCGCTTGCCGAGCGCCCCCGGCACCGGCGGCAGATCCAGACCTTCCGCCTCCCTTCCGAGCTTGACGCAGTTCACCGTACGAGCCATGTTCAATCCTCTTCGCCCCTGCGGGCACTGAAACCTGGGGGATTCATTCTAGCGGATTCGGCTTCGCCCGCGCTCTTCGCGTCCGGACAGCCGGTCGCAAGGACCCAGCGGTTGCGACCCGCGGCCTTGGCCGCGTACATGGCCTGATCGGCTGCCGCGACAAGGGTGTCGCCGTCCACCGCATGGCGAGGAAACTGGGCGATGCCGAGGCTGGCGGTCAGGCGCGCATGCCGTCCCGCGAAGACAAAAGCGAGCGAGGCGACGCCTTCGACGATACGTCGCGCCAGCTCGGGGAGAGCGTCGTCCCGGATATCCGGCACCAGCACCGCGAACTCATCGCCGCCGAGGCGGAAAAAGGTTTCGTTTCGCCGGATCACGCTGCCGACCTTGCGACTCAGGCTCACGAGCACCTCGTCGCCGGCCTGGTGGCCGAACTCGTCGTTGATCGGTTTGAAGCCGTCGAGGTCGAACATGATCAACCCCACCTCGTAGCCACGACGCATCGCGTCGGCAAGTACGCGCTCGAGCTCCAGGTGGAAGCGCCTGCGGTTGAAAAGGTTGGTCAGCGGATCGCGCTCGGCGAGTTGTACCAGCTTGTCGGCGATGCGGCGCTGCTCGGTAATGTCCTCGTAGATCCAGACCCGGCCGATGCCGCGACGCCCTTCTCCGTCCTCGACCAGCGCCGAGGCGTCGGTGACCAGCCTGCCGTCCTTGAAACGGATCTCGCCGATGGCGCCGGCATCGCGCTCGTCGAGCACTTCCTGAATGCGCCTGAAGTAGGCTTCCGGCTCGACCAGCAGGTGAGCGACGCGGCTCTGCAGCACGACGTCGCGGACGCCGATGAGGTTCTCGTCCGGTGCAAAACCCCAGATGTCGAGCATCGCGCGGTTGTAATAAAGCACCCTTTGGTCGCGGTCCATGAACAGGATGCCCAGCCGAATCACGTTGAGCAGCGCCGTCAGGCGCATCCGCTCGTCGTTGCTGCGCGACAGGTAATGCTCGCGCAGCGCCTGAGCGCGCCGAAGCTCGGCAACCGTTTCGAGCAGCTTGAACTCGGTTTCCTTGCGAGCCTGCACGTCCTCGGCGGAAAGCCGCACCGCATCGGGACGCCCGACGCCCCCCTCGACCCGCCGCCAATGAGTAGCCACCCAGAGCAAGCCCCCGTCACCTCGCAGCAGGCGCATCTCGAAGTCCTCGCCCCCCTCGCCGGCGGCAACCCGCGTCATCATGCGCCGGCAATAAGCCAGGTCGGAATCGTGCACGAGCAGCGCGAGGGGGTCCGCGGCGGCCAGACAGTCGCGTGGGACATGGTCGGTCAGGCGCTCGACCGATGGGCTGATCCAGAGTAGCCGGCCGTCGAGGTCGAACACGGCCTCGAGGCCGTGCACGCCGTCGGCAATCTGCCGCAGACGCTGTAGCCGCTCCCCCGGTTCGAACCGATCGAGGGCTCCGTCGACGGCAACATCGCAACCTTCTGCCTCGGCGCAGTCCGATCCCCCCGAAGCTGGCCAGGATTTCGCAGCGACTGATGCAACGCCCGTGCCATACCGTTCTTGGTGGTGCAGACTTGTCGCTGCGGCCATCGCATCGTCATCACCGACGAGTTGCTGCTCGGCCTTGCCGCTTCGCCAGGCAGCGAGGGAGGCCGCCGCGCCCGCAACCACGACCAGAATCATTGTCGCCGCGAGGCGGCCACCGCTCAGCACGTGCACGGCGACGGCAAGCGCCGCAGCCGCCGCGACCAGCGCGCCGTAGAGGACCGCACGGAATGCATGCCGACCCATCATCGCGGAACCAGCCGCTGACGGCGCACGCTGAAAAGGGGACGCGGCCTTGCAGCCGGAGCAGTCATAGCGTCTTCACGAACACCTTGGAGCGGCGCTGATAGTTGTAGAGCTCGCGCTTCTGACGCGGCAGCGCCTCCGGCCCCGTCTCGCTGAAGCCGCGCTCGCGGAACCAGTGCGCGGTGCGGGTGGTGAGCACAAACAGGCGCTCCAGCTTCTGGGCACGGGCACGCTGCTCGATGCGCCGCAGGAGCTGGTCACCCAGGCCCGTGCGGCGGAACTCGGGCGTCACCGCGAGGCAGGCGAGCTCGGCAGAACGGTCGTCGCTGAACGGATAGAGCGCCGCGCAGCCCACCAGCACCCCGTCGTGCTCGACCACCGTGAATCGCTCGATCTCCTGCTCGAGCAGCTCTCGCCCGCGCCGCACCAGGGTGCCGTCGGCCTCCATTGGCGAGATCAGCGCGACCAGCGCACCGACGTCCTCGAAGCCCGCCTCACGCAGCCTGAACAGGGGATCGCGCGAGACGATGGTGCCGACCCCGGCGTGGGTGAAGAACTCGAGCAGCAGCCCGCCGTCCTTGTCGTGATCGATGAAATGGGCTCGACCAACGCCCTGGCGAACGGCGCGAATCGCGTGCGGCAGGTAGAGATGGATGTCCTCGGTGAGCCCCTCGCCAGCATTCAGCATGCGCTCGGCCTCGTCGGCGGTGACCGAGTCGATCAACTGCCCGGCGTGGTCGAGCAGGCCGGGCGCGTCGCACAGGTAGATCAGCTTCTCGGCCTTGAGCGAGACCGCGACCGCCTCGGCCACTTCCTCGACGCTCAGGTTGAAGATCTCGCCGGCAGGCGAGACGCCCAGCGGCGTGATCAGGACGACATTCTGCTGATCGAGGTCGGCATTGATCTCCTCGGCGATGATCTTTCGCACAGCGCCGGTGTATTGGTAGTCGACCCCGTCCATCACGCCAATGGGGCGCGCGGTGATGAAGTTGCCGCCGGTCACGCGCATGTAGCTGCCCGCCATCGGCGTGTTCGGCAGGCCTTGCGAGAGCAGCGCCTCCAACTCGAGGCGCGTCACCGCCATGGCCGCCTTGACGCATTCGAGCGCCGCGGCATCGGTGATTCGCAACCCCTCGTGATAACGCGGCTCGAGCCCGCGACGGGCCATCTCGGCATCGATCTGCGGGCGCGCGCCATGCACCAGCACCAGCCGGATGCCGAGCGCCGCGAGCAGGTTGCAGTCGTAGGCGAGGCTTTGGGCCCGCTCGCCGCCAGCCACTTCGCCGCCGAAGGCGATGACGAAACTGCGCCCGCGAAAGGCATGGATATACGGCGCCGCGCCGCGCACCCAGGCGACGAACCGGGCCGTCGTATCGGCCTCGGCCGCAGGTGCTCCGTGCTGGAGATTTTCGCTGTTCAAGCCATCACCCTTCGCATGTCGTCCAGCCGCGTCGGCCGGAATCCCCCGCCGCGTTCCCAATACGCGGCGCGTCTTCGGGCCGATCTCATTCGAGCGCCTGCTCCAGCCGCTCGCAGAGCGTTCGCAGCACCTTGATGCGCGCATAATACTTGTTGTCGGCCTCGACGAGGGTCCACGGCGCCTTCTCGCTGCTGGTCCGATCGACCATGTCGCACACCGCGCGCTCGTAGTCGTCCCACTTCTCCCGGTTGCGCCAGTCCTCCTCGGTGATCTTGAAGCGCTTGTGCGGCTGCGCTTCGCGCGCCTTGAAACGCGCAAGCTGCTCGTCCTTGCTCACCGAAAGCCAAAATTTGACGACCACCGAGCCGGCTTCGACGAGTTGCTCCTCGAAGTCGTTGATCTCCGAGTAGGCCCGCATCCAGTCGGCCTCGGAGCAGAAGCCCTCGACGCGCTCGACCAATACGCGCCCGTACCACGAGCGATCGAAGATCACGACCTGGCCGCGCGGCGGGGCGCGGCGCCAGAAGCGCCACAGATAGGGCTGTGCCGCCTCCTCGTCGGTGGGCGCGGCGATCGGCACGATGCGATAGCGGCGTGCGTCCAGGGCTGCGGTGACCCGACGGATGGCTCCGCCCTTGCCGGCGGCGTCGCCGCCCTCGAACACCAGGACCAGGCTGCGCTCGGCGAACCGGACATCCCGAACGAGCATGGCGAGCCGCCCCTGCAGCGTCTCGAGCTGTTCGCGGTAAGTCTTCTTGTCGAGGGGTTGATCGAGCACGAGCGTGTTCAGCAGGTTCTCGCTGCCGAGTGCCGGCGGCAGTGGCGGCGAGGATAGGCGCGGCCTCCAGTGCTCGCGCTCGGCATCGAGCCGCGAGCGAAGTGTCTCGCGCAGGGTCCGTCCGACGTAGAGCGCGCGATAGGCGGGATCGGCACCGTCGACGATCTGCCAGGGTGCGAGCCCCGTGCTGGTGCGGCGCAGGACGTGCTCGGCGACCGCGCGATAGCGGTCGTACTGCTCGTAATAGTGCCAGTCGCGCTCGGTGACCCGCCAGCGCGTGCGGGGATCTTTCTCGAGCATCCTCAGACGCTCATGTTGTCCCTTCTTCGAGAGATGGAACCAGAGCTTGATCAGCAGAACCCCTTCGTGGGCGAGCATGGCCTCGAAGCGGTTGATGGCATCGAGCTGCTGGTCGAGTTCGGCCTTCTTGACCTCGCGGCCGACCCGCCCCCGGATCGGCTCGGTGTACCAGTTGCCGAACAGGACGCCGATCTTGCCCTTGGGCGGCAGGGCGCGCCAGAAACGCCACATCCGGGCGCGCTCGGCCTCCTCGCAGGTCGGTTCGTCGAGGGCCCAGGTCTCTATGTGGCGCGGGTCCATCCACTCGTTGAGCAGATTGACGGTCTCGCCCTTGCCGGCGCCATCGATGCCGTTGATCAGTACGACGACGGCAAAGCGGCGCTGTTCGAGCAGCTCGAATTGCGTATCGAGCAGTTCGGCACGCAATTGCGGTACCGACTCGTCGTACTCGGTTTTGGTCAGCTTGTGGCCGATTTCCGCGGATTCGAACATCTTGCCCCTCGGCTCTGGCGGTCTAGCGGTTCAAAGGTCGCCCCAAAGGGCTTGTGCCGCTGCGAGCAGGGCCAATCCGGCCGTCTCGGTACGGAGGATTCTCGGACCGACGCGGACCGCTTCGCAAGCGGCCGCGCCGAAAGCGGCCTGTTCCGCATCCGACCACCCGCCTTCGGGCCCGACCAGCACATGCAGGGCCGCAGCCGGTGGCGGGAGTTCGGCGAGACGCCCGGGCGCCCCCGGGTCCAGCACGACGCGGCGCATCGCACGGTGAGCCGACAGATAGTCGCGCAGGGCGCAGATCGGATGCACGACAGGCACGCGGTTGCGACCGCTCTGCTCGCACGCCGCAACAGCGACCTGTTGCCAGTGCTCGCCGCGTCGCACCGCGCGCTCGCCCGCCAGCCGCATCACCGAGCGCTCGGCCTGCACCGGGCGGATCTCGCTCACCCCGAGCTCGACCGCCTTCTGCACCACCCAGTCCATCTTGTCTCCGGCCGCAAGGGCCTGGACCAGCACCAGCTCGAGCGGCGACTCGCGCTCGACCGCCGCATAGGCGCCGAGTTGGGCATGCCAACACCCGCCGCGGCTCGACAGCCGGGCGAAGCGCTCGCCTCCCAGCCCGTCGAAAAGGACGACCTCCGACCCCTCGCGCAGCCGCAGGACCCGCGTCGCGTGATGGGCAATCGCATCGGGCAGCGCTATCTCGCCGTCGCCGGGCAGGGGTTCGGGAAAAAAGAAGCGCGAAATCATCGTGGTATTATATGCGCTTCATGCGACTTGCCTCTGGAGGCCCGCAATGGTCGCGATGACGACCCCGGTATGCGACTTCGGCCGCCCGGCCCCCGATTTCGACCTTCCCGGCGTCGACGGCGGGCGCCACACGCTCGCGACCGCGCGGGGCCCCAAAGGGCTGCTGGTGATGTTCATCTGCAACCACTGCCCCTACGTCAAGGCCGTGATCGACCGTATCTGCCGCGACGCACGCGAACTGGCCGGCCACGGCATCGGATCGATCGCGATCATGGCCAATGACCCCTCCGACTACCCGGAGGACTCCTGGGACAACATGGTCCGAGTCGCCCGAGAACTCGACATGCCCTTTCCCTACGTGCTGGACGCGAGCCAACAGGTGGCGAAGGCCTACGGCGCGATCTGCACGCCCGATTTCTTTGGCTATAACGACCGGCTCGAACTCCAGTACCGCGGCCGGCTCGACGCCTCCGGCCGGAATCCGGCGCCGCCCGATGCGCACCGCGAGATGTTCGAAGCGATGATGCAGATCGCCCGCAGCGGCGAAGGTCCGCGCGAGCAGACGCCGAGCATGGGCTGCTCGATCAAGTGGCGGGAGGCCTGACTTGCCCACGGCCACGCAACGCCTCGCGCGCGCCAGGGCACTCGAATCGATGGTGCGCGACATCGCCCGCGAGGTCATCCTGCCGCGCTACCTGAACAGCGTGCGCAATCGCAAGGCGGATGGTTCGCTGTTCACCGAGGCCGACGTCGAGTCGCAACGCCGCCTCGCCGAGGAATTGCCCAAGCTCCTGCCCGGCCCGGTGCTGGGCGAGGAGATGAGCGGCGAGGAACAAGCCCGGCTGTGGTCCGACGGCGGGCGAGGCATGTGGTGCATCGACCCGATCGACGGCACCACCAATTTCGCCAACGGCATCCCCTTCTTCGCCGTTTCGGTGGCCTATCTGGTCGATCACGAGCCGCGCTTCGGCGTCGTCTACAACCCGGTCACCGACGAGTCCTTCTACGCCGCGTCCGGCGCGGGCGCTTACGTCAATGGTGCCGAACTGCCCCTTCGACCGGCCGCGCAGCATCTGAGCGACGCGGTCGCCGGCATCGACTTCAAGCGCATCAGCCATCATCTGGGCGACGAGCTGGCGGTGCGCCCGCCCTACTATTCGCAGCGCAATTTTGGCTCGAGTGCGCTCGAGTGGTGCTTCGTCGCCGCAGGCCGGCTCGATGTCTACCTGCACGGCGGGCAGCGCCTGTGGGACTACGCCGCCGGTCGGCTCATACTTGCCGAGGCAGGCGGCCAGGCGGCCGCCCTGGACGGCGACTCGCTGATGGCCGGCCCTTCGGTCAAGCGCGGTATCGTCGCTGCTGCCTCGCCGTCGCTATTCGCCGAGTGGCGCAACTGGCTGACCGCGCACTCCTGAATACCTGCAATAATTCCCGCGCCGATTTCGCCTTTCCTGGACCGCCGCACCACCCGGCGACGCTGACCCGATGACCGAACCGACCACATCCGCCGCCGAACGCGATTGGAGCGAAAGCCAAACCGAACGACGCCGCCATCATCGCGTCAGGGCAATCTTCGAGGAGGCGAGCGTGCTCATCAAGCCGTTCTTCTCGTCGGACAACCAGTGGGGTAGCGCCTCGCTCGAGCTTCTCGCGTACCGGACCGTGCGGGAGCGCTATCCCGAGCTATCACCGGTCGAAGTGCATGTCCTGGTCACCGCCTGCCGGCGCGTGTTCACGGGCGTCCGGGGCTGAAACTCCGCCGACCCACCCGCAATCGAGCCCCCGCCATGACGACCAAACATCCAATCATCGCAGTCACGGGTTCCTCGGGTGCCGGCACCACCACCGTCAAGCACACCTTCGAGGCGATCTTTCATCGCGAGGGCGTCAATGCCGCCATCGTCGAGGGCGACAGTTTTCATCGCTATACCCGCGACGAGATGAAGCAGCGCATCGACGAGGCCGAGCAGGCCGGCGAGCGCGGCATCAGCCATTTCGGGCCGGAGGCGAACCTGCTCGACGAACTGGAAGATCTTTTCCGCAGCTACGGCGATTCCGCAACCGGGCGCAAGCGCTTCTACATCCACAACGAGGAGCAGTCGGTGCGCTGGGGGCTGCCGATGGGCACCTTCACCGAGTGGGAGGATCTGCCGGTCGGCACGGACTGCCTGTTCTACGAAGGCCTGCACGGCGCGGTGGTCACCGAGAAGATCGACATCGCCCGCCACGTGGACCTGCTGATCGGGGTCGCGCCGACCATCAACCTCGAGTGGATCCAGAAGCTGCACCGCGACACCCGCATCCGCGGCTACTCGCCCGAATCGGTGCAGGCGACCATCCTGCGCCGCATGCACGACTACGTGCATTACGTCGTGCCGCAGTTCACGCGCACGCACATCAACTTCCAGCGGGTGCCGGTGGTCGACACCTCCAACCCGTTCATCGCGCGCGATGTGCCGACGCTCGGGGAATCGCTGGTGGTGATCCGCTTCAGGGACCCGCGCGGCATCGACTTTCCCTACCTGCTCAACATGATCTCGGATTCGTTCATGTCGCGCGCCAATACCATCGTCGTACCGGGCGCGAAGCTCGACCTGGCGATGCAGCTGATCCTCACGCCGCTCATCTGGAAGCTGATGGAAAAGCGCCGCCGCGCCGGCTAGTTGCGCGCGCCGCGCCTAGCCGCGGGGGGTGGTTTTCGGCGATAATCCGGCCTTTCGAAATCGCCAGGGCCGCCCCGCCATGCACCAGAGCCGCAACGTCAAGCCTCCCGTCTTCAACCCCGTCACCGGCGCGATCCGCGCGCTGGCGATGGATGCCGTGCAGCAGGCGAAGTCCGGCCACCCCGGCGCGCCGATGGGCATGGCCGAGATCGCCGAGGTGCTGTGGCGCCACCACCTGAAGCACAACCCGGCCAACCCCGCCTGGGCCGACCGCGACCGCTTCGTGCTCTCCAACGGGCACGGCTCGATGCTGCTCTATGCGCTGCTGCACCTGACCGGCTACGACCTGCCGATCGACGAGCTCAAGCGCTTCCGCCAGCTCCACAGCAAGACCCCCGGCCACCCCGAGTACGGCTATGCGCCCGGCGTCGAGACGACGACCGGCCCGCTCGGCCAGGGCATCAGCAACGCAGTCGGGCTCGCGATCGCCGAGAAGGCGCTCGCCGCCGAGTTCAACCGGCCCGGCCACACCATCGTCGATCACCACACCTGGGCGTTCCTCGGCGACGGCTGCCTGATGGAGGGCATCTCGCACGAGGCCTGCTCGCTCGCCGGCACGCTCGGCCTGGGCAAGTTGATCGCCTTCTACGACGACAACGCGATCTCGATCGACGGCGACGTCGCCGGCTGGTTCACCGACGACACCCCGAAGCGCTTCGAGGCCTACGGCTGGCAGGTGATCCGCGACGTCCAGGGCCACGACCCGGCGGAGATCGACGCTGCGATCCGCGCCGCCAAGGCCAACACGGCCCAGCCGACGCTGATCTGCTGCAAGACCGTGATCGGTGCCGGCGCGCCCAACAAGCAGGGCGGCCACGACGTGCACGGCGCGCCGCTCGGCGAGGCCGAGGTCGCCGCCGCGCGCGCCCATATCGGCTGGAGCCATCCGCCCTTCGAGATTCCCGCCGACGTCTACGCCGCCTGGGACGGCCGGCCGGCCGGCGCCGCGGCCGAGACCGCCTGGAACGAGCGCTTTGCCGCCTACCGTGGCACGCATCCCAAACTTGCCGCCGAGTTCGAGCGCCGCATGGCGGGCAAACTGCCCGAGGACTGGGCGGCAGCGGTCGAGGCGGTGCTCGCCGCGGTGAACGACAAGGCCGAGACCATCGCCACGCGCAAGGCGAGCCAGAACGCAATCGAAGCCTTCGCGCCGAAGCTGCCCGAACTGATCGGCGGCTCGGCCGATCTCGCCGGCTCCAACCTCACGCTGTGGTCGGGCTCGCGCCCGGTCACGCACGAGTCGGGCGGCAACTACATCTACTACGGTGTGCGCGAATTCGGCATGGCGGCGATCGGCAACGGTCTCTCGCTGCACGGCGGCCTGATCCCCTACACCGCCACCTTCCTGATGTTCAGCGAGTACGCGCGCAACGCGCTGCGCATGGCGGCGCTGATGAAAGTCCGTCAGGTGTTCGTATTCACTCACGACTCGATCGGACTGGGCGAGGACGGTCCAACGCACCAGCCGGTGGAGCAGGCGGCGACGCTGCGCCTGATGCCCAACATGGACGTCTGGCGCCCCTGCGACACGGTGGAATCGGCGCTCGCCTGGGCGTGCGCGATCGAGCGCCGCGACGGGCCCAGCTCGCTGCTGTTCTCGCGCCAGAATCTGCCCTTCCAGGTGCGCAGCCGCGAGCAGATCGCCGCGATCCGCCGCGGCGGCTACGTGCTCGCCGACGCCCCCGACGGCAAGCCGCAGGCGGTGGTGATCGCGACGGGATCAGAGGTCGCCCTGGCAATGGCCGCGCAGAAGGCGCTCGCTGCCGAGGGCATCGCGATCCGCGTCGTCTCTATGCCCTCGACCAACGTCTTCGACCGCCAGGATGCCGGCTACCGCAGCCAGGTGCTGCCGCCGCGCGTCCCGCGCGTCGCGGTCGAGGCCGGCGTCACCGATTTCTGGCGCAAGTATGTCGGCGCGGTCGACGGCGGTCAGGGTGCCGCAATCGGCATCGACAGCTTCGGCGAATCGGCCCCGGCGGCCGATCTCTACCGCCATTTCGGCATCACCGCCGAGGCGGTAGCCGAGGCCGTAAGGCAACTGCTGAAGTAAGCCCGCGCCCAACGACAACCGATTTACCTGCCCTGCTTTCGGAGAACGACTCATGCCTATCAGAATTGCCATCAATGGGTACGGCCGCATCGGCCGCTGTACGCTGCGCGCCGTCTATGAGCTCGGCCTGCGCGACCAGTTCGAGATCGTGGCGATCAATGCATCCGGCGACATCGCGACCAATGCTCACCTGACCAGATTCGACACCACCCACGGGCGCTTCGGATTTCCCGTCGCAACCGAGGGCGACGACACCCTCGTCGTCGCCGGCGACCGCATCCCCTTCTACTCGACCAAGAACCCGCTCGAAGTCGACTGGGGCAAGCACGACGTCGACGTGCTGCTCGAGTGCACCGGGGCGTTCACGTCCAAGGCCAAGGCCGACATCCACCTGCGCCAAGGCGCGAAGAAGATCCTGATCTCGGCCCCGGGCGGCGACGACGTCGATGCCACCATCGTCTATGGCGTGAACCACGATATCGTCACCGCCGCGATGACGGTGGTGTCGAACGCGTCGTGCACCACCAACTGTCTCGCGCCGGTCGCCAAGGTGCTGCACGACGGCATCGGCATCGAGAAGGGCCTGATGACGACGATCCACGCCTACACCAACGACCAGGTGCTGGTCGACGTGCGCCACAAGGACCTGCGCCGGGCGCGTGCCGCGGCGCAGAACATCATCCCGACCAAGACCGGCGCGGCCAAGGCGGTCGGGCTGGTGCTGCCTGCGCTCGCCGGCAAGGTCGACGGCTTCGCGCTGCGCGTGCCGACGCTCAACGTCTCGCTGGTCGACCTCACCTTCACCGCGAGCCGCGCCACGACCAAGGACGAAATCAACGGTTTGATGAGGGAAGCGGCCAACGGCGCGCTCAAGGGCGTGCTGGCGGTCAACGACGAGCCGCTGGTATCGATGGACTTCAATCACGACACCCACTCGTCGGTGTTCGACGCGACCCAGACGCGCGTCATCGACGGCAATCTCGTCAAGGTGCTGACCTGGTACGACAACGAGTGGGGCTACTCCTGCCGCATGCTGGACGCGGCCCGCGTGCTGGCAAGCGCCAAGTAAGCCCGCTCCGCCCATTCATCCCTGCCCTGCTCCGCCAGGGCATTTTTTCGCGTGTGGCCACCATGAAAGTCAAGAAGCTCAAGGAACTCGACGTGCGCGGCAAGCGCGTCTTCATCCGCGCCGACCTCAACGTCCCCCAGGACGAGGCCGGCAACATCGTCGAGGACACGCGCATCCGCGCCTCGATCCCGTCGATCCAGTACTGTCTCGACCAGGGCGCGGCGGTGATGGTGACCTCCCACCTGGGGCGTCCCACCGAAGGTGAAGTCCGCGCCGAGGACACGCTGATGCCGGTCGCGGTGCGCCTGGGGCAACTCCTCGGCAAGCCGGTCAAGCTCGTCACCGACTGGGTCGACGGCGGCTTCACGGTCGCGCCCGGCCAGGTCGTGCTGCTCGAGAACTGCCGCTGCAACAAGGGCGAGAAGAAGAACGACGAGGCGCTCGCGCGCAAGATGGCGACGCTCTGCGACATTTACGTCAATGACGCCTTCGGCACCGCCCACCGTGCCGAGGCGACCACCCACGGCATGGCGCGCTTCGCGCCGGTCGCCTGCGCCGGCATCCTGATGGGGGCCGAGATCGACGCACTGTCGCGCGCGACCGAGCACCCGGCCCGCCCGCTGGTGGCGATCGTCGGCGGCGCCAAGGTGTCGACCAAGCTCACCATCCTCAAGACGCTCGCCGAGAAGGTCGACCAGCTGATCGTCGGCGGCGGCATCGCCAACACCTTCCTGCTCGCCTCGGGCAAGCGCATCGGCGAGTCGCTCGCCGAGCCCGAGCTCGTCAAAGAGGCGCAGGCGATCATGGACATGATGCGCGAGCGCGGCGCCGAGGTGCCACTGCCGGTCGACGTCGTGGTCGCCGACGAAGTCTCGGCGCTCGCCCGTGCGAACCGCATCCCGGTCGATGAAGTCGGCCCGCACGACCGCATCCTCGACGTCGGCCCCAAGACCGCGGCGCGGCTCGCCGACCTCGTCGCGCACGCCGGCACCATCGTCTGGAACGGCCCGGTCGGCGTCTTCGAGCACGACCAGTTCGCCGGCGGCACCAAGATGCTCGCCTCGGCGATCGCCCACTCCCAGGCCTTCACCATCGCCGGCGGCGGCGACACGCTGGCAGCGATCGCCAAGTTCAACATCGCCCAGGACGTCGGCTACATCTCGACCGGCGGCGGCGCCTTCCTGGAGTTCCTAGAAGGCAAGACCCTGCCTGCCATCGCGGCGCTGGAGGAGCGCTATAGCGGCTGAGTGCCCGCCGGGCGAGCGCCGTGCGGCGCTCGCTGACATGCATCTGCAGTATTCCGTTTTGCTTCGAATAGAATGTTGGCATATACTTGCGCGCCAGCCCTGATGGGCTTGTCGCGGGACTTTGCGCATACCGCGCAGCGCTCCCAAAAGTCACCTCGCTACGAAGCACGGACCACAATGAAAACTCAGCTCAAGTATCTCGCCACCGCAGGCGTGGCGATGACGCTCTCCGCGTGCGTAGGCGGCGTCACCGGCGTCAAGATGGGCGAATCGGGCACGCTCGCGACCGGCTCCGCCGGCGGTGGCAATGCGGCCAACGCCAATGCGCAGCTCGAACGCTGCGACCAGCCCTTCGGCACCATCGCCCTCATCGAGGACCAGGGCTCGGACTGGTATCGCATCCTGACCCACCAGTACCGCCTCACCTCGACCGTACCGGTGCTGCGCCTGCTGATCCAGCAGTCGAACTGCTTCATCGTCGTCGAACGCGGTCGCGGCATGGCCATGATGCAGCAGGAGCGCGCCCTTCAGGACAGCGGTGAGCTGCGTGCCGAGAGCAATTTCGGCAAGGGCCAGATGGTGAGCGCGGACTATTCGCTCGCCCCCGAGGTGCTCTTCAGCGCGCGCGACACCAGCGGGCTGCGCGGCGCGGTCGGGGCGGTCGGCGGCGGCATGCTGGGCGCGATCGCCGGGGCGATCCGAACCAATGAGGCGGCGACGCTGGTCACGCTGGTCGACAACCGCTCGGGCGTGCAGGTCGGCGTCGCAGAGGGCAGCGCCAAGAACACCGATCTCAACCTCGGCGGGATCTTCTTTGGCGGCGGCATGGGGGCAGGACTGGGCGGCTACACCAACACCCCGCAGGGCAAGGTGATCGCGGGCGCGTTCATGAACGCTTACAACCAACTCGTCGTCGCGACCCGAAATTACCAGCCGCAGACCATGGGCGACCAAGGCCTCGGCACCGGCGGGCGCCTGGGTGTAGACGGGGGGGCACAACCGGCCGGCAGCCCGAGCGGCGCCCTGACACTGCGCGACGCCCAGGCCCGCCTCAACGACCTCGGCTACGAGGTCGGCACACCCGATGGACAGATGGGCCCGCGCACCCGCAACGCACTGAACCAGTTCCAGGCCGATCGCGGCATCACGGTGACGGGGCGCCTCGACACGATCACGCAGGCCGAACTACGGCGCTGAGTCGACGCTCTCTCCGGACCCATCCGGCCCGCACGGCACTCCGCCGCGCGGGCCGTGTCTTTTTTCAGCGGCCGGCCGCCGCGCCTGTCCCCCGGAACCACCCCACGCGCATGCCGGCAGCCGCTCGCCACCGCACCGAACCCGACCATCGTGGCGGTGCACCGCAAGGCCCGTCGCGTCCGTGCCGACCCGCGTAAGTTACAGATTGATACACCCACCCACCCGTCCTATATTGAAGCGTCAGTTCAGGCCCTGAACTGGACGGTCGCGATTGCGCGTCGCAGAGCGTGCGTCGCCCCTCACTCAACACGGGAGCGCGGACAACATGAACACGAAGCTGAAGTACCTGGCCACGGCGGCGATGTCGATCACCGTTGCGGCGTGCGTAGGCGGCGCCACAGGGGTCAGGATGGGAGAGTCCGGGACCGGCGCGACCGGCTCGGCAGGCGGGGCGACGGCGGCGAACGCGAGCGCCGACCTCGAGCGATGCGATCGGCCATTCGGCACACTGGCCGTCATCGAGGATCAGAACACGGACTGGTATCGGGTTCTGTCCGGTCAATACAGGCTCACCTCGACGGTGCCGGTACTGCGGCTGCTGGTGCAGCAGTCGAACTGCTTCATCATCGTCGATCGCGGTCGAGGCATGGACATGATGCAGCAGGAGCGAGCCTTGCAGCAGAGCGGCGAACTTCGCGCGGGCAGCAATTTCGGCAGAGGCCAGATGGTGAGCGCCGACTATTCGATGGCGCCCGAGGTGCTCTTCAGCGAGCGCGGCACGGGCGGCCTGGGCGGTGCCGTCGGCGCCGTCGGCGGCGGCGTGCTCGGAGCGATCGCCGGATCGATTCGCACCAACGAAGCGGCCACGTTGCTGACGCTGGTCGACAACCGCTCGGGCGTGCAGGTCGGCGTCGCCGAGGGCAGCGCCAAGAATACCGACATGAACCTGGGCGGCTTCCTGGTCGGCGGCGGTGCCGGTGCGGGGCTGGGCGGTTATACCAACACACCGCAGGGCAAGGTAATCGCCGGCGCCTTCAAGAACGCATACAACCAGCTGGTGATCGCGGCCCGCAACTACCAGCCGCAGAGCATGGGCGATCGCGGCCTCGGCACCGGCGGGCGCATGACCGTCGACGGCGCGACGCAGCCGGCCGGCTACTCGGGCGCGACCATTTCACTGCGCGACGCGCAACAGCGACTCAACGGCATGGGCTACGACGCCGGGACGCCCGATGGGCAGATGGGGCCGCGCACGCGCAGCGCCATCAGCCAGTTCCAGGCCGAGCGGGGCATCCCGGTCACGGGGCGGCTCGACGCCACCACGCAGGCCGAATTGCAGCGATAGCGCACTCGACCATCTCCGATCGGCGGCCCGCGCAGCCCTGAGGGTGCGCGGGCCGCCGCTCTTGTGCCCGCCCTGGTCGGGTCGCGACACATGCCCGCCGGCGAACGGTAAAATGGGCGTATTTCATTTCCCCTCGCGCCACCAACGCACGGCGCCCAACGGAGAAGTACGATGCCCCTCGTCTCGATGCGACAGCTCCTCGACCATGCCGCCGAGAACGGCTATGGTCTGCCGGCATTCAACGTGAACAACCTGGAGCAGGTCCAGGCCATCATGGAGGCGGCGCACGAATGCGACAGCCCGGTGATCATGCAGGCCTCGGCCGGCGCGCGCAAATATGCGGGCGAGGCTTTCCTGCGTCACCTGATCAGCGCTGCGGTCGAATCGTATCCGCACATCCCGGTCGTCATGCACCAGGATCATGGGCAGTCGCCTGCCGTGTGCATGGCAGCGATCCGGTCCGGGTTCTCCAGCGTGATGATGGACGGCTCGCTGCTCGAGGACGGCAAGACCCCCTCCTCCTATGAGTACAACGTCGAAGTCACGCGAGAGGTGGTCAAGTTCTCCCATGCGATCGGCGTCACCGTCGAGGCCGAGCTCGGCTGTCTCGGCTCGCTCGAGACCGGCCAGGCCGGCGAGGAGGACGGGCACGGTGCGGAGGGACAACTCGACCACTCGATGCTGCTGACCGACCCCGACCAGGCGGCCGACTTCGTGCGCCGCACCGACTGCGACGCACTCGCGATCGCAATCGGCACGAGCCATGGCGCCTACAAGTTCACGCGCAAGCCGACGGGCGACATCCTTGCAATCGACCGAGTCAAGGCGATCCACGCGCGCATCCCCAACACCCATCTGGTGATGCACGGCTCATCCTCGGTGCCCCAGGATCTGCTGGAGATCATCCGGCAATACGGCGGCGACATGAAGGAGACCTACGGTGTACCGGTCGAGGAGATCCAGACGGCCATCCGCTTCGGGGTGCGCAAGATCAACATCGACACCGACATCCGGCTGGCGATGACCGGCGCGGTGCGCAAGTTCCTGTTCGAGAACCCGTCCAAATTCGACCCGCGCGAATTCAACAAGCCTGCGCGCGAAGCGGCCAAGTTCGTCTGCAAGGCGCGCTTCGAGGCCTTCGGCTGCGTCGGCCAGGCGAGCCGCATCAAGCCGGTGCCGCTGGAGAAGGTCGCGGCGCGCTACCAGGCGGGCGAGCTCACCCAGGTGGTGCGCTGACGCGCCGCCGACGGACTCGCCGGGCCGCGTGGTTCGGCGACAACGCCCCCGACCCGACATGCGCCGCCACCATGAGCTGCAGCGGACACGGCGCGACCCGAATGGCGCCGACGGTACGCCCAGACCCCAAGGTGCGCGGACGCCCGATCAATACAGGTCGGCGCACTCGCTCCACATGTCGCTGGTAAAGCGCACGACGCGGTTGCGGCCCTCGTTTTTCGCCCGATAGAGCGCGACGTCGGCAAACTTGACGATCTGCCAGAACGTCTCGCTGTCCTCGGGGAACATCGCGTAGCCGATCGAGATGGTCTTCTTCAGCACCGCGGTGCCGACGTTGAACTGCATCTCCTCGACCGAACTGCGGATCTTTTCGGCGACCCGCGCTGCACCCTCTGAGCTGGTGTCCTGCAGCACGATCAGGAATTCCTCGCCGCCGAAGCGGATCACCATGTCTGAGGCGCGCACCGCATTCTTCAGGATCGTGGCGAGCCCCTTCAGCACGGTATCGCCGGCGTCGTGGCCGTGGGTGTCGTTGACGACCTTGAAATAGTCGAGATCGAGCACCAGAATCGCGAGCTGGGTCTTGGTCCGTTTCGCCTGCGAGATCAGGACGTCGACGTATTCCTCGAGGAAGCGCCGGTTGTTGAGCCCCGTCATGGGATCGCGCAGCGAGCTCTCCCGCAGCGTCTCGGTCAGGCGCTTGGCCTCCAGCACCGGCGCCATTTCGCGCAGGTACACGTTGACGTAGGGGATCTGCTCCTCGAGCACGTCGGCCCGCTCCGCCGGCACCACGATCTGGACGATGCTGCCCACGCCGCCCGCCTCCATGATGGGCACGCAGTAGTGGCGGCGCTCGACCCCGTCGGTGGTGTCGGGCTTGTAGGCATAGCAGATGTCGGCGCTTGCCAGGCCGTCGACCGCGTGCCCGGTGCGCTTGGCCCGGCACATCTCGCTGCGCACCAGGATCTGCGGATCGCACCAGCGGCAGCCGGCGTTGGGCTTGCCATCGACCGCGATCGGCCGCAACTGGCGCGGCCCGCTGACCTCGTAGACCGAGTACTCGGCGATGCCGAAGCGCTTGTCGAGGACGTGGCCGAAACGGTCGTAGATCTCGGCAGTGGTCTCGTCCTCCTCGATCGCCTGCTTGAAGGTCGACGCGTCGGCCAGTCCGTTGACGAGATCGATCGTCACTTCGAGCTGGTTCTCGTTCTCGCGCGGAGGCCGCCCGGTGAGTTGGACAACGCGCTGGCTGATGCGCGCGAGCCCGCTGTCGAGGAAGGTGAGCAGGCTGTTCATCTGCGCCGCGATCTTGCCGATGTCGTCGTTGGTGCGGGCCTCCAGGTGGCTCTTGAAGTCGCCGCGCAGCGCCTTCTTGACCGCCTTCTCGACCGCATGCGCGGTGTCTCCGACCGGCCGGATCAGGCGGCGCACCGCCAGCATCGCCAACAGAGACAGGAGCGACAATACGACCGTGACGCCGGCGATCGTCATCAACGCCTGGCGCTTCAGTTCCGCGATCGAGATCTCCATCGTGACCGCGCCGAGCACCGTACCCTCGGGCACGTTGTGGCACTGCAGGCAGTTGGGCGAGCCCTCGGACGAGGCCGGGAACGGGATCGTACCCCGGAAGATCGCCTGGCCACGCTCGTCGGTCAGCGTGAAACGCTCACGCCCGTCGGCGATCACGAGCCGGTCGATGTCGTCGCCCGGCAGCTCCGGCAGGTTGGTCGTGCCGAACTGGTTGCTGACGTGGTGTGAGCGGATCACGCGCGCCGTGACCAGACCGTCGACCTCCTTGAGGCGGTGCAGAAAGCTCTCGCGGTCGCCGATGGTGCCGAGGATCATCGACTCGGTCAGATGCACGCGGACCATCTCGGCAGCCGTGCGCACATGGGCCGTCGACGAGGCGACGGAATAGCTGCGGAACGCGAACAGGATCACCAGCACGACCATCACGAGCACGCCGATCATCAGTGTTGCAAACAGCAGCACGAGCTTGCGATTGAGGCTCATGCCTTCTCCGGATGAAGTCGGTGCATCGAGTACGAAATCCTGTCAGTGGTCCCTAAGCCGCATTATCCGATGAACACCCGCCGTTGTCATGGGATTAATTAACACCTTCGGCTCATTCCATTCGTCATCATAGCGTCGGCCCTCGCTCGACGGCACGCGGCTTCCGACTGAATGGCCCAAGGGGAGTTCCCCGCCCGCCGGATCGGGCGACGGCTCCAGCGCCCGATGCGCCGGCCCGGGCCTACGCGGTCGCGCCCCCGATCAACCGTCCGCCCTCGGTACGCAGGAACTCGACCAGCGCCTCGACGGCAATCGAGGGCTGCCGGTCGGCATGCACCAGCACGTTCCACTCGCGCTCGACCGGCGTGTCGCGCACGTCGAGCCGCACCAGGCGGCCAGCCTCGATCTCGATCCCGAAGGTGTGGTGCGACAGGAACGCGACCCCCATGCCCGCCATGGCCGCCTGCTTGAGCGTCTCGTTGCTGCCGAGCTCGTCGGCGCGCAGCACCTTCACGCCGTGGGTACGCAGGAAACGCTCGAGGTTGCCGCGCGTGCCCGAGCCCTGCTCGCGAAGCAGGAGCCGCTCGCCGGCGAGCGCCGCCGGCGGGATGCGGCGGCGCCCGGCAAGCGGGTGGTCGGGCGCGGCGACGAAGGACATCGGGTGCCGGGCAAACGGCACGCGCCGCAGGTTCAGCCCCGGTGGCGGCTCGCCCATGATCGCCAGATCGGTGCGGCGCTCGCGCAGCAGGTCGGCCATGCCGGCGCGGTTGTGCACGCTCAGGCGAAAGGTGATGTCGGGGTGCGCCGCGCCGAACGCGGCGAGCAGCCGCGGCACGAAATACTCGGCAGTGGTGATCGCGGCCACATCGACCGTGCCCGAGGCGATGCCCTTGTGCGCCTTGAGCTCGACCTCGGCGAGATCGAGCGCGTAGAGCACCTCGCGCGCCCGGCGCACCAGGATCTCTCCGGCCGGCGTGAGGCGAAAGCCGCGCCGGCCGTCGAGCAGCACCTCGCCGACCATGCCTTCGAGTTCCTTCACCTGCATCGAGATCGCCGGCTGGGTGACGTGCAGCAAGCGCGCGGCGAGCGTGAAGCTGCCCGCGTCGGCGACGGCGATCAGCGAGCGCAACTGCCTGAGGGTGACGCGGTGAGCAAGTCGCATAAGCTTACCTGATGCATCTACAAAACATATCGTTGGTTGTTCTTATTTTAGAGACTCATTAAGTTATTGCAAAAAAGCATTCGAGCCAATCGAATCGGGGCGCGGCACCGCCGCGGCTCCGGCACTGGAGGAGACGGCATGTTCAACATCGAACGCACCACCCTCACCGAGTACCTGATTGCCCAGCGCCGCGCCCACCCGGGCGCGACCGGCGAGTTCAACGCGCTGATCCTCCAGGTCGCGCAGGCCTGCAAGGCGATCTCGCGCATCGTCGCGCAAGGGGCGCTGGGCGGGACGCTCGGCGCGCTCGAGACGCAGAACGTGCAGGGCGAAACGCAGAAGAAGCTCGACGTGATCGCCGACGACATCTTCCTGCGCGCGACCCACTGGGGCGGCGACCTCGCCGGCATGGTCTCGGAGGAGCACGACGCACCGATCGCGCTGCCGCGCGGCGAGGTGCGCGGCAAGTACCTGCTCGCCTTCGACCCGCTCGACGGCTCGTCGAACACCGACGTGAACGTCTCGGTCGGCTCGATCTTCTCGATCCTGCGCGCGCCGCGCGCCGGGCGCGACGCCCGCGCCGAGGACTTCCTGCAGCCGGGCACGCGCCAGGTCGCCGCCGGCTACGCGATCTACGGCCCGTCGACGATGCTGGTGCTCACGGTCGGCTACGGCGTCGCCGGCTTCACCTTCGATCCGATCATCGGCGAGTTCTACCTCACCCACCCGGAGCTGCGCATCCCCGCGCAGACGCGCGAGTTCGCGATCAACGCGTCGAACGCGCGCTTCTGGGAACCGCCGGTGCGCCGCTACGTGGACGAGTGCCTCGCCGGGCGCAGCGGGCCGCGCGAGGCCGACTTCAACATGCGCTGGATCGCGTCGCTGGTGGCCGAGGCGCACCGCATCCTGATGCGCGGCGGCGTCTTCCTCTACCCGCGCGACCAGCGCGACCCGGCCAGGCCGGGGCGGCTGCGCCTGCTCTACGAGTGCAACCCCATCGGCCTGCTGATCGAGCAGGCCGGCGGCCGCGCCTCGACCGGACGCGAGCCGGTGCTCGAGCTCGCGCCCGAGGCGCTGCACCAGCGCATCGGCTTCGTCTTCGGGAGCCGCGACGAGGTCGAGCGCATCGAGCGCTACCACCGCGAGCCCATCCGCGAGGAACACGACATCCCGCTCTTTCACGCGCGCGGCCTGTTCCTGCACGACTGATTTCCGATCGTCACAGGGGGACACGAGCATGTCCGAACGCCATCCCATCATCGCCATCACCGGCTCGTCCGGCGCCGGCACCAGCACCGTGCAGCGCACCTTCGAGGAGATCTTCCGCCGCGAGAGCGTCACCGCCGCGGTGATCGAGGGCGACAGCTTTCACGCCTTCGACCGCAAGGCGATGCGCGAGCGGATCGCCGAGGCCGAGCGCGCCGGCGGGTCATCGCACTTCAGCCACTTCGGCGCCGAGGCCAACCTCTTCGCCGAACTCGAGGCCCTGTTCCGCAGCTACGCCGAGACGGGGCGCGGCAAGCGCCGCAAATACCTGCACGACGCCGACGAGGCGCGCGACTACGGCCAGGAGCCGGGCACCTTCACGCCGTGGGAGGAGTTGCCCGCCGGCAGCGACCTGCTGTTCTACGAGGGCCTGCACGGTGCGGTCGTCACCGGGGACGTGAACGTCGCCCAGCACCCCGACCTGCTGATCGGCGTGGTGCCGGTGGTGAACCTCGAGTGGATCCAGAAGCTCCACCGCGACCGCAACATGCGCGGCTACTCGACCGAGGCGGTCACCGACACCATCCTGCGGCGCATGCACGACTACGTGCATTACATCTGCCCGCAGTTCACACGCACCCACGTGAACTTCCAGCGCGTGCCGATGGTGGACACCTCGAACCCGTTCATCGCCCGCGCGGTGCCGACCCCCGACGAGAGCATGGTGGTGATCCGCTTCGCCAAGCCCGCCGGCATCGACTTCCAGTACCTGCTGAGCATGGTGCACGACAGCTTCATGAGCCGGGCCAACACCATCGTCGTGCCCGGCGGAAAGATGGAGCTGGCGATGCAGCTGATCTTCACCCCGTTCATCTGGCGCCTGATGGAGCGCCGCAAGAAGGTGCTGTGACCATGAACATGCGAATCGAAACGACCACGCTCGACACCCTCTGCGCCAACGCGCTGCGCTTTCTCGCCGCCGACGCCGTCGAGCAGGCCCGCTCGGGCCATCCCGGCATGCCGATGGGCATGGCCGACATCGCAGTCGCGCTGTGGCGCCGCCACCTGCGCCACGACCCGGCCGATCCCCAATGGCCCGACCGCGACCGCTTCGTGATCTCCAACGGCCACGGCTCGATGCTGCTCTATGCGCTGCTGCACCTGACCGGCTACGACCTGCCGCTCGACGAGCTGAAGCGCTTCCGCCAGCTCCACAGCAAGACCCCCGGCCACCCCGAGTACGGCATGACCCCCGGCGTCGAGACGACCACCGGGCCGCTCGGCCAGGGCCTCGCCAACGCGGTCGGCATGGCGCTCGCCGAAAAGCTGCTGGCGCGCGAGTTCAACCGCCCCGAGCACGCGCTCGTCGATCACCGCACCTGGGTGTTCCTCGGCGACGGCTGCCTGATGGAGGGCGTGAGCCACGAGGCGGCGTCCTTCGCCGGCGTGCAGCGCCTGTCCAAGCTGATCGCCTTCTGGGACGACAACCGCATCTCGATCGACGGCGACGTCGCCGGCTGGTTCGGCGACGACACGCCGGCGCGCTTCCGCGCCTACGGCTGGAACGTGATCGAGCGCGTCGACGGCCACGACGTCGAGGCGATCGAGCGCGCCATCGGCGAGGCGCTGGCGAACGCCCGCGACGACCGCGGCCCGACCCTGGTGTGCTGCCGCACCACGATCGGCTGCGGCAGCCCGGCCAAGGCCGGTACGGCCGACGCCCACGGCGCGCCGCTGGGCGCGCAGGAGCTGGCCGCGACCCGCGCGGCGCTCGACTGGCCGCACGCACCCTTCGAGGTGCCGGCCGAGCTGCGCGCCGCCTTCGACGCCCGCGCCGCCGGCGCGGCGCGCAGCCGCGAGTGGGCGGGCACGCTCGAGCACTACCGGCGGCGCTGGCCCGAAGCCGCGGCCGAGTTCGAGCGGCGCCTGCGCGGCGAGCTGCCGAGCGGCTTCGCGGTGCTATCGGAGGCGCTGGTGCGCAAGCAGCAGAATGCCGGCGTTGCCGTCGCCACGCGCAAAGCGAGCCAGGACGCGATCCGCCGGCTCGCCCGCGCGCTGCCCGAGCTCGTCGGCGGCTCGGCCGACCTCACCCATTCCAACCTCACCGACTGGCCCGACTGCGGCGCGGTGCGCGCGGACGCCGGCGGGCGCCACATCAACTGGGGCGTGCGCGAGTTCGGCATGGCCGCGGCCCTGAACGGCCTGGCGCTGCACGGCGGCTTCCTGCCCTTCGGCGCGACCTTCCTGGTCTTCTCCGACTACGCCCGCAACGCCATCCGCATGAGCGCGCTGATGCGCCTGCGGGTCGTCCACGTGATGACGCACGACTCGATCGGGCTGGGCGAGGACGGCCCCACGCACCAGCCGGTCGAGCACCTGCCGGCGCTGCGGCTGATCCCCAATCTCGACCTCTGGCGCCCCTGCGACGGCGCCGAAACCCAGGCCGCGTGGATCGCCGCGGTAACGCGCCGCGACGGCCCCGCCCTGCTCGCGCTGTCGCGCCAGAACCTCGCGCCGCAGGCGCGCGACCGCGTCGCCCTCGCCGCGATCGCGCGCGGCGGCTACGTGCTCGCCGACGCCCCCGACGCGAAGCCGGCGCTGGTGCTGATCGCGACCGGCTCCGAGGTCCAGCTGGCGATGGCCGCGCGCGAGCGGCTCGCCGCCGACGGCATCGCCGTGCGCGTCGTCTCGATGCCCTGCACCCAGGCCTTCGACCGCCAGGACGAAGCGTGGCGCGCCGCGGTGCTGCCGCGCGGCGTGCCGCGGCTCGCGATCGAGGCGGCGCAGCCCGATTTCTGGTGGAAGTACGTCACCGGGCGCGACTGCAGCGCCGGCGGCGACGTGATCGGCATCGACCGCTTCGGCGAGTCGGCCCCCGCCGCCGAGCTGGCGACGCTCTTCGGCCTGACCCCGGAGCGCGTAGTCGCGATCGCGCGCCGCCTGCTGTGATGCGCGCGCCTACCGAATCCGCAACCACCGTCCAGGAGTAACCAGTGACCATTCGCGTCGCCATCAACGGCTATGGCCGCATCGGGCGCAACGTGCTGCGCGCCCATTACGAGGGCGGCTGCCGCCACCCGATCCGCATCGTCGCGATCAACGACCTCGGCAGCCCCGAGACCAACGCCCACCTCACCCGCTACGACAGCGTGCACGGCCCCTTCCCGCACTCGATCGCCGTCGACGGGCCGGATCTCGTCGTCGACGAGGATCCGATCCGCGTGCTCGCCGAGCGCGAACCGGCGAAGCTGCCGTGGCGCGAGCTCGGCGTCGACGTCGTGCTCGAATGCACCGGCCGCTTCACCACCAAGGCGGCCGCCTCGGCCCACCTCGAGGCCGGCGCCGGCAAGGTACTGATCTCGGCCCCGGGCGGGGCGGACGTCGACGCGACCGTCGTGTTCGGCGTCAATCACCGCACCCTGCGGCGCGAGCACCAGGTCGTCTCGAACGCGAGCTGCACCACCAACTGCCTCGCGCCGCTCGCCTTCGCGCTGCACCGCCCGCTCGGGATCGTGCGCGGGCTGATGACGACCGTGCATTCCTACACCAACGACCAGGTGCTGATCGACGTCTATCACGACGACCTGCGCCGCGCGAGGAGCGCCACGCTCTCGATGATCCCGACCAAGACCGGCGCGGCGGCCGCGGTCGGCCTGGTGCTGCCCGAGCTCGCCGGGCGGCTCGACGGCTTTGCGATGCGGGTGCCCACGCCCAACGTCTCGTTCACCGACTTCACCTTCATCGCCGCGCGCGAAACCACCAAGGCCGAAGTGAACGACCTGGTGCGCGAGGCCGCGCACGGCGTGCTGAAAGGCATCCTCGCGGTGAACGACCTGCCGCTGGTCTCCTGCGACTTCAACCACGACCCGCATTCGAGCCTGTTCGATGCGACGCTCACCAAGGTCGACCACGATCTGGTCAAGGTCACCGCGTGGTACGACAACGAGTGGGGATTCTCCAACCGCATGCTCGACACCGCGGTGGCGATGATGGAGGCCGACTGAGATGACAGCACGCCCAAGCTCGCTGCCTCCGGAGGGGACGTCGACTGCCGCGGGAGCAGCCCGGCGGGAGATTCCAACGGCCGGATTTCTCCGACTGGAATCGGTGCCGCTCGCCGGCAAGCGCGTCTTCATCCGCGCCGACTTCAACGTGCCGCTCACGCCCGACGGCGCGATCGCCGACGACACGCGCATCCGCGCGACGCTCCCCGGCATCCGCCGCTGCCTCGACGCGGGCGCGGCGGTGATGGTGACCTCGCACCTGGGCCGGCCGCGCGAGGGCGCGCTCGGCCCGGCCGAGTCCCTCGCGCCGGTCGCGGCGCGCCTGGCCGAGCTCCTCGGCCGACCGGTGCCGCTCGTCACCGACTGGGTCGACGGCCGCTTCGCGCTCGCGCCGGGCGAGCTCGTGCTGCTCGAGAACTGCCGCGGCAATGCCGGCGAGAAGGCCGACGACGCGCGGCTCGCCGCGCGCATTGCGGGCTGGATCGACGTCTACGTCAATGAAGCCTTCGGTACCGCGCACCGCAAGGAATGCACGCTGCACGCACTCGCCCTCGCCGCGCCCATCGCCTGCGCCGGGCCGCTGCTCGCCGCCGAGCTCGACGCACTCGGGCGCGCACTGGCGGCGCCCAAGCGCCCGCTGGTGGCGATCGTCGGCGGCTCCAAGGTGTCGACCAAGCTCACCATCCTCGAGCGCCTCGCCGCCCGGGTCGATGCGTTGGTCGTCGGCGGCGGCATCGCCAACACCTTCCTCGCCGCGCGCGGCCACGGTGTGGGCACCTCGCTGCACGAGCCGGACCTCGTCGAGGCGGCGCGCGCCGTCGAGCGCCGGCTGGCCGCGCGCGGCGCGCGGCTGTGGCTGCCCGAGGACGTCGTCGCGGCGGACCGCTTCGCCGCCGACGCCAACATTGCGGTGCGTCGCGCGAGCGAGGTCCGCCCCGGCGAGATGATCCTCGACATCGGCCCGCAGGCGGCCTCCCAGCTCGCCCGACTCCTCGCGGAGGCCGGCACCATCGTCTGGAACGGCCCGGTCGGCGTCTTCGAACTGGCGCCGTTCGCCGCCGGCACGCAGGCGCTCGCCGAGGCCATCGCCGCCTCGCCCGCCTACTCGATCGCCGGCGGCGGCGACACGCTCGCCGCGATCGCCGCCTTCGGCGTCGCCGATCGCATCGACTACATCTCGACCGGCGGCGGCGCCTTTCTCGAGTTTCTCGAAGGCCGCGAACTGCCCGCGGTCGCGGCACTCGCCGCACGCACCGGCCCGGGCAGCCGCGCCATCGCATCGCGGCCCGCGACCGAGCCCGAACCCGAACTCACCAAGTAGAGGAGAACGACGATGGCGATGATTGCGCTGCGTCAGCTGCTGGACCACGCCGCCGACTACGGCTACGGGGTGCCGGCCTTCAACATCAACAACATGGAGCAGATCCAGGCGATCATGACCGCGGCCGCGCGCACCGACGCCCCGGTCATCCTGCAGGCCTCGGCCGGCGCCCGCGGCTACGCCGGCGAGGCCTTCCTGCGCAAGATGGTCGAGGCGGCGGTCGAGCAGTGGCCGGACATCCCGGTGTGCCTGCACCAGGACCACGGCGCGAGCCCGGCGGTGTGCCAGCGCTCGATCCGCTCCGGCTTCACCAGCGTGATGATGGACGGCTCCTTGCGCGAGGACATGAAGACCCCGGCGAGCTACGACTACAACGTCGAGGTCACCCGCCGCGTCGTCGACATGGCCCACGCGGTGGGCGTCTCGGTCGAAGGCGAGCTCGGCTGCCTCGGCTCGCTCGAGACCGGCCAGGCCGGCGAGGAGGACGGCGTCGGCGCCGAGGGCACGCTCGACCCCTCGCAGCTGCTCACCGACCCGGCGGAGGCCGCCGACTTCGTCGCCGCGACCGGCGTCGACGCGCTCGCGGTCGCGATCGGCACCAGCCACGGCGCCTACAAGTTCACCCGCCCGCCGAGCGGCGACATCCTCGCGATCGGCCGCATCGCCGAGATCCACCGCCGCATCCCGGCGACGCACCTGGTCATGCACGGCTCGTCGAGCGTGCCGCAGGAGTGGCTGGCGATCTTCCGCGAGTTCGGCGGCGAGATCGATCCGACCTGGGGCGTGCCGGTCGAGGCGATCGTCGAGGGCATCAAGCACGGCGTGCGCAAGGTGAACATCGACACCGACCTGCGGCTCGCCATGACCGCCGCGATGCGGCGGCTCGCCGCCGAGGCGCGCCGCGAGTTCGACCCGCGCAAGTTCTTCAAGGCCGCCCGCGACGCCGCCGCCGACATCTGCCGCGCCCGCTTCGAAGCCTTCGGCACCGCCGGCCAGGCCGGCCGCATCAAGCCGCTGCCGCTCGATGCGCTCGCCGAGCGCTACGCGCGCGGCGACCTCGCAGCCCGGACGACCTGAGCCGCATCACCCGCCGCGCCCGACTCCCAGCCCATGTGGCTTTCGGCCCGCCCGCCACCCGGCGCGCGGGCCGTTTTTTTGCCCGGTGTTGTTCGTCGCCGACTCGACGGCCCGCAGCCACACAAGTCCTTGGCGACCGCGCTGCCGCTGGTTCGCTTCAACCCGTTCGTACCGCCCACCGTGACCCATTCTTGACCACCCCGTGAGGGCGAAGTGACGGCCCGCGACCAGCATCGGGTCGCGCGGGCTCGAAGCCTTTGCCTGCGATTCCGTCCCGTCACCCCACAGGAGGTTGTCATGAACACGTTCTTCTCGCGCTTCGCGCTGGCCTTGTGCGTGCCCGCACTGCTGGCCGCAGGGAGCCCCGCAATTGCGATGGCGGCGCCCATCGCCGCGGCTGGCTCGTCCGAGTGGCTGCAGCGCCAATTCAGCACCGATCACGGCGCATCGCACATCGCGCGCAAGGCGGAAGGCCGGCCCGGCCGCGAGTTCGACGGCCCCGGCGCAGACCTTTCCGGCCACGCATTCTCGACGGCCTGGCTCAAGCGGCAACTCACCGGCGATCCAGGGCCGCTGGCACCGAAGGTCACGTCGGCAGCCGCGGGACCGGGACCGGATCGCGCAGCACGGCGCTCGGAACTGGCGCTTTCCGGCGCCTGGCTCAAGCGCCAATTCACGACCTCCCGGGGCCATCCGACACTGTGACGATCTTGGCTTCATGGTCAAACGCCGATCGCGACGACGCGCAATCCGGTCCCCGCCGCACGCCGCATGGCAATCCCCGGCAATGCCATGGCGGCGGGCTCGGCGCGATCGTTGAAGCGATCGCCGGCGACGTGGCCCGCTGAAATCAGGTAGAGGATGACGTTGGTGTCGAAGAACGGCCGGCTCATCGTGGCGAGCGTTCCTCGCGGTCCGCCTCGTTTGCCTCGAGACGGTCGAAGCGGAAGTCCGCGGGCAGCCGCCCGCGCAGCCGGCGCAACCGGGCGAGCAGTTCCGCGGGCCGAGGCTTGCGGGCGACCTCGAGCGTGCGCTCGCCCACCACGTGCAGCTCGATCTCCTCACCCTCACGCAGGTCGAGCGCCTGCACCACGGAGGCGGGCAAACGCACTGCGAGGGAATTGCCCCATTTCGCGACTTGCATGGCTTCTCGATCCATCGATATACAGTGACGAAAAGTGTATCCACGCCCTGCTCGGCAGGCAATGAGCGGCGGCCGCCGCCAAGGGCGAGGCGATGGGTCGTCCGTCTCCCACCGTGACCAATTCTTGACCACCCCGTGAGGCCGATGTGACGGCCCGCGACCAGGATCGGGTCGCGCGGGCTCGAAGCCTTTGCCCGCGATTCCGTCCCGTCACCCCACAGGAGGTTGTCATGAACACGTTCTTCTCGCGCTTCGCGCTGGCCTTGTGCGTGCCCGCACTGCTGGCCGCGGCCAGCCCCGCAATTGCGGACCAGGGCATCAAGCTCTTCATGGAGAAGGCCATCGCCTTCGATCCGGTCGGCGGCACCATCACGCTGCCGCTGCACAAGGGCCGGCACGGCAGCCAGGACGTCTGGTACGTCGTGATCGATTCGTCGGACCGCGACGACGCCCGCGCGCGCGGCGTGAACTGGTCGCCCAAGCTCGCCAATGCGCTCGGCACCCCGGCGGTGCAGCACGTCAGCGAGGGCGGCTTCGGCACGATCTTCGCCGGCACGGTGGACTTCTCGCCCGAGCACCGCGTCGTGCCCGGCCCGACCGGCTTTCCGCCCGCCGAAGGCACCGTGCCCGGCTCGGTCGGCGACGCACAGTACACGCCGCTCATCACGCGCGGCGACGGCGTCGTGCTGAACGCCCCCCAGGTCGCCAACGCCAGCGGCAAGCACGACCGCGTCGTCAGCATCGACTACGCCGGGCGGCGCGTGACGCTGTCGCTCACCCCGGGGCTCTACCACGGCAAGGGCATCCTCTACATCAGCTTCGACGCGACCGACCCGGTCGTCGCCGCGCTCGAGGACTCGACGCTGGCGCCGCTGATGAACCACGCCCCGGGGCTCGCCTTCAGCGATCCGCGCACCTCGGCCCGCTCGGCGATCATCCCGATCGTCAATGGCCCCACGGGGATCCTGAACCCACAGCGCCAGGGGCTGATGTCGGCGCTGCGGGGCGAGGGCTCGCCGCTCAACGTCACCGAGATCCATCCCCGCAATCGCGGCGAGATTCCGAGCTACAGCCCGCTGTGGGACGTACATCCGGCAGTGTGGACGGATGCCGCGATCGCGGCCGGCGAGCGGCGGCGCCTGGATCATCACAAGGACGTCGTCGAGCTCGTGCGCGCGGGCAAGCTGGTCAGCGCCGGCGAGGGTCCGGCGAATCGCGAACTGGGGGGCTTGCGGGCGCTGGACGTGATCGTCAACTGCCCGGTCGTGGCGCTGACCGACTGACCCGCCGGCGCCGGCGTGTCCCCGCCTCGGCGGCCGGTTCGCATGCTCAACGGCATTCGGGCCGATCGCGGCGCCCCGTGAGCAAGCGGCGCGGTCGGCCGAGGCAATGCGCGGCGCGCCTCGATCGCGAACCGGTGGCCGGCGTCATCGAGGCACGCGCGAATGCGCGGGCGGCGCCTCGAGGCCGCGCCTCAGGCGACCTTGTCGCCGACCAGATCCCCGACCTGGGCGATGAAATACACCGGATCGAAGCTCTGCGGCAGGCGGTCGTGGATGATGAAGTACATGAATACCGCATGCAGCGCGCCATAGCGGTAGAACAGGCCGCTCAGCACCCGCGACCACCAGGCCGGCTCACGCCGGCGCAGGCGCAGCTTGCTGCCGGCGGCGCCGAACAGGTAGCTGTAGGTCGCGCCGACGATCTGCTGCTCGGGCCGTAGCCGCCCGCGGCTCACCAGGCGCCGCGAGCGGCGCACCGCGTCGCGGATCGAGCGTGCGAGCGACAGGCCCAGCTCGCGCCCGGCGTTCTTCAGGGCGCCCGCGCGCGGTGCGGCGAGCAGCCGGTGCTTTTCCTCGAGCAGCGCATGCGCCTTGGCGAGATGCAGGGCGAGATGACCGTTCCAGGTCGGGCGGTAGAAGACGTGGCGGCTCAGGTTCACGAACAGTCGCCGGCGCGCGAGCCGCCGCACGAGCCGGTCGAACACGTCCTTGAACGAGAAGAACGGCATGGTCGCGAGCGGCATCAGCGCCGACACCGCGAACAGCCCGGCGAACCCGAGCACCAGCGTGCGGCGTCGCAATGTCAGGCCGTCGAAGAAACCGAAGAGCCCTACGACCAGCGCGGCCAGCATCAGCAGCGCGAGCAGCGACGCGGTGGCGAGGTGGGTGAGCAGGATGCGGCGGCCGTCGCGGCTCGTCGCGATCGCTCGGGCGAAACGCAGCGCCTCGCCGCAACGGAATTTCAAGTCAGACGTCATCGAATAGATTTCACAGATGAATCAAGGCCCTATAGTAACCCAAGCGGAGGCGCCCCCGGGCCTCTACGGCACACTGCTCCGACACATCCAAGGTCGGCGAGTTCGCATCCGAGAATGCGCGTGCGGCGCGACCGCACGGGGAAGGCTTCTGCAGTTCGGCATCGGCCGCCCGTCGGGACACCGTTCCCGGCAGCTTGCACACCTGCGGCCGGGCGAGTCGCGTCGGCCCGCACGGCGCGCGACGAGACCGGCCTTTTCCGGCGCGGCGACACCGCGCCAGTGAACCCCCGGGACGCCGCCGCGAACGCGAACTAGAATGTAGTCACCATGAAGCACCGCATCGAACGCGATTCGATGGGCGAGGTGCAGGTGCCGGCGGACCGCTACTGGGGTGCGCAGACGCAGCGCTCGCTCGTGAACTTCGAGATCGGCACGGAGCGCTTCCGCATGCCGCGGGCGATCGTGCGCGCGATGGGCGTGCTGAAGAAGGCCGCCGCGCGCGCCAACGCCGAGCTCGGCGAATTGCCGCGCGACAAGGCGGAGCTGATCGCGCGCGCCGCCGAGGAGGTCATCGACGGCGCGCTCGACGCGCATTTCCCGCTGGTGGTGTTCCAGACCGGCAGCGGCACGCAGTCGAACATGAACGCCAACGAGGTGATCGCCAACCGCGCCAACGAACTGGCCGGCGCGCCGCTGGGCGCGAAGGCGCCGGTGCACCCCAACGACGACGTCAATCGCGGCCAGTCGTCGAACGACACCTTCCCGACCGCGATGTACGTCGCCACCGCCGCCGAACTCGAGCGCCAGCTCTACCCCGGCGTCGAGCGGCTGCGCGCCACCCTCGCGGCCAAGGCGGCCGACTACGCCGACGTGGTCAAGACCGGGCGCACCCATCTGATGGACGCGACGCCGATCACGCTCGGCCAGGAGATCGGCAGCTGGGTCGCGCAGATCGACGCCGCGCTCGCCGCCGCGCGCGCGGCCGCCGCCGGCCTCCATGAGCTCGCGATCGGCGGCACCGCGGTCGGCACGGGACTGAACGCCCACCCGCGCTTCGGCGAGGTGTGCGCGCGCTTCATCGCCGAGGAGACCGGCCAGCCCTTCCGCTCGGCCGACAACCGCTTCGCGGCGCTCGCCGCACACGACGCGCTGGTCGGGGTCAGCGCCGCGCTGCGCACGCTTGCCGGCGCGCTCTTCAAGATGGCGAACGACGTGCGCTGGCTCGCCAGCGGGCCGCGCGCCGGGATCGCCGAGCTCCTCATCCCCGAGAACGAGCCGGGCAGCTCGATCATGCCGGGCAAGGTGAACCCGACCCAGGCCGAGGCGCTCACCATGGTGTGCGCGCGCGTCTTCGGCAACGACGCGACGGTCGCCTTCGCCGGCACCCAGGGCAACTTCCAGCTCAACGTCTACAAACCGGTGATGGTGCACGGCGTGCTCGAGAGCATCCAGCTCCTGGGCGACGCGGCGCGCGCGTTCGACGCGCACTGCGCGGTCGGCATCGAGCCCAACCGGCCGCGCATCCGCGAGAACCTCGAACGCAACCTGATGCTGGTGACGGCGCTCAACCGCCACATCGGCTACGACAAGGCCGCCGAGATCGCGAAGAAGGCGCACAAGGAAGGCAAGACGCTGAAGGAAGCGGCACTCGAGCTCGGCTACGTGCGCGCCGAGGACTTCGAGCGCTGGATCGTACCGCTCGACATGACGCGGCCGGGCGCGGGCTGACCCGATCGGGCGCCACCCGACTTGCGCCTCCTAAGTCCACTGCCGCGAAGGACACGCCCCGTGCAAGGCGGCAAATTGTTGCACTGCACCAATGGCGATATGTTACGATCGCGCGCTCGTCGGCGCGCAGGCTTCCCGTCCTGTCGCAGGGACACCGTACCAGAGGTGATCCCGATGCGGCCAAGGAACCCGCTGCTCGCCGCGCGCTCGAACACACTCGATCGGCTCGTACGTCACCCCTCTCTGGATCCGCATGGAAAGCCTTCGCCGCCTCCTCGTCAGCCCGATTGTGCGTCACGTCCTGCAATGGGCTGCGGCGCTGGGTCTGGTCGCGCTCTGGTACTTCGCCGCGCAGGCGGCGATGGCGGCATTCGTCGGCGTCGCGCCGGGGCCGCGGGCGCGCACGCACGACCTCGTCGCCCATCTGGCGGTCGGCGCCGTACTTTTCGCGATGGCACGCAATCTGGTGCGCTTCGCCGTCGCCGCGACCGTGCTCTTCACCGCCTTCACGGTCGCCAACGCACTGAAGGTCGCCGTCCTCGGCGGCCCGATCATGCCCGACGACTTCGTCTCGGCGCGCAACCTGTTCCTGCTGCTCGACGGCTGGCAGCTGTGGGCGATCGCCGCGATGGTGGCCGCGCCGCTCGGCCTGCTCGCCTGGATGTTCGCGTGGCGCACGCCGCGCGCCTGGGTCGCGGTGGCCTCCGTCGCGGTCGCGACGGCCGCCGTGCTCGCCCACCCCGAGCCGACGCTGCGCACGCTCGATGCGCGCTTCGGCGACTGGGTGTGGAACCAGCGCGGCAACTTCGAGGCGCGCGGCCTGCCGGTGCATCTCGTCCAGGAGGCGGTGCGCAGCCGGGTGCGGCGCGACGTGGCGCCGGCCGCCGACGAAGTGGGCGACGTGCTCGCGGCGCTGGGCGGCTACCGCCCCGGCAAGCTGGTGCGCGTCGCCAACGCCGGCATTCCGCTGCGCAACGTGCACATGATCGTGCTCGAGTCGTTCTGGGATCCCAAGCCGCTCAAGGCCGCGCGGCTGTCGGCCGACCCGCTCGATCCGGCCTTTCGCAAGCTGTGGGCCGCGACCGGGCATGCGACGGTGCTCTCGCCGGTGTTCGGCGGCTACACCGCGAACGCCGAGTACGAGGCGCTGTGCGGCTTTCCGGTCATCCAGGACGCCGTCTTCTTCGAGGGCCGGCTGCGCCGCGACGCGCCCTGCCTGCCGCGCCACCTGGCCGAGGCAGGCTATGCGAGCTACGCATCGCATCCCAACGCGGCGTCGTTCTGGAACCGCGTCAATGCCTACCGGCGCATCGGCTTCGACACCTACTGGTCGGAGCGCGACTTCGCGCTCGACGACATGAACCGCGAGTTCCTGGCCGACGCCTCGCTCTACCGCCAGGTGCTGGAGCGCATCGGCCCCGAACTCGACGGCCCGACCCCGGTGTTCAACTACGTCCTCACCTACTTCGGGCACCTCGACTATCCGCTCAACGAGCGCCGGCCCAAGGTGATCCGCTCGAAGGACGGCAACCCGCACGTCGAGGCCTACGCCAACACGATGTACTACAAGTCGCGCGAGCTGATGGCCTTCCTCGCCGAGCTGCGCCGGATGGACCCGGACGCGGTGATCGTCGTGTTCGGCGACCACCTGCCCTTCCTCGGCCGCAACTTCGCCGGCTACACCGACTCGGGCCTGCTTGCCGCGAGCCGCGGCGAGTTCGACGACAAGATGTTCCGCACGCTCACCGCGACGCCGCTGGTGGTCATCGACGGCCGGCGCGGGCCGCTCAAGACCGGCGAGGTGCCGATGTACCAGTTGCCGGCGCTCATCCTCGAGCTGCTCGGCGACCGCCGCGACTCGGTGATGAAGCTCACCGCGCGCACCCCCGACGCGGCCCGCATCCGCCCGCTGCCGGGCATGCACGTCGTCCTCGACGGCAAGAAGGTGAAAGCCTGCCGCGACGGCGAATCGAGCGACGCGGGCGAAGCCTGTGCCGCCTCGCGCGCCTGGCTCGAGGCGGTGACGACGCTGCAAAGAGACGTCTTCTCCGGCGCCCAGCACGCGCTGCGCCCGCCAGCCGGCCTGCGCACGGCGGCGGCGAACGCAGCCGAGGCCGGCGCGCGCAGCGCCGACTGAGCGAGCCCGGCAGGCACGGCCTGCCGCGGCGGCGCATCGCGCCATCCGCATTCCGGCTGTTCGCCGCGGCCGATCACGCGCCGCGGAACCCGGGCCGACTGACGGGCGCGCCGCTCGGCCCGCCATCGACGGTCTGCTTGCGCGTCGCGCGACGCGGCCTGCGCTGCGCATTCACTGCCCGATGAAGCGCAGGTCGCCGAACCAGGCGGTGACCGCCTCGCCGGTGTTGTCGGTGTCGGCGCTCACCGCGATGCCGACGATGCGCGGCGCCGGCTCGCCGAAGGCGGCCTCGAAGTCGGCGGCGACGTCGCGCCGCACGGCGACCCACTCGCCGACCCGCGCCGCGCCGCTCTCGACCACGATCATGTGGGTACGCTCGGTATAGGGATTCGGCCCCGTCGCACCGGCCGGCTGGGCCGTGCCCCAGACGTAGGCGAGGGCCGCCGCCGGCAGATCGGCCCCGTAGAGTGTGCGCGCCAGCGCGATCTTCACGCGGTCGCCGAAAGGCAGGCGCTCGACCGGATAGTCGAACAGGACGTACACCCGCGCCGCATAGTCGTCACCGGCCTTGTGCGTGAAGTCGGAGGCGGCCACGACGTTGGACACCTTCCAGCGCCACTCGAGGATCGGCGTGCCGGCCGGATCGACGACGAGCGGATGCAGCACGGTGGAGGCGGCGGCCTCGGAGCGCACCCGCAGCACGACCCACCCGTCGTCCTCGACGAGGTCGAAGCGGTTCTCGCGCTCGACCCTGGGCAGGGACTGGCGCACCCAGGGCGAGGGCAGCTCTTCGCCCGGCGATGCCGCCGAAAACGGCGCAATGGCGGCCGGCGCCGTGTCATCGGCGGCAGACGGGCCGGCCGCGATCACGGCAACTGCGGCAGCGAGCGCGAAGCGCAGGGCCGGAAATGCGTCGGTCGTCGAAACGTCGGTCATCGTAGAGGCTCCAAGACTGTAAGGTCCGAACCGTAGGGGCAGGCCTTGTGCCTGCCCGCAATGCCGGCGCCCGCCCTGGCATCGTGGGCGACCACAAGGGTCGCCCCTACGCGGCCGGCCTGCGGCGGGCGTGTGCCGGCCCGAACCGTAGGGGCAGGCCTTGTGCCTGCCCGCAATGCCGGCGCCCGCCCTGGC
>JARFTX010000044.1 GCA_029289265.1 Gammaproteobacteria bacterium
CCGTGAAGGTGGCCGTACCGTCGGCGCCGGCGTCGTCGCCAAGGTCATCGAGTAAGCATTTTTCTTCGCCCGGCGCCACCTGGTGCCGGGCTCGCTCTTTAGGGATATCCGAAATGGCAAACCAGAAGATCCGCATCCGCCTCAAGGCGTTCGACTATCGGCTGATCGACCAGTCCGCGCTCGAGATCGTGGACACCGCGAAGCGTACCGGCGCCGTCGTGCGCGGGCCCGTTCCGCTGCCGACGCGCAAGGAGCGCTTCAACGTGCTGCGCTCCCCGCACGTGAACAAGTCCTCGATGGATCAGTTCGAGATTCGCACCCACCTGCGCCTGATGGACATCGTCGATCCGACCGACAAGACGGTCGATGCCCTGATGAAGCTCGACCTTCCGGCGGGCGTGGATGTAGAGATCAAGCTGCAGTAAGTGCGCGCTTGCGCGCATTCGGTGAAGGCCGGTATAATCCGGCCTTTGCGCTTTTTGGCGTGAAAAGTTGATAGGGTCCGGTCAATCGCAACCGGAAATCAGGAGAAAAAAATGAGTCTAGGCCTTGTGGGACGCAAGGTGGGCATGACTCGCATTTTTGCCGAGGATGGTCGGACCATCCCGGTGACGGTGCTGGACGTGTCCAACAATCGCGTAACCCAGATCAAGACCCCTGAGGCGGACGGTTATTCCGCACTGCAGGTGGCTTTTGGCAAGCGTCGGGCAAGCCGGGTTGGAAAGCCCCTTGCCGGTCATCTCGCCAAGGCCGGCGTCGAAGCCGGTCACCTTCTCAAGGAGTTCAGGGTCGATTCCGAGCAGCTCGCCAGCTTCAAGGCCGGCGACGTCATCGGCGTCGACATCTTCAGCGTCGGCCAGAAGGTCGACGTCACCGGCACCTCGATCGGCAAGGGCTTCTCCGGTTCGATCAAGCGCCACAACTTCTCGTCGAACCGTGCCTCGCACGGCAACTCGATCTCGCACAATGCCCCGGGTTCGATCGGCATGGCGCAGGACCCGGGTCGCGTGTTTCCGGGCAAGCGCATGGCGGGGCATCTCGGTGCGGTGACGTGCACGACGCAAAGCCTGGAAGTGGTCCGGGTCGATGTCGAGCGCCAGTTGCTGCTGGTCAAGGGTGCGGTGCCCGGCTCCAAGGGCGGCGACGTGTTCGTCCGTCCGGCGGTCAAGGCCGGAAGCTGAGCGAGGGCACGATGGAACTGAAACTATTGAACGAACAGGGCGAACAGGCCTCGACGCTGCAGGCGTCGGACACGCTGTTCGGCCGTGACTACAACGAGGCGCTGGTCCACCAGATCGTCGTCGCCTACATGGCGAACGCGCGCTCCGGCAACCGGGCCCAGAAGGGCCGCTCCGAGATCCAGAAGTCGACGCGCAAGCCGTGGCGCCAGAAGGGCACCGGCCGCGCGCGCGCCGGTATGGCGTCGAGCCCGATCTGGCGTGGAGGCGGCAAGGTCTTCCCGAGCTCGCCTGACGAGAACTTCTCGCAGAAGGTCAATCGCAAGATGTACCGCGCCGGCGTGGCGGCGATCCTGTCGCAGCTCGCGCGCGAAGACCGTCTTGCGGTGGTCGAGAACTTCAGCGTCGAGGCGCCCAAGACCCGTCTGCTCGCGCAAAAGCTCAAGGGCATGGGGTTGGACAAGGTGCTGGTGATCACCGACTCCTTCGACGAGAACCTGTTCCTGTCCTCGCGCAACCTGCATGACGTGCTGGTGCTCGAGGTCTCCGAGACCGATCCGGTGTCGCTGGTGCACTTCCCGAAAGTGATCGTCACCAAGGGCGCGCTGGCCCGCATGGAGGAGATGTGGCAATGAGCGGATATAGCCAGGAGCGTCTGATGCAGGTGCTGCTCGCCCCGCAGGTCTCCGAAAAGGCGACCCAGATCGCGGACAAGCACGAACAGATCGTTTTCAAGGTCGCCTCGGATGCGACCAAACCCGAGGTCAAGGCCGCGGTCGAGCTGCTGTTCAAGGTCGAAGTGAAGTCTGTCCAGGTCCTCAATGTGAAGGGCAAGGACAAGCGCTTCGGCAAGACCATCGGGCGCCGCAAGGGCTGGAAGAAGGCATTCGTCTGCCTGAAGCCGGGCCAAGAAATCAACTTCGCGGCCGGGGAGTAAACAGTCATGGCATTGGTAAAACTGAAGCCGACCTCTGCCGGCCGTCGTGCGATGGTCAAGGTCGTCAACCCCGACCTGCACAAGGGGCGTCCGTTCGACGCCCTGCTCGAGAAGAAGTCGAGCAAGGGCGGTCGTAACCACAAGGGTCGCATCACGGTTCGTCACCAGGGTGGCGGCCACAAGCAACACTATCGCGTCGTCGATTTTCGTCGCAACAAGGACGGCATCGTCGCGCGCGTCGAGCGCATCGAGTACGACCCGAACCGGTCGGCCAATATCGCGCTGGTCTGCTACGCGGACGGCGAGCGACGTTACGTGATCGCGACCAAGGGAATGACCGTCGGTCAGCAGATCGTCAGCGGTTCCGAGGCGCCGATCAAGCCGGGCAACACCCTGCCGATCCGCAACATCCCGGTCGGTTCGACGATTCACTGCGTCGAGCTGATGCCTGGCAAGGGTGCGCAGATCGCGCGCTCGGCCGGGACTTCGGTCCAGTTGCTGGCGCGTGAAGGTTCGTACGCCCAGCTGCGGCTGCGCTCCGGCGAAGTTCGCCGGGTGCACGTCGAGTGCCGCGCCACCATTGGCGAGGTCGGCAACGGCGAGCATGCCCTGCGCAAGATCGGCAAGGCCGGCGCCAATCGCTGGCGTGGGATTCGTCCGACGGTGCGTGGTGTGGCCATGAACCCGGTCGATCACCCGCACGGTGGCGGTGAGGGCCGCACCGGCGAGGGCGGGGTGCCGCGCAGCCCGTGGGGTCAGCCGACCAAGGGTTATCGGACGCGCAGCAACAAGCGCACCGACAACATGATCGTCCAGCGTCGACGCAAGCGTTAAGAGGTAAGAGATGTCACGTTCAATCAAGAAGGGTCCGTTCGTGGACGCGCACCTGCTGAAGAAGGTCGATGCAGCGCGTGCTTCCAACGACAAGCGGCCGATCAAGACGTGGTCGCGGCGCTCGACGGTGCTGCCCGATTTCGTCGGTCTGACGATCGCGGTGCACAACGGTCGCCAGCACGTGCCGGTGTTTGTTTCCGAGAACATGGTCGGACACAAGCTGGGTGAGTTTGCGCTGACGCGGACCTTCAAGGGTCACGCGGCCGGCAAGAAGGCCAAGCGCTAAGGGGACAGCATGGAAACCAAAGCAATTCTCCGCGGCGTGCGGCTGTCGGCCCAGAAGGGCCGGCTGGTGGCGGATCAGGTGCGGGGCAAGCCGGTCGATCAGGCGCTCAACATTCTCGCCTTCTCGCCCAAGCGCGGTGCACAGATCATCCGCAAGGTCGTCGAATCGGCGATCGCGAATGCCGAACATAACGATGGCGCGGATATCGACACGCTGAAGGTCAAGACGATCTGCGTTGAAGAGGGTACGTCGCTCAAGCGTTTCGCGGCGCGGGCGAAGGGGCGCGGCAACCGCATCCTCAAGCCTACCTGCCATATCTTCGTGACCGTCGGGGAGTAAGGAACAATGGGTCAGAAAATTCATCCGACCGGCTTCCGGCTCGCGGTGACGCGCGACTGGAGCTCGCGCTGGTTCGCCGCCGGCGGCGACTACGCGACGATGCTGCACGAGGACATCAAGGTCCGCGGCTTCCTCAAGAAGCGCCTCTCGCACGCATCGGTGGGCCGCATCGTCATCGAGCGTCCGGCCAAGAACGCGCGCATCACGCTGTTCAGTGCCCGCCCCGGTGTCGTGATCGGCAAGAAGGGCGAGGACATCGAGACGCTCAAGCGTGAGCTTCAGAAGATCATGGGCGTGCCGGTGCACGTCAATATCGAAGAAATCCGCAAGCCCGAAGTCGACGCGCAACTCATCGCCGACTCGATCGCGCAGCAGCTCGAAAAGCGCATCATGTTCCGCCGCGCGATGAAGCGTGCGATGCAGAACGCGATGCGGCTCGGCGCCCAGGGAATCAAGATCATGAGCGCGGGTCGCCTCAACGGTGCCGAGATCGCGCGGACCGAGTGGTATCGCGAAGGTCGCGTGCCGCTGCACACGCTGCGGGCGGACATCGATTACGGGTTTTCCGAGGCCTCGACCACCTACGGCATCATCGGCATCAAGGTGTGGGTCTATAAGGGCGAGATGCTGGGCCGCAATGAGCGCCCGGTAGCTGCCGAGCCGGAAAACGAAGGGCGGCGTGCCCGGCGCGCGCCGCGGTCCGATGCCGGTGACGGTCGCGGGGCCCGGCGCCCGGCGCGCCGCGCTGGCGCTGAACAAGGCGATGCCGGCAAGGCCGGCGGAAAAGCGGGAGTAGACGATGCTGCAGCCGTCTAGAAGAAAGTATCGCAAGGAGCACAAGGGCCGAAACACCGGCATCGCGACCCGCGGTGCGAAGGTCAGCTTCGGCGAGTTCGGGCTCAAGGCGGTCGGCCGTGGCCGGCTGACGGCGCGCCAGATCGAATCGGCGCGCCGGGCGATGACGCGCCACATCAAGCGCGGCGGCCGGATCTGGATTCGGGTGTTCCCGGACAAGCCGATCTCCAAGAAGCCTGCCGAAGTGCGCATGGGTAACGGCAAGGGCAATCCGGAGTACTGGGTCGCCGAGATCCAGCCGGGCAAGGTCCTGTACGAGATGGACGGCGTTCCCGAAACGTTGGCTCGCGAAGCGTTCCGCCTCGCGGCAGCCAAGCTGCCGTTCGAGACCACCTTCGTCCTGCGACAACTGGGGTGAGCATGAATACGAGTGAGCTGCGCGCGAAAAGCGCAAGCGAATTGAACCAGGAGCTGCTCGAGCTGCTGAAGGCGCAGTTTTCTCTGCGCATGCAGTTGGCGACGCAACAGCTCGGCAATACGAGCCAAATCAGGAAGGTGCGCCGCGACATCGCGCGCGTGCGCACTTTGCTGCGCGAGAAGGCGGTGAGCAAATGAGCGAAGAGACGGTAAAGGTTCGCCGCGCGCTGGTCGGGCGCGTCGTGAGCGACAAGATGCAGAAGACCGTCACCGTGCTGGTCGAGCGCCGTGTCAAGCACGAGCTCTACGGCAAGGTGATCATGCGTTCGGCCAAGTATCACGCCCACGTCGAAGACGGTGGCGCGGCCGAAGGCGATCTGGTGGAAATCGAGGAATGCCGTCCGGTCTCCAAGACCAAGGCGTGGCGTGTCAGCAAGGTTTTGGAGAAGGCGCGCATCATCTGATGCCCGATCCGGCTGCGTGAATAACAGCTTGGCAAATTGAAAGCCAGGCTGTTATACTTTGCAGTCTTTGCATCTGCCCTTTCGGGCGCCATACCCTGACGGGTTCCAAGACTGACCGCAGCTGCGGGATAAGTTGGAGATAAATTCATGATTCAAATGCAATCCATGCTGGATGTGGCCGACAATTCCGGCGCGCGTTCGGTGATGTGCATCAAGGTCCTCGGCGGATCCAAGCGTCGTTACGCCGGCATCGGTGATGTCATCAAGGTCACGATCAAGGATGCCGCGCCGCGCGGCCGGGTCAAGAAGGGCGACATCTACAACGCCGTGGTGGTTCGTACCGCCAAGGGCGTGCGTCGTCCGGACGGCGCCCTGATCAAGTTCGACGGCAATGCCGCCGTTCTGCTGAACAACAAGCTCGAGCCCATCGGCACCCGTATCTTCGGGCCGGTTACGCGCGAGCTGCGTAGCGAGCGATTCATGAAGATCGTCTCGCTGGCGCCGGAAGTGCTTTGAGGGGGTCCAGATGAACAAGATCCGCAAGGGTGACGAGGTGATCGTCACCACCGGCAAGGACAAGGGTCGTCGCGGCACCATCGTGCGGCGCGTCGACGACGAGCATGTCGTGGTCGAGGGTGTGAACCGGGTGAAGAAGCACGTGCGGCCCAATCCGGTCAAGGGTGAGGTCGGCGGCATTCGCGAGAAGGAGATGCCGATTCACGTTTCGAACATCGCTCTGTTCAATCCCGCGGCCCAGAAGGGCGACCGCGTCGGGATCAAGGTGCTTGAGGATGGACGCAAGGCGCGTTTCTTCAAGTCGAACGGCGAACTGGTGGACGCGTAAGGAGTCGCTATGGCCCGCTTGCAACAGCATTACAAGGAAACCGTGGTGCCCGGCCTGCTCCAGCAGTTCGGCTACAAGTCCGTCATGGAAGTGCCGCGCATCACCAAGATCACCCTGAACATGGGTGTGGGCGAGGCGGTCGGCGACAAGAAGATTCTGGAAAACGCCGTCGGCGACATGGCGAAGATCGCCGGTCAGAAGCCGGTCGTGACCAAGGCCAAGAAGTCGATCGCCGGTTTCAAGATCCGCGACGGCTACCCGATCGGCTGCATGGTCACGCTGCGCGGGCCCAGGATGTTCGAGTTCCTGGATCGTTTGATCACCGTCGCGATGCCCCGTATCCGGGACTTCCGCGGTGTTGCCGGGAAGGGCTTCGACGGCCGCGGCAACTACAACCTGGGCGTCAAAGAGCAGATCATCTTCCCCGAGATCGAATACGACAAGATCGACGCGCTGCGTGGGATGAACATCAGCATCACGACGACTGCCAAGAGCGACAAGGAAGCCAAGGCGCTGCTCGCAGCGTTCAAGTTTCCTTTCAAGAATTGAGGGTGTTATGGCGAAACTGGCTCTGATCAATCGTGAGGAGAAGCGGCGCAAGCTGGTGGCGAAGTTCGCGGCCAAGCGTGCGGTGCTGATCGCCCAGATCAATGACTTCAAGCTTCCGGAAGAAGAGCGCATGGCAGCGCGGCTGAAGCTTCAGCAGCTGCCGCGCAATTCGAGTCCCGTGCGCGAGCGCAAGCGTTGCGAGCTGACTGGTCGCCCGCGTGGCGTCTTCCGCAAGTTCGGTCTGTGCCGCAACAAGCTGCGCGACCTGGCGTTCCGCGGCGAAGTGCCGGGCATGACCAAGGCGAGCTGGTAAGGAGAACTACAGATGAGTATGTCCGATCCCATCGCCGACATGCTGACCCGCATCCGCAACGGTCAGCAGGCTCAGAAGACGGCCGTGTCGATGCCGAGCTCGAAGGTCAAGGTGGCCATTGCCAAGGTGCTGCTGGCCGAAGGCTATATCGAGGGTTTCTCGGTGCGCGAGAACGAAGGCAAGGCCGAGCTCGATGTGGCGCTCAAGTACTACGCGGGTCGTCCGGTGATCGAGCGCATCGAGCGCGTGAGCCGTCCCGGTCTGCGCGTCTACAAGGGTAGCGAGAAGCTGCCGCGCGTCATGAACGGGCTCGGTGTCGCGATCGTGTCGACGCCGCGCGGCGTCATGACGGATCGCGCAGCGCGCGCCGGCCGAGTCGGCGGCGAAGTGCTCTGCTACGTCGCTTAAGAAAGGGGGTTTCATGTCTCGTGTAGCTAAGAATCCGGTCGTGATCCCCGGCGGCGTCGAGGTTGTGATCGGGGCCGGCGAGGTCGCGATCAAGGGGCCGCTCGGCAAGCTGACCCAAAGAATCGGCAATGCCGTGACGGTCGAGCGCGAAGGCGACGCTTTGCTGTGCAAGGCCCGCGAGGGCGTGCCGCAGGGGCGTGCGATGTCGGGTACCGTGCGCGCGCTGGTCGCCAACATGGTGGCCGGCGTGACCCAGGGCTTCCAGAAGAAGCTTACGCTTGTTGGCGTCGGCTACCGCGCGCAGGCCCAGGGTGACAAGCTGAACCTGTCGCTCGGCTTCTCGCATCCGGTCGTCCATCAGATGCCGCAGGGCGTCACGGTCGAGACGCCGACGCAGACCGAGATCCTGATCAAGGGGATCGACAAGCAGCTGATCGGCCAGGTCGCGGCCGAGGTGAGGGCGTATCGCCAACCCGAGCCCTATAAGGGCAAGGGTGTCCGCTATGCGGACGAGGTGGTTGCGCTCAAGGAAACCAAGAAGAAGTAAGGCGGTTCGTCATGGACAAAAAACAGGTTCGTCTGCGCCGTGCTCGCAAAACCCGAGCCAAGATCGCAGAACTGAAGGCGGTACGGCTCTCCGTATTCCGCACCAATACGCACATCTACGCTCAGGTGATCTCGGGCTGCGGCTCGAAGGTCCTGGCTGCGGCCTCGACAGTCGAGGCGGATGTGCGCGCCCAGGTGCCCAACGGCGGCAACCGCAAGGCAGCCGAGGTGGTCGGCAAGCTGATTGCCGAGCGCGCCAAGGCTGCAGGCATCGAGGCGGTCGCCTTCGATCGCGCCGGTTTCCTTTATCACGGTCGCGTCAAGGCGCTGGCCGAGGCCGCCCGCGAAGGCGGACTCAAGTTCTAAGCGAGGTTTCGTATGGCTAAGCAGCAAAGCAAACGACCGCAGGGCCAGGAAGAGCGCGACGATTCGATGCGCGAGAAGATGGTCGCGATCAACCGCGTGACCAAGGTCGTCAAGGGCGGCCGCATTCTCGGCTTCGCGGCGCTTACCGTGGTCGGTGACGGCGACGGCGGCATCGGCATGGGCAAGGGCAAGTCGCGCGAAGTTCCGGTCGCGGTGCAGAAGGCCATGGACGAGGCCCGCCGCAACCAGCGCAAGATTTCCCTGAAGAATGGGACCTTGCACCACACCGTGATCGGTCGCCACGGCGCCGCAACGGTGCTGATGCAACCCGCCGCGAGCGGCGTCGGCATCATCGCCGGTGGCCCGATGCGGGCAGTCTTCGAGGTGATGGGCGTGACCGACGTGGTCTGTAAGTGCCTCGGCTCGACCAATCCCTACAACGTGGTGCGCGCGACGATCAATGGTCTGCTCGCAGTGAACACGCCGTCCGAGATCGCTGCCAAGCGGGGCAAGTCGGTCGACGAGATTCTGGGGTAAGCCATGTCCGACAAGAAGATCAAGGTCACGCTCGTCAAGAGCGTGATCGGTACCAAACAGTCTCACCGCGCCACCGTTCGTGGGCTCGGGCTGCGCCGTATCGGCCACTGCGTCGAGCTGCAGGACAGCCCCGAAGTGCGCGGAATGATCAACAAGGTCTCGTACCTGGTGAAAGCTGAGGTTTGACATGCGACTGAATTCCATCAAGCCGGCTGCCGGCTCGAAGTTCGCTGGCAAGCGCGTGGGTCGCGGCATCGGCAGCGGCTTGGGCAAGACCTGCGGTCGCGGCCACAAGGGTCAGAAATCCCGCGCTGGCGGCTTCCACAAGGTCGGCTTCGAGGGCGGTCAGATGCCCCTGCAGCGCCGCCTGCCGAAGCGCGGATTCGTTTCGCTGACCGCATCGCGCAATGTCGAGGTGCGTCTGTCCGAGCTGGACATGCTGCCCATCGAGGAGATCGATCTGCTCGCGCTGATGCAGGCTGGTGTGGTGCCTGCCGACGCGTTGTCGGCCAAGGTCATTCTGTCGGGCACGATCGGGCGCAAGGTCGTCCTGCGCGGTGTCGGTGCGACCCAGGGTGCGCGGGCGGCGATCGAAGCGGCCGGCGGTTCCGTCGTCACCGAGTAACGCAAGGGATACGAACGTGGCCAACACTGCCGCAGCCGTAGGGAGCAAGGGACGATTCGGCGATCTCAAGCGCCGCATTCTCTTCGTGCTGGGCGCGTTGATCGTCTATCGGATCGGTGCGCACATTCCCGTACCCGGAATCGATCCCGATCGCCTCGCCGAGCTGTTCCAGTCGCAGGCGGGCGGCATCCTTGGCGTGTTCAACCTGTTCTCGGGCGGCGCGCTGTCGCGATTCACCATCTTTGCGCTGGGGATCATGCCCTACATCTCGGCGTCGATCATCATGCAGCTGATGACGGTCGCCGTGCCTTACCTCGAGCAGTTGAAGAAGGAAGGTGAGGCAGGTCGGCGCAAGATTACGCAATACACGCGGTACGGCACCCTCGCGCTGGCCTTGGTCCAATCCCTGGGCATGGCCATCGCGCTCGAGAGCCAGCCCGGGCTGGTGCTTGATCCCGGGCTGACCTTCCGTTTCGTGACGGTGGCGACGCTGGTGACCGGCACCATGTTCCTGATGTGGATGGGTGAGCAGATCACCGAACGCGGTATCGGTAACGGCATCTCCCTGATCATCTTCGCCGGGATCGTCGCGGGCCTCCCGAGTGCCATCGGCGGATTGTTCGAACTCGTGCGCACGGGTGCGATGCATCCCTTCACGGCTCTGGTGATCTGCGTGCTGGTGGTCGTGGTGACCGGGTTCGTGGTCTTCGTCGAGCGCGGACAACGCAAGATCCTGGTCAATTACGCCAAGCGTCAGGTCGGGAACAAGATCTACGGCGGCCAAAGCTCGCACCTGCCGCTCAAGCTGAACATGGCTGGCGTGATTCCGCCGATCTTCGCCTCGAGCATCATCCTGTTCCCGGCGACGCTCGGGCAGTGGTTCGGTGCGTCCGAGGGCATGACCTGGCTGCGGGACATCTCGTCGACGCTCGCGCCGGGGCAGCCGATCTACGTCATGCTGTACGCGGCGGCGATCATCTTCTTCTGTTTCTTCTACACCGCGCTGGTGTTCAACGCCCGCGATACGGCGGACAACCTGAAGAAGAGCGGCGCCTTCGTGCCGGGTATCCGGCCGGGTGACCAGACGGCGCGCTACATAGACAAGATCCTGACGCGCCTCACCCTGGTCGGCGCGGTCTACATCACGCTCGTCTGCCTGCTGCCGGAGTTCCTGATCCTGCGCTGGAACGTGCCGTTCTACTTCGGAGGTACGTCGCTGCTGATCATCGTCGTCGTGACCATGGACTTCATGACGCAGGTCCAGTCGCACGTGATGTCGCACCAGTATGAAAGCCTCTTGAAGAAAGCCAACTTCAAGGGTTCCGGTTTTCCCAGCAGGTGACCCATGGGCAAGGAAGACGTCATCGAGATGCAGGGCGAGGTGCTGGAAAACCTGCCCAATGCGATGTTCAGGGTCAAACTTGAAAATGGTCACGTGGTACTCGGCTACATCTCGGGCAAGATGCGCATGCACTACATCCGCATTCTGCCCGGCGACAAGGTCACTGTGCAGCTAACGCCCTACGACCTGACAAAGGCCCGGATCGTGTTCCGGACGAAATAGATCAAGAAACAGGAGCAAGAAAATGAGAGTTCAGGCTTCGGTGAAGCGGCTGTGCCGCAACTGCAAGGTCATCCGGCGCAAAGGTGTGGTCCGGGTGATTTGCACCGATCCCAGGCACAAGCAGCGCCAGGGTTGATCGGTTCGCTTGCAAGAGTTAATATTTAATGTTTCGCGTTTTGGGGTAATCGAATGGCCCGTATTGCAGGGGTAAACATTCCCAATCACAAGCATGCCGAAATCGCCCTGACGGCCATCTTCGGCATCGGGCGCACGCGTGCGCAGCTGATCTGCGACGCCGCTGGCGTGGTTCGCTCGGCCAAGGTCAAGGACCTGACCGAGTCCGACATGGAGCGTCTGCGCGACGAGGTCGGGAAGTTCGTCGTCGAAGGCGATCTGCGCCGCGAAGTGACGATGAACATCAAGCGCCTGATGGATCTGGGTTGCTACAGAGGTTTGCGGCATCGCCGCGGTCTGCCGTTGCGCGGTCAGCGTACGCGCACGAACGCCCGTACCCGCAAGGGGCCGCGCAAGGCTATTGCCGGCAAGAAGAAGTGAGAGGGTTTGAATAATGGCTAAGACTGCTGCGAAGGTTCGCAAGAAGGTTAAGAAGAACGTGGCCGAGGGCATCGCCCACGTGCATGCGAGCTTCAACAACACCATCATCACCATCACCGATCGCCAGGGCAATGCGCTCTCGTGGGCGACCTCGGGCGGCGCCGGTTTCAAGGGCTCGCGCAAGAGCACGCCCTTTGCCGCGCAGGTGGCAGCCGAGGCCGCCGGTAAGGCCGCCCTGGAGTGCGGGGTGAAGAATCTGGAAGTGCGCATCAAGGGGCCCGGCCCCGGCCGTGAGTCCGCCGTGCGCGCGCTCAATGCCCTCGGAATCAAGATTGCGAGCATCACCGACATCACTCCGGTGCCGCACAATGGTTGCCGTCCCCCCAAGAAGCGTCGTATCTGATCCCGGGTCGGGCATCGCGCTGGCTGCCCAGCTGCGCGCGCCCCGGCGCAAGTCGAACGGAGCCGGCGAAGGCTCCCCTGTATCGTGGCGAGAGAGCTCGGGCCCGGAGGCCGGAGCGACTCACAAGGAGTTGAAACGTGGCTCGTAATCTGGACCCCAAGTGCCGTCAGTGCCGTCGCGAGGGTGAGAAGTTGTTCCTGAAGGGTGAGAAGTGCTTCACCGACAAGTGCGCGATCGAGCGTCGTTCGTATGCTCCGGGTCAGCACGGCCAGCGTTCTGGCCAGCGCATGTCCGGCTACGGCGTGCAGCTGCGTGAAAAGCAGAAGATCCGCCGTCTCTACGGTGTGCTCGAGCGCCAGTTCCGCAAGGTCTATAGCGAAGCGGCGCGCCGCAAGGGCCAGACCGGCGAGAACCTGCTGCAACTGCTGGAAGGGCGTCTGGATTCGGTCGTCTACCGCATGGGCTTCGGTGCCTCGCGTGCCGAATCACGCCAGTTGTTGCGCCACAACGGCATCCTGGTGAACGGGAAGCGGGTGAACATTCCCTCCTACGTCGTGCGTCCGGGCGACGTCGTCGAGCTCACCGATGGCGCGCGTGGCCAACTGCGCGTCAAGGCGGCGCTCGAGGCGGCGGTGTCGCGCGGTTTCCCGGAATGGGTCGAAGTCGACGCGAAGGCCGGCAAGGGCACTTTCAAGGCGTACCCGCAGCGTGCCGAACTGCCGCCGACGATCAACGAGGGTCTGGTGGTGGAGCTTTACTCCCGCTAACTGTTGCACCCGAAGAACACAAGACCCGAGGAACTGCTGATGCAAAGCAATTCACTGCTGAAACCCCGCATCATCGACGTGCACAACGTCTCGCCGCTGCAGGCGCGCGTGACGATGGAGCCGTTCGAGCGCGGCTTCGGCCACACGCTGGGCAATGCGCTTCGGCGCATCCTGCTCTCGGCGCTGCCCGGTTGCGCGCCGACCGAAGTGCGCATCGAGGGCGTGCTGCATGAGTATTCGACGCTCGACGGCGTGCGCGAGGACATCGTCGACGTGCTGTTGAACCTCAAGGGCGTGGTGCTGAAGCTGCACAACCGCAACGACGTGACGCTGCGCCTGGCCAAGTCCGGCGACGGCGTGGTCGTCGCGGGCGACATCGAAACCACGCACGACGTCGAGATCATCAATCCCGAGCACGTGATCGCGCATTTGGCCCCGGGTGGCAAGCTCGACATGGAGATCAAGGTCGAGCAAGGCCGCGGCTACGTGCCGGCCAATGTGCGCCCGGTCGACAAGGAGTCGCGCGGCATCGGCCGCATCATGCTGGACGCCTCGTTCAGCCCGGTGCGCCGCGTTAGCTATCTGGTCGAGAGCGCGCGCGTCGAGCAGCGCACCGACCTGGATCGCCTGGTGATCGATATCGAGACCAATGGCGCGGTCGACCCGGAAGAAGCAATCCGCTACGCGGCGCGCGTGCTGATGGATCAGCTGTCGGTCTTTGCCGACCTCGAAGGAACCGACGAGGTCGAGGAGAAGATGCCGATGGTGACGATCGACCCGGTGCTGTTGCGCCCGGTCGACGACCTGGAGCTGACGGTGCGTTCGGCCAATTGCCTCAAGGCCGAGAACATCTACTACATCGGCGACCTGATCCAGCGCACGGAAACCGAGCTGCTCAAGACGCCCAATCTCGGTCGCAAGTCGCTGAACGAAATCAAGGAAGTGTTGGCCTCGCGGGGTCTGACGCTCGGTATGAAACTGGAAAACTGGCCGCCGGCCGGGCTCGAGAAGCTCGGCTGAGGCGCAGGAAGTGAGGTAAGAAAATGCGTCACCGTAACGGTCTTCGCAAGCTGAACCGGACCAGCAGCCATCGCCAGGCGATGTTCAAGAACATGGCCAACTCGCTGCTGCGTCACGAAGCGATCAAGACGACGCTGCCCAAGGCGAAAGAGCTGCGCCGTGTGGTTGAGCCGCTCATCACGCTGGGCAAGAAGCCGAGTTTGGCGAATCGCCGCCTCGCGTTCGCCCGGCTTCGCGACCGCGAGATGGTGGTCAAGCTCTTCGACGAGCTGGGGCCGCGCTTTGCCGAGCGTAACGGCGGCTACACCCGCATCCTTAAGTTCGGGTTCCGCAACGGCGACAACGCGCCGATGGCACTGATCGAGCTGACCGAGCGGGCAACCGAGGTCGAGGCGGTCGAAGCCGAGACCCCGGAGGCGACGGCAGCCTGACGCCGAAGCGCGATACAGCACAGGACAAGGGGCCGCATTGCGGCCTTTTGTCATTTTGCAGCGGCGTGTGTATCGTGGCGACTGGATCCTGATCCCCCGGGGCAGGCGCCCCCGGCCTGGGTCAGGCTTGGGCTCCCACAAGGGGCGGGCGCAAGTACGGGCCCAATGTGGCGCGAACGAGGGGCGAACCGGGCGCGGGGTCATGGAGCTTGCGCTCGCGGTGTGGCTATCCGAGTCGGGCGCGCAAGTGACCGGAAAGCGCTCGGCGCAGGTACGTAGATGGGCGGCCCGGAAGTCATCGGTTCCGATGCGTCCTGGATTCGACTGAGGTGAGGTTGCAATGGGCTGCATTTTGGTCACCGGCGGCGCCGGCTACATCGGATCGCACACTTGCGTGGCGCTGCTGCAGGCTGGCCACGAGGTCGTGGTCGTCGACAACCTTGCAAATGGCAAGGCCGAGGCGTTGCGCCGAGCCGAGGAGATCGCCGGGAAGCGGTTGCGCGCCTTCCACGAAGTGGACGTCCGCGATCGAACCGCTCTGCGGAAGGTGTTCGACCGTCATCCGGTCGATGCAGTCATCCACTTCGCCGCGATGAAGGCGGTCGGGGAGTCCGTCCGCGTGCCGCTCGCCTATTACGACAACAATGTCGGCGGCACCGTCGCGCTGGCGGAGGTCATGGCCGAGGCGGGGGTGCGGCGCCTCGTCTTCAGTTCATCGGCGACGGTCTACGGCGATCCCGAGAGTGTCCCGATCCGCGAGGATGCGCCGACCGGCGCGACCAATCCCTACGGGTGGTCGAAGTGGATGATGGAGCGGATCCTGGGCGATCTGGCTGGCGCCGATTTGCGCTGGCATGTGGTGCTGCTGCGCTACTTCAATCCGGTCGGGGCCCACCCGAGCGGGCGCATCGGCGAGGATCCGCAGGGCATCCCGAACAACCTGATGCCGTACGTGAGTCAGGTGGCGGTCGGGCGCTTGGCCGAGTTGCAAATCTTCGGCAACGATTACGCTACGCCGGACGGTACTGGGGTGCGTGACTACATCCACGTCGTCGACCTCGCACGCGGCCACGTGCATGCCGTCGAGCGCCTGGATGCGTTGTCCGGCGTCCATGTCTTCAATCTCGGCACCGGGCGGGGCTACAGCGTCCTAGAGGTGGTCCGGGCGTTCGAGCGGGCGGCCGGGCGCGAGATCCCGTACCGCTGCGTCGCTCGCCGTTCCGGCGATATCGCGGCCTGCTGGGCGGACCCCGAGCGTGCCGAGACCGTGCTCGGCTGGCGCGCCGAACTCGGTCTGGATGCGATGTGCAACGATGCCTGGCGCTGGCAGTCCAACAACCCGAACGGCTACCCCGACGGGGAGCAAGACGGCGCGGTGGTTTGACGGCGCGCCGTGGCTGGGTGGGCAGCGGCCAGGGAGGTCAGGGTGAACAGAACGCGGATACAGGATCAAGTCAACGTGCTGGGTGGGCCTCTGCTCGCCTGCAGCTACGCGCCCCTCACGGGTTTCTTTCGCACCGGCTGCTGCGAAACGGCCGCCGACGACGCGGGTCGCCACGTCGTGTGCGTCAAGGTCACCGCGGATTTCCTCGAGTTCTCCGCTCGGCGCGGCAACGACCTCACCACGCCGAGGCCACAGTTCCGTTTCGCCGGGCTCAAGCCGGGTGACCGCTGGTGCCTGTGCGCCGCGCGTTGGCTCGAAGCCTGCGAGGCGGGAGTGGCTCCACCCGTGATTCTGGCCGCCACACACCGCTCCGCCCTGGAAATCATCAATCTGGACTTGCTGCGGCGGCACGCGCTCGACGCGTGACCCTTGGCCGGGAAGACGCCCGGCGAGCCGATCCGGGGCGCGCCCACCGGTGGCCGGGCGCGGCAATGTCCGCCAAGTCGACTACCAGGTCCGCTTGAGCCGGTTGCGGTACTGCACGTCGTGCGGCAATACCTTCTGCATGGCTTCGAGGTGGGACTGCATGAGGTCGACTGCGCGCTTGAGCGTGGCGGGCTTGATGTGCGGGAGTTCGTTCTGTTTGGCCGTTACGCGCACGAGCATCTCGATCGAACGTCGCCGCTGCTGATCGTCGGGCGACAGGTAGATGCCCAGTTCGGCGATGAACAAGGCCTTGAGAAAGCTCACGCGTCGTTCGATGCGGTTCAGGAAACGGGCTTCGATGTCGTCGGATGCGTCGGCCATGGCGTCGTCCTGTCCTCGCAGGTGCTGATCGGCTCATTGTGCCTCAAAGTCTGGCTGCCGCGCCATACGCGGACAATGCGGCAAGCCCATGGCAAGGCGCGCCACGGTCGCTGTGGTCGGTATTCGTGCGCGATATGCCGCTAGCGAGTCTGACGGCGCCGTGCGTTGCGTATGGTGGTGCGCGACGCTGCGGCGACGCCCGCGAGGCGATATCTCACCGGGTGACGGTGGCTGCGGGGATCGCCGCCGTGCGTTGCAGCGCTGCGGCAAGATAGCGGCCGGTATGGCTCGCGGGGTGAGTGGCCGTCGCTTCGGGTGGGCCGCTGCAGACGATGGTGCCACCTCCTGCGCCGCCTTCCGGTCCGAGGTCGACGATCCAGTCCGCGGTCTTCACGACATCCAGGTTGTGCTCGATCACGACCACGGTGTTGCCTTGGTCGCGCAGGCGATGCAGTACCTTGAGCAGCAGGCCGATGTCGTGAAAGTGCAGGCCCGTGGTCGGCTCGTCGAGAATGTACAGGGTCCGGCCGGTGTCGCGCTTGGACAGTTCGAGCGCGAGCTTGACGCGCTGGGCCTCGCCGCCCGAGAGCGTGGTGGCGCTTTGTCCCAGCCGAATGTAGCCGAGTCCTACGTCGGCGAGCGTCTCGAGCTTGCGGGCGATCGCCGGCACCGCGTTGAAGAACTCCAGCGCTTGCTCGACCGTCATCTCCAGCACCTCGAAGATGTTGCGGCCGCGGTAGCGGATCTCGAGGGTCTCACGGTTGTAGCGCGTGCCGTGGCAGATGTCGCAGGGCACGTACATGTCGGGCAGGAAGTGCATCTCCACCTTGACCAGACCGTCGCCCTGACAGGCCTCGCAGCGCCCGCCTTTGACGTTGAACGAGAAGCGTCCGGGGCCGTAGCCGCGTGCGCGCGCTTCCGGAACGCCGGCGAAGAGGTCGCGGATCGGCGTGAACAGCCCCGTGTAGGTCGCTGGATTGGATCGGGGCGTGCGGCCGATCGGGGCCTGATCGACGCTGATCACCTTGTCGAAGAACTCCAGGCCTTCGATCGCTGTGTACGGTGCCGGCTCGATGTTCGACCCGTAGAGGTGACGGGCGGCGATCGCGTAGAGGGTGTCGTTGATGAGCGTGGACTTGCCCGAACCGGAGACGCCGGTGACGCAGGTGAGCAGCCCGCAGGGTAATTCGAGTTCGACCGACTTGAGGTTGTTGCCGCTGCAACCCGAGAGCCGCAGCAGCCGGCGGGGGTCGGGCCGTCGTCGCTCGGCCGGCAGGGGAATGGTCCGTCGTCCGTCCAGGTAGGCCCCGGTCAGCGAGTCCGGCGCAGCGCGGATCTCGTCGGGCGTGCCGCGCGCGACGATCTCGCCGCCATGCACGCCGGCCCCCGGTCCCATGTCGACGACGTAGTCAGCGGAGCCGATCGCATCCTCGTCGTGCTCGACCACGATCACGGTGTTGCCGAGGTCGCGCAGGCGGCGCAGCGTCGCGAGCAGCCGGTCGTTGTCGCGCTGGTGCAGACCGATGGAGGGTTCGTCGAGGACGTACATGACGCCGGTGAGGCCCGAACCGATCTGGCTCGCGAGCCGGATGCGCTGCGCTTCGCCCCCGGAGAGGGTGTCGGCGGAGCGATCGAGCGACAGGTAATCGAGTCCGACGTTGATCAGGAAACCCAAGCGCTCGGAAATCTCCCGGACGATGCGCTCGGCAACGACGGCGCGTTGGCCGGTGAGGGCGAGCGCATCGAAGAAGCTCCGGCAGGCGCCGAGCGGCATGCGGCTCACCTCGTGGATCGAACGGCCGCCGAGCCGCACGAAGCGCGCCTCGGTGCGCAGGCGCGTGCCCTCGCAGGCCGGGCAGGCCTGGGTCGCGCGGTACTTCGCGAGTTCCTCCCGCACCGCGGTCGAGTCGGTTTCGCGATAGCGGCGTTCGAGGTTCGGGATGATGCCCTCGAAGGGGTGCTCCTTGCGGACCGTGCGCCGGTTATCGGCGAAATAGCGGAAACCGATCTTGTCGCGCCCGGAGCCGTGCAGCACGATGCGCCGGACCGCTTCGTCGAGCGCCTCGAACGGGGCCTCGACGTCGAAGCCATAGTGCTCGGCAAGGCTCGCAAGCATCTGGAAGTAGAACTGATTGCGCCGATCCCAGCCCCGGATCGCGCCGGAGGCGAGTGAGAGCTCGGGGTGCGTGACCACGCGCGCCGGGTCGAAGAACTCGATCTGGCCGAGCCCGTCGCAGCGCGGGCAGGCACCGGCCGGATTGTTGAACGAGAACAATCGCGGCTCGAGCTCGGCCAGCGCGTAGCTGCACACCGGGCAGGCGAACCGTGCCGAAAAGAGAAACTCGGCTTCCGAGTCTAAATCGACTGCGATCGCGCGCCCGTCCGAGTGCGTGAGCGCCGTCTCGAACGACTCGGCGATGCGCCCGCGCACGTCGGGGCGCACGCGCAGGCGGTCGATGACGACCTCGACCGTGTGACGGCGGCTCTTCTCGAGCACGGGCAGGGCGTCGAGCTCGCAGATCCGGCCGTCGACCCGCACGCGCACGAAGCCCTGGGCGCGCAGCTCGGCGAACAAATCCTGCTGTTCGCCCTTGCGCCCGGCGACCACCGGCGCGAGGATCATCAGCCGGGTCTCCGCGGGCAGCGCCAGCACCTGGTCCACCATTTGCGAAACCGTCTGCGCCTCGAGTGCCTGATCCGGGTGGTCCGGGCAGTGAGGGGTGCCCGCGCGCGCGTAGAGCAGCCGCAGGTAGTCGTGAATCTCGGTGACGGTGCCGACCGTCGAGCGCGGGTTGTGACTCGTCGCCTTCTGCTCGATGGCGATCGCAGGCGAGAGGCCCTCGATCAGGTCGACGTCGGGCTTTTCCATCAACTGCAGAAACTGGCGCGCATAGGCCGAGAGCGACTCGACGTAGCGCCGCTGGCCTTCGGCATACAGCGTGTCGAAGGCGAGCGACGACTTGCCCGAGCCCGACAGGCCGGTGATCACCGTGAGGCGGTTGCGCGGCAACTCCAGGCTCACGTTGCGCAGATTGTGCGTGCGTGCGCCGCGGATGCGGATTTCGTCCATGCGGTCGGGGGCGAGGGAGGCAAACATGACACTATACGAAACATTGCCGCAGCGAGCCAAACAGACGGGCGGGCGTTCTCGAACTCGTCTGGCCTAACGCGGTAGAATCCGCTCTTTACTTAGGCCCTCGTTCCCAATGCCTGCATTTGAACGCGATGTGATGACCTCGCTGGAGCGGCGAGCGGCGGTAAGCCTGTCGGCGATCTTCGCGCTGCGCATGCTGGGCCTGTTCCTGATCCTTCCCGTCTTCGCGGTCCATGCCCACGAGTATGCCGGCGGCGACAGCCTGACCCTGGTCGGGCTCGCCATCGGCGCCTACGGGCTCACCCAGGCGTGTTTCCAGATGGCCTACGGGGCAGCCTCGGACCGATTCGGCCGCAAGCCGGTCATCATCTTCGGCCTCGTGCTGTTCTTTGTCGGCAGCGCGGTCGCGGCGCTCGCCGAAAGCATCCACATCGTCATCCTCGGTCGCATCCTGCAGGGGGCCGGCGCGATCTCGGCCGCGGTCACGGCGCTCGCCGCCGACCTGACACGCGACCAGCATCGCACCAAGATCATGGCCATGATCGGGTCGAGCATCGGCCTGGTGTTCGCCTTGTCGATGGTCGCCGCGCCGTTGCTGCATGCGGCGGTCGGCATGGACGGCATCTTCTGGCTGACGGCCGCGCTCGCAGTGGGCGCGATCGTGGTCGTACTCCGCGTCGTTCCCGATGCCCCGCGCGCGCCGCGCCCGGCGGCCGGGCGCATCGGCGATGTCCTGCGCGACGGTGCGCTGATGCGGCTCAATTTCGGGGTGTTCGCGCTTCACCTCATCCAGACCACGATGTGGGTGCTGGTGCCGGCCGCGCTGGTGGCGCAGGGCGAACTGCCGCTTGCCGAGCACTGGAAGGTGTATCTGCCGGCCGTCGTGCTGGCCTTCGCGGTGATGGTGCCGGCCGTAATCGTCGCGGAACGGCGCGGGCGGATGAAACCCGTGTTCAATGCTGCTATCATACTTCTGCTGCTGGTACAGCTCGGCCTTTATCTGCTCGGTCAGAATGCGTTCATGCTGGGCGTATGGCTCACGCTGTTCTTCGTCGCCTTCAACGTACTGGAGGCGACCCAGCCGTCTTGGATCTCGAAGATCGCGCCACCCGACGCCAAGGGAACTGCACTGGGCGTGTACAATACGCTCCAGTCTGCGGGCCTGTTCCTCGGCGGGATGCTCGGCGGATTCGTCGCGCAGCATTTCGGTGCCGGAGCGGTGAATCTGGTCTGCGCGCTGGTGGCGCTCATCTGGCTTGCACTGGCGGCAACCATGAACCCGCCCCCGCGCCGGGTCGTTCCGACGGCGGCAGCGGGCTGAAACGACACTCACAGGAGGATGGGATGGCATCCCTCAACAAAGTCATACTGATCGGCAACCTCGGGCGTGATCCCGAAACCCGCTATGCCCCGTCGGGCGATGCGATCTGCAACATCACCGTCGCCACCAGCGAAACCTGGAAGGACAAGAACACGGGCGAGCGCAAGGAGCAGACCGAATGGCACCGGATCGTGTTCTTCGGCCGGCTTGCCGAGATCGCCGCGCAATACCTGCGCAAGGGTAGCCAGGTTTACGTGGAAGGACGCCTGCAGACCCGCAAGTGGCAGGACAAGGACGGCCAGGACCGTTACACCACCGAGATTCGCGCCGACGAGATGAAGATGCTGGGCGGTCGGCCGGGCGGAGCCTCGGATGCGCCGATGGGGAGGCAGGATGCCGGCGGCTACGACTCGGCACCGCCCTCGCGGCCGGCTGCGCAGCAGCCGTCCGGCGCGCCGGCCAAGGCGCCCGCCGCAGGCGGTGGCTTCGACGCCTTCGACGACGACATACCGTTCTAGGACCTACCTTGTCGCGACGCCCCGCCTCGTGCGGTGAGGGGCGTCGCCTCAGCGCGCCGCGACGGCGCGCGCAATGCGGGCCAGGGCCTCGTCCAGCGTAGCCCGCGTGCAGCCGAAGTTCAGACGGACGAAGCCGGGCATTCCGAAGGCAGCGCCGTCCGACAGGCCGACTCCGGCCGCCTCGAAGAATGCCGTGGGTGCGTCCAGTCCCAGGGCGCGACAGTCGATCCAGGCGAGGTAGGTGGCCTCGGGGCGAGCCGCCGCGAGACCGGGGATGCCCCCAAGGGCCTCCATCAAGTGGTCGCGATTGCCGCGCAGGTAGGCGACGAGCGCCTCGCGCCACGGGCCGCCGTCCCGGTAGGCCGCTTCGGCGGCGACCATGCCGAGCAGGTTGGGGTGGGGAACGAGGCCGCTCATCGCCCGCACGTATCGCCTGCGAAGTGCTGCGTCCGGAATCACCGCAAAGGCGCAGTAGAGCGCCGGGATGTTCCAGGTCTTGGACGGCGCCATCAGCGTGATGGTGCGACGGGCGATGGATTCATCGAGCGCGGCGATCGGGATGTGCTGCCGCTCTTGATCCAGCACCAGTCCGCAGTGGATCTCGTCGGAGCACACCACCAGGTCGTGCCGCTCGGCAAGCGCCGCGATCCAGCGCAGTTCCGCCGCGTCGAAGACCCGCCCGACCGGATTGTGCGGATTGCACAGCATGAACACGCGCGTCCGCGCGTTGATCGCGGCCTCCACGGCGACGCGGTCCCACTGCCAGGTGTCGTCGCGCAGCACGAGCGGGACCGCTGCGAGTCGCCGATTGCTGTGGGCGGGGGCACTTAGAAACGGCGGGTAGACCGGGGTCGCGGTGAACACCTCGTCGCCGTCCGAGCCGGCCATGCGACAGGCGAGATTGAAGCCGCTCACCACGCCGGGCAGCCACACCAGCCAATCCGGCTCGATGCGCCAGGCGTGATCGCGCGCGACCCCCTCGACGACCGCATCGACCAAGCTCGGCCATGCGCCGGCGTAGCCGAACACGCCGTGGTCGATGCGCCGGATCAATGCGTCTTGGACGCACGCGGGCGCGGCGAAATCCATGTCGGCGACCCACAGCGGCAGGACGTTGCGATCCCGGTAGCGGCCCCATTTTTCGCCGGGCACGGTGCGGCGGTCGATGGGGCGGTCGAAGTCGTAGGGTTCGGGCATGGGGTTCGGGGTGCCGGGACGATGGATGCGAGTGTAACCCGCTGTGTTCGCCGGGGCGCCACGCGTGGGGGCGATATGCGGGGGTGTCCGCGCGCTGCCGGGCGGGCACAGGCGGCCGGGCCGATTGCAGCCGAACGTGATGCAAGTCGCGGCAAGGCGGCGCGCCGCCGATTCGTCCCGAGCGTGGTCGACGTATACAATGGGGTATTGACGCGACGCGCTGCGCAGTAGAGGAGACTTCGAGCCGTGGAATTCGTGACCGCCCATCCCGACGGAATCCTTGCGGTGGATTCGGGGTACGCCCGTGCGGGAATTGCGGCCATTCACCTGGTCATTCATCAAGGCAAGGCGGCGGTGATCGACACCGGCACCAATGCCTCGGTACCGCGCGTGCTGTCGGCGCTGGTCGCTGCGGGCATCGCCCCCGAAGACGTCGCCTGGGTCATGCTGACCCATATTCATCTGGATCACGCCGGGGGCGCGGGCAGCCTGATGTGCGCCTTTCCGAATGCGCGTCTGCTCGTCCACCCGCGCGGCGTCCGTCACATGACCGACCCGCAGCGCCTGTGGGATGCGACCGCCACCGTCTATGGCGCCGAGAAGGCCTTCGAGCTTTACGGCCGGCTGGTGCCGGTCGCGGCCGAGCGCATCGTCGAGGCCGTCGACGGGCTGGAGATCGAGATGAGCGGGCGGCGCTTCCGCATGCTCGACGCGCCCGGTCATGCCCGCCACCACATCTGCATCTGGGACGACACGGCGCGGGCCTTTTTCACCGGCGATGCCTTCGGCTTGTCCTATCGCGCCCTCGACGTCGATCACCGTGCGTCGATCTTCCCGACCACCACGCCGACGCAGTTTGCGCCCGAGGCCATGCACGCGACGATCGACCGCATGCTCGCCTTCGAGCCGGAAGCCATGTATCTCACGCACTTCAGCCGCGTCACCGACGTCGTGCGGCTCGGTGCGGATCTGCATCGGCTGATCGACACCCACGTTGCGGTGGCGCGCGCTGCGCGCGGCGACGGGGTGGGCCGGCACGTGGAGATTCTCGCCGGCCTGGAGCAAATCGTCCGCGAGGAGGCCGAGCGTCAGGCCTGGACCCTGCCGGAAGAAGAGGTTTTCGAACTCTTGCGCATGGATCTGGAACTCAACGCCCAGGGGCTGGGAGTGTGGCTCGATGAGCTCCGCGCCCGCGATTCCGCGGCGGCCTGATCAATCCCTGCGGGCGTCCCGGCGCACATCCTCCGCGCCGGCCGCTTCGGCACGCCAGCGGGCGGCCTGATCGAGATTGCGCTCGACGCCTCGTCCCGACTCGTAAAGCACGGCCAGTGCCGCCTGTGCGTCGCGGTGACCGGCTTTTGCCGCTGCGCGAATCCAGCGCCACGCCATCTCGGCATCGGCTGCAACGCCTCGCCCATCCTGATAGAAGCCCGCCAGGCGGAACTGGGCCGCCGCGTGGCCTTGCTCGGCCGCGCGCCGATACCAGTGATAGGCGGTGCGCTGAGATGGTCTGACCTTTTCGCCGTTGTCGTAGAGGCGGGCAAACTCATACTGGGCCTGCGGCAGTCCGGCTTCGGCGGCACGGCGCAGCCAGCGCCAGGCGGCATTGGATTCGGCCGATGCGGCCGTGCCTTCGCGCAGCATCATGGCGTAGTGATACTGGGCCAGTCGGTTGCCTGCGCGTGCCGCGCTCTCGAAGCGCTGCGCGGCCTCGTCGATGCGCCCCGAGTCGTACGCGCTGAGGGCGGCATCGACGCTCATCGCGGCGCCCGACTGGGCAAGCGCGGCCGTCGCAACAACGGCCAGCGCGCAGGCTGCGAGCGGGCGGCTGATCCGTTCCGGCATCGGCGGTCTCCTGAAGATGCCTGTGCCGGGTGCGAAGTCCTGCAACTGGCCGCGCCGCGCGAGCTGCAGGCTGGTCCAGGGTGACTTCCCGGCGGCGGGCATTGTCCTGACCGCGGTTGGAGTGATGCGCCGGTGCGGAGTTCAAGCCGACTCGCTTCTGAACCTGCGCGCCGCCGCGCATGGTCTGCCGTGTCGCCAAGGGGCAGGGCCCGCTGGGCGAGGCGTCGCGGTCGCGTCCGGTTCTCCCGCCCGGCCCGGGCGAGCGGGGTATCCGGGGTATCATCCGGTCTGGATCTCCACTGCCTGCCCGAGTGCAAGTCGCCGATGTTCGAATCCTTGGATGCCGCCGCCGGAATCGATGCCGAACGCCGCTTCGGAGGCGTTGCCCGGCTATATGGGGCAGGCGCGATCGAGCGGGCAGCGCGGGCCCACGTGTGCGTGATCGGCATCGGCGGGGTCGGGTCGTGGGCGGCCGAGGCGCTTGCGCGGAGCGGCGTCGGCCACCTCGCGCTGGTCGATCTCGACCACATCGCCGAGTCCAACATCAATCGACAGATTCACGCGCTCGACCAGACACTCGGGCAGGCCAAGGTGCTGGCGATGCGCGAGCGCATCCTGGCGATCAACCCCGCCGCGCGGGTGATGGCCGTCGAGGAATTCGCGACGCTCGAGAATGCCGCGCAGCTCGTCACGGGCTTCGATGCCGTGGTCGATGCGATCGATAATGTGCGCGCCAAGACAGCGATTGCCGTGGCCTGCCGCGCAGCCTCCATTCCGTTGGTGATGGCGGGCGGCGCGGGTGGAAAGCGCGATCCGGCCCGGATCTGCGTCGACGATCTGTCCCGCACCGAGCAGGATCCGCTGCTTGCCAAGGTCAGGCGCCGCCTGCGCGCCGAGCACGGCTTTCCGCGCGATCCGCGGCGGCGCTTCGGCATCGAGGCGGTGTATTCGACCGAGCCGCTGCGCTATCCGGACGATGCGTGCGAGACCGGGCGCGGCCCGCAGGGGCTCGCCTGCGCGGGGTATGGTTCGAGCATGGCGGTGACCGCGAGTTTCGGTCTGTTCGCCGCGGCGCGAGCAATCGAACGCGTGCTCGCGGCCGGCGTCCAAGCGGCTCCATCCCAACAGGAGCAAAGACGATGACGATCCGGCGTGCGGTGGTGCTGTTCGGGCATGGCGCCCGCGACCCCGAGTGGGCGAACCCGATGCGGCGCGTACGCGAGCGGCTGCTCGCGAAGGCAGACGACGTCGCCGTCGAGCTCGCTTTCCTCGAGTTCATGCAGCCGCCGCTCGCCGAGGCGATCGACACTCTGGTGGCGAACGGGGCGACGCGAATTACTGTGGTGCCGATGTTTCTCGCCCAGGGCGGGCATCTCAAGCACGACGTGCCCGACCAGGTCGAGGCTGCGCGCCGGCGCCACCCCGGCTGTCGCATCGATCAGGCGCTCGCCGTCGGCGAAGCCGACGGGGTCGCCGACGCGATGGCCGACTACGCCCGCCACTGCGTCGAGCGCGACTAGCGGGGCGCACGGACGGGAGGCGAGGGGCGCACCTCGTGGTCGGCACGGGCGGCGGTCCGCGCGTGCGACGACCGCACAGTCGGTGCCGCGAGGCCGGTGTCGGAACATGCCGGGCGCCGCGCCCCCGCCCGCGCGGGCGCCGAGAGTGGCTTCGGGGCGGCGTCGGCGGTCGGTGGCGGTGCGCCGCCGACCGACGGAGTGTGGTCGGTGTTGACGCGCATGAATATTAGAGTAAACTTATATTCATGAACGCCACATCCCTGCTCCGCGCCCTTTCGCTGCCGGTCGCCCTCGCGGCGGCTGGCGCGGCGCTCGCCGACGTGCCGACCGTTGCAGTCGAGGCCCGTCCCGTCTCCGTCACTCACGCCGCCGAGGCCACGCTGGAAGCCGTGCATCAGGTCACGGTGGCTGCCCGCGTGCCCGGCCGCATCGTCGAGCTGCGCGTCGATGCCGGCGACCTCGTGCGCCGCGGTGACCTGCTCGCCCGAATCGACGCGGCCGAGGCCGACCAGGCGGTGGCCGGCGCGCAGGCGGCGGTTGCCCAGGCCGAGGCACAGCTCGCCCGCACCCGCCTCGACTATGAGCGCGCCCGCAGTCTGCGCGAGCGCGACTTCGTCAGCGCCTCGGCCGTCGATCAGGCGCGCGCCGCGCTCCTCGCCGCCGAGGCGCAAGTGCGGGCCGCACGCGCCGGCCAGGGTCAGGCTGCGGTCGTGCTCGGCTATACGGCGATCGAGGCGCCCCTCGCCGGCATCGTCGCCGCGCGCCACGCCGAGTCGGGCGAGATGGCGCAACCGGGTCGCGCCCTGGTGACGTTGTTCGATCCGGCGGCGATGCGTGCGGTGGTGGATGTCCCGCAGCAGCGGCTCGCCGGCATCGCTGCCGAGCGCCTGCGCGCACACGTCGAGCTGCCCGATTCGGGCCGCTGGATCGAGGCCGCCGGGCTCACGGTCCTGCCGGCGGCCGACGCCCGCACCCACAGCGTGCGCGTGCGCGTTGATCTCCCAGAAGGCGTCGAGGGCGTCAAGCCCGGCACCTTCGCACGCGTGCATTTCGTCACCGGCGAGGCCGTGCGCATGGTGGTGCCGGGGGCAGCAGTGCTGCGCCGCGGCGAGCTCACCGGCGTCTACGTCGCCGACGGCCGCGGCAGTTTCGCGCTGCGCCAGATCCGCGTCGGCATGCCGCGCCCGGACGGCACGGTCGAGGTCCTCGCTGGGCTGCGCAGCGGCGAGGAGGTCGCGCTCGACCCGGTGCAGGCGGGCGTGTTCGCGCGCGCCGCGACGCGCTGAGCGGGGCGCGCCGATGGAATCCCGTCTCGGCCTCTCGGGCCGTATCGCCGCCGCCTCCCAGCGCAATGCGCTGACCCCCTTGCTTGCGCTCGTGTTGCTGCTGATGGGCGTGTTCGCGACGCTCGTCACGCCCAAGGAGGAGGAACCGCAGATCGACGTCACCATGGCCAACGTCCTGGTGCCCTTTCCCGGCGCTTCGGCGCGCAACGTCGAGGCGCTGGTCGCGCGCCCGGCCGAACAGGTGCTGTCGCGCATCGCCGGCGTCGATCACGTGTACTCGGCCTCGCGCCCCGGCATGGCGGTCATCACCGTGCAGTTCGAGGTCGGCGTGCCCAACCAGGACGCGCTGGTCAAGCTCTACGACACCATCCACTCGCACCGCGACTGGCTGAGCCCGCAACTGGGCGTGGGCGAACCCATCATCAAGCCCAAGGGCATCGACGATGTGCCCATCGTCAGCCTTAGCTTCTGGACCGCCGACCCCGAGCGCGCAGCCTTCGATCTGCAGCAGGTCTCGCGCGCGGTCGAGCTCGAGCTCAAGCGCATCCCCGGCACTCGCGACGTGGTGACCATCGGCGGCCCCGGCCATGTGGTGCGCGTGCTGATGGACACCGAGCGCATGAACGCCCACGGCGTCACCGCGCAGGACCTGCGCGCCGCGCTGCAACTTGCCAACACGGCCCAGCCCGCCGGCACGCTGGTCGCCGACAACCTCGAGGTGCTGGTCGAGACCGGCACCTACCTGCAGTCGGCCGAGGACGTGCGCACCTTGGTGGTCGGCGTCGCCGACGGCCGCCCGGTGTTCATGCGCGACGTCGCCGAGGTCGAGGACGGCCCCGACCAGCCCGCGCGCTACGTCTGGTTCGGCACCGGCGCGGCGGCCCCGAGTGCCGGGCTGGTCGAGCCGGGGGTGTTCCCGGCAGTGACGCTGGCGGTGTCGAAGAAGCCGGGCGCGAACGCCGCCGACGTCGCCGCCGGCGTGATCGCACGCGCCCACGCGCTCGAAGGGGCGATCATCCCCGAGGGCGTGCATTTCACGGTGACCCGCAACTACGGCGAAACCGCCGACGACAAGGCGAAGACGCTGATCGGCAAGCTCGCCTTCGCCACCGCCGCGGTCGTGCTGCTGGTGCTCGTCACGCTCGGCCGGCGCGAGGCGCTGATCGTCGGCGTCGCCGTGACGCTCACGCTCGCGGCGACGCTGTTCGCGTCCTGGGCCTGGGGCTTCACGCTCAACCGGGTGAGCCTCTTCGCGCTGATCTTCTCCATCGGGATCCTGGTCGACGACGCCATCGTGGTGGTCGAGAATATCCACCGCTGGAAGGCTCTGGAGCCTGCTGCGCCGCTGTGGCGGCTCATCCCCAAGGCCGTCGACGAGGTCGGCGGGCCGACCATTCTGGCGACCTTCACGGTGATCGCGGCGCTCCTGCCGATGGCCTTCGTCACAGGGCTGATGGGGCCGTACATGAGCCCGATCCCGATCAACGCGTCGATGGGCATGT
>JARFTX010000045.1:0-16873 GCA_029289265.1 Gammaproteobacteria bacterium
GTAAAGCACCGATGGTGGGTAACAACGTTTCCCACGCCAACAACAAAACCAAGCGTCGCTTCCTGCCGAACCTGCAATCGCGCAGGTTCTGGAGCGAGGCCGAGAACCGCTGGATCCGCCTGCGCGTGTCCAATGCCGCCCTTCGCACCATCGACAAGAAGGGCCTCGATGTCGTGATCGCAGATCTCCGCGCCCGCGGCGAGAAGATCTGAGCGAAGCGCCAAGCAACTGAAGCAAGCGAAAGGAGATTCAAATGGCCAAAGGCGCCCGCGAAAAGATCAAGCTGGAGTCGACCGCTGGTACGGGACACTTCTACACGTCCTCGAAGAACAAGCGTACGACCCCCAACAAGCTCGAATTCATGAAGTACGACCCGGTCGTGCGCAAGCACGTCCTGTACAAGGAAATCAAGCTCAAGTAAGCCACTCGTGCGCGGCCACGGCCGCAGCTCGAGATCGCGCCGAACGACTTAGAAAAGGCTGCCCGACATCGGGCGGCCTTTTTGCTTTCAGGCTCTCCCGGCTGTCGACCGGACCTTCGCGGCACACCTGAAGCGAACAGGCCCGGCTTGGCGCACCCGAAAAAAAACCGCCGGAGATCCGGCGGTTGTTTCTCGGGTGCCGTTCCGTCATGACGGAACGATCACCGACATCCTGTGATGACTCAGGCCTTCTGGATGTTGGAAGCCTGCTTGCCCTTGGGGCCCTGGGTGACTTCGAAGGAAACCTTTTCGCCTTCCTTCAGAGTCTTGAACCCGGCCATGTTGATTGCCGAGAAGTGCGCAAAGAGATCTTCGCTGCCATCGTCCGGGGTAATGAAGCCAAAACCCTTGGAATCATTGAACCACTTAACCGTACCAGTTGCCATATTGCCTTGATCCTTGAAATTTACGAGTGTTACGGGTACTACCCCGTCCGTGCGCCAGCGAACAAGCAGTCAGCCCCCCGCCGTGCCGTTTTGCCCGGGATCTCCGGATAGCGCGGCAGATCGGGTGAGGCCAGCCTCACGCCTTACACAGACTTGCTTTTACGCACTTGCGGACGCAGCGTCAAGCGTTTCCTGAAAAATTATTCCCATCGGTTTCGCTGCGTCACAGCAACCACACCCCGGGCAGGAACAATGGCCGGTCGAAACACCTTTCCAAACAACGCCGATGGGCTTACAGCGCGGCACTTTGCGGCGCACAATCGGAGCTGTTGCATTTCCACCCAGAATGGGGCCGAGAGACCACGCCCGGAGCGTGCCTTGCACTCTGTCCCGACTCGATTAGAATGGGTTGCATGGCCACTCACAAGCAAGACGAGTTCGTTGTCGAAACGGCGAAAACGCGCACCAAGCCGCCGCCCTTCTACAAAGTCCTGCTGCTGAACGACGACTTCACCCCCATGGAGTTCGTGGTGGTCGTGCTGCAGAGTTTTTTCGGCATGGACCGCGAACGGGCAACCCGAATCATGCTCCAAGTGCACAGGGAGGGCTCGGGCGTCTGCGGTGTGTTTCCGAAGGATGTGGCTGCAACCAAAGTCGAGCAGGTCCTGTCCTTTGCCCGGCAGCACCAGCACCCGCTGGCGTGCGTGATGGAGGAAAACTGAGAATGATCGCGCAAGAGCTTGAAGTCAGTCTTCACATGGCCTTCGTCGAAGCCCGGCAGAAGCGGCACGAGTTCATCACCGTCGAACACCTTCTGCTCGCGCTGCTCGACAACCCGTCGGCCGCTGAAGTGCTGCGTGCCTGCGCGGCCAACGTCGAGGAGCTGCGGCGGGAGCTGACCAACTTCATCAACGAGCACACGCCCAAGGTCGAAGGCACCGAGGAGATCGACACGCAGCCGACGCTGGGCTTCCAACGGGTCATCCAGCGCGCGATCCTGCACGTCCAGTCCTCGGGCAAGAAGGAAGTTACCGGCGCCAACGTGCTCGTTGCGATCTTCGGCGAGAAGGACTCCCACGCGGTCTATTTCCTGCAGCGCCAGAACATCTCGCGGCTCGATGTGGTGAACTTCATTTCCCACGGTATTGCCAAGACGCCGCAACAGGGCGCGCCGGCGGCCGGGCGCCAGGAATCCGAGCAGAACGAGCAGGAACAGGAGGCGGCGCAACCCGGCGGCGCACTCGAGAATTTCACCCAGAATCTCAACCAGCAGGCCTTGATGGGCAAGATCGATCCGCTGATCGGGCGCGAGCACGAGCTCGAGCGGGTCATCCAGACCCTTTGCCGGCGACGGAAGAACAACCCCCTGCTGGTCGGCGAGGCGGGCGTCGGCAAGACGGCGATCGCCGAGGGCCTGGCGCGGCGCATCATCGAGGACCGCGTGCCGGAGATCCTCAAGGACAGCCAGGTGTTCGCCCTCGACATGGGCGCGCTGCTCGCCGGCACCAAATATCGGGGCGATTTCGAGCAGCGCCTGAAGGCGGTGCTGAAGCAACTGCGCGAAACGCAGAACTCGATCCTCTTCATTGATGAGATCCACACCCTGATCGGGGCCGGGGCCGCCTCGGGCGGCACGCTCGACGCCTCCAACCTGCTCAAGCCGGCGCTCTCTTCGGGCCAGCTCAAGTGCATCGGCGCGACCACCTACAACGAGTACCGGCAGATCTTCGAGAAGGACCATGCCCTGTCGCGGCGCTTCCAGAAGGTCGAGGTGGTGGAGCCGTCGGTGCCCGAGACCGTCGAGATCCTCAAGGGACTCAAGAGTCGCTTCGAGGAGCATCACGGGGTCAAGTATTCGGCCGCGGCGCTCAGCTCGGCGGCCGAGCTCTCGGCCCGCTACATCAACGACCGCCATCTTCCCGACAAGGCCATCGACGTCATCGACGAGGCCGGCGCGGCACAGCGCATCCTGCCGAAGTCCAAGCAGCGCAAGACCATCGGCAAGGGCGAGATCGAGGAGATCGTAGCCAAAATCGCGCGCATCCCGCCGCGCAGCGTCTCGAACGACGACCGCGCCGCGCTGAAGACGCTCGAGCGCGATCTGAAGAACGTCGTGTTCGGCCAGGACGCGGCGATCGAGGCGTTGGCCAAGGCCATCAAGATGTCGCGCTCGGGCCTGGGCAATCCGCAAAAACCGATCGGCAGCTTCCTCTTCAGCGGCCCGACCGGCGTCGGCAAGACCGAGGTCGCCCGTCAGCTCGCCTACACGCTCGGCATCGAGCTGGTGCGCTTCGACATGTCCGAGTACATGGAGCGCCACGCGGTGTCGCGCCTGATCGGTGCGCCGCCAGGCTATGTCGGTTTCGACAATGGCGGACTCCTCACCGAGGCGATCACGAAGAAGCCGCACTGCGTGCTGCTGCTCGACGAGATCGAGAAGGCCCACCCCGACATCTACAACATCCTGCTGCAGGTGATGGACCACGGCACGCTCACCGACAACAACGGGCGTGAGGCCGATTTCCGCAACGTGATCGTCATCATGACCACGAACGCCGGCGCCGAGGCGACGCAAAAGTCGGTGATCGGTTTCTCCGCGAAGCGCGAAGCGGGCGAGGAAATGGCCGAGATCAAGCGGATGTTCTCGCCCGAGTTCCGCAACCGCCTCGATGCGATGATCTCGTTCAAGGCGCTCGATAATCAGGTCATACTGCGCGTCGTCGACAAGTTCCTGATGCAGCTCGAAGCGCAATTGCACGAGAAGAAGGTCGAGGCGCACTTCACCAGCGAACTGAAGGCCTGGCTTGCTTCCGAGGGCTTCGATCCGCTTATGGGCGCGCGCCCCATGGCACGCCTCATTCAGGACTCGATCCGTGCGGCGCTCGCCGACGAGTTGCTGTTCGGCCGCCTCGCCCATGGCGGCAAGGTGACGATAGACCTCGACGCCGAAGGCAAGGTGACACTGGTATTCGACGAAGTCGAGGCGGCGACGACCTGAGCGTTCCGATTCCACGAAGGGCGACCGGGAGGTCGCCCTTTTTTTGCCCGAGAGAAGGAGATTGCCCATGCAGATGCAGACAGCCGACCTGTGCGACGCGCACGAAGGTCGGGTCCGGGTGCTCGCGCCCATGATGCGCAGCTTCGGCGGCCGGACTGCCGTCGGGGGTCCGATCGCGACGCTCAAGGTGTTCGAGGACAATTCCCTGGTGCGCAGCGCCCTCGAAGGGCCCGGCAACGGGCGCGTACTCGTGGTCGACGGCGGCGGATCGATGCGCTGTGCGCTGGTGGGCGATCAACTGGCCCGACTGGGCGTGCGCAACGGCTGGGCCGGAATCATCGTCTATGGCTGCATCCGCGATTCCCGCGCCATCGGCGAGATGAGCATCGGCGTCTTCGCCCTCGCCACCCATCCGCTCAAGAGCATCAAGAAGGGCGTCGGCGACGCCGATCTCCCGGTGACATTCGGCGGCGTGACCTTCGTACCCGGTCAGTTCGTGTACGCCGACGAGGACGGTGTCATCGTCAGCGAGCAGCCCTTGCTGTGACCTGGAATCGACGGTGTCTGGAGTCGAGCCGCCCGTTGCATGTGCTCTTGCAACATCGTTTCGTTTCATAACGGCACCCCTCGTTTCACAATACAAAACGTTGGGCGCAAAGTCATGTTTTACTTCGTTAACTTTTTTCTTATATCTTATATAAGACATATTGCTGCGTAGCGAGACAGTACCTATACTTTCCCTCAACGCTGCGGCTCGATCTTTCCCGATCAAGACGACAGGGATTGCCCCCGGACGAGGGCGCAAGTTCCGCCGACTGCAGCGCAAGACTAGACCCTGGACCCTCAGCTACGAAGGAAACTGCCATGAGCAAGACCCGCGAACAGCAAATTGCCGCCCTCGAGAAAGACTGGGCCGAGAACCCCCGCTGGAAAGGCATCAAGCGCGGTTACACCGCCGCCGACATTGTCCGCCTGCGCGGCTCCGTCCCGGTCGAATACACGCTGGCCCGTCGCGGTGCCGAGAAGCTGTGGGATCTGGTCAATAACCAGCCCTACGTCAATTGCCTGGGCGCGCTCACCGGCGGTCAGGCCATGCAGCAAGTCAAGGCCGGCATCAAGGCCATCTACCTGTCGGGCTGGCAAGTTGCTGCCGACAACAACGAATACGCCGCCATGTATCCCGACCAGTCGCTGTACCCGGTCGATTCCGTGCCGAAGGTGGTCGAGCGCATCAACAACGCCTTCACCCGCGCCGATGAAATCCAGTGGTCGAAGGGCGCCAACCCCGGCGATCCTGGCTACATCGACTACCACGTGCCGATCGTCGCCGATGCCGAAGCGGGTTTCGGTGGCGTGCTGAACGCCTTCGAACTGATGAAGGCGATGATCCGTGCCGGCGCCGCCGGCGTGCATTGGGAAGACCAGTTGGCTTCGGTCAAGAAGTGCGGCCACATGGGCGGCAAGGTGCTGGTACCGACTGCCGAAGCCGTTCAGAAGCTGATCGCTGCCCGCATGGCGGCCGACGTCTATGGCGTCCCGACCCTGGTCATCGCCCGTACCGATGCCGAAGCGGCCGACCTGCTGACCTCCGACTACGACGAAAACGACAAGCCCTTCCTGACCGGCGAGCGCACCGCCGAAGGTTTCTACAAGACCAAGAAGGGTCTGGAGCAGGCCATCTCACGCGCCATCGCCTACGCCGACTACGCCGACCTGGTCTGGTGCGAGACCGGCACGCCGGATCTGGAGTTCGCGCGCAAGTTCGCCGAGGCGGTGCATGCCAAGCATCCGGGCAAGATGCTCGCCTACAACTGCTCGCCGTCCTTCAACTGGAAGAAGAACCTCGACGACGCGACCATCGCCAAGTTCCAGCGCGAACTCGGTGCGATGGGCTACAAGTACCAGTTCATCACTTTGGCCGGCATCCACTCGATGTGGTACAACATGTTCGACCTCGCGCAGGACTACGTTGCGCGTGGCATGTCGGCCTACGTCGAAAAGGTCCAGGAGCCGGAGTTCGCGGCACGCGATCGCGGCTACACCTTCGTGTCGCACCAGCAGGAAGTGGGCACGGGCTACTTCGACGAAGTCACCACCGTGATCCAGGGTGGCAAGTCGAGCGTCACCGCGCTCACCGGCTCGACCGAGGAAGAGCAGTTCCACTGATGGCTTGATGCGCGCCCCGCTGCGAGCGCGCGCTCAAAGCAAGGGTCACGATCCCGCAGGGTCGTGACCCTTTCCCTTTTCTGCGCGAGGCGTATCAGTTTGCGCCGCCGTGGTGCGGGCCGTGCCGCCCGCCCCGGGCATGACCGCCCCGACCGATCATGAAGTTGTCGTCGAAGGTCTTCTTCTGTGCGTCGTCGAGTTGCGCATAGAAGGTCTCGACCTGGGCACGCATTGCGCTCATATCCTGCCCACGGGCGGCGTGATGCTCTTCCATCCGCTGCATGCGTTCGAGCACGGTCGCCGGCCGCTCGGAGCCCCTCATCTCGCCCATGCGTGCCTGCGCACTGGTAGCGCGGTCGAGCACCGACTGGCGGAAAGTCTGCCAGGCCTCGGCCTGCTCCGCTCGCAGTTCGAGCGCCGTTTCAAGCTCGCCCAGCCGCTGGGGCATGCGCTCGGCCATGCGCGCACCGCGCTCGCCGCGCTCGCCCGCATGCGGGCCCATTCCGCGGCCTCCCATCATGCCGCGCTCCATCTTTGCGTGCCCCATCATCCCGGCCCATGGACCTTCGAAATCTCCGGGCTTCGCCATGACACCGGCCGCTCCCAGTCCGACGGCGCCCACGATGGCTGCGGCAATCGAAGTCTTGATCCAGGTTCTCATCTCGCTACTCCTCTTCAGGTTGATCGTGCACCCGATTCCCGGGCGGCGAGATCATTTGAGCACGCGACTGTGTGCGGCATGTGTCGGCATCGGCCGCCTTTGCATTGCACTGTTTCCCATGAGCTCGGCGATACGTTGTGATACACAGGCGCCGCGACCCGATCGTATGATTGCCCCATCCAGGCGCGCAGCGGCGGCGGACGCATCGTCGCGCATCGGCGCCGGCACGCAAAGTTTTTCCACCTCTGCACCGTTCGACCGAAATGAGCGCCTCCCAGGACCACATCCTCATCGTCGACGACGACCGCGACATCCGGACGCTGCTCGGCGACTACCTCGAAAAGCAGGGTCTGCGCTGCTCCCGGGCCGCCAATGGTCGCGAAATGAAGGAGATCCTCAACCACCACCGCATCGATCTGATCGTGCTCGATCTGATGATGCCCGGCGAGGACGGGCTCACGCTATGCCGAAACCTTCGGGCCGGCGGGCGCAACAGCGCCACGCCCGTGCTCATGCTGACCGCCCGCGGCGAGGACATGGACCGCATCGTCGGCCTCGAGATGGGTGCGGACGACTACGTCCCCAAGCCTTTCGTGCCGCGCGAGCTGCTCGCACGCATTCGCGCCATCCTGCGCCGGGCGCGCGCCTTGCCGCCGAATCTCGAAGGGCCGAGCGAGAGTCGCGGTGCCGTGTTGCGCTTCGCCCAATGGCGGCTCGATACCGTGGCGCGTCATCTGATCGACGACGACGACACCGTCGTGCCGCTTTCCGGCGCTGAATACCGTCTGCTCGCGGCGTTTCTGGAACATCCCCAGCGCGTGCTCAACCGCGACCAGCTGATGGAACTCACGCAGGGCCGCGAGGCGGATGTCTTCGACCGGTCCATCGACCTGCTGGTGAGTCGCCTGCGCCAGCGCCTGCGCGACAATGCCCGCGAGCCGGGCATCATCAAGACGGTCCGCAACGAGGGCTACGTCCTCGCAGCCAGCGTCACGCCAGGCGCCGTCGAGGACGGTGGCACATGAAGCTGCCGCTGCCCCGCACGCTTTTTGCCCGGCTGATGCTGATCTGGCTGCTCGGCATCGCCGTCGTGCTCGCGGTGAGCTACGCGCTCTTTCTCGGCGAGCGCCATCGGCACGACCGCGACCTGCTTCTGGAAGGGCTCACTCGCGAACTCACCGCAGCCGTCGATGTGCTCGACCGGCTCTCGCCCGACGAGCGCGACCAGTGGATCGAAGCATTGGGCCGGCGCCGGCTGCGCTTCGCACTGCAGTCGCCCCCACCAGGGCTCGAGCCCCTGTCGGGACGGCTGCCGTTGGTGCAGTCGCTGGACCGCGCCCTGCCGGGGCGTCAGGTTGCGCTCTTCACCACACCCCCGCGCCCCGATACCCCGATGTCGCACGGACGCCTGATCGCGTCCCTGCAACTCGCAGATGGCAGCCCGCTGACGATTCGGCTGCCGCTGCCCCATCTGCCCAGCGCAACCACCCCGTGGGCACCGGAACGCGCGCTGGCTGCGCTCGCGGCGCTGGTCGCCGGAGTAACGCTGCTCGCCTGGATCGCGGTCAGGCTCGCGACCCGACCGCTGACGCGGCTGGCTGCGGCGGCCCAGGCGATCGGCGAGGACCCCAATCGCCCGGCGCTCGACGTTGCGGGACCGGACGAGGTGGCCCGTGCAACCGCTGCCTTCAATCGCATGCAGCAGCGCATCCGAGAGCACGTCGGCGAGCGCACCCGCATTCTGGCGGCGATCTCACACGACCTGCAGACGCCGATCACACGACTTCGACTGCGAGCCGAAATGATCGAAGACGAGGCCTTGCGCGCGCGCGTGCAATCAGACCTCGACGCCATGCAGGCGCTGGCACGTGAGGGCTTGGACTTCGCCCGCAGCCTGGACATCACCGCACCGCTGCATGCGGTCGACCTGAATGGCCTGATCGAGGCCTTGTGCGACGATGCCCGCGACATGGGCTGGACCGTGGGCCACAGCGGCCTTGCGCCGACGCCCTGCCACGCCCAGCCGGTTGCCCTGCGGCGGGCTCTGTGGAATCTGATCGAAAACGGGGTCAAGTTCGGCGAACACGTCGAGATTGCACTGGAGGAACGTCCGAATGGCTTCGAGATCCGGGTCCGCGATCACGGTCCCGGCATACCCGACGCGGAGTGCGAGAAGGTGTTCGAGCCCTTCTACCGCACCGAGTCCTCACGCAACCGCGAAACGGGCGGGACAGGCCTGGGCCTGGCGATCGCGCGCAACCTGCTGAGAGCCCAGGGCGGTGACGTCGTGCTCGAGAGCGCACCAGGCGGCGGCTCGATGGCAATCGTCAGCCTGCCCAAGCAGTCCTCCCCGCAGTGAAAGATCACATGGCGACACCGCGCGGCCTCGCCCGAGCGTCGCCGCAGCGGCATGCACACGCTTCCGCGGCGTGCCGCCATATCCCGCCCGAGCAGGCAACGCCCATCGGCCAGAACCCGCGCGCCAGCGGCCCCGCGCCGACAGCCGATCAGGGCCGCAACGGCCCGGGATCGGAGTACTGGGCTGCCAATGCGGCGAAGCGCTGCACTTCGGCTTCGCACCACCAGGCGTCGCGCCTGAGCTCCTCGGCCAGAATGCGCGCGACGGAAGGTGCTGCGGCGAGCGCCAAACGCGCATCGAGGAACAGCGCGCGATGCCGGCGCGCGAGCACGTCTTCCACGGTGCGGGCGAGTTCATGACGCGCTGCGTGCCGCACCTCGGCTTCGGTCAGCGTCAGACCCGGCTGCAGGACTTGCCCCGCCCCCGGTAGCGCATCGACCGCGGCGCGATCGCTGCCATAGGCGTCGTCGACCCGTCCAGCCTCGCGGCGGGGATGTCCACCGATGCTTACAACAGGCGCAGGCGCACCGTGCAGACGCAACTCGCCGGTCACGCAGCGCCCGGCCGGCAAGCCGCAAGCGGCCTCGGCCGCGTCGACGGCGTCCTCCCCCATGCGCCGGTACGTGGTCCACTTGCCGCCCGTGATCGTCACGAGCCCGCCCTCGGAGACCTCGACCAGATGCTCGCGCGACAGCCGCCTGGTGCCGGTGCGTGGCTTGGCGTCGATCAGCGGTCGCAGCCCGGCGAAGACGCTGCGCACGTCCTCGCGGCCCGGTGCGCGATCGAGATGGCGGGCCGCAGTGGCGAGAATGAAATGGACCTCGCCTGCGAGCGGTCGCGGCTCGAGCGGAGCGTCGGCGCGGGCCGTGTCGGTGGTGCCGATCACGACCCTACCCTGCCAGGGAATGGCGAAGAGCACGCGCCCATCGACGGTGCGCGGCACCAGCAGCGCGTCGCGCCCCGGAAGGAACTTGCGGTCGACGACGACGTGCACGCCCTGGCTCGGCCGCAGCAGTGCCGCCGCGTCAGGCCGTTCGAGGCGTCGCACGCCGTCGGCCCAGACGCCGGTCGCGTTGATCACGGCGCGTGCGCCGACATGCAGCACCTCGCCGGTCTCGACGTCACGGGCGATGACGCCCCGCACCCGCCCGCCGTCGCGCAGCAAGGCCTCGACGACCACGTAGTTGAGGGCGATCGCGCCCAGATCGAAGGCGGTGCGCATCAGCGAGATGCCCAGGCGCGCGTCGTCGAACTGCGCATCCCAGTAGGCGATGCCGCCGCGCAGCCGCTCGGCGCTTACCGTCGGCAGCGCTGCAAGGGTCTCCTTGCGATCGAGCGTGCGGCAGTGTTCGATGCCGTGCGTACCCGCAAGCAGGTCGTAGGCGGTCAGGCCCATGCCAATGAACAGGGCATCGCGCCGCCGATAGGTCGGCACGACGAAGCGCAGTGGATGCACCAGATGGGGCGCATTCGCGAGCAGGCGCGAGCGCTCGAGCAGCGCCTCGCGCACCAGGGGAACGTTGCCCTGGGCGAGATAGCGGACGCCTCCGTGAATGAGCTTGGTGGCGCGCGAGCTCGTCCCTTTGCAGAAATCGTGCCCCTCGAGCAGCACGACAGAGTGCCCGCGCGCGGCAGCGTCGACCGCACAGCCCAGGCCGCTTGCGCCACCGCCGATGATGACTATGTCGTAGCGTCGCCCACTGCGCAGCGCCCGCAGCAACCGGCTGCGCTGGAGCGTCTGCGTGCGCGACGATACCTCGAACACGTGATTCACCCGCAGGCCCAGCCGCGGGCTCGCTCGACCGCGCGACGCCAGTCCCCGATGATCCGCTCGCGCCGCGCACTCGCCATCGCCGGCTCGAAGCGGCGCGCCGCCTGCCAGTGCGCGGCAATCTCGGCCTCGTCCGACCAGATCCCGATGCCGAGCCCGGCCAGATAGGCTGCCCCCAGCGCGGTGGTTTCGAGCATTTGCGGACGCACCACCGGCACGCCCAGCAGATCGGCCTGCATCTGCATCAGCAGGTCGTTGGCGGCCGCCCCGCCGTCGACGCGCAATTCGGTGAGGGCCGCGGCACCGTCGCGATTCATCGCTTCGACCAGATCCACCGTCTGCAGCGCGATCGATTCGAGCGCGGCGCGCGCGATGTGCGCGGCACTCGTGCCCCGCGTCAGACCGACCAGCGTCCCACGTGCATAGGCGTCCCAGTGCGGCGCACCCAATCCCGTGAACGCCGGCACGAAGACCACCCCCCCGCTATCGGGCACCGACGCGGCCAGCGCCTCGACGTCCTCGGCGCGGGCGATCAGGCCGAGTCCGTCGCGCAGCCATTGCACCACCGCACCGCCGATGAAGACGCTGCCTTCTAGCGCATAGGTGGCCGCCCCGTTCCGGCGCCACGCCACGGTTGTCAGCAGGCGGTTGGCCGACACGACTGGCCGCGATCCGGTGTTCATCAGCAGGAAACATCCCGTGCCGTAGGTGTTCTTCGCCATGCCCGGCGCAAAGCAGGCCTGCCCGAAGGTGGCGGCCTGCTGGTCGCCGCCGATGCCGGCGATCGGTATCGCCGCGCCGAGCAGATCGGCCTGCGTCGCACCACACGGTCCGCTGCTGTCGACGATGCTCGGCAGCAGCGCTGGCGGGATGTCGAAGCGCTCCAGCAGATCCGGGTCCCAGGCCAGCGTGTGAATGTCGAACAACATCGTCCGCGCGGCGTTGCCCGGATCGGTCACATGCAGCGCACCACCGGTGAGGCGCCAGGCCAGCCAGCTGTCGATCGTGCCGAAGGCCAGTTCCCCGCGCTCGGCGCGAGCCCGGGCGCCGGGCACGTTGTCGAGCAGCCAGGCGAGCTTGGTCGCCGAGAAATAGGCGTCGATCTCGAGCCCGGTGCGCTCGCGCACAGTCTCGGCGAGGTCCTGCGCGCGCAGTCGATCGCAGTGCGCGGCGGTGCGCCGGTCCTGCCAGACGATGGCCGGCGCGAGTGCCCGTCCGCTGCTCCGATCCCACAGCACGGTGGTTTCGCGCTGGTTGCTGATGCCCACCGCGGCGACCTGCCCGGGACGAATCGAGGCCTGCGCGATCGCCGCGCGAGCACATTCGAGCTGGGTGCGCAGGATCTCCTCCGGGTCGTGCTCGACCCAGCCGGGATGCGGAAAGTGCTGAGCGAATTCACGCTGCGCCGTACCGCGCACCTGCCCGTCGCGGTCGAAGACGATCGCGCGAGAGCTCGTGGTGCCCTGGTCGAGGGCGAGCAGAAAGTCCATGCCAGCTCCGTAAACGGTCCAAACGCTGAGAGACTACCGCGAATCTGCCTGGCATGACCACTGCCCGTACTGGGCACTTCGTGGCGCCCCGCGGTCCATGTCGCGCGATTGAATCGGGGCGCCCCTGACGATATAGTGGTCCGCATATCCCCTCGATAGCGCGGAGCCCTCCATGATCACGATCGAACACAACGAAAACCTGATCTCGGTTGCTGTCTTCGGCGAATTCACGCTGGCGGACTACAAGGAATTCGAGGAGATGGTCAATTACAAGCTGAAGTTCGGCGGCCCGGTGAACCTGCTGTTCGACCTGCGCGACATGGCCGACTTCACCCTCGACGTCGCCTGGGAGGAGATCAAGTTCTCGCGCCAGCACGCCCGGGATTTCGTCAAGGTCGCGGTGATCACCGACAGCCAATGGATCACCTGGAGCGCCTGGCTCACGCAGATATTCGTCGATGCGCGCGTTCTGGTATTCGACGACGAAGCCGAAGCCCGCACCTGGATCGAAACCGAGGAGGAGCCGGCGCGGTGAGCGACTCGTTCGAGACTCTGATCGGCGTACCGGATCTCATCCGGCATGGCGGCGCGGCCGACTGGCGGATTTTCGACTGCCGCCACGACCTCGCCAACCCGGCATTCGGTCGCAGTGCCTATGCGCACGGGCACATTCCGGGCGCCCGCTTCCTGAGTCTCGACGACGACCTGTCGGGCCCGCGCAGCGGCACCAACGGGCGCCATCCGCTGCCCGAACCGACCGCATTCGCGGACCTGCTGGGCCGCTGCGGGGTCGGCCGCGACACCCAGGTGATCGCCTACGACGACGCCGGGGGAATGTTTGCAGCGCGCCTGTGGTGGATGCTCCGGCACTGGCTCGGCCACCGCCGGGTCGCGGTCCTGGATGGCGGTCTGCGCGCTTGGTGCGACGACGCGCAGCCCCTGTCGACCGAATTGCCGAGCGTTGCCCCGACACGCTACGTTGCCGCGATCGTCGCATCCGCCCGGGTCGACGCCGACCATGTCCGGGTGCACCTCGGCAAGGCGGGCATGACGCTCATCGATGCCCGCAGCCCGGACCGTTTCCGCGGCGAGAACGAAACGCTGGACCCCGTTGGCGGCCACATTCCGGGCGCGCTCAACCGCTTTTTTCGCGACAACCTGCAAGCGGACGGGCGATTCAAGCCCCCCGGACAACTTCGAACCGAGTTCGAGACCCTGCTGCGGGGCCGCGATGCGCGCGAAGTCATCCATCAGTGCGGCTCGGGGGTGACCGCCTGCCACAATCTGCTCGCGATGGATCACGCCGGGCTGGCCGGCTCGCGCCTGTACGCCGGCTCGTGGAGCGAGTGGTGCGCCGACCCGGCTCGGCCTGTCGCCACCGGAGCGCCCGGCTGAACCCAGTCTCGGGTGGCCTCACCCGCGGTGCCGTTGCAGCGCCCAGGCGACGTGCTCACGGACCAGCGGTGACCGATCCTCGGCGCGCGATTCCAGCGCAGCGAGCACTTCGGGCGTAGTCGGCGCATTGCCGAGCGCGACCGCCAGGTTGCGCAGCCACCGCTCGTACCCGATACGGTAGATGGCGCTCCCGGCCATGCGCGAAGCGAACTCGGACTCCGTCCAGGCGAACAGATCCACGAGCGACGCACGGTCGAGCCCCTGACGGGGCAGATAATCCGGCTCGACGGCGAGTCGAGCGAAGCGATTCCACGGACACACGAGCTGACAGTCGTCGCAGCCGTAGATGCGGTTGCCGATGGCCGGCCGCAGCGCTTCCGGGATTGCTCCCTTCAGCTCGATCGTCAGGTAGGAGATGCAGCGCCGTGCGTCGACCTGGTACGGGGCGACAATCGCTCGGGTCGGACAGGCGTCGAGACAGGCGCGGCAGGTGCCGCAGTGCCCCCCCGTCCGAGCGTCCGCGGGCAGCGGGAGGTCGGTGAAGATTTCGCCGAGAAAGAACCACGAACTCGCGTCGCGTTCGAGCAGCAGCGTATGCTTGCCGCGCCAACCCAGGCCGGCGCGATTGGCGAGTTCGACCTCCAGCACCGGCGCCGAATCGGTGAACACGCGATAGCCGTGCGGCGCCTCGGCCGCAATGCGCTGCGCAAGCCGCTCGAGCCGCGCACGCAGCACCTTGTGGTAGTCGCGCCCGAGTGCGTACCGTGACACGTAGGCGCGGCGGCCGTCCTCGAGAACTTCACGCGCAACCTCGGCCGCGGGCCAATAGTTCATGCGCGCACTGAGCACGCGCAGCGTGCCGGGCACAAGTTCGCTCGGGCGCGCCCGCTTCATGCCGTGGCGGGCCATATAATCCATCTCGCCGTGAAAACCGGCTGCGAGCCACGCCGCAAGCCCGGGTTCGGCATCGCTCAGATCGACGTCCGACACGCCGACCGCATCGAAACCCAGTTCGCGGCCCCAGCCGCGAATGCGCTCGACCAGCCCGGCCGCATCCTCGAGTGCCGCCGACCTGGAATCCCTGGAGAGCCCCGCATGATCCACATCGTTCACGCCACAGATGATAGCGGCAGCAGCCTCGAAGCGCATCTCGACTGCGAATCCGACACCGAAGCGGCCGGCGCTGCGCTCGCAGCCGGCCTCGAGAACGGGCTGAACATCTACCTCGTCGGAGACCTCGGCGCAGGCAAGACGACCCTGGTCCGGGGGGCGCTCCATGCGCTCGGTCACGCCGGAAAAGTGAAAAGTCCGACGTACACCTTGATTGAACCTTACACAGTTTCTAGATTACACTTATATCACTTTGATTTTTATCGCTTCAACGCACCCGAAGAATTCCTCGAAGCGGGACTGGACGAGTACTTTCCGGCGCGCGGGGTCTGCCTGGTGGAGTGGCCTGACAAGGCCCATCCCTTCCTCGCTGACCCCGACCTGATTGTGCGCCTTTCGGTCGACGGCCTCGGGCGCCGCCTGGCGGTGTCCGCGGTGACGGAGGGAGGACGACAATGCACGAGCAAGATGGCCTTGACGCTGAGGGCGAAGCCCCCGTAGATCTGCCCGCCGGCGTGAGCCGGCGTACGGCAATCAAGTTCGCCGGTGCAGCGCTGGCGCTGCTCGTCAGCCCGTTGGGCTTCGGCGCCAGCAGCCTCGTCGCGGTGCGCGTCTGGCCGGGCACGGGCTACACCCGGATCACGCTGGAGAGCACGGCCGAACTGAAGTTCAGCCACATGGTCATCAAGAACCCCGAGCGGCTCGTGGTCGATATCGAGGGGGTCGAGCTCAACAGCGTCCTCAAGTCGCTGCCGTCGAAGGTGCTGGAGTCCGATCCGATCGTGAGCCTCATCCGCGCCGGCCTGAACCGGCCTGGGGTCGTGCGCGTGGTGGTCGAACTCAAAGACAGCATCAATCCGCAGATCTTCACGCTCAAGCCGATCGCAAACTACGGCCATCGGTTGGTGCTCGACCTCTACCCCAACGAGCCGCACGACCCGCTGCTCGCCCTGATCCAGAAATCCACCGCGATGGAAGCGGCGGCCGGCGGCAACGGCAGAGCCGACGCGCAGCGCCGAGACGTCCGCGAACCGGCTCAGACCGCACGCCGCGGCGCCCCCGAGGCGAATCGGCTCATGACGGTCGTGCTCGATCCCGGCCATGGCGGCGAAGACCCCGGAGCCATCGGCCGCCGCGGCAGCTACGAGAAGAACGTCACACTGGCGATCGCCCGCCGTCTCAAGCGCAAGATCGACGCGCAGCCGAACATGCGCGCGGTATTGACGCGCAATGGCGACTACTTCGTGCCGCTCCATCAGCGCGTCGCGATCGCGCGCCGAGTGCAGGCCGACCTCTTCGTTTCCATCCACGCCGACGCCTTCGTGCGGCCCGAGGCGAGCGGAAGTTCGGTGTATGTGCTCTCGGAGCGAGGCGCGAGCAGTTCGGCGGCGCGCTGGCTCGCCCAGCGCGAGAACGAGGCCGATCTGATCGGCGGCGTCAATCTCGCCCGCCAGGACGGACACCTCGCCCGCACCCTGCTCGACCTCTCCCAGACGGCGACGATCAACGACAGCCTCAAGCTCGGGAGCGCACTGTTGAGCGAACTCGGCACGATCAACAAGCTGCACAAGCCCGAGGTCGAGCAGGCCGGCTTCGCCGTGCTGCGTGCCCCGGACATCCCCTCGGTGCTGGTCGAGACGGCCTTCATCAGCAATCCTGAAGAAGAACGCCGCCTCAACGACAACGCCTACCAGGAGAAGATGTCCGACGCGATCCTGCGCGGCATCCAGCGCTACTTCAAGAGCAACCCGCCGCTCAACCGCACCACGGTGGCCCGCGCGGGCTGAACGGCAGCTACCCCTCGCCAGCGCACAGCCCCTGACATGGGCAGGCACAAGGCCTGCCCCTACGGTTCAGACCAGCACGACGCCCGTCTCGGGTCCGCCGCCGTAGGGGCGACCCTTGTGGTCGCCCGCGATGGCACGGTCGGCACCGCCGTCGCGGGCAGGCACAAGGCCTGCCCCTACCGTTCAGACCGGCACGACGCATGTCTCGGCCCCACCGCCGTAGGGGCGACCCTTGTGGTCGCCCGCGATGGCACGGTCGGCACCGCCGT
>JARFTX010000045.1:16973-28649 GCA_029289265.1 Gammaproteobacteria bacterium
CAGGCACAAGGCCTGCCCCTACCGTTCAGACCGGCACGACGCATGTCTCGGCCCCTCCGCCGTAGGGGCGACCCTTGTGGTCGCCCGCGCAGGCGGACGATACTGCAGTGCGCCATTACCGGTATAATTTGCCCTTTTTCCAGGCGTTCATGCAGGTTCTACGAGGCGTTCCCGCGCAGGCGGCACGAGCCTCGGTGCTCACGATCGGCAATTTCGACGGGGTGCACCGTGGCCACCAGGCGCTGCTGCAGATGCTCGTCCGCAAGGCGCGTTCGCTCGGGCTGCCGGCGGTCGTGCTGACGTTCGAGCCGCACCCGCGCGAGTACTTCTCCCCCGACGATGCTCCGGCGCGGCTGGCCTCGCTGCGTGAAAAGCTGCTGCTGCTCGCCGCAAGCGGTGTCGATCGGGTGCACGTCTGCCGTTTCGATGCCCACATGGCCGCGCTGAGCGCCGAGCGCTTCCTCGACGAGGTGCTGATCGCCGGGCTCGGCCTGCGACACCTCATCATCGGCGACGACTTCCGCTTCGGCGCGCGGCGCCAGGGGGATTTCGCCTTGCTGCAGGGGGCCGGCGCGCGCTGCGGGTTCGGCGTCGAGGCGATGCCGACGCTCGAGGTCGGTACCGAGCGGGTCTCGAGCTCGGCCGTGCGGGCGGCGCTCGCAGCAGGCGACCTCGACCACGCGGCGCGCCTCTTGGGACGGGCCTACAGCGTCGCCGGTCGGGTGGTGCATGGCGACGGCCGCGGGCGCACGCTGGGCTATCCGACCGCAAATGTGCAGATGAAGCATCGCAAGGCGGCCCTGTCGGGGGTCTTCGCGGTGGCCGTCGAGGGGCTGGCCGACCACCCCGTGCCGGCGGTCGCCAACGTCGGCGTGCGACCCACCGTGACCCGCTCGACGCGCGCGAGCCTGGAGGTGCACCTGCTCGGCTGGCGCCGCGACTGCTACGGCGCCCACATGCGCGTGCACTTCCTGCACAAGCAACGCGACGAGGCGCGATTCGAGTCGCTCGATGCGCTGACCGCACAGATTGCCCGGGATGCCGACACCGCGCGCGCCTGGTTCGAACAGAATCCGATCAAGATCGAGGCCGGAAACCATCATGGCTGATTACCGCAAGACGCTGAACCTCACCGACACGCCGTTCCCGATGCGCGGCAATCTCGCCAAGCGCGAGCCGGCATGGATCGCCGAGTGGCAACAACGCAGGCTCTACTCGCGCATCCGCAAGGCGGCCGCCGGCCGGCCGCGCTTCGTGCTGCACGACGGCCCGCCCTATGCCAATGGCGACATCCACATCGGCCATGCGGTCAACAAGATTCTCAAGGACATCATCGTCCGGTCCAAGACGCTGGCCGGTTTCGACGCGCCCTACGTGCCAGGCTGGGACTGCCACGGCCTGCCGATCGAGCACCAGATCGAGAAACTGCACGGCAAGCATCTGCCCGCCGATCAGGCACGCGCACTGTGCCGCGAATACGCGAGCGCGCAGATCGAGCGCCAGCGCAAGGATTTCATCCGCCTGGGCGTGCTGGGCGACTGGGACAAACCCTACCGGACCATGGACTTCGCCAACGAGGCGGCCGAGATCCGGGCGCTGGCCGAGATGTACCGGAAGGGCTTTCTGTTCAAGGGATTAAAGCCCGTTAACTGGTGCTTCGATTGCGGCTCGGCGCTGGCCGAGGCGGAGGTCGAATACCAGGACAAGCAGTCACCTCAGATCGACGTCGGCTTCCCCCTGGCCTCGTCCGACCGGGGCAAACTTGCCTACGCCTTCGGCCTCGAAGGCCTGCCCGACGCCCCGGTCTACGCCGTGATCTGGACGACGACGCCCTGGACCATCCCGTCCAACCAGGCGCTCAATGTCCACCCAGAGCTGGTCTACGAACTCGTCGAGACCGCGCGCGGCCTGGTGATCGTCGCCGCCGAACTGCGCCAGGTGGCGCTCGAGCGTTTCGGCCTGGAAGGCCGGGTGCTTGCCGCGGCCCAGGGCATAGCGCTCGACCGCATCGAGTTTCGCCACCCGTTCTATGACCGCGCCTCGCCGATGATGCTGGGCGACTACGTGGCTACCGACGCCGGCACCGGCGTGGTCCACAGCGCCCCGGCCTACGGCATGGACGACTTCGCGACCTGCACGCGCTACGGCATGCGCACCGAGGAGATCCTCAACCCGGTGCAGGGCGACGGCACCTTTGTCGACGGTCTGCCGTTTTTCGGTGGCCTGAGCGTGTGGGAGGCGAACCCCCGCATCGTCGAGAAGATCGCCGAGAACGGATGCCTGTTCGCCTCGGGCACGATCACCCACAGCTATATGCACTGCTGGCGCCACAAGACGCCGGTGATCTACCGCGCGACCACGCAGTGGTTCGTCGGCATGGACCGGCTGGCCGAACGCGAACGGGTCGAGCCCGGTGCGGCGACGCTGCGCGAGCTGGCGCTCAAGGCCGTCGAGGACACCCGCTTCTATCCGGCCTGGGGCCAGGCGCGCCTGCACGCGATGATCGCCAACCGGCCCGATTGGTGCGTCTCGCGCCAGCGCAACTGGGGCGTGCCGATTCCGCTGTTCCTGCACCGCGAGACCGGCGAGCCGCACCCGCGCTCGCTGGAACTGCTCGATGCGGTCGCCCAGCGCGTCGAGCGGGAAGGCATCGACGCGTGGTTCCGCCTCGATGCGGCCGAACTTCTCGGCCCCGAGGCCGAGCACTACGAAAAGATGCGTGACACGCTCGACGTCTGGTTCGACTCGGGCACGACCCATTGGACGGTACTGCGCGGCTCGCACGCCGACGCCAGTGCCTGGCCGGCCGACCTCTACCTGGAGGGCTCCGACCAGCATCGCGGGTGGTTCCATTCGTCGCTGCTTACCGGCTGCGCAATCGACGGGCGTGCGCCCTACCAGGGACTGCTCACCCACGGCTTCGTCGTCGACGGCCAAGGCAAGAAGATGTCCAAGTCCAAGGGCAACGTCGTCGCGCCGCAGGAGGTCTCGGACCGGCTGGGCGCCGAGATCCTGCGCCTGTGGGTCGCCGCCACCGACTATTCGGGCGAGTTGACCATCTCGAACGAGATCCTCGACCGCGTCGTCGAGGTCTACCGCCGCCTGCGCAACACGCTGCGCTTCCTGCTCGCGAACACGTCCGACTTCGACATCGACCGCGACAGCGTGCCGATGGAGGCCCTCCTCGACATCGACCGTTACGCGCTCGCCCTGGCCGCCGACCTGCAAGCACAGGTGACCGCCAGCTACGAGCGCTTCGAGTTCCACAGAATAGTGCAGGCCCTTCAAAACTTCGCGTCCGAGGATCTCGGCGCGTTCTACCTCGACATCCTCAAGGACCGGCTCTACACCACCCGCGCCGACTCGGTGCCGCGACGTGCGGCGCAAACCGTCCTGTGGCACATCACGCAGGCACTGGCCCGCTTGATGGCACCGGTGCTGAGCTTCACGGCCGAGGAAATCTGGCAACTGGTCGGACGCGGCGAGGAAGACAGCGTGATGCTGCACACCTGGCACGAGCTGCCGGAAGTGCCGGACCAGGAGGCGCTGTGCGCCCGCTGGGCGACCCTTCGCGCCGTCCGCGCCGAAGTGCAGAAGGTCATCGAGGCGGTTCGTGCCGAAGGCAAGGTCGGTTCCTCGCTGCAGGCCGAGCTACGCATCCGTGCGGCCGGCCAGCGCCATGACGCGCTCGCGAGTCTGGGCGAGGACCTGCGCTTCGCGCTGATCACCTCGCACGCCGAGCTCATCCACGTCGCGGACGCCGCCGACGAGAGCATCGAGGCGACACCCTCCGCACACGCCAAATGCGAGCGCTGCTGGCATTACCGAGACGACGTCGGCGCCTTCGCCGACCATCCGAGCCTCTGCGGTCGCTGCCACGGCAACCTCTTCGGCGAGCCGGAGACCCGCACTCATGCCTGAACGCATCACCCGGGCCCGGTGCACGCTCGCCCTCATCCAATCACTCCGCCGCGGCACCGGCACTGTGCGCCGATGACGCCGCGGCTCTTCGCCTGGCTGGCACTCTCGGCGGGGATCGTCGTCGCCGATCAAGTGACCAAGTGGATCGTCCTCGCCACGATGCACCAAGGTGAGGCGATCACGGTGACGCCCTTCTTCAAGCTCGTGCTGGTGTTCAACCCCGGCGCGGCGTTCAGTTTTCTCGCCGACCACTCGGGCTGGCAGCGCTGGTTCTTCGTGACCCTGGCGGTGCTGGTGTGCGGTTGGCTGCTGCATCTGCTTCGCCTGCACGTGAACGAGCGGGCACTACCGGCTGCATTCAGCTTGATCATCGGCGGCGCCATCGGCAACGTCATCGACCGGGTGGTGCACGGCGCCGTCGTCGACTTCCTCTACTTTCATGTCGGCCGTCACGGCTGGCCTGCCTTCAACGTCGCGGACTCAGCCATCACGATCGGGGTCGTGCTGATGCTGTGGGCGAGCTTCAGAGCCCCCACCAAGTCCGCCAAACCGGAGAATTCATCGTGACCCAAACCATTCAGCCGAATAGCCTGGTGACCCTGCACTACCGCATCGCGCTCGAAAACGGACAGCCGCTGATCAGCACCTTCGAGGGCACGCCCGCGACCCTGCAACTCGGTGTCGGCGAGCTGCTGCCGAGCCTCGAGCGCCTGCTCGCCGGCATCGAAGTCGGCACCCGCCATAGCTTCACGCTCGCTCCCTCCCAGGCCTTCGGCGAGCATCGCCCCGACCTGGTCGAAAGGGTGCGCCGCGAACATATGCCCGACGAAGAGATCGAAGCGCTGACCATCATGGAATTCGCGGCGCCCGACGGTTCCCGCTATTCCGGTCTGGTGCGCGAGATCGACGAAGCGTCAGCCCTGGTCGACTTCAACCATCCGCTCGCCGGCAAGACGATCCGTTTCGAGGTCGAAATCATCGGCGTCAACTGAGACGTCCCAGAACAGAGAGACACCCATGAACGACAAGACTGTGCTGCTCGCCAACCCGCGCGGCTTCTGCGCCGGCGTCGAACGGGCGATCGAGATCGTCGAACGCGCGCTGCAGCGCTTCGGCGCGCCCATCTTTGTGCGCCACGAGGTGGTCCATAACCGCTTCGTGGTCGAGGATCTGCGCGCCAAGGGCGCGATCTTCGTCGAAGAGCTCGAAGAGGTTCCCACCGGCAGCACGGTGATCTTCAGCGCCCACGGCGTCTCGCTCACGGTGCGCGCCGAAGCCGAGCGCAGGGGCCTGCGTGTCTTCGATGCGACCTGCCCGCTGGTGACCAAGGTGCATATTGAAGTCACGCGGATGCACGAGCAAGGCAAGGAGCTTGTCATGATCGGCCACCGCGGACACCCCGAAGTCGAAGGAACCATGGGACAACTCGCGGATGGAATTCATCTGGTCGAGTCGGTCGACGACGTCGCCAGGCTCGAAGTCGCGGATCCCGAGCGGCTCGCCTACGTGACGCAGACCACCCTGTCGATGGACGACGCCGCCGCGATCGTTGACGCGCTCAGGGCGCGTTTTCCCGCCATCGTCGGCCCGAAGAAGGACGACATCTGCTACGCGACGCAGAACCGCCAGGATGCCGTCAAGTTCCTGACCCCGCAGGTCGATGCGGTGCTGGTGGTCGGATCCCCGAACAGCTCGAACTCGAACCGCCTGCGCGAGGTCGCTGCGTTGCGAGGGGTCCCCGCCTGGCTGGTCGACAATGCCGAGGCCATCGAGCCCGAATGGCTGACCGACAAGCGGCGCATCGGTGTGACCGCCGGCGCATCGGCACCCGAAGTGCTGGTCGATGCCGTCATCGCCCGGCTGCGGGCACTCGGCGCCGGCACGGTGACGACGCTCGACGGGGTGCCCGAGCGCGTAACCTTTCCATTGCCGCGCGAGCTTCAGTAAAGCCTGAAACGCCGCGCCAGTTCGGGTCGCGGCGCGCGACGCCCTCAACCTCCGACGGCGTCGCCCATCACCCGCCGGTAGAACTCGTGGAAGTGCTGCATGCCGTCCTCGAGCGGGCTCTGGTAGGGCCCAGCCTCGTTGCGGCCTTCCCTCAGCAGCGCGAGCCGTCCCCTATCCATGCGCTCCGCGATCTCGTCGTCCTCGATCGCCGTCTCCATGTAGGCAGCCTGCTCGGCCTCGACGAACTCGCGCTCGAACTCCACGATCTCTTCGGGATAGTAGAACTCGACCACGTTGGTCGTGCGGTCGACATCGCGCGGGATCAGCGTGCTGACCACCAGCACGTGGGGGTACCACTCGACCATCACGCTGGGATAGTAAGTGAGCCAGATTGCGCCGTGCTCGGGCCTATCCTCGCCATACCAATCGAGCACCGCCTTGTGCCAGCGACTATAGGCGTCCGAACCCGGCCGGGCGAGCGAGGTGATTCCCACCCGCTGTACCGAATACCAGGGCCCGAACTGCCAGCTCAGATCGTCGCAGGAGACGAATCTGCCGAGGCCCGGATGGAACGGCGCGACATGGTAGTCCTCCAGATACACCTCGATGAAGGTCTTCCAGTTGTACCGGCACTCGTGCAGTTCCACCCGGTCGAGCTTGTATCCGGCGAAATCCAGATGCCTCCCCAACTCCATGCCGGCCAGATCTGCGTTCGCCGAACGCGGCCCCTTGAAGAGCAGGCCGTGCCAGTTCTCGAGCGGATCCCGTTTCAGATTGAGGCAGGGATTGTCAGGAAAGCGCGGCGCACCGAGCAATGCGCCACTGCGATCGTAGGTCCACCGATGCACCGGACAGACGATGCGCTCGGCCTTGCCCGAGCCCTGCAACATGATCGCCTGGCGATGTCGGCAGATGTTGGACATCTGGTGCAGCCCCTCATCGGAGCGCACCAGCAGTTTCGAATGATCGAGCCACTCGAGCGAGCGATAGCTCCCGACTTCGGGTACCATCAACTCGTGACCGACGTAGCCTGGGCCCGCGTCGAACAGGAGCCGCTTCTCCAGTTCGAAAATCTTCTCGTCGAAATACGCGGAAACCGGAAGCTGCGACGCTCCCGGGATCAGTCGAGCCTTGGAAGCGATGTCGGACATCCCCGAACCCCCTCTGAAAAACCCAGAAATCCGGAACGAAAAGCAAAGCAGTCTATGCGAAGACGCGTTTGACCGCCAGTCGCGCGATGGGTTATTTTCTTCGACTTCGCCAACCCCGGTTCCAATAATGACACAGACGTCGGGCACCCCAGAATCATTCGAAGCCGCCATTACCGAACTCGAGCAACTCGTCAGAAACATGGAGACGGGGGAAATCTCGCTCGAGCAGGCGCTCGAAAGCTACCAGCGCGGGGTGGGCCTGTTGCGCTATTGCCGGAACACCCTCTCCGAGGCCGAACAGCGTATCCGCAGGCTTGAAGATGAGATTTCCGCGGAGGCGAGCGGTTCCGGCGCAGGAGCGGCGCAGTCGTGACCGAGTCCGACTATGGCGCTTGGATGCGCGCGATCCAGCTACGCACCGAACAGGCGCTGGCGAATTGCCTGCCCGAGTCCGGGATCGTTCCCGAGCGCCTGCATGAGGCGATGCGTTACGCCGTGCTGGGCGGTGGCAAGCGGGTGCGCGCCCTGCTCGCGCATGCGGCCGGCCTCGTCACGGCCGCCCCGGCCGAGCGCCTAGATGCCGTTGCCTGCGCCGTCGAACTGATCCATGCCTACTCGCTCATCCATGACGACATGCCCTGCATGGACGACGACGTGCTGCGTCGGGGCAAACCGACGGTCCATGTCCAGTACGACGAAGCGACGGCGCTCCTGGCCGGCGACGCGATCCAGACGCTCGCCTTTCAGGTGCTCGCAGAATCGCCGCTGGATGCGGCCCCCGCCAACCAGTTGGCAATGATCGGGCTGCTCGCGCGCGCAGCCGGCTCGCGTGGCATGGCCGGCGGTCAGGCCATCGATCTCGCCGCAGTCGGCAAGTCGATTTCGCTGCCCGAACTCGAAGTCATGCACCTTCACAAGACCGGCGCACTCATCCGCGCCTCGGTCCTGCTCGGCGCCCGCTGCGGTAGTGCCCATGACGCGTCCGTCCTCGAAAGCCTCGATGCCTTCGGGAAGAAAGTCGGATTGCTGTTCCAGGTCGTCGACGACATACTCGACGCGCAGTCCGACACCGCCACCCTCGGCAAGACGGCCGGCAAGGACGCCGAACATAACAAGCCGACCTATGTCTCGCTGCTCGGCATGACCGACGCCCGCGACATGGCCGAGAACCTGCTTGCCGATGCTCTCGACGCGCTGCGTCCGCTCGGCGCCGCCGCCAGCCGGCTTGCCGAACTGGCCGAGTTCATCGTCCAGCGGCGCTTCTGACCCCCACATGCCCAGCCCCGACATGTCCCAGTACCCATTGCTCGAGTGCATCGACTCGCCCGCCGACCTGCGCGCCCTCGACCGGCGCGAGCTCCCGGGCGTTGCCGACGAGCTCAGAGCCTTTCTCATCGAGTCGGTGTCCAGGACGGGGGGCCACCTATCCTCCAATCTCGGTACGGTCGAACTGAGCATTGCCCTCCATTATGTGTTCAACACCCCGACCGATCGCATTGTGTGGGATGTCGGACACCAGACCTACGGGCACAAGGTCCTCACCGGCCGGCGCACCGCGATGAGCGGACTTCGCCACTATGGTGGCATCTCGGGCTTTCCGCGCCGGTGCGAGAGCGAGTACGACGTGTTCGGAACCGCCCACTCGTCGACCTCGATCTCCGCTGCACTAGGGATGGCCGTCGCGGCGCGCGACCAAGGCGAGGACCGGCGCTGCGTTGCCGTGATCGGCGACGGCGCCATGTCGGCGGGCATGGCCTTCGAGGCCCTCAACAACGCGGGCGACACCCCGGGCGCCAATCTCCTCGTGATCCTCAACGACAACGAGATGTCGATCTCGCCCCCCGTGGGCGCGCTCACCCGCATCCTTGCCCGCATGCTGTCGGGCACGACCTTCAACGCGGCACGACGCGCCGGCGAAAAGGTGCTCGGCATCGCGCCGCCGGTCCTCGACTTCGCCCGCAAGTTCGAGGAGCACGTCAAGGGCCTGATCACCCCCGGCACCTTGTTCGAAGAATTCGGTTTCCACTACTACGGCCCCATCGACGGACACGACCTCGGGGCCCTGATCCCGACCCTGCAGAACCTCAAGAAACTGCCCGGTCCGCAGTTTCTGCACGTCGTGACCCGAAAGGGCCAAGGCTACAAGCTTGCCGAGGCCGATCCCATTCTCTACCACGGCGTATCGAAGTTCGATCATGTCGCCGGTATCGACACCGTCGGCAAGAACCCCGGCAAGCTCACCTATACTCAGGTGTTCGGCGACTGGCTTTGCGACATCGCGGCCCTCGACGACCGTGTGGTCGGCATCACGCCGGCGATGCGTGAAGGCTCGGGGATGGTGTGCTTCGCCGAGCGCTTTCCCGCCCGCTATCACGACGTCGGCATCGCGGAGCAGCACGCACTGACCTTCGCCGCCGGGCTCGCCTGCGAAGGGCGCAAGCCCGTCGTTGCGATCTACTCGACCTTTCTCCAGCGCGCCTACGACCAACTCGTACACGACATCGCTCTGCAGAACCTGCCCGTGGTCTTTGCGATCGACCGGGCCGGGCTCGTCGGAGCGGACGGTGCGACCCACCACGGCGCATTCGACCTGTCCTTCCTGATCTGCATTCCCAATCTGGTCGTGATGTGTCCGGCCGACGAGAACGAGTGCCGACAGATGCTCTATACAGCCTATCTGCACGACGGCCCAGCGGCGGTCCGCTATCCCCGAGGAGCCGGCCTGGGTGTCGCCCCGGAAAACACCATGACGGCACTTCCGCTCGGGCGTGCCGAGATTCGTCGCACCGGCTCCGGCATCGCGCTGCTGGCATTCGGCAGCCTGCTCGCCCCCGCCCTGGAAGCCGGCACAGAACTCGACGCGACCGTGGTCAACATGCGCTTTGCCAAACCGCTCGATGCGGAACTCCTAAAGCAGCTGGCGGCCTCGCACGATCTTCTGGTGACGCTTGAGGAAAACGCCGTCATCGGCGGAGCCGGCTCCGAAGTCTCCCGATTGCTCGACGACCTGCCGCACCGGCCGAGGCTGCTCAGGCTGGGCCTTCCCGACCACTTCGTCGATCACGGCGACCAAGCCCAACTCCTGCATTCCGTGGGGCTCGACAAGCACGGAATTCTCGACGCGATTGAGCGTCTGAATCAGCGCAATAGTTGAGTCTTTTTGTCGACCTTGTTAGGATCGGCGCGATCACGAACCCATAGAGCGTGCGCATGAAACTCCACGAACCTAATACCATTCCCGACGTCCAGAACTTTGCCGACCGGCGCCAACTCGCCATCGACAAGGTCGGCATCAAGTCGATACGGCATCCCATCAAGGTCAGCGACAAGAGCGGCGGCGTCCAGCACACCGTCGCAGTATTCAACATGTACGTCGGCCTGCCCCACAATTTCAAGGGCACCCACATGTCGCGCTTCGTCGAGATCCTGAACGGACGCGAGCGCGAAGTCTCGGTCGAATCGTTCGAGCCGATGCTGCGCGACATGGTCAAATTGCTCGAGGCCGAAACCGGCCACATCGAGATGACCTTCCCGTACTTCATCAACAAGACCGCGCCCGTCTCGGGCGTGCGAAGTCTGATGGATTACGAAGTGACCTTCACGGGCGAGATCCTGCCGGGGAACGAATACGAATTCACGATGAAGATCGTTGTGCCCGTGACCAGCCTTTGCCCATGCTCGAAGAAGATCTCCGACTACGGCGCCCATAATCAGCGCTCTCACGTCACCGTCACCGCCACCTTGCAGGACCATCTGTGGATCGAGGACGTCGTGCAACTGGTCGAGGGCCAGGCGTCGTGTGAAGTCTTCGGGCTCCTCAAACGGCCCGACGAAAAGTACGTCACGGAACGGGCTTATGACAATCCCAAGTTCGTCGAGGACATGGTGCGCGACGTTGCCGGGCTCCTCAATGCCGAGGCGCGAATTGTCGCCTTTGCCGTGGAGTCGGAAAACTTCGAATCCATCCACAACCACTCCGCCTACGCACTCATCGAGCGCGACAAGCGGATTCAACACTGACGCGAGCGCGCCGGGGTTCGTGCTTTAACCCCGGCGTGCATCCTGCGTTCCGCGATCTCAACGACTCGCGGGAAATCCGTCAGTTTCGGGCCGGCACCATGATTTCGGCCTCGCCCTCCAGCACCACCTTCCCGGCCACCGTACAGACGGTCGCGAACTTGGCCCGCCGCTTGGCGGGAATCAGTTCGGTCACAGTCACCCGCGCCACCACCGTGTCGCCTGCACGTACCGGCGCCTTGAACTTGAGCGACTGCGCCAGATAGATGCAGCCCGGTCCCGGCAGCTTGGTGCCAAAGACCGTCGAGATATAGCTCGCTGACAGCATTCCATGAGCGATCCGCCCCTCGAACATCGAGGCCGCGGCCAGTTCCTCATCGAGATGAACCGGATTCGTATCGCCCGATACGCCTGCAAACAGCAGAATATCGGCATCGTTCACGGTTCGTCCGACCGCGGCCGACATCCCGACCTGCAGGTCCTCGAAACGATATCCATAGTGTTCATCGAACTTCCTGGTGCCGTCGCTCATGGTCACGCTCCGTTGTGGTTGACAGTCGAAAAGCAAAAAAGCCGCATCCCGTGTGTGGGCTGCGGCTTTTTAAATGAGGTTGAGTCTGACGATGACCTACTTTCGCAA
>JARFTX010000046.1 GCA_029289265.1 Gammaproteobacteria bacterium
GGACCATGAACTCCTTGAGGATGTCGTTCTGGATGGTCCCGGAGAGCTTGTCCTGGGCAACGCCCTGCTCCTCGGCGGCGACGATGTAGCCGGCGAGGATGGGCAGCACCGCGCCGTTCATCGTCATCGACACCGACACCTTGTCGAGCGGGATGCCGTCGAAGAGGACCTTCATGTCCTCGACCGAGTCGATCGCCACGCCCGCCTTGCCGACGTCGCCGGTCACGCGCGGATGATCGGAGTCGTAGCCGCGGTGGGTGGCGAGGTCGAAGGCGACCGATACCCCCTGGCCGCCGGCGGCGAGCGCCCTGCGGTAGAACGCGTTCGACTCCTCGGCGGTCGAGAAGCCGGCGTACTGGCGGATGGTCCACGGCTTGACCGCATACATGGTCGGCTGCGGGCCTCGCACGAAGGGCTCGAAGCCCGGAAGCGTGTCGGCGAAGGGCAGCCCGGCGGTGTCGGCCGCGGTGTAGAGCGGCTTGACGACGATACCCTCGGGCGTCACCCAGTCGAGCTTGGCGAGGTCGCCACCCGGCGCCTGCTTGGCGGCCGCCTTCTTCCAGGCTTCGAGGTCGGGCGGCGGAAACGCGGGGTAATCGGAACTGGACATAGCAAACCTCTCGAATTCACGGGCCGCCGAGTGCGGCACACGAGCCAATGATGATGTTGCGCGGCGGCGGGCCAGAGCACCGCTCGGCCGGATGCCGAGCCTCCCCGCCCGGTCTTGCGCGACGACGAAACCACTCGCGACGAGATCGTCGCGAGTGGTCGCCGGCGCCCCCTGGGCGCGGCGGGTTCCCTCTCCCTCGCCTCGGACCTCGAAGGTCCGAAGTCTCCCATACCCCGCCGCGCTCCGGAAGTTGACGGGAAGCGACGAGCGGATAATACTTTATCCATAATTATGAATGCAAGCGATGCTGTTTTCGCGCTATGCTGAGAGATCAGCGCAGTTCGGGCGGCCGCGTGCGACCACGAACGAGGCCGATTGCCAGCAGCCCGCAGGCCGGGCTGGGCAGCCACGGCGGCGCCGTCACGTTACCGGAGTCTGAATCCAGATGAACTCGTCCCGCATCGCGCCTCTCGCGCTCTACCAGGAAGTCGCGGAGCGCCTACGCCAGCGCATCTTCTCGCACGAGCTGCCGCCCGGCACCTGGGTCGACGAGCAGGCACTGGCCGAGCAATACGGCATCTCGCGCACGCCGCTGCGCGAGGCGCTCAAGGTGCTCGCCGCCGAAGGGCTGGTGACGCTCAAGCCACGGCGCGGCTGCTACGTCACCGAGATCTCGGAGCAGGATCTCGACGAGATCTTCAGCGTCATGGAACTGCTCGAAGGCCGCTGCGCGCACGACGCCGCGCGGAAAGCGAGCGACGCCCAGGTCCGCGAGCTCGAAAAGGTCCACGCCCGGCTCGAAAAGGCCGCGGCGAGCGACGACATCGACGGTTTCTTCGAAGCCAACCAGGCCTTCCACCACGGGCTGCAGGAGATCGCCGGCAACCGCTGGATGCTCCACGTCATCGGCGACCTGCGCAAGGTGATCAAGCTCTCGCGTCATCACTCGCTCGCGAGCGATGGCCGCCTCGAACAGTCGCTCGCCGAGCACCGCGAGATCGTCGCAGCGCTCGTCGCGCGCGACGCCGAAGCCGCCGAGTCCCGCATGCGTGCGCACATCCGCAGCGGCCGTGCGGCGCTCGCGCGCAGCGCCCGGGCGAAGAGCCGCGCCGCCTGAGCGGCGGATGAAAACCGCCATGACGACGACCGGTGAAATCCTCTTCGAATCCGACGGCGCGATCGCCACGCTGACCCTGTCGAACCCCGGCAAGCTCAACGCGATCAACGCCGCGATGTGGGTTGCGCTGCGCGAGGCCTTCGCGCGCGTGGCCGCCGACCCGACCCTGCGCTGCGTGATCGTGCGCGGCGCGGGCGAGCAGGCCTTTGCCGCCGGCGGCGACATCGAGGAGTTTCGCAGCGTGCGCGCCACGGTCGACGCGGCGCTGCACTACCACGACGAGCTCGTCGCGACCGCGCTCGACGCCATACGTAACTGCCCCATCCCGACCGTCGCCGCGATCCAGGGCGCGTGCATCGGCGGGGGGCTCGAGATCGCCGGCTGCTGCGACCTGCGCATCGCCGGCGAGTCCGCCCGCTTCGGGGCGCCGATCAACCGTCTCGGCTTCTCCATGTACCCGGGCGAGATGGCCGGCCTGCTCGATCTGGTCGGCCCGGCGGTGCTGCTCGAAGTCCTCCTCGAAGGCCGCATCCTGAGCGCCCGCGAGGCGCTGCAAAAGGGCCTGCTGACGCGTGTGGTCGACGACGAGCAGGTGCCGGCCGAGGCGCACGCCGCCGCCGGGCGGATTGCCGCCGGCGCTCCGCTCGTCGCCCGCTGGCACAAGCAGTGGGTGCGGCGGCTCGCGCGCGGGGGCGCGCTCGGTGCGGCCGAGAAGCGCGAGGCCTTCGCCTTTCTCGCGACCCGCGACTACGCCGAAGGCATCGCCGCGTTCTTTGAGAAACGCCCACCGAGCTTCGAGGGCCGCTGAGGCCAGTCCTCGCCGTCCAGCCCCATGATTGCCGCGAGCCGCGCCATGTCGAGATGCGCCTCGATCGCACCGGCAAGGCGGTCGAGGTCGGCCTCGCGGCGTGCCGCCAGATCGACCGGCTCGACCTCGCCGGCGCCGGCCCAGGCGAGCAGCGCCGCGAGCGCCCCGGGGGCGTCGAAGAGTCCGTGCAGATAGGTGCCGAGCACCTGCCCGTCGGCGGAGATCGCGCCGTCGCAGCCGCCGTCGGCGCGCCGCAGCAACGGCCGCTCGAGCGCGGCACCGGCGCTCACGCCCATGTGGATCTCGTAGCCGCGCACCGCCGCGCCGGCGCCCAGCAGTAGCCGCCCGTCGACGTTGGCAAGGCGCTTCTCCGCTTCCAGCGTGGTCTCCATGTCGAGCCATCCGAAACCCGGAACGGTTCCCGGCGCCCCTTCCAGGCCGAGCGGGTCGGCCAGCTGCGTGCCGAGCATCTGGAAGCCGCCGCAGATGCCGACGAGCCGCCCGCCGTAGCGCAGGTGGCGTTCCAGATAGGACTGCCACCCCTGCGCGCGCAGCCAGGCGAGATCGGCCTGCACGCTCTTCGAGCCGGGCAGCACCACGAGATCCGCCGCGGGCGGCACCTGCCCCGGCCCGACCCAGGCGAAATCGACCTGCGGATGCAGGCGCAGCGCATCGAGATCGGTGTGATTGGAGATGCGCGGCAGTGCCGGCGCGACCACCTTCAGGCGCGCCTCGCCCTTGTCGGCGCGCGCGTCGGCGAGCGCGTCCTCGGCATCGAGAAAAAGCCCGTGGAGATAGGGCAGCACGCCCAGCACCGGCAGTCCGGTGCGCGCCTCGAGCCAGTCCAGGCCCGGCTCGAGCAGCCCGAGGTCGCCCCGGAAACGATTGATGACGAAGCCCGCGACGCGGGCGCGCTCGGAGGCGGAGAGCAGTTCGAGCGTGCCGACCAGATGCGCGAAGACGCCGCCGCGGTCGATGTCGGCCACGAGCACGACCGGCACGTCGGCGGCCTCGGCGAAGCCCATGTTGGCAATGTCGCGGTCGCGCAGGTTGATCTCGGCGGGACTCCCCGCGCCCTCGACCAGCACGCACTCGTACGCGGCGACAAGGCGCTGCCATGAGGCCATCACCGCCGCCATCGCGACCGGCTTGTACTCGTGGTAGTCGCGCGCCGAGAGGTTGTTCACCGCGCGCCCGTGGATGATCACCTGCGCGCCGACGTCGGTCGAGGGCTTGAGCAGCACGGGGTTGAAGTCGGTGTGCGGCGCGAGCCCCGCGGCGAGCGCCTGCAGCGCCTGGGCGCGGCCGATCTCGCCGCCGTCGGCGGTGACCGCCGAGTTGAGCGCCATGTTCTGCGGCTTGAACGGTGCGACGCGCACGCCGCCGCGCGTGAGCACCCGCGCGAGCCCCGCCACCAGCGTGCTCTTGCCCGCATCCGAAGTCGTGCCCTGCACCATCAGGGCGGCCGATCGCCTCATCGCGTAGAATCCCGTCCTCGTCAAGACCGCGCATTATCGCGGATCGCGAAGCTCGCGGCGCGGCCCGCCGCCCGTTGTTTCGCCCGCCCCGCCGATGCGGGTCCGGCCAGTCGGAGCGAATCGGCGCCACCCGCGCGGCAAGCGGAAGCCAGAGGGCAAAGTTCCGCCGCGCCGGACTCACTACCAAGCCTGTTAGCCATGCCCACCCGATGATCGCGCTCGCCATCAAACTCGCCGCCGGCATCGCGCTGGACCGCCTGCTCGGCGAGCCGCGCCGCGCGCATCCGCTGGTCGCCTTCGGGCGCTGGGCGAGCTGGCTCGAGGCGCGGCTGCGGCCGCGGCTCGCCGGGCGTGCCGGCGGAATCGTCGCCTGGACGCTCGCGGTCGCGCCGTGGGTGGCGCTCGCGCTCGCCGCGCGCGACCTGCACCCGCAGGCGCATTGGCTCGTCGACGTCGTCCTGCTGTGGTTCGCGCTCGGTGCGCGCAGCCTCGCCGAGCACGGCGAGGCGATCGCCGCGCCGCTCGCGGCCGGTCGCCTCGACGAAGCGCGTGCACAGGCCGCGCGCATCGTCAGCCGCGACACGGCGGATCTCGACGCCACAGGCGTCGCCCGCGCCGGCACCGAATCGGTGCTCGAAAACGGCCACGATGCGGTCTTCGGCGCGCTGTTCTGGTTCTGCGTTGCGGGCGGCGCCGGGGCGCTCGTGTTCCGGCTCGCCAACACGCTCGACGCGATGTGGGGCTACCGCAATGCGCGCTACCTCCACTTCGGCTGGGCCGCGGCGCGCCTCGATGACATGCTCGGCTGGTTGCCGGCACGGCTCACCGCCCTCACTTATGCGCTCCTCGGCCACACCCGCAAGGCAATCGCCTGCTGGCGCGGCCAGGCCCGCGCCTGGGCGAGCCCCAACGCCGGCCCGGTGATGGCGGCCGGCGCCGGTGCGCTCGCGGTGCAACTGGGCGGTGTGGCGCGCTACGCCGGCCGCGACGAGCTGCGCCCGCCACTCGGCTGTGGCGCCGCGCCCGACGCCGTGAGCGTGCGCGGAGCGCTGCGCCTGGTCGAGCGGGGCCTGTGGCTGTGGCTGGTGCTGATCACCGCCGCGGCCGTTGCGGTGGCGCTCGCCGGAGGTATCGGCCGTGCGTGACGCGACCCTGCGCATGCGCGGCCGGCCGGAGCCGAGCGTCCGGTGCCGGCATCGCTGTCCCACCACTCCGGCACGACCACGCTGCAGCGCGAACGCGTGTCGCCTGGCCTGCCTCGACGTGCGCCAGCATGCTTGAGCACGGCGGCCGGCTCGGCGCAGCGTCGCGCGACTACGGGATCGCGCCCGAGGACTGGCTCGACCTCTCCACCGGCATCAATCCGCACGGCTATCCGGCGCCGCCCGTGTCGGCGCGCGCCTGGCAGCGCCTGCCCGAGGACGACGACGGGCTCGAAGCGGCCGCCGCCGACTACTACGGCACGACCGAGCTGCTGCCGGTCGCCGGCTCCCAGGCGGCGATTCAGGCGCTGCCCGTACTAATTCCCGGCGAGCGCGTCACAGTGCTCGCACCGACCTATGCGGAGCACCCCCACGCCTGGCGTGCGCGGCACGTGACGGCGTGCCCGGCAGCGGCGCTCGAGGCGAGCATCGACGCCACCGACGTCCTGGTGCTGGCGAGCCCCAACAACCCATGCGGCACGCGCTTCAGGCGCGAGCGCCTGCTCGACTGGCAGCGACGGCTCGCCGCGCGCGGCGGCACCCTGGTCGTCGACGAGGCCTTCGTCGACGCCGCGCCGGCCGAGAGCCTTGCAACCGAGGCCGGGCGGCCCGGCCTCGTCGTGCTGCGCTCGCTCGGCAAGTTCTTCGGGCTCGCCGGCGCGCGCGTCGGCTTCGTGCTGGCGCCGGCCGCCTTGCGCGCGCGTCTGGCCGAGCAGCTGGGCCCGTGGCCGATCAGCGGGCCGGCACGCGAGATCGCCCGCATGGCGCTTGCCGATCGCGCGTGGCAGGCGACGACGCGCGCCCAGTTAGCGGGCGAAGGGGCGCGGCTCGCGGCGCTCCTAGCGGCAAGCGGACTCGGCACATCCTCCGGCACGGCACTTTTCCAGCGGCTGCAGCACCCGGATGCCGCGGCCCTGCACGAGCACCTCGCGCGCGGCGGCATCCTCGTGCGCCACTTCGCCGAGCCGGCCAGCCTGAGATTCGGCCTGCCGCCCGACGAGGCGGGTTGGAGCCGGCTCGCGCGCGCACTCGAGGATTGGGCGACGGGTAAAGGCGCGCCCGGCGACGCCCCCCGGCGCTAGGCGGACGACACGATGCAGCTCGATCGCCACGTGCACACCCTCGGCCGCCACCTGCGCGAGCGCTTCGGCGAGCGCGTGCACAAGCTCGCGCTCGCCGCCGGCTTCACCTGCCCCAACCGCGACGGCACGCTCGGCCGCGGCGGCTGCACGTTCTGCAACGTGCGCGCCTTCAGCGACGCCTCGACCCGGCCGATCGCCGAGCAGCTCGCCGGCGGCCGCGCCAGGACCGACCGCGCCCGCCGTTATCTCGCCTACTTCCAGGCCTACACCAGCACCTACGGCGAGGTCGAGACGCTGCGCGGCCTATACGAAGCGGCGCTCGACCAGGCCGACATCGTCGGGCTGTGCGTCGGCACCCGGCCCGACTGCGTGCCGGACGCCGTGCTGGCGCTGCTGGCCGGCTACCGAGCACGCGGCTACGAGGTGTGGCTCGAACTGGGCCTGCAGAGCGCCTTCGACGACACGCTGGCGCGCGTCAATCGCGGCCACGGCTTCGCCGCCTACGCCGATGCGGTGGCGCGCGCCCACGGTCATGGAGTGCCGGTGTGCACCCACCTCATCGTCGGGCTGCCGGGTGAAGCCCCGGAGCGGAGTCTGGCGACGCTCGACCGGGTGCTCGGGCTCGGCGTCGCCGGGCTGAAGCTCCACCCGCTGATGATCGTGCGCGGCAGCCGGCTCGCCGCCGCCTGGCGTCGCGGCGAGGTCGCGCCGCCGACGGCCGACGCCTACACCGAGGTCGCCACCGAGATGATCCGGCGCACCCCGGCCGAGGTGGTCTATCATCGCGTCTCGGCCACCGCCAACGCGCCGACGCTGCTCGCCCCCACCTGGTGCGCCGGACGCTTCGAGGCGATCCACGCCATCGCCGGGCGGCTCGCAGCCGCGGGCGGACAGGGCAGCCTCACCGACCGTCCGTATCGGTGCGCGGGGGAGCCCGCGCCGCACTGAAGGGCCAGGGCCCCGATCCGCGCCGCCGGCGGTGATACCGGGTGGCTGCAAAGGCCGCACGCGAGAGCTCGATCGGCACTGCGTGGTGACCGCGGACAGGCGTCGACGGGCGCCTGCCCGAACGGAGTCGATCCGCGATGCGAGGCGACCGCCGGTATCGGTCGCTCGGCTTTGGGCCGGCGCCGGACCTGTTCCTCGATCCTCTATAACGAACTCTGCCGCATGCTCCCGACCGCCACACCCTGTCCCGCCACCCGCTCCGGCCCGGACGCCGACACCGGCTCCGACAGTCCCGCCGCCCGCTCCAGTCCGGCCGGCCACGCGGGCCCCGACCGCCCCGCACGCCACCGGAGGCTCGCCACGCTCGCCCTTGCCCTCGTGCTGTGCGCCGCCGGGCCGCTGCAGGCCGAGATCGTGATCGAGGACGACACCGGGCGGGAGCTGCGCCTGCCGGGGCCGGCGCAACGCATCGTCAGCCTCGCGCCCCACGTCACCGAGGTCCTGTTCGCGGCCGGCGCCGGCGAGCGAGTCGTCGGCGTGGTCGCCTACAGCGACTATCCGGAGGCGGCGAGAGCCCTGCCCCAGGTCGGCGGCTACGCCAGCATCGACATGGAGGCCGTTGCCGCACTGCGGCCCGATCTCGTGATCGGCTGGGCGAGCGGTAACCGCGCGGCCCACCTCGACCGGCTCGCCGCGCTGGGCATCCCCGTGTATCTCAACGAGCCGCGCCGCCTCGACGACATCGCCCGCAGCCTGGAGCGATTCGGCCGGCTCGCCGGCACCGATGCGACCGCGCAGGCCGCGGCGAACGACTTCCGCGCCCGCCGCGACGTGCTCGCCGCACGTCACGCGGCACGCCCGGCGGTGCGGGTGTTCTACCAGATCTGGGAGCAGCCGCTGCTCACCATCAACGGCGAGCACTTGATCTCGGACGCGATGCGGCTCTGCGGCGGGGAGAACGTCTTCGACGCGCTGGCGCCCCTCGCCCCCACCGTCGGCACGGAGAGCGTGCTGGCCGCCGACCCCGAGGTGATCGTCGCAAGCGGCATGGGCGAGGCGCGGCCCGAATGGCTCGATCGCTGGCGCCGCTGGCCGCGGCTGGCGGCAGTGGGTGCCGACAACCTCTACTTCATCCCGCCCGACCTGATGCAGCGGCACACGCCGCGCATTCTCGACGGCGCGCAGCGGCTGTGCGACATCCTCGAGCAGGCCCGCGCGAAGCGACCCACCGCCGTAGGCGGCTGAGGCTCAGCCGCTCAGGCCGTAGCGATAGCGCTCGCGCCAGGACGGACGCACTTGCGCCCACCAGATGCGGTCGAAGACGCGCGACAGGCTTGGCAGCAGCGGTGCGAGCAGGCGCACCGCGGCGGAGTGCTCGACCACACTGCCGAGCACGGGAACGGCGCCGAGCGCGGCCAACCGCTCGGGGATCGAGGGATGCGGCTCGAAGGCGCCGTCGTCGCCCTCGAACAGGCTGTCGAAGCCCCATTCGTGCTCGCTGGGGCGCCGAAAGCCGGCGATCATGCCGTGGCCCATGTCGCGGTAGGGACGGATCGTCGGCGAGGGCGCGGCCTCGGTCCGCTCCATCACCCCGCGCCAGTAGTCCTCCATCAGGAAGCGCTCCTTGAGCGCGACCTCGACCAGCGTCTCGGCGACCAGACCCGACCCGACCATCTGCGCGGCGATCTCGTCCGCCTCGAACTCCTCGAGGCGCGACAGTTGCATGGCCGCGACCAGGTCGCCGACCGTCAGGCGGTCGAGCAGCGGGCCCAGCAGCGGCAACGACTCCGCGCACCGATCCACCACGCGGAACCACCAGCTGCGCAGATGCCGGCCCCAGGCCGCTGCCCCCTTTCGCTGCACCGCCAGATGCGCGAACTCGTGGGCGAGCACCGCCGAAAGCTGGCGATGGGAGACGCTGTGCGCAAGCGGCAGGCCGATCAGCAGATGCGTCTCCATCGGACCGCACAGTCCCCAGCGCGGCTGCTGCAGAATGGCGGCATTCATGTCGCCGGTGACCCACACGGCGTCGATGCGGACACCGCCGAAGCGCTCCGCCATGCGATCGACCTTGCGATGCAGCGATCTCGCGACGCGGCGCGGCAGGTGTACGGCGTCGGGTCGCGCGTCCGGCGCATGCAGCCAGCCGAAGGCGGTGCGCGCCGTCAGCGCCGCGACCGTGGCGAGGACGAGTGCCAGCCCGGTCTCGCCCCAACGCCCGGCCAACGCCGAGTCGATCAGGACGCCCAGCGCCACGAGCGCGGCGACGGCCGATCCGAGGGCGAACGCGAGGACGGACCCCAGGCTCAGCGCCGCGCGCAGCGTCAGGCGTCGCGCAAGTGCCCGACGCCTCGCAGACAGGCTCGAATGGACGTGAGACATAGCCAATCCCCTTAACCCTCCAATGGTCATGGACTATAGCCAGCCCTCGGGAATCGGAACATTGCACCTTGGTAATAGAAGCAAGCGCTGATGCGGCCTCGCTCGCAATTTGCTGTTCTGCAACGCAGCAAAAGCAAGGCGCTACGCCTACGTGCTAGGCATTGCGACTGGTGAAAATATTCAGTGGCTGAAACAATTTTTCTGCTGCACTGCGCAAAATAGCCCGTACAATGCGTCGGTCGTGTGCCCGACCAATCGGCCACGTTCCACCCACCGACCTATTCCGGTCGAACCACCCGCACGCCTCGATTGGTGTCTCTCAGCTTGAGCGACAGGCTGTCGCTGGAGCTTTTCACCATGAATCGAATCACCGATTTCGCCGGCCTCGGCCTGGCCGAGCCGCTTTTGCGCGCCGTCGCCGAGACGGGCTACACCCAACCCACGCCGATCCAGGCTCAGGCCATCCCGCAGGTACTCGCCGGCGGCGACCTGCTCGCGGCCGCACAGACCGGCACCGGCAAGACGGCCGGCTTCACGCTGCCGATCCTGCACCGGCTCGCCGCCAGCCCGGCGGAAGGCGCACGGCACGGCCGGCCACGCTGCCTCATCCTCACCCCGACGCGCGAGCTGGCCGCGCAGGTGCAGGAGTCGGTCGATACGTACGGCAAGCATCTTCCGCTCACATCGATGGTGATGTTCGGCGGCGTCAACATCAATCCGCAGTATCAGGCCCTGAAGAAGCGCGTCGACATCCTCGTGGCGACGCCGGGGCGGCTGCTCGACCACGCCGGCCAGCGCACGGTCGACCTGTCCGGCGTCGAGATCCTGGTCCTCGACGAGGCCGACCGGATGCTCGACATGGGCTTCATCCGCGACATCAAGAAGATTCTTGCGTTGCTGCCGAAATCGCGCCAGAACCTGCTGTTCTCGGCGACCTTCTCGGACGAGATCCGCGCGCTCGCCAACGGCCTGCTGCACAACCCGGCCTGCGTCGAGGTCGCCGCCCGCAACACGGCCTCAGAGCTCGTCTCTCAGGCGGTCTACCGCATCGCCCAGAAGCACAAGCGGGAGCTCCTCGCGCACTTGGTGAAGTCGAACGACTGGCATCAGGTGCTGGTCTTCACGCGCACCAAGCACGGCGCGAACAAGCTCGCCGAGTATCTCGTCAAGCAGGGCATCGCCGCCGCCGCGATCCACGGCAACAAGAGCCAGTCGGCGCGCACCCGCGCGCTCGCCCAGTTCAAGGACGGCTCGCTGCCGGTGCTGGTCGCGACCGACATCGCCGCGCGCGGCCTCGACATCGACCAGCTGCCCCACGTCGTGAACTTCGAGCTGCCCAACGTCCCCGAGGACTACGTGCACCGCATCGGCCGCACCGGCCGCGCCGGCGCCGAGGGCAGTGCGATCTCGTTCATCGACGTCGAAGAAGCCAAGCTGCTGGCCGCGATCGAGCGCCTGATCCGGCGCCGCATCGAGGTCGCCCAGGCCGCGGACTTCGTGCCCAGCGCAATCGCGCCCGAGGCCGAACCCGAGCGCGAGCGCTTCGGCCGCACGGGCCCGCAGCGTGGGCGCGACGGACGCGAACCGACGCCACGCCCGGCCCCGCGGGCGGGAAGCGTCGACGGACGTGGCCGCAACGGCGGGCGCAGTGCCCCACGCGACCCCGGCCACGCCCCCACGCCACGCGCTACACCCCGCCCCGAGCTCAACGCCCGCGCCGCGAGCCCGAGGCGCGCCTCGTTGCTGGGCGGCAAGCCCTCCGGCAGTTCGCGCTGAGCGCATAGCCTTCCCGCCCCGACGATCATGGCCGGGGCGCGCGAACCCGCATTTCTCGCACCTGCGCGGCCCTGGCCCGCATTTCTCGCACTGTCGCTACTGCGGTCGCCGATGCGAGGGATGCGGGCTCTTCATTTCAGCGGGCGTCGCCCCGTCCTGGCCACGACGCGGTCCGGATGCGCCGCGCGCGGCGTGATCTTCCTGCGACCCGCGGACGCAACCAGCGCACCCCTCCGGAGCATTGGAACAATGCTCCGGAGGGGTGCGCGGCTTTCCATTTGACATTTTCACGAGGACCTCGCCACAATTCGTTTGCCATATGGCAAATGACTTGAAGGAGAACCTGGAATGATGAAATTCGTCCGCGCCGCGATTCTCGCTCTGGCGCTTTCGCCGCTTGCAGCCCTCGCCGCCGAGCCGGTGGACATCAACACCGCCGACGCGTCCGCGCTGGAGCAGGTGAAGGGAATCGGCCCGGCCCGCGCCGCTGCGATCGTCAAGTACCGCAGCGAGCACGGCGCGTTCGCGTCGGTCGACGATCTGGTCAAGGTGCCCGGCATCGGGGACAAGTCCCTCGCGCAGATTCGGGAGCAAGTCACCGCCGGCGAAGTGCGCAAGTCGGCCGCGAAGTCCCGATAGGCGTGGCTGTCGCCGCCGCGCGGGCAACTCCCCGCGCGGCGGCGCTTGCGCACGCACACCGGAATCGACTATGCTCGCTCCCCAATCGATCCGGGTGCCTGGTCGCGCTGCCGCGCGACGAGGTGAAACGGGAAGTCCGGTGAAGTCCGGGGACGCGATCCCCCGACCAGTCCGGCGCAGCCCCCGCTGCTGTAAGCCTGACGGATCCGCCCTACGCCACTGAGCCGCGCGCTCGGGAAGGCGGCGGAGTCCGAAGGAAGGCGAGCCAGAAGACCGGCCCGATCGACGACTGCAGTTACGTATGCCCCGGGGTGTGGGCTTGACGACTGGATTCCGATCGTGGCTGTCGCGGGCTCCCAGCCCTCGCGCAAACCTTTATCGAACCAGCCCGACGCACCGCCTGGCCGAGCCGGATCGGCTTGGCTCGGCCGTGCGCCACCCCCGAAGGCCGTTCAATGCGCGCGCGGGGAGTCACCATGCCATCGCACCACACGCCGGGTACCGTCTGGTTCGTCGGCGCCGGCCCGGGAGATCCGGATCTCGTCACCGTCAAGGGCCGCCGCCTGCTCGAACAGGCGGGCGCGATCCTGTTTGCCGGGTCGCTGGTCGACCGGGCGGCGACACTCTTCGCCCCTGAAGACAGCACCATCCGCGACTCGAAGGACATGACGCTCGAGCAGATGGGCGCGTGGCTGATCGACGCCGCATCCCACCACGCGACCGTCGTGCGGCTGCAGACCGGCGATCCGGGCCTGTACGGCACGCTGGTCGAGGTGACGCGCCTGCTCGATGCCGCCGGCGTTCCGTGGAAGGTCGTGCCGGGCGTCTCCTCCGCCCTCGCGTCAGCGGCCGCCGCGGGCGAGACGCTGACGCTGCCGGAAGTGACACAGACGGTGATCCTGACCCGCGTGGCCGGCCGCACGCCGATGCCCGCGGGCGAAGAGCTCGACGCCCTCGCGGCGCACCGCACCACGCTGTGCATCTTCCTGTCGATCACGCTGCTGCACGAGGTGCAGGCGGCGCTGCGCCGCGCCGGCTGGCCCGAGGACGCGCCCATCCTGGTAGTGCAGAAGGCGAGCTGGCCGGGCGAGGAGAAGATCGTCCGCGGCACGCTCGCCGACATCAAGCAGAAGTGCCAGGCCGAGAAGATCGCCGCGCAGGCGATGATCATCGCCAGCCCGGCGCTGGGCGCGCGCGACTGGCCCGAGATCGCCCGCTCCAAACTCTACGACCCGAGCTTCGGCCACCGCTTCCGCCGGGCCACCGTCACGGAAGACGCGTCATGACAGACACCACGATCCTGCTGGTCGGCCACGGCTCGCGCAAGCGCGCGGGCAACGACGAGATCGAGCGCTTCGCCGCCGAGTGGCGCGCCCGCCGCCCCGAGTGGCGCATCGAGGCCTGCTTCATCGAGTACGCCGACGTGCTGCTCGACACGGGGCTGGATCGCGCGGCGGCGGGTGCTGCGCGCGTGATCGTGATCCCCTTCATCCTCAATGCCGCGGGCCACGTGAAGATGGAGATCCCGGCCGCGATCGAGCACGCGCGCCGGCGCCACCCGGGCGTCGCGTTCGAATGCACGCGCCACCTCGGGATGGGGCGCGAGCTGTTCAAGGTGCTGATGAGCCAGCTCGACCGCCTGATGCATGAACTGCACATGCCCGACCCCTGCACGACCGGCGTGATCCTGCTCGGCCGCGGGTCGTCGGACGCCGGCGCGAACGGCGAGCTCGCGAAGATGGCGCGCTGGATCTTCGAAGACACCGATCACGAGCTCGTCGATCTCGCCTTCACCGGCGTGGCCTGGCCGCGGCTGGAGACCGCCGTGCAGCGCCAGGTGCGCCTCGGCATGACGCAGATCGCGGTGGTGCCGGTGTATCTCTTCACCGGCGTGCTGATCGAGCGCATCGACGCGCAGCTCGCGCGGCTGCGCGCGCAGTACCCGCAGATCGCGTTCGCGCTCGGCACGCATTTCGGCTTCGACGCGGGGATCTTCGAGCTGGTCGAGGCGCGCGTTGCGGGTGCCGAAACGGGTGAAACTAGTCTGCTCGAATGCGACGGCTGCAAGTACCGCCTCGCCGCCGAGGCCGAGCACCTGCACGACCACAGCCACACCGCGGGCCATCACGACCACGGCGGGCACGGCCACCATCGCCACGATCACGGCCATGCCCATCATAGCCGCGATCACGGCCAGGGCTGCTCCCACGAGTCCGCCCAACATCGCGCGCCGCACGCCGGCTGCGCTCACCACAGCCACGCCTGAACCATGCAAAGCAACGTCGTCACCGAACAGCTCACCGCCGCCGGGCGCGCCATCGAGCACGATTCCTTCGCCATCATCGACGCCGAAGTCGGCCGCCACGACTACCGGCCCGACCAGTGGCCGGTCGTGCGCCGCATGATCCACGCCAACGCCGACTTCGAGTTCAACGGCCTGACCGACTTCCATCCGGACGCGGTCGCGGCGGGCCTCGCGGCGATCCTCTCCGGCGGCACGCGCGTCGTCGCCGACGTCGAGATGATCTGCGTGGGGCTCTCGGCGTCGCGCCTCGCGCACTTCGGCATCACGACCCATCAGTTCATCTCGGATCCGGACGTGATCGCGCAGGCGAAGGCCGAGGACACCACGCGCGCGGTGCAGGCGATGCGGAAGGCGCACTGTCGGGGCCTGCTCGACGGCGCGATCGTCGGCATCGGCAACGCGCCGACGGCGCTGATCGAGGTCGTGCGCCTGATCCGCGAGGAAGGCGCGCGCCCGGCGCTGGTGATCGGCATGCCGGTCGGATTCGTCTCGGCGGCCGAATCGAAGGACCTGCTGGCGGACGTCGCCGAGGTGCCGTGGATCGTGATCCGCGGCCGCAAGGGCGGCTCGACGCTCGTCGTCGCGGCGATCCATGCGCTGCTGGGGCTGGCCGAAGCACGCCAGCGGGTTGGCGGCTGACGTCGGGGCCATGTATCCCTCCCCCTTGGGGAGGTTAGGAGGGGGATGGGTTTCTGCGGCGTCAGCTTAACCCATCCCCACCCCAACCCTTCCCAAGGGGAGGGGGCAACTGCGCTGACTCGAGCGATCACGAAGTAATTGATCGCCGGTCAAGTAAGGAAGGAAAACAGGATGGCAGCAAGCCACGCCCTGCCGGACAAGGTGCGCAAGGGCGACACCAAGCGCGCTCGCGGCAACCGCACGGGCTTCACCACCGGGGCGAATTCGGCCGCCGCCGCGACCGCGGCGACGCTCGGCCTCGTGCGGGGGCAAGTGCCCGCCGAGATCGAGTGCGTGCTCCCCAATACCCTGCGCGTGACGTTTCGCATCTCCGACGGGCGCGTCGACGGCGACTGGGCCCACGCGGTGAGCATCAAGGACGCGGGTGACGACCCCGACGCGACCGACAAGGCGCATCTGACGGCCGACGTGCGGCGCATCCGCGACGGCGGCGGCGAGATCGTTCTGAAGGGCGGGCCGGGCGTCGGCATTGTCACCAAGCCCGGCCTCGGGCTCGAGGTCGGCGGCCCGGCGATCAACCCGGTGCCGCGCAAAAACATCTGCGAGAACGTCGCGCGCGCCGGGGCCGCGATCCTCGCCGCGGGCGACAGCCTGGCGGTGACGATCTCGGTGCCGGGCGGCGAGGAGATGGCGAAGAAGACGCTCAACGCCCGCCTCGGCATCCTCGGCGGCATCTCGATTCTCGGCACGACCGGCATCGTGCGCCCGTACTCGACGGCGGCCTTCCGCGCCAGCGTAATCCAGGCCGTCGACGTCGCGGCGCGACAGGGCCAGACGACGGTCGTATTCACGACCGGCGGGCGCACGGAAAAATGCGCGATGCGCGCGTTCCCCGAGCTCGACGAGGCCTGCTTCGTGCAGATGGGCGACTTCGTCAAGGCGGCCTTCTCGACCGCGGTGAAGCAGGGCATGCGCCGCATCGTCGTCGGTGCAATGGTCGGCAAGCTCACGAAGATCGCGCAGGGGCTGTCGGTGACGCATGCGTGGCGCGAGGAGATCGACCGCCAGCTGATCGCCGACGCCGCCACCGAGGTCGGCGCCCCGCCTGAGATCGTCGAACAGATCCGCGCCGCCGAGACTGCGCGCTTCGCCGCCGAGTGCCTCGCCGAGCTCGGGCTCACCGTGCCCTTCCACCGGGCGCTCGCGCTGCGGGCGATCCGCAGCTTGCGCGAACGCTATCCGGGGCCGCACCGACTGACCGTGCTCGCCTGCAATTTCGAAGGCGTGCCGATCGTGACCGTCGAGGAATCCGAATGGCACCCCCTCGCTGCCTGATCCTCGGCATCCTCGACGACGGCTGGGACGGCCTCTCGGCCACCGGTCGGGAGCGGCTCGCGGCGAGCCGTCTCGTGATCGGCGCGCGCCGCACGCTGGACCTCGTCGCGCCCCATCTGGGTGCCGGAGTCGAATTGCGCGAGATCGACGGCGCGCTCGGCAAGGCACCCGAATGGGTGCGCGCGGCGCTCGGCGACCGCCTGCCCGTGACCGTGCTCGCAACCGGTGATCCGCTGTGCCACGGCATCGCGCGCTTCCTGATCGAAAAGATTGGCGCCGCCAGCCTGGCGGTGCTGCCGGCGCCGTCGACGATCGCGCTCGCCTGCGCACGGCTGAAGAAACCATGGCAGGACGCGGCGATCCGTTCGTGCCATGGGGCCGATGCCGGTGAATGGGCCGCGGGCGCCACGCCCGATCACGGCCTCTACGGGATCGTGCGCGCAGTCGCGGAGCACGCCCGCGTCGCGGCCTTCACGAGCCCGGCGAACAGCCCGGACCGCATTGCGCGTGCCCTGCTCGCGGCCGGCTACGGCGACGACGTGCGCATCTCGGTCGCCGCGCGCCTGTGCCTGCCCGACGAGGAAGTCTTCGCCGACCTGACGCTGGCGGAAGCCGCCGCGCGGGAATTCCCGGATCCCAACATCGTCGTCATCGACAGACAAAAACCAGAAAAACCGGGGATAGACCGCGAAAACTTGGGGGAAAAATCGGAGAAATCGGGAACAGACCATGGTTTTCCGCCCGTCGCCGCAGCTGCGTCGCGCGCCGTATTCGGCTTCGACGACGGCGACTTCGTGCAGCGCCACCCGGAAAAAGGACTGATCACCAAGCTCGAAGCGCGCGCCGTGTCGCTCGCGAAGCTGGGGCTGCGCCCGGACAGCCTGGTGTGGGACATCGGCGCGGGCGCCGGCTCGGTCGGGCTGGAGGCGTCGCGCATCGCGCGCCTCGGCCACGTCTGGGCGATCGAGAAGAACGCCGGCGACGCCGCGAACGCGCGCGAGAACGCGCGCCGGCTGCAGGCGACGAACTACACCCTCGTCGAAGGCAAGGCGCCGGACGGCCTCGACGCCTGGCCCGATCCGGATGCGGTCTTTGTCGGCGGCTCGGGGGGCGAGCTCGCACAGCTGATCGAGCTGTGCCTCGCGCGCCTCAAGCCCGCCGGACGCCTCGTGATGAACTTCGTCACGCTCGAAAACCTCGCGACCGCGACCGGCGCGCTCGCCGCGGCCGGCGCGCACTGGGAAGTGACGATGCTGTCGGCCGCGCGCAGCCAGCCGATCCTCGACATGCACCGGCTCGCCGCGCAGAACCCGGTGTGGATCGTCACCACCTGCATAGGCGCCCCCAAGACAGAGACGAACAATGAATAACCCTATCCCCACGCCCCGCTGCGGCCGCCTGATCGGCCTGTCGCTCGGCCCCGGCGACCCCGAACTGATCACGCGCCGCGGCTGGGCCGCGCTGCAGTCGGGCGCGCGCTGGACCTATCCCGTCAAGAAGGCCGAGGAACGCTCCTACGCGCTCGAAATCGTCCGGCGCGGCGGCCTCGACGTGCCGGACGACGCGGTCGAGCTGGTGTTCCCGATGACGCGCGACGCCGCCGCGCTGGCCAAGGCCTGGGCGCGCGCCGCCGCGCGCACCATGCAACTGCTCGCCGAGGGGCGCGACGTCGCCTTCCTCGTCGAGGGCGACGCGTCGACCTACTCGACCTTCCGCCACCTCGCCCGCGCGGTGCGCGAGCTCGCGCCCGAGATCGAGGTCGAGACGATTCCCGGCGTGAGCTCCTTCGCCGCCGCGGCGGCCAGTGCCGACGTCGTGCTCGCCGAGGAGGACGAAACCGTCGCGGTGATCCCCGCAGCCTACGGCGTCGCGGTGATCGACCACCTGCTCGACGAGTTCGACACGCTGGTGCTGATGAAGGTGAAGCCGCTGCTCGACGAGGTGCTGGATCTGCTCACAGCGCGCGGGCTGCTGGCGACGAGCTGCTTCGTCGAGAAGGTCGGCGCGCCCGAGGAGCGCGTCGTCAGCGACGTCGCGAGCCTGCGCGGCGAGAAGGTCAATTACCTGTCGCTGCTACTGGTGCAGAACCCCAAGCGGGCGCGCGGCGAACTGCGCCGCGGCTGCCGCAAGCGTGCTGCCACGGCCGAGGAGGCCGCTGCATGAGCGTGCAGCTGCCCTTCCCCAACGCGCGCGTCGCGGTCGTGTCGATCACCCGCCACGGCATCGCGCTCGCCGGCCGGGTCGTCGCGGCGCTCCCGGGCGCGCGGCTCTTCGCCCCCGAGAAATTCCGCGCCGAAGCCGAAGCGGCCGCTCCCGGCGCCGCGACCTGCTACAGCGGCAGGACCGGCGACCAGATCCCGGCCGTCTTCGCGGGCTTCGACGGCCTCGTCGCGATCGTCTCGCTGGGCGCCGTGGTACGCCTGATCGCGCCGCACCTGAAGGCGAAGGAACAGGATCCCGGCATCGTCGTGCTCGACGAAGGCGGCCGCTACGCGATCCCGGTGCTCTCCGGCCACCTCGGCGGCGCCAACGCGCTCGCCGGCGTGCTGGCGGCGGCGCTCGGCGCGCAGCCGGTATTGACGACCGCGTCCGACGCGCGCGAAACCCTCGCGGTCGATCTCCTGGGTCGCGAGCTCGGCTGGACCTTCGAGGCGAGCCACGACGAGATCGTGCGCGCGAGCGCCGCGGTCGTGAATGACGAGCCGGTCGCGCTGGTGCAGGAAGCCGGCAGCCGCGACTGGTGGGCGCACCACGCCAACGGCCGCAAGGGTCCGCTGCCGGCAAACGTGAAATGCTTCGAGCGCCTCGAGGACGTCGATCCGGACCAGTTCGGCGCGGTGCTGTGGATCGGCCATCGCGAGCTCCCCGCCGCCTGGGCCGAACGGCTCGCCGGACGCCGCGTGATCTACCGTCCGCCGCAGGAGGCGGCGTGAGCAAGTCACCCGTAGCGCTCGGCCTCGGCTGCGACCGCGGCACGCCCGCGGAGACGATCGCCCGCGCGATCGACGAGGCGCTCGCGCTCGCCGGCGCGACGCTCGCCGACGTGCGCGCGGTCGCGAGCATAGCCCTCAAAGCCGACGAGGCGGGGCTGCTCGAACTGGCAGCGCGCCACGGCTGGACGATCGCGTTCCACCCGGCCGCGACGCTCGCAGCCGTCGAAGTGCCGAACCCGTCCGAGACCGTGCGCCGCCACACCGGCACGCCGTCGGTGTCGGAAGCCGCCGCGCTGCTCGCCGCCGGCGCCGACCTCACACAGCTCGTCGTCGAGAAATACAGGCTGCGCGGCCCCGACGGCCGCAATGCCACCGTGTCGATCGCCCGCATCCCGGCATCGAGCTTATTTTCAAACCCTGTCACACCCCCCGAAGAAGGAGCACCCCATGCAACAGCAAGCCACCCTGCAAATCGCCCGCCCGAAGAGCGCCCGCCCGAAGAGCGCCCTGATGGCGATCGCGCTGCCCGTCCTCACCGCCGCACTCGTCGGCGCCGCGATCGTCTACGGCGTCGGCTTCAGCCCGATCGCCGTGGCCCACAACGCCGCCCACGACGCTCGCCACGTGAACGTCTTCCCCTGCCACTGAGCCTGGAGTCCGGCATGCTGTTCCGTCGCATCGTCCTGTGCGCCCTGCTGGTCGGGGTGCTCGCCGGACTGCTCGCGAGTGCCGTGCAGCACGGGCAGGCCATTCCGCTGATTGCCGCCACCGAGTCGTTCGAGGGATCGTGGGAGCCTCCCGGCGCAACCGCCTCGCCTGAGGCGAGCGCGCATGATCACGAGCACGCCCCGGGCGCCGCACACGCGCACTCGCACGACACGGCGGCGTGGGCGCCGGAGGACGCCACGCAACGGCACGTCTGGACCGCTGTCGCGAACGTCCTGACCGCGATCGGCTTCGGCCTGATCCTCGTCGCCGCGATCACCACCTGGGAACACCTGCGTGCCCGTCCCGTCGCCTCGGCGCGCACCGGGCTCATGTGGGGTGCGGCCGGCTGGTTCTGCGTCTTCGGCCTGCCGACGCTGGGCCTGCCGCCTGAGCTGCCGGGCAGCGTCGCGGCGCCGCTCGGGGATCGCCAGGCGTGGTGGCTGCTCACCGCCGCCAGCGGCGCGGCGGGTCTGGCGCTCATCGCCTTCGTTCGCGGACCGAAGCGCTGGCTGGGCCTGGCGGTGTTTGCACTGCCCTTCGCCATCGGCGCCCCGCATCTCGCCGGCGGTCCGTTTGCCGGCTACGACGCCGAGATCGCCCGGCAGATGGCAACCCTCGTCGGTCCCTTCGCGGTCGCTACGGCCATCGCCACCGCCACGCAGTGGCTCGCGCTCGGCGCCCTGTCGGGTTGGGCCGTGGCGCGTTGGGTGCGACCGGCATTGGTCGCGCAAGCAGCAGCCGACCCAACGCATTCGTAGGGCACGAGGAGCGCAGCGCATCCCGCCAATCCAGCGTTCTGAAATCCTCGATTGCCGCGTGGCGGGATGCGCTGCGCTTTCCCGCCCTACGTCCTCAACACGGAGAAGAGCACCATGACCACAGGCAAGATCATGCTGGTGGGCCTCGGGCCCGGCAGCGTCGAACACATGAGTGCACGCGCACGCGCCGCGATCGCCGAGGCCGACACCGTGATCGGCTACGTCACCTACATCCGCCTCGTCGCCGACCTCGTCGAGGGCAAGGAGGTGGTGAAGAAGTCGATGACCGAGGAGCTCGACCGCGCGATCGAGGCGCTCGAGCGCGCCCGCCAGGGCAGGAAGGTCGCGCTGATCTCGTCGGGCGACGCCGGCGTCTATGGCATGGCCGGCCCGACCTTCGAGGTGCTGTTCCAGGCCGGCTGGACGCCCGACTCGGACATCGAGGTCGAGATCGTCCCGGGCGCCTCCGCCTTGAACACCTGCGCGGCGCTGGTCGGCGCGCCGCTCACCCACGACTTCTGCGCGATCTCGCTCTCCGACCTGCTCACGCCGTGGCCGGTGATCGCGCGCCGCCTCGCCGCGGCCGCCGCCGCGGATTTCGTCGTCGCGCTCTACAACCCAAAGAGCGGCCGGCGCGCGCGCCAGATCGTCGAGGCGCAGCGCCTCTTCCTCGCCCACCGCCGCGCGGACACACCGGTTGCGATCGTCAAGTCGGCCTACCGGCCGAAGCAGCGCATCGAGTTCACGACGCTCGGCGAGATGGCCGAGTGCGAGATCGGCATGCTCAGCACGGTGTTGATCGGCAACACCAACACCTTCGTGCGCGACGGCCTGATGATCACGCCGCGCGGCTATGCGAACAAATACGACGTCCCCACGGGCGCGGCGCGCGGCGGCGAGCAGGCCGGGCGTTCGCTGTCGAGCGGCCTCGACGGCTGGCTCGCCGCGATCCGCGCGAGCGGCGAGCCAGCCGAGGCGCTCGCCCGCCGCTACGGTCTGCCGACGCACTACATCACCGCGGCGCTCGCCGACTGAGCGGGCGGCCCGCCACATCGCCGCATGGGCCTGAAGGGCGCCCGGCGGACGGTCTCGCCGTCCGCCCCCTCGTCGCCTCGGATCACCGTGGCGCGGCCTCGCCATCGGCCTGCGCGGCACGGACCGAGCCGACGAGCGCCGCCCCGGCCTCGCCGGCCGCTCCCTGCCAGCGCTCGAAGTGCAGCAGTTCCTCGAGCGGCCGGCGCGGCAGCCAGCCCGCCGCCTCGAGCTCGGGCCGGCGATAGAAATGGCTGACGTAGCCGATGCACAGATAGGCGACCGGTACGATGTCGGCCGGAATCGCGAGCGCTTCGCGCAGCGACGCCTGGTGGAAGATGCTGACCCAGCCGACGCCGAGACCTTCGGCGCGCGCGGCGAGCCACAGGTTCTGCACCGCGCACACCGAGCTGTAAAGGTCCATGGTCGGGATGTGCGTGCGGCCGACGACGACCGGGCCGTTACGGCTGCGGTCGCAGGTGATGCAGACGTTCACCGGCGCCTCGAGGATGCCCTCGAGCTTGAGGCCGCGATAGGTCTCGCGCTTGTCTCCCTCGAACATCAGCGCCGCTTCGGCATGGGCGGTGCGAAACGCCTCGTGTACGCGGCCCTTGACCTCGGCCGAGCGGACAACGACGAAGTCCCACGGCTGCATGAAGCCGACCGAGGGCGCGTGGTGGGCGGCGGCGAGCACGCGGGCGAGCACCTCGTCGGGCACCGGGTCGGGCAGAAACTGGCCGCGCACGTCGCGGCGGGTGTGGATCGCGCGATAGACGGCGGCGCGCTCGGCGTCGCCGAACGCGGGTTGTTGCTGGATTTCCTGCATCGGGCTGCTCATGGTATTCCCCTTGTGATGAAGCAGTCGGGCGCCGCGGTCCAGGCGACGGCCAAAAAAGTCTCGGGGCCGGTCTTCCGACTGAGGATCGCCTCGTCCGGACGCCTTCCCGGCTGTCGCCAGTGGCCGAAAAACCGGTGTCTGACCCCCGGTCTTTCCTGTCCGGACAATCCCCATCACGGCGCTGGGCACGTGGCGGAATTGCACCGCCTTCCCGATTCTCCCGCGCGCTGCGCGGGCACCCCGAGACGGTTGAAAGCTATTCGAGAAACAGTCGCGCGGCGGCCTCCGGGTTGGACGGAAAGTAGAAGTGCACGTACGAGGCGGTGAGCCGCCCCATTCGGTAGATCGCCTCGCCATCGCCGCCGTCGGGGCGGCGCGCGCGCGCGAGCGGCGCGAGCGGGGTGTCGCTCTTCGAGTAGTGAAAGGTGTGGCCGGCGAGCCTGCCCTCGGGCAGCTCGGCGACCTGCAGGCCGAGCGCGGTGAGCCGCGGCTGCATCAGCGCGCGCCCCGGCAGCAGGGCGCCGAACGCATGCGTCGTGCCCGCCTTGTCCACCACTGCGTCGAACAGGCTCATCATGCCACCGCATTCGGCGAGCAGCGGCCGCCCCGCCGCGACGTGGGCGCGCAGATCCTGCCAGAAGCCGCGGTTCGCGCCGAGCTGCGCGCCGTGCAGCTCGGGGTAGCCGCCGGGCAGCCACACCGCGTCGCAGGCGGGCAGCCGCTCGCCGGCGAGCGGCGAGAAGAACGCGAGCGTCGCGCCGAGCGCGCGCAACGTGTCGAGGTTGGCCGGATAGATGAATCCGTAGGCCGCATCGCGCGCCACCGCGACGGTGCGCCCGGCGAGCAGCGGCGCGGCGCCTAGCTCCGAAGTCGCGGAAAACGCGACGGCGTCCGGCAGCTCGGCCGCGCCGGTCGCGGCGAGCGCGTCGGCGGCGCGGTCGAGGCGCGCGGCCAGATCGGCGATCTCGCCGGCCTGCAGCAAGCCCAGATGGCGCTCGGGCAGCGCCGCCGTGGTATCGCGCGCAAGCGCGCCGTACCAGCGCATGCCCGCAGGGAGCGCCGCGCGCAGCATGTCGGCGTGGCGCGCGCTGCCGACGTGATTGGCGAGCACGCCCGAAAACGGCAGGCCCGGCCGGTAATGGGCGAGCCCGTAGGCGATCGCGCCGAAGGTCTGCGCCATCGCGCGCGCATCGATCACGGCGAGCACCGGGATGCCGAATCGGCGCGCGATGTCGGCCCCCGACGGCTCGCCGTCGTAGAGTCCCATCACGCCCTCGACCAGGATCAGGTCGGCCTGGGCCGCGGCTCGGTAGAGTCGCCAGGCGGCATCTTGCTCGCCGCACATGCCCAGATCGAGGTTGTAGACCGGCGCGCCGCTCGCGACCGCGTGAATCTGCGGATCGAGAAAATCGGGCCCGCACTTGAACACCCGCACGCGCCGCCCGGCGCGGGCGTGCAGCCGCGCCAACGCTGCCGTGACCGTCGTCTTGCCCTGTCCGGATGCGGGCGCGGCGATGAAGAGCGCCGGGCAACGGGCCAGATCGGGTCCGCCAGCCGCATTTGCGTCGTGTTCGATCATCGCTGGTCGTCTTCGGCGTCGCGCCCCTGGCGCTGCCCCTCCCGCTGCCCGTCGTGCCGGCGGTCGTCCGGCGTCGTGCGTCCTTCGTCGCCTCCGGCGCCGCGCGGCGCCTCGGGTGAGGGGCCGTGCTCGACGCCTCGCTGCGCATCGCCCCCCATGGCGCCGACCGGTCGTTCCGGATGAACCGCGGTGCACCCCGCGTGCGGCGCGTGTCCGGCGCGCGGATGCCCGTCCGGCGCGAACCATTCGAGCCGCGGATACAAGCCCACCACGTCGCCGACGAAGGTGAGCGCCGGGGGGCGCACGTGCGCCGCGCGCACCCGCTCGGCGAGGCTCGCCAGATCGGCGACGACGACGCGCTGGGCGTGCGTCGTGCCGCGCTCGACCACGCCTGCCGGGGTGCTCGCGGGCAGGCCGTGGGCGACCAGCTGGGCGCAGATCTCGGCAAGCCGCGACACCCCCATGTAGATCACCAGCGTCTGGCCCGGGCGGGCGAGCATGGTCCAGTCGAGATCGAGCGCGCCGTCCTTCAGGAAGCCGGTTGTGAACACCACCGAGCGGGCGTAGTCGCGGTGGGTGAGCGGGATGCCGGCGTAGGCCGCGATGCCGGCCGCGGCGGTGACGCCGGGCACGACCTCGACCGTGATGCCGGCCTCGACCAGCGCCTCCATCTCCTCGCCGCCGCGGCCGAAGATGAAGGGATCGCCCCCCTTCAGCCGCACCACACGCTTGCCGGCACGCGCGAGCCGCACCAGCAGGCGGTTGATCTCGCTCTGCGGCAGAGTGTGGTCGGCGGCCTTCTTGCCGACGTAGTGGCGCTCGGCCGCCCCGGGGGCGAGCGCGACGATGTCCGGGCTCACCAGGTTGTCGTAGATGACGGCGTCGGCCGCGCCGATCAAGCGCGCACCGCGCAGCGTGAGCAGCTCCGGGTCGCCGGGACCGGCGCCGACCAGGTAGACGTGGCCGGGGCGGGCGTCGGGGCGGGGATGGGCGATGTCGGGCAAGGGCACGGTGGTCGTCCTTGGTTCAGTATTCCATGCCCGGCATCGCCTTCACGCCGGCGGCGAAGGCGTGCCGGACCGGGGTCATGTCGGTCACGGTGTCGGCGGCTGCCACCAGTTCGGGCGGCGCGGCGCGGCCGGTGACGATCACGTGCTGGTGCGCCGGGCGCGCCGCGAGCGCGGCGAGCACCGCCTCGACCTCAAGATAGCGGTATTTGAGCGCAATGTTGAGTTCGTCGAGCACGACCAGCCCGATCGCCCGATCGGCGAGCAGCCGCCGCGCCACGGCCCAGGCCGCCTCGGCGGCGACCGTGTCGCGGGCGCGATCCTGGGTGTCCCAGGTGAAGCCCTCGCCCATCACGTGCCACTCAAGCTCGGGCTGGCGGCGAAAGAACGCCTCCTCGCCGGTGTCCGAGCGGCCCTTGACGAATTGCACGACGCCCGCCCGCATCCCGTGCCCCAGCGCCCGGGCCAACACGCCAAAGGCCGCGCTCGACTTGCCCTTGCCGTTGCCGGTGTTCACCAGCAGCACGCCGCGCTCGGTCGGCGCGGCGGCGATTCTGGCGGCGACTACCGCCTGCTTGCGCTGCATGCGCGCCGCGTGACGTGCCTCGCGGTCCCGATCGGCATCCATTTCCCTCACTCCGGCATGAACAAAACGTTCCCGTCCGCCTCGATGCGGCGGATCGGGTGGTCGAAGGCGCGGCTCAGCAGCTCGGGGCGCAGCACCGCGTCGCGCGCGCCGGCGGTCACCCCGCCGCGCCCGTCGAGCAGGATCACGTGGTCGGCAAAGCGCGCGGCGAGCGCAAGGTCGTGCAGCACCATGACGACGCCGTGGCCCTCGCGCGCGAGCCGCGCGAAGAGCTCCAGTACCGCGATCTGGTAGCGCAGGTCGAGGTGGTTGGTCGGCTCGTCGAGCAGGAACAGGCGCGGCGCCTGGGCGAGCAACGCCGCGATCGCGACGCGCTGGCGCTCGCCGCCGGAGAGCGTCAGGATGTCGCGCGCCTCCATGCCGGCGAGCCCCACCGCTGCGAGCGCGGCACGCGCCGCGGCATGGTCCTCGGCCCCCTCCCAGCCCCAGCGGCCGAGGTGCGGGTGGCGGCCGACGAGTACGGTCTCGAGCACCGTCGACGAGAAGTGGTCGGGCTGTTGCTGGCCGAGCAGGCCGCGAAAGCGCGCCGCCTCGCCGGCCTCCCACTGGGCGTAAGGCTTGCCGGCCAGGCGCACGGCGCCGACGGTGGGCGCGCGCAGCCCGGCAAGCGTATGCAACAGCGTGGTCTTGCCGGCGCCGTTGGGTCCGAGCAGCACCAGGCATTCGCCGGGGCCGAGCCGCAAGCTGAACTCGCAGCACAGCCAGCGCTCGCCTACGCGCAGCGCAAGCCCATCGGCCTCGAGCAGCGGCTCGTCGGCGCCACCGGCGCCCGAGGCCTGCGCATCAGCCAGGCGCGGCTGCGCCGGATCAGATTGGGGCGATGCGCCGTGGATCACCGCATCGTCCACGGTCAGGCCCCCATGGTCCCGCGCGGGTGGCGCGACAGCAAGAATAGGAACACCGGCACGCCGATCATCGCGGTGAGCACCCCGACCGGCAGCTGCACCGGCGCCATCACGGTGCGCGCGGCGGTATCGGCGACGGTGAGCAGCGTGCCGCCGGCGAGCAACGCCGCCGGCACGAGCACGCGCTGGTCGTTGCCGACGACGAAGCGCACCAGATGCGGCACGACGAGCCCGACGAAGCCGACCGAGCCGACCAGCGTCACCGACACCGCGGTGAACAGCGACGCGAGCCCGTAGAGCAGATAGCGCAGGCGCTCGACGCGCACGCCGAGCGCGCGCGCGGCGAGCTCGCCGCGCGCGAGCACGTTGAGATCGCGCGCGAACGGCATCACCAGCGCGAAGCCGGCGATCAGCACCGCGAGCGCCGGCCACGGCCGGCTCGCACCCGAGGCATCGCCCATCAGCCAGAACAGCATCGACTGCAGCCGCGTATCCGGCGCGAGCGCGAGCATCAGCGTGATCACCGCACCGCAGCCGGCGGCGACGATGACGCCGGTGAGCAGCAGCCGCGTCTGCGTCCAGGAGCCGTCGCCGTGGGCGAGCCCGAACACCACCAGCATCGCCGTCAGCGCCCCGGCGAAGGCCGCGCCATCGACCAGCCACGGCGCAAGCCCCGCGAGCATTGCCGCCAGCGCCCCCACCGCCGCCCCGCCCGAGATGCCGAGCACGTAGGGGTCGGCGAGCGGATTGCGCAGCAGCACCTGCATCAACGCCCCAGCCGTCGCCAGCAGTCCCCCACTGACGAACACCGCGACGGCGCGCGGCAGGCGCAGGTGGCGGATGACGTCGGCTTCCATGCCCTCGGCACTTCCGAAGAGGGCCCCGACCAGCTTGGCCGGCGATACCGGCACATTGCCGGCACTCAGCGCCCAGGCAATGGCCAGCAGGCTAATGCACAGCAACCCTATGACGATTCCAAGCAGTCGCCTCCGATCGGTCATCATTCACCCGACAACCAAGCGCGTGACGTCATTTCTCGCACCTTACTCCTCCCCCTCCACATACCGGAGGAGCTGATTAGCAGGTGCCTTCCCCTTCAAGGGGAAGGACAGGATGGGGATGGGTTTCCCCAAGCGCCGCGCGAAACCCATCCCCACCCCAGCCC
>JARFTX010000005.1 GCA_029289265.1 Gammaproteobacteria bacterium
CAGCTCGGGGTTGGAAAAGAGGTACTTGTAGCCGGCGTCGTGCTCATTTGTCATGCGGCGCATTGTAGCCGCGCAGCAACCTGCGGACAATGCTTCCAGCATATCCTGGCACCGGCCATCATGCCCAACGACCCGTCCCAAGCATGTATCAAAAGGGCGTCTCGTGCTTCGACCCACTCCAGATCCCGACGCCCGCCCTCCCTGTCCTGATCCGGCTCCGCCCGCCCTACCCCCGCAAGAACCGATACAGCGACACCAGAATCCCCGCCGTCGCCCCCCAGATGAAGTAATCCCCCCACGGCATCGCCCAGTACTCGCGCATCCGGCCCTGGTACTCCATGCGGTGGCGCTGGTGGTTGTCCGGGTCCATCAGAAAGGCGAGCGGCACCTCGAAGGCCTCGGCGACCTCGAAGGTGTCGAGCTCGAGCGCGAACGGCGGATGCACCAGCCCCACCACAGGGGAAACCCGGAAACCTGTGCCGGTGCAATAGTCGGGCAACTCGCCGAGCAGTTCGACGCGGTCGGGATCGAGCCCGATCTCCTCCTCCGTCTCGCGCAGCGCCGTCATCACCGCGGAGACGTCGGTGTCCTCGACCCGCCCGCCGGGGAAGCTGATCTGGCCGGGGTGGTGGTGGAGATGGTCGGTGCGCCGGGTGAGGAGTACGTGCAAGCCGTCGTCGCGGGGGACGAGCGGCACCAGCACGGCAGCCGGGGTCAGTGTGCGGCCGGGGACGTGGCCGTCTTCAACGACTGGCTCATGCCGGAAACGGTGCAGGAAACACTCGCGCAGCGTGGCTGCGTCCATGCACTCACCGACGCGAGGAGAGAACTCGTCACTCATGCTGGGGCGGGAGATTCAACGGTTGCCCGCCAGTATAACCAGCCTCGCCTCCGCTCGCCTCGATGGCATGGCCGACGATGAACACCCGATGACTCAGCAGACAACCCCTCTACGCATCTGACTATTGGGCGTCGCGCCACGCGACGGAATCCGCGGAGCCCTGCCCTGCTTCGAACACTCCGATGTGCTTGACCGTGCATGAGAACCGCCGCGCCCGAATCATGCATTAGTCATTTCCTTGAAGCTGGGATAAACTTTTCTTTGTCATATTCAATCTTCCAGAGAAGCGAACCTCGGATTCACGATGACTGAACTGACGCATCCTCGTTCGTGCGCGATCATCATCCGGCATCGCGGCGCCACCCTCATCGAGGTGCTCGTCTCCGTCGTGGTACTCGCCATTGGCTTGCTCGGCATGGCCGGCATGCAAACACAGAGCCTGAAAGGTAACCACAGCGCGCACTTGCGCTCGCAGGCAACGCTGCTCGCAGCAGATGTCGCCGACCGCATTCGCGCGCGTGCCGACACGGCGATTGCCGCTGGCGCCTACGCCGACGGTAGTGCCGATCCCGATCGCGCTGATTGGGACCGGATGGTCGTGGCGCTGCTCGGACAGGGCGCCGTCGGAAATGTCGCGAATATCGGTGGCCGGCGCTTCCGCGTCACGATCACGTGGGCGGATGAGCGCGGCTGCATCAGGAATGGCGCAGGCCATTGCACCGAACCCGACGCTGGCATGCTGAGCTTCGTCTACGACACGGAAATATGACAACCAGGACACCCTTCAACCAAGCAGGGCTGACCCTCGTCGAGTTGCTGGTCGGCACGACCCTCGGACTGCTCCTGCTCACCGGGGTAACTCAAGCCTTCCTCAGCAGCAAGCAGACCTTTCGCGCGAACGAGGCGCTGTCGCGAATGCAGGAGAGCGGGCGGTTTGCGACGGCATTCATCGCTGGAGAGTTGCGCAAAGCGGGCTTCAGGCCGGACGTTGCATTGCCGCTCGACGAGCACTTCGTTGACGCTCCGCCCTTCGGCCCCGGTTCGGTGATCGTCGGCAACAGCAACTCACTCAAGGTCCGCTATTGGGGGAGCGACGACGGCAACGTGCTCGATTGCAAAGGGACCGCATTTGCGGGAAACGTACTGGCCACCATGACCATCGACGTCACCAACGGCAGCCTTCGATGCGCAAGCTCCCTTGGCGGCGGCGCACAGCCCCTGATCGACGGCATCGAGCACGTCACCTTTACCTACGGCCAAGACACCGACGGCGATTTCGCCATCGACTCGGCCGACGGGGCAGCAGGCTGTCCAATATACCGAACAGCCAATGCAGGCAGCGTCGGCGCAGGCTGCACCACGGTGACCGATTGGACTCAAGTGCGAGCCGTGCGGGTAAGCGTCTGCCTCGCGCAGCCCTGCATCGACAGTTCCGACCCGGGCAATCCCAGACCCGGACCGTACACGTATGCGGCCACCGTCGGCCTGCGGAACGTACTCAAGTGACCATCATTCGCCGCTCAAACGCAGTCGGCCGCAGCCAATCCGGCGCAGTGCTTGCCATCACCCTCATCATGCTCCTGCTGTTGACCCTCATCGGGGTCACCAGCATGCAGGGCACCGCCCTGGAAGAACGCATGGCCGGAAACGTCCGCGACGCGAATCTCGCCTTCCAGGCCGGAGAAGCGGGGTTGCGCAGCGGCGAAGCCCTTCTGGCACAGCTTCAGGAACGCCCCGACCTTCAAGACACCCTCTGCAGCGCGGCAAGCCCCTGCCCGGGCGTCGTCGTGTACGCCGCTGGCATCCTTCCGCCCGACCTCCATCGTCCCGCCGAGAATCCCGCCGGTTGGTGGGCTGGCGCCGCATTTACCTACTCCGAGGCGATGCAGGCAATCCCGACCCTGCCGCGCTTCCTCATCGAACACCGCCACTTCGTCAGAGACAACCTCAACATCGGGCATGAGCCAGTCACAGGCCGTGACATCTATACCGTTTCCACGCGTGCGACAGGCCAGACGGCCGACGCCCAGGTCGTGCTGCAGTCCACCTATTCCAGGCGCTTCGACTGAAGCCGGCCATAACATGATCACCACCGCAAATGGGGCCGGCTCCCGGTTCATCCTTGCCTCCAGCATCAGCCTCGCAAGCTTGGCAGCCGCTACACTGGCTCCAGCCGCTCCGCAGAGCATCGCGAACGGGCTGCTCGACACCTCCTCGTCCGTAGAGGCTAGTTCGCCGCCCATCCTCCACATCCACGGATGGATGCCAACCCTCGGCGAGTTCGCCGACGACTTCCTCTCCGCGCCCGTGTTGGTTGGCGAACCCTCCCTTCGCTACCCCGACAGACTCGAACCAGGCGCCCGGTATTCGGAGTTCAAGTCGCGCCTGGTGAACCGTGACAAAACGATCTACGTCGGCGCCACCGATGGCAGGCTTCACGCCATCAACGCCGCGACCGGTACGGAGCAGTTCACGTACGTTCCCTCGCTGCTGACCGGCGGACTCGCCGACCTTGCGTCAACCGAGCACTCCCCTCGCTACTGCCTCAGCAGTTCACCGACCATAGTCGACGCGTACATCGAAGGCTCCTGGCGCACCGTCCTTGCAGCGGGACTCAACAACGGCGGCCAGGGCATCTACGCACTCGACGTCACCCATCCATCGAACCTCACGGAAAGCATCCCGGCAGACCTCGCCCTGTGGGAGTTTACCGACGCCGACGACCCCGATCTCGGCTATATCCACGGCCAACCGGCGATCGTCAAGCTTCAGAACGGCGTGTGGGCAGGTGTCTTCGGCAACGGCTACAACAACACGGCCGCCGATGCGAATCCGAGTACGACTGGAAACGCCGTGCTCTACGTCGTCGATCTGCGCGATGGCAATCTCATCAAGAAGCTCGATACCGGTGCGGGCATCGCCTACGACCCGACTGGCCAGAATCAGCCGAACGGGCTGGCGACCGTCGCGGCCGTCGACCTCGATGGCGATTTTGTAGCGGATGCGATCTACGCCGGGGACTTGTTCGGAAACCTGTGGAAGTTCGATTTCAGCGGCCCCACGGTCGCCTCATGGACGATCGCTCATGGCGGAGCACCGCTCTTCACCGCTTGCGGCGGCTCGACATGCACCACGGGCATCTCGAGCAATCGCCAACCTATCACCACCCGGCCGACGGTCGGCCGACACCCTACGGGAACCGGCGTACTCGTCTACTTCGGCACCGGCAAGCACCTTGACGCAGCCGACTCGACCACCACCGACTTGCAGAGCTTCTATGCCCTGTGGGATGCCGGCGAAGCCGTGAGCGGAAGGGATAGCCTGCTCAGCCAGAGCATCACCCACGAATTCTCGACCACCGTTGGCGACGCCGCCTTTGAACTGCGCGCAACAACCAATAATGCGGTGGACTGGGCGGTCCACAAGGGCTGGTATCTCGACCTTGTCTCACCATTCAGCGGCAATCAAGGCGAACGCCAGATCACCAACGCCGTGCTGCGCAGCAACCGGATCATCTTCACAACCGCCATCCCAGGCAGCACACCCTGCACGCCCGGCGGCCAGACTTGGCTGATGGAACTCGATGCGAGGACGGGTGCTCGGCTCTCGCACGCGCCCTTCGACCTCGACCGCAATGGAAGATTCACCACCGCGGATCACGTGACCGTCACCATTGCCGGCGTGCCAACCACGATTTCCACATCAGGGATGAAGATGCCCGGGGGAAGCGCCTCAGCACCGATCGTCGTGCCATTGCCCGACAGCGAGGTGAAGTGCATGTCCACCTCAGCCGGCATGACTTGCATTCCCGGGAATCCCGGCCCGCGGGACACGGGGCGGCAAAGCTGGCGGCAACTGGGCCGATGACTCGACCACGCGCCCTCCAGACCTGGATAGCAACCAATTTGTCCGTTCCCACCCAGAGGCAAACCATGCAATCAGAAACGCGCGGCTTCACCCTGATCGAACTGATGATCGTCGTCGCGGTCGTCGCGATCCTCGCATCTGTCGCTTATCCATCCTATCAGGATCACATCCGGAAAGCCCGGCGCGTCGATGCGCAGACCGCCTTGCTCGAACTCACGCACTTCATGGAGCGCTACTACACGACCCACGGCACATATCTGGGCGCGGTTCTTCCCTTCAACACGGCACCGAGGGGCGCGGCGACCCCTTTCTACAACCTGACATTCAGCGCCGGCCCTACCGCTACCGCATACACGCTTCAGGCGACTCGAGTCAATGCAATGGCAGACGATCCCTGCGGAAATCTCCGCATGTCGAGCACGGGCGCCAGAACCACGGAACTCGCTGCGCTGGACGGAGCACGCTGCTGGCACCGCTGAGCAATCCTGGACCCGCTACCGATGAGAGAGACCCGAGTGAAATCCAGGCTCGTGCCCCAGGACACTTGGAAGCCGAGTTTAGTGCTTCTTCTCCAAGGTCAACGATCGCCCCTCCTGACGCATCTCCAGCCGATTGAGCACGCTCATCCCGAGCAGCACAACAGGGAGATCGTTCTCTTGAACGACGCCCTCCACGTTGCGCAGCGTCATCGATCCGATCTGTAGCGCATCGATCGTCACCCGCCACGCATCCACGCGACCAGCCGCTGTCATGAGCGTAGCCGGGGTGCCGCGCTCATAGTCGATCCCCACCCGAGCCGCATCACTCTTGCCGAGCGCGACTAGCGTGGCGCCGGTGTCAACGAGCAACCGGACCGGGGCGCCGTTGATCCTTCCTTCGCTCAGGTAATGGCCCCGAGCGTCGGCATACAGCACGACACGCGCCGATTCGCTGACCGGCGGGATGCGGATCGCGCTCTGACCCATTGTTGCGCGAGTGCGACGCCCTTCGATCTCCAAGATCGCCACGTTGCCTTCGATGGCTACCAGTCTCACCCCTTCCTGCGTCACCGAACCGATTGCGACAATGCGCGGCGTGCCGCCATCGATCTGCAGCACCGCCCGCGACCCCATGCGGCCGACCAGTTCCACCTCGGTCGCGGCGACAGTGCCACACGCGATCCCCAGCGCTACAGCCGCGCAAGCTGCGAATCGGCGCATGATGGCCGACCGAAGCGGATTCGGCATGACAAAACGACAATGGGAAGGGAGATATCGCAATTCAAGTCCAATTTGTATACCGTGCGCCTTGCCGCCGATCGGGTCGCGCCTACTCCATCAAGGAATTTCGGCCTCCCGTCCAACCACCCATACTGCCCCACACCACGCGTTTCACCAGCATTCCGGCGGCGTTCTGGCCTCACCACCTTGGCTAACCCTCAATTGAATGGTTTGGCAAGCCACGACGTCACGCTCCTGTCTTCCTCCTGCGGTCGCTGTCGCGCGCACCGTGAATTCGCCGCGGCCTGCCTCCGTAACCTGCAGCTGGTACAAGCCACGTTCGGAAGCTGCGTTGACGCCAAGCGTCCCGAGGTCTGGCGCATACGAACCAGCGCTCATTCGGAATCGCTCCTGCGCAAGTTGCACCGCCATCAACGCGGCTCTGGCCTCGCTTCGGTCCGAACGCACGATGAAACTGACGAAACTCGGATAAGCGATTGCCGCCAGGATGCCGACCACCGCTATGACCACTATCAACTCGAGCAAGGTGAATCCTCGCTCCCTATCACGTGCCACGTCGCGCATCGTCGGCGCCTCCGCTCCCGGCCTGGAACAGTCCGTCCGCAGCCATAACCTGTACCACAGTTGTATTTCATACGTAACTTATCACTTATCACAGCCTCATCGAGCGCCACTCGTCAGTCGACGAAAACCATCCGTCACCCTATCCTCCTGCACAAGACTCGGCATCGCTAGCATGAGGTCATGCTATCTCCGCTGAAACTGCAACCACCATGCTCCGCAAGACGCGCTCCGGCTTCACGCTGATCGAACTCCTGATCACGATCGTCGTGCTGACCATCCTGGTCTCGCTCGCCGTGCCCTCTTTTCTGGACACGCTCGACAGACGCCGGGTCATCAACGCCACCAATGCCCTCGCTGACCAGGTCCAGCAGGCGCGTTCGGTGTCCATCGCGCGCAATCAGGAAGTCAGCATGATCTTTCGAAGCGCAAGCGGCACGAACTGGTGCTTTGGCTTGACCGACGATGGAGACTGTGACTGCAACGAAACCGATAGCACATCAGCTGACGCTTGCACGGTCGGGATACCCGACCCAACATCAGTGGACCGGGTCATGGTACGTGCGACAAGTGCTGGGTACCCGGGAGTCTCATTAACCGTTGACTCGGGGGCTCCGCTGACCCTTACCTTCGAGCCCACCCGCGGGATTCGTACGGACGGAGCCGCGCCCATAGAGTTGCTCTCGTTTGCGTCCCCGCGGGGACTTCAGACCCGGGTGAGCGTAAACATACTCGGGCGCGTGACAACCTGCTCACCATCCGATCACACCCTGCTTGGAGGCATAAGCCCATGCTGACCAAAACGCCTCGTCACGGGCTCGCAGGTGGCTTCACGCTCATCGAACTCCTCGTCGGACTTGCCGTTGGAATGATTGTACTCACCGGAATCGTGTACTCATGGTCAGTGGCCGTGCGCAACAACACCTACGTGCTCAGCGTCACCGCGCTGAACAACGATTTACGGTCAATCATGCATCTGGTGACCCGTGACCTTAGGCGTGCGACAGCCTCGAATGTCGACGAAGAAACCGTCGAGATCGGACTCGGCGGAAGCTGTGTCGCATTCAACGCTCACATGGCACCGGAGGACATCCCGCCCGAGGCAATCCCCAGCGTTGCTGACGGCACGCTCGTCCCTTCCGGCTATCGCCTGACCGCTGGCCGTTTTCAGATGTGGTACTCGGATGCCGATCCACCCGCCGAGTCCTTCGGTAGATGTGCCGAAAACGATCCTGAATGGACCAGTGTCATGGAAAACGGCGATCGCGGAGTCACCATCACATCTTTTGTCGTGAATACACAGAACTCCAGATGTCTGGCTCTCGACGACCCGAATATCGAGTCGGCCGGACGCTGCGCGGATGATGCGACCAATCGCGTCGAGCTACTGCTGATCGATGTCACTCTGGAGGGGTCCATCTCCTTGGCCGGAGAGACTCGGCTGTTCTCCTTCACTGACTCGATCAAGATCCGCAATGACAGGGTGTTGAACTAGGAGATGATCATGAGATCCGGCAATGCCTCTATCGAACGCCATCGTCAGCAGGGCGCGGTCACCTTGGTGGTCGCCCTGCTCATGATCGTTGCCATCACCGTCGGCTCGTTCGCGATGGTTCAGTCGAGTACGCTGGAAAGTCGCATGTCCGCAAACGATCAACGTAGCCGGGAAGCTCTGCAGGCCGCCCAAGCAGGCATAGACTATGTCCTCGCCAGCCTGGCCACCACCGAGGTCAATCGCGCGTTTCTCTGTTCGGACCAGACCCTGGACAACTTCGGATTCCAGCTCAGTTTTGCCGGCCCCGCTCCCGCCACCGGCCTCCTCGATTTCACCAATCAGTCGGCTGTATGCAACACGATGCCATTCGAACTGCTTACGAAGTTGAGCATCTGGTCGCGGGGGTACTCGCAGGATCGGGAAAGCGTTCGAACCCTTGTCTCGACGATCGACCTCACGACGCCATGGGAATTCAACTACACGACCAACGTGGTCGGAGGCGGTAGCGGAACAGCGCCGATCGTCACCCAAGGAAACGTGCATTTCCAGGGCACCCCCGAGGCTGCGCTGTGCCCCACCATGGAAATGTGCCAGGAACTCGCCGGGCCGGGGAACAAGAGCGGCGTAATTGATGGGACGCTTGTAATGGCCGGCGGAACGATTACCGAAGCCGGCAATGTGCCCATGGGACCCGACAATTACCAGGGGAACCAAGAATACTTGGCGCAGATGCAGCCGGACGATCTCTTCTCGCAGTTTGCATCGGGCGGCTTGACCAAGAGCGAGTTCAAGAACTCTTCAAGCACGATGATCTACACGCCGGGAACGGGAAACAATCAGATCACCACCAATGCCAATCAGATTTGGGTTGAGGGAAATCTCTCGCTACAAAATGGCACGATCGGGTCGCCCGATAAACCCGTGATCCTGGTCGTGGCCGGAGATCTGACTCTCGCAGGAAATGTGATCATCTGGGGTGTGGTATATGCGACAAGTACCGACTTCTCCGCTGGGACCAACAAGATCATGGGATCACTGGTCACTGAGAATTCGGTGAAAATGAAAGGCAATGCCGCCGTCTATTACAACCCCGATCTTCGTCCCGCTCCAAATAGCTTCGACCCCGATACAGCCCTGGCGGGATATTCGAGCGCCAGACAGTCCTCCGTGCGGATCGGATCATGGCGTGAGGTGGTGAATTGAGCGAGCGCGGCAAGCTGCTTGCAGTCAATACCTGAACCGAATGGTGCTGGCATCCTGTGAGTTGAGCCACTTCGAAAAATGCGACAAAGAATGGTGCAATGATGTGCAACGTTAGCGCTCGAACGATGAATGAACCAAGCCCCGCTCGCGCCACCCGCGGCATTGCCCTCATAGAGGCCCTGGTCGCAATGGCCGTCATGCTCGGCGGCATGGCTGCGATTCTTGGTTTTCACGCAATCGTCGCAGGCAATAGCGCCCAGAATCGTTTGGCGAGCGCGGCCATGGGTGCCGCTCAGTCGAAACTCGAAGAATTCCGCAATGACGACTTCGACAGCCTCGAGGACGGCGCCGACGCGGTGGTACTGACCAACCCGGGCCTCGCCGGGGCGTTTTCGACGACCCTCGACCGATGCTGGGAGTTCGCGCAAGAGACCCCTAGCCTGCTTAGAGCTACTGTGGCAGTGGTGCGGCAGGGCGCAGCCTGCGCCCCGAACGGCGCCTCGCTCGCGTCCTTGTCCACCCTGATTGCCCGAAACGACCCCCGGATTGCGGCACGAAACATTGACACGCAACGTCTTGCAGACGGCGATGGCCGACTGATCAAGGATTACATCAAGCCGGAAGGCTCCACTTCGCCTGGCCTGCCTGGCGGGTTCGAGATGGTCCGCGATTCCGACGGAAAGTTGCTCGCCATCTACAACCCCGACACCGGCGAAGCGATCGTACCGAAGAACGTCAACAACGATCTGAAGTTCGCCGAAATAAATGGCAACATCATCATCGCCGGAAGCAAGGACGTCAATGATGTCAAAGCGCTAAAGATCGGCACCGAGGGCGCGGCGACCTGTCGCATTTATTATCCAGGCTACCCTGAAGGCGAGCCGGCCCCGCCCACCGTGACTGCCGGCGGAACGACCATTACCTACGTGCAGTACAGTTGCGTGGTCGCCGATCATTGGCGCCGGGCCATCTATCTGATCCCATCGGTCACGGAGCAGGTCTGCGTCGGTTACCCCGGACTGCAGCCGGACGATCTAGAGACCGATGTTCTGCTCTTTCCAGGTCGCCAGTATTACGGCTTTGCCTGGATGGTGAACGACGACGGGACCAAGATCAAAGTACCCGCCGGCATGCGGGGCGCCACTGACGGATCGGCGGTCATTGGCTCGGTGTGCGATTCGACGCAGTCCTGCTGGAACGATACCGAAGTTCGCGGATGGATTCCCGGTGGACACCATTACTTCCTCAAGTCTGCCACCGACGGCCAGAGCTGCGCTGACGCAATGACCGTGCTGCAGGTGATCGATGCGAACATCACCGAACCGCATTCGATGTACGCGAACGTCCTCTTCCGCAATCCGCACAAGATCTATTGCACCAACGACAAGAGCTACACCAACGATCTGCCGGTACTTGTCGTCGGCGATGAACCGATTGTCGTCACGGACTGCTATTCCTATACTCGGGTCAGCGGCTTCATGCAGAACGGCGATGCAGCAATGCTCGACGGATGGGAGATCAATATCGGATCGACCTCGCGATACTTTGCACCCTGCCGCCCCATGGGCCGCTTCGGCACCCATGGGGGTGGATATGTATGCGGCTACGGCGAGGATGTCACGGAAGTCCGCCTCACCCCGTTCGCACCCGACAAGGCCTTCTCCCCAACGGCCTACCAAGGGCTCACACCGCTTGGAATACCGCACGACTATGTGCTGAAGAATTTCGAGTTCGTGGCGAGTGCTTCCGATGGCACGCCTGGCGACGGCGATCCCGGCGAACCGGGGGACGGCACCGAACTGACAGCTTGCGTAAACGGTGCAAAGGTGACAGCAAACGTTCAGAACAACAAGAGGCTAAGGTCGATCCGCTTTAACGGTGTCAGCTACTCGCCATGCCAGGAATCCGGCCAGGGCAGTAACACCACAAGCACATGCACGATACCCGTCGCCGTACCGTTCGGCCAAAGCGCAAGCCTCGCTTGGGATACGAAGCAGGGAAATAACTGGATCAGTCAGCCCGACAAGGTCGTTACGATTCCCGCTGCCTCCCTCGTTACGTCCGGCCTCGACAATGGAAAGTGTGTCGTGACTGGCGTGTCGTTGCCGTGATCGAACGTCGTGGCATCGCTGGTAAGGCAGCGATGCCACGATATCATGCTTCGCAGCCCTGCTCTGCTGTCAAGTCTTGACAATCCCCGTTACCCGATGTCATTCCATGACGCCTCTCCGGCAGCCAGTTGCGGCCGGATGGGAATCCGTGCGCAGAGGTGCGCATTTGGATACTGCGCATCTTATTGTTTTTTCGGTATTTTCTGGATCTGCTAACCGTGCACTTGAATGATCCATGACTGGCACGCTGATTGCATTAGGAATACCAAGCGGGTTGTCCGTGGTTCTCTCTAAGGGGAAATGTCATGAAAAAGATTCAGCAGGGTTTTACTTTGATCGAACTGATGATCGTTGTGGCGATTATTGGGATTTTGGCGGCGGTGGCGCTGCCGGCGTATCAGGATTACACAATTCGCGCTCGCGTTTCAGAAGCTGTGACTTTGGCGTCCGGAGCCAAAGTCACCGTGGCCGAGAATGCATCTAACGGGACTGCGTTCGCGTCTGGATGGGCGCCCCCTGCACCGACAGAAAACGTCGAATCGGTTGTAATTTCCCCGACTGACGGCACGATCACGGTCACAGTCAAGGCAAAGGCGGGGGGTGTAGCTGGCGCGGACACTCTCACGCTCGTCCCAGCATCCGGCGGTTCCGACGAGGTCCCTGCGGTCGGCGCCCCTGGCGATCCTGACTATGAACCGTCCATTCCTGCCGTCGCGCCCGGTCCTCTTGTTGCCGGCACGCCGCCCCCGTCCGCCATCGTTTGGACGTGTGGCGGAACGCTGAACCCCAAGTACCGTCCGGCGAACTGCCGATAGAAAGCCAGAGGGGGTATAGGGGACAGACCATGCGGGGGTATAGGGGACAGACCACGATTTTCCCCTTCTCCCTAGCCTGACCGAAGGAGACCGCTACGGCGGTCTTCTTCGTTTTCTCGAACAAAGGGACACCCACTTTGTTTACCTCCCAGCAGTTGGCCGGTGTGTTTGCAAAAGAGGCCAGCTAAAGAGGCCAGCTAAGGAGGCCAGCTAAGGGACACCCACTTTGAAGGCAGAAGGCAGCTAAGGGACACCCACTTTGTTTACCGCTCTTTGTTTACCTCCCCCACCGCCCTCTGCTACATTTCCGCCCCATGACCCGCGCCCGCTCCGCTCTCGTCTCCGTCTCCGACACCCCGGCGAACAAAGGGACACCCACTTTGTTTACCTCCCAACAGCCTTCTGCTACCGTTCCACCCCATGACCCGCGCCCGCTCCGCTCTCGTCTCCGTCTCCGACACCCCTTGGTACCACGTGGTGAGCCGCTGCGTGCGCCGCGCCTTTCTGTGCGGCACGGATCGCTACAGCGGCCAGAGCTATGAGCACCGACGCGGATGGATCGTCGAGCGGGTGAAGCAGTTGGCCGGTGTGTTTGCGATCGACGTGGCGGCGTACGCGGTGATGAGCAACCACTACCACCTGGTGGTGCGCATCGATGCGGAGCGCGCTGCGGGCTGGAGTGACGACGAAGTCCTGCGCCGGTGGGCCCACCTCTTCGACGGCCCGCCCGCCGTGCAGCGGCTCCTCGCGGGAAAGGGCGAGGAGCTGGATGCCGCCACGTTGGAGGCCATCGGCCGATGGGCCGAGACCTACCGCGCCCGCTTGGTTGATCTGTCCTGGTTCATGCGGGTGCTGAACGAATCGATTGCCCGCCAGGCCAATGCCGAGGACGAGGTGACCGGCCGCTTCTGGGAAGGGCGCTTCAAGAGCCAGGCGCTGCTGGACGAGCAGGCGGTGCTCACCGCCATGGCCTATGTGGATCTGAATCCGATCCGCGCGCAGATGGCCGAGACCCCGGAGCGTTCCGACTACACCTCGGTGGCCGAGCGCATCGCCGAGCTCTCTGCGGACAGCGCCTCAGCCGAGTCGGCACCGCAGCCGCCGGAGCGCCCTGCCTGCTCGTCGTCGACGCCGACAAACGTCACCCCCATCCTGCCCCTCGCGACCGAATCCCGGCTCGCCTCGCTACCGCGTCAGCCGCTGATGCCGTTCGACGCCACTGCGCGGCTGCGCGCGGCGATCCCCTTTGCGTTCGACGACTACCTGGAACTGGTGGAGACCACCGGCCGCTGCATCCGGCAGGACAAGCGCGGCGCGATGGCCGAACACACGCCGAGGCTCCTCGAGCGGCTCGGCATCGAGCCGGAACGCTTCATCGACTGCGCAACCCAATTGATGAAGCAGTTCGGCAGCGCGGTCGGCGCGCCGGCGCATCTGACCGAGCGCTGTGCGGCGCGCCAGCTGAAGTACCTGCGGGGCGTGCGGGCGGCGAAGGCGGCGTTCGAGCGCAAGGCGGCGTGACGCCTGACCAAGAAACAAAGGCACACCCACTTTATTTTCCCTTTGTCTTGCCCACCGGGGTAGGCGTGAGAGCGGATCAGATGACCGCTTCCAGCCCCTTACGTTCGATCAGGTTCAGCAGCTTCAGAGAGGGACCGCTCGGCTTCTTGTCGCCGGCTTCCCACTTCTGCACCGTGGACAAGCTGGTGTTCAGCACGGCAGCAAACACTGCCTGGCTCACATGAGATTGTTCGCGCAGGGACTTGATCTTCTGCGGGGCCATCTCGTGGACATCGAGATGACACAGAGCATCGAACTCACCCATACGCCGCTTGCTGATCAAGCCAACTCCGTGCAGTCCACGGGCGGTTTCATGCATCTCGTCCAGAATGCGGCTTTTACGCTTCGTCGTTGCCATCGCACACCTCCACAATTTCTCCGGCCGTCAGAGCGGTCGCCAGCTGTCGCTCATCGAACCCCAGTAGTTCCTTCGCCATCTCCTGGAGCACTTTCAGTTCGTCCTTGTCGATATTGGCGCGTTCGTTCTTGCCAAATCCGTAGAGAAAGAACCAGCGATCCGCCATCTTGGTAGCCACGACGGTCCTGGCTCCGCCACGCTTGCCCTGTCCGGGCAGGCCGACCCGCTTTTTCACCACATGGCCGCCCAGGTCTGCATCGACGAGTCCTTGGGCGATCTCGGAGACGGCATCGCACAGGGCATCATCTGTCAGCCCCGCTTTTCGCATCCAACGGGTGAAGGTTCGGGTTCTGAACACTCTTCTCATCGCCAAATCGTACCACTTAGTGCAATAGCTTGCCAGTTACAAATGGAACACAAGCAAGCGGTGCTCACCGCCATGGCCTATGTGGATCTCGAAAAACAAACGAAAAACAAAGGGACGCCGATTTTGTTTTCCTGCCCACCGCCCTGTGCGAACTTTCCACTCCATGACCCGCGCCCGCTCCGCTCTCGTCTCCGTCTCCGACACCCCCTGGTACTGTTTGGCTTGAGTTGACCATGTACGGACTTCCCGTACAATTCTTCCAATGCGCACGGTGATCGAAACCCCGACGTTTCAGAAGCAGGCAGAAAAGCTGTGGTCCGAGGAAGAGCGGCTGACCTTCGTCTCGTGGATCGCCGAACATCCCGAGGCGGGCGATGTCATCCCGGGGCGGACGGTGCGCGCAAGGTGCGATGGCAGCGCGCCGGCCAAGGCAAATCAGGTGGTGCGCGGGTGATCTACTTCAGCCTCGCGCGGGATGAGCTAGTTCTGCTGGTGGCCGTCTACGCCAAGGCCGAGCGAGAGAACATGTTGCCGAAGGACATTCGGAAGGCGGTGTGAGATGAAGAAACTGGATATCGAAAAGGTGGCCAAGGCCATCGAAGCTGATGCGGGTGAGGCGCTGCCCGATCTGCGGCAGGCGTTGGCCGAGGCCGGCGTGCGCACGGGCCGGGTGACCACGCCTGCGCAACTGCTGCTGCGGCAGGCGCGGGAGAAGTCCGGCCTGTCGCAGCAGGCTTTTGCCGAGCGCATCGCTACGCCTGTGGCTACGCTGCGCGACTGGGAACAAGGGCGCTTTGCGCCGCCGGGAGGCGTGCTGTGTCTGCTGCGCCTGATCGTAAGACATCCTGAGCTGCTGCAGGAGATGGAAGCGGCTTGACCTGACATCCTCCACCACCGCCCCCTCTGCTACCTTTCCACCCCATGACCCGCGCCCGCTCCGCTCTTAGGAACAAAGGGACACCCACTTTGTTTACCCACTTTGTTTAGCCGAGCGCATCGCCGAACTCTCTGCGGACAGCGCCTCAGCCGAGTCGGCACCGCAGCCGCCGGAGCGCCCTGCCCACTCGTCGTCGACGCCGACACGCGTCACCCCGATCTTGCCCCTCGCAACCGAATCCCAGCTCGCCTCGCTACCGCGTCAGCCGCTGATGCCGTTCGACGCCACTGCCCGGCTGCGTGCGGAGATCCCCTTTGAGTTCGATGATGACCTGGAACTCGTCGAGATCCCCGGCCACTGCCTTCAACGATCTGCCTTGACCTACCAGCGCACCAAAAATACAATTTAGTGCAGCACCAATATAAGGAGCCTGCCATGGTTTCGACTGTGCATCCCCCCGCAGTCAAAGTCGTCGGGGCAAACGGCCAAATCTCGCTGGGCAAGCAATACGCTGGCCGCCAAGTTCTGGTTGAAGAACGCGAGCCCGGCGTCTGGGTAGTGCGCACAGCCACCGTTATTCCGGACAACGAACGCTGGCTGCACGAGCCCAAGGCAGCGGCTGACCTGCAAACCGCTCTTGCATGGTCAAGTACTCACAATGCATCCGATGCGGATCTGGACGACACCCTGAGTCGCTTGATCGATGGCGAGTCATGACCCGATGGTTAGACTCGACCTGAACAATCCCGTTTTTCAAGAGAATCTGCTTACGCTGCAAAAGCCCGAGCGCCATGCGGCTCTGGATACCCTCAACAAGATTCGGCAGCTGACCTGGAATCAGGTATACCGCGATCCAGGACTGAAATGGGAGAAGATCACCAGCGTAAGGCCACCTGCTGGAATTGACGCAATTTACTCGCTACGCAGCACGCAAGCGCGTCGAGCAACGGCTTACCGCGACGGCGACATCATGCGTTTCTTGACGGTTGCCCCAGATCACGATGCCGCCTACGGCAAATAATGAACAAGGCAAAGAGCAACACGGGGAACCCACTTTGTTTGCCTCAGAGGCCAGCGCAAGGCGGCCTGACGCCGGTCACGCGGGTTGATTTCGTGGTCTGACCCTGTTCGTGCCCGCGTTGTGAATGGTCACGCCGTCGGCGAGCGTGTCCAGTCAGTGACGGGGGTTCCCGGGGGTCGCATTTCCCGGCGATATCACAGCCCGCGATAGATCGCCCGCCGGTGCCCGATCTTGATCACTTCGACCACCACTTCGTCATTGTCGATCGAATAGACGATGCGGTAGTCGCCCTGCCGCACTCGGTACAACTCGTGGCCCGAGAGTTTCTCGCTATCCGGGGGACGCGGATTGTCGCGGAGGAGTTCAGCGCGGGCGAGGACGCGGTTCACGACTTCGCGCGGAATTCCCCGCAAATCCTTCGCTACGGACCGCTTGAAGCGAAGCTCAAAGCGTCCCATCCGCCTTCAACTGCGCCAGAAACGCCTCATATGTCAGCGAAGGTTCGTTGACGCGTTGCGCCACCGCCGAAAGGTCTTCCTCGTCCTCACGCAGGGATTCCCGCACTGCATCCTCAACGATCTCCGAGATCGAACGATGCGTAGCCGCCGCCTTGAGGCGCAAGGCCCTGTGCAAGGCGGGATCCATGTATATCGTCGCGCGTGCCTGTGTGGAAGACATCTTCACTATTCCAGATCAACAGCGACACTTTAGCGTCAGAACGCTCAGACGACAAGTGGAGCCGGGGGCTTTGCCTCCAGATCAAGTGCCTCCAGATCGGGGGACAGGGGTACGCAAAGACACCCAGATGCAAAGGGACACCGACACCCACTTTGTTGGCCCAACTTTGTTGGCCTCCCGAGACCGAATCCCATCTATCCGGCCTGTTGCCTCAGCCGCTGATGCCGTTCGACGCCACCGAGCGACTGCGCACGGCGATCCCCTTTGCGTTCGACGAGTACCAGGCGAAGGCGGCGTTCGACGCCACCGCCCGGCAGCGACCTCCACGGCCGCCCAACCAAAAAAGGCGCGCCTGATCCGACGTTTCAACGAAGGGTAGAACCTGGGCCGGAGGCCGGGCGCTGGCCGCGCACCACGCTCGCGACGATGACGACGATGAACAGCACGAGCGCCAGCGCGTTGACCACCGCCCCCTGCTGGCGCAGTGCGAAGCTCTCGCCGAGGCCGCCTGCGACGCGCAGCGCGAGCGAGCCGTGCAGCACCGCGAGCGGCAGGTAGAAGACCGGGTGATACGGAATCCTGACCCGCGCGATCGCCGGGAAGATGATCGGCGCGTGGCCGAACACCATCGCGAACACGAAGCCGAGCGCGATCGCGTGCAGCGCCGCGTCGTGCTGCGGATGCCCTGGGGCAAACGCTCCGCCCATACCTAACAACCCGCCGACCGCGAGCCACGCGTAGCCCGACAGCAGGCAGATCGCGATGAAGCGGGCGATGCCGCGCTGGCGGGCGTTGTGTCGCGCGATGTCGTAGATCAGCAGCCATGCGGAAAGCGCCAGCAGGCCGGCGGCGAAGAGCCGCAGTCCGGCGTCCGGGCTCCACAACGTTGCGGCCGCCCCGGCGAGGATTGCCGCGACCACCGCCACGAAGGCGGGCTCGGCCATCGCCTTGCGCGGCAGCAGCCGCGTGAGTTCGAGCCGTTCGCCGGCAATCGTCAGCACCAGAAAGGCGAGCCACCACGGCACGGCGGCGTGGATCGTGCCGCCCGCGAGCCAGGCGACGCTGCCGACCAGGGCACACAACGCACCGACAGCGAGCATCACCGTAAAGAGGGCAACCTGCCGGCGCACGATCGCGACGCTCGCCAGCACCAGCACCAGCGCGGAGGCGACGAACAGCGACTGCGCCGCCGCGTGCGGCGCGCCGAGCGCCAGCGCAACGCCGCCCGCTCCGGCCGCGGCCGGAGCGAGATAGGCCCAGCGCCGGGCGAGCGCGACGGCGCGCTCGAGGCTGATCACGGTGCCGAAGAAGGCTGGAATCATCAGCGCGCCATGTGCGCCGGCCTGTGCGAGCGCGCTCTCCGGAATGGCGATGCCGACGCGCGCAAGCCCGGCCATCACGCCCCAGACGAGCGACACCATGCCGAGCACCAGCAGCGGAAGTCGGGCGAGCGGACGCAAGTCTCCCGCGGCGGCCGAAGCGGCCGCGGCCGGGGCGGCACGATCGCTTCTCATCTCAGCGTCGCTCCGGTTTGATGAGCGCCCGTGCGGGCGGACGCGCCGCCCCCTCCCGCGCCGTAACGACCCCGGCGAGCCGACGGACCGGGGCGCCTCACTTTTTCCATCCGAAATGCTGCCGCGCCTCGGCGTTCATCATCTCCGGGCTCCACGGCGGATCCCACACCAGATCGACCGCGACGTGGATGTCGCGCGGCAGCGCGGCGTCGATCGCGGCGTCGATGTCGTCCATGATCATCTCGCCCATCGGGCACGCGGGCGAGGTCATTGTCATCACGATCAGCACTTTCTGGGGTTCGACGTCGATGCGGTAGATGAGCCCGAGATCGACGATGTTGATCCCGACCTCGGGGTCGATCACCTGCCGCAGGATTGCCCGCAGCGCCTCGGGGTCCGGCATCCGGGGGGCGTTTGTCGTCACTTCGGTCATCGCATTGCACCTCCTGCTCTTTGTGCGCGGCCGCGGCGGGCGCCGCGGCCGCGGACCGGCCGGCCTCACGGCATCCCGTCGGCGCGCGGACGGACGAGCCACGGTGCGAAGCGCCAGGCGAACAGCGCCAACCCGCCCGCGAAGCAGAGCGCGCTCGCGATCAGCACGAGGTGTGCGACCGGCGACGGCCAGGCCGCGGCGAGCCGCAGCACGGTCGCGACCAGCACCAGCGAGAAGGCGAGCGTCATCGGCGGCGGCGCCTCGAGCGGCCGGCCGGTGTGGCCCAGCGCAGTGCGGCACATCATGCCCACTGTCAGCAACCCGATGCCGCCGACGGCGACCGTGTGCAGCGCCGCGCTGGTCAGCGCAGGCGACGCTACGAGCGCCAGCGCGTAGAGCCCCACCCCCGCCGCGGCACAGAAATAGCCGGCGAACAGCACCCACAGCAGCGGCCGTCCGGCCACGCCCCGATGCCACCAGCGCGCGAGCTGAATCAGATTCACCGCCGCGCTGGCGAGGCCGAGCGCCGCCGCAAGCGCGGCCGGCGCGCCGACCGCCACCGCCGCGGCCATGCCGAGTGCGCCACCCACTGCGACGAAGTTCACCAGCTGGCTGTTCGGCACTTGCTTGATGTTGAGCGCGCGGCTGGTGAAGAACGCGATGACGCGCATGCCCATGAAGAAGATCACGCCCGCGACGATGAGCAGGCCGACGTGCAGCATGTGGCGCACGTCGAGCGCCACGACGTTGGCGACCCCCAGATGGAAGAAGAGATTCGCCGTCGCGAAGGCGAGCAGGATCGGGGGCACGATGTAGTTACGCGCGTTGCGGCTGCGCACGATGGGCACCGCCAGCAGCCCCGCGGCGGCGACGAAGAAGGCCACCGACAACAGGCCGCCCCACAGGTTGGATTCCGGCACGGCGAGCAGCGCGACGCGCGCCGCGAGCCACAGCGCGGCGAGCGCACCGAGCACCGGGCCGCGAACCGCCGGCTGCCCGGTCCAGGTCGCGGCCGCGGTAAGCAGAAAGCCGACGATGATCGCCCCTGCGTAGCCCCAGATCATCTCGTGGCCGTGCCACCACGGACCCGGCAGCGCCTGCGTGCCGCCGAGGCCGAAGCCCCACAGCGCCACGAACAGCGCGCCCTGCAACGCCGCGAGCAGGTAGAAGGGGCGAAAGCCCATCGACAGGAAGGCGCTCCAGCTCGGCCGCGTGTCGACCGGGCGGCGTCGGGGTTCGTCGAGTCGGATCAGCACGCTCATGACCGGCCTCCTCGCGCGCGGCCGATGCGCGGCCCCCTGGCGGGCCGCGGGCGCCTGCGCGGCGCGGGCGAAGCGATGGAGATCGATGGATGCATTGCAGGTTCTCCCGGATCGGTGACGAGGGGGGCCGCATGGCGCGACTCGGGGCGCGCGCGTTGGGCTCAGGTTGAGTGCCAATGTATGCGCGCGACGCAAAAGAGTCAACTTTGTTGCATCTTTAAGAGCGAGCGCCTATGATCGCCGCCACGGCCTTCCCCTGCGGAACCACGATGCACATCACCCAACACACCGATTACGCCCTGCGCGTGCTGATCTACATCGGCACCAACCCCGACCGGCTGGTGACCATCGCCGAGATCGCAGAGCGCTTCGACGTCTCGCGCAGCCACCTGATGAAGGTGGTGAACCAGCTCGTGCGCGAGGGCTTCGTCGAGGGGCTGCGCGGCAAGGGCGGCGGGCTGCGGCTCGCCCGCGCCCCGGCGGCGATCGGCGTCGGCGAGGTGGTGCGGCGCATGGAGCGCGGCCTGGAGCTGGTCGAGTGCTTCGGCGAGCACAATGCCTGCCTGCTCAATCCGGGCTGCCGCCTCAAGGGGGTGCTGGCCGGCGCGCTCTCCGCCTTCATGGCGCGCCTCGACGCGGTCTCGCTCGCCGACCTGATCGGCCGGCCGGAGCAGCGCCTGCTGCACGCCGGGCGCCGCATCGCTTAGACTGCCGGCATCGGCGGCACGCCGCCTCCGCCACCCACGCACGGACGATTCCCGGCAACTCGTCTCGACCAGAACCGGGCGCGGTCGGCGCTCCGGGCCGTGCGAGCGGACGAGAAGGGCTGCCTGCAGCAGGAACATAGGGGGTGCGGGCGCAGGCCGCTCGGCGGTTTGTGCGCGCACGATCCGGACTCGACTCCCGATTCGGACCGTTTCATGACGACAGGACTGAGCTTCGCCCAGGCGACGACACTCGTCGCCCTCTGGACGGCCTATGCCGCCCTGCACTCGCTCCTCGCCTCGCTGACGGTCAAGCGCTGGATCGCGCAGCGCTGGCCCGGCGCGATGCCGGCATATCGGCTCGCCTTCAACGCGCTGGCGGTGGTGCTCCTCGTCCCGCCGCTGTGGCTCACCTTCGCCTGGGGCGGCGAGCCGCTGTGGCAGTGGCAGGGCGCCTGGGCATGGCTCGCCAACGGGCTCGCGGCGGCGGCGCTCGCGGCCTTCGTCTGGTCGCTGCGCTTCTACGACCTGGCCGCCTTCGCCGGCACCGCGCAGTGGCGCGGGGGGAGCCGCTCGGTCGACGGCGACGCGGCGCTGCGCATCTCGCCGCTGCACCGCTACGTGCGCCACCCCTGGTACGCGCTCGCCCTGGTGATCCTGTGGACGCGCGACATGGACGCGGCGCGGCTCGTCGGCACCGTCTGCGTGAGCCTCTATCTGTGGCTCGGCTCCCTGCTCGAGGAGCGCAAGCTCCTGCTGCAGCACGGCGATGCCTACGCCCGCTACCGGCGCCGCGTGGCGGGCCTCGTCCCCCTGCCCGGGCGCATCCTGAGCCGGGCCGAGGCCGACCAGCTGGCGAACCCCGAACGCACTCGAACCCCGACATGAACGCGACCCCCACGCCGATTCCCGCCGCCGAAGTCGAGATCACCGCCGTGCGCGCCCAGGGCGCCGGCGGACAGAACGTCAATAAGGTCTCGAGCGCCGTGCACCTGCGCTTCGACATCCGCGCCTCGTCGCTCCCGGAAGCCCACAAGGAGCGCCTTCTCAGCCTTCACGACAGCCGGATCACCCGCGACGGCGCAATCCTGATCAAGGCCCAGCGCCACCGCAGCCAGGATCTGAACCGCGCCGACGCGCTCGCCCGGCTCCAGGCGCTGGTCGACAGCGTCGCCGCCCCACCCCGCCCGCGCACCCCGACCAAGCCGACGCTCGGCTCGAAACGCCGGCGCCTCGAGCTCAAGCGCCAGCGCAGCGAGGTCAAGGCACTGCGGGCCAAGGTGGCCGAGTAAGCGCGGCCCGAGAGGCGTATCCGCCCCGCCGCGTCCGCTTGCACAGGGCCGGCCCAGGCTCCACCATAGCCACCGTCCACCACCACTCGATGGTCTCCAGCCCGCATGAGGATTCAGCCATGAGGCCGCGCACCGCTCCCACCATCGCCGCAAGGCTGGCCCGCCTGGCCGCGGCCGCGTCGCTCGCGCTCGCCTCGGCGGCAACGCTCGCCGCAGAGTGGATCGTCGTCGCCTCGACCACGTCGACCGAGCAGTCCGGCCTGTTCGGCCACATCCTGCCGGCGTTCACCCAGAAGACCGGCGTCGAGGTGCGCGTCGTCGCGCTGGGCACCGGCCAGGCGCTCGACATCGGCCGCCGCGGCGATGCCGACGTGGTGTTCGTCCATGACGAAGCGGCCGAGGAGAAGTTCGTCGCCGAGGGCTTCGGGCTCGCCCGCCGCAAGGTCATGTACAACGACTTCGTGCTGATCGGGCCGGCCGCCGATCCGGCCGGCGTGCGCGGCCGGGACATCGCGTCGGCCCTGGCCCGGATCGCCGGCGCCGACGCCGCCTTCATGTCGCGCGGCGACAAGAGCGGCACCCATGCCGCCGAACTGCGCCACTGGAACGCCTCGGGCTTTGCAGACCGCAAGGGCGCGGGTTACAAGGAATGCGGCTGCGGCATGGGGCCGGCACTCAACATTGCGGCCTCGACCGGCGCCTACGTGCTCGCCGACCGCGGCACCTGGCTGAGCTTCAGGAACCGCGCCGATCTCGAGGTCCTGGTCGAGGGCGACACGCGGCTCTTCAACCAGTACGGGGTGATCGTCGTCCATCCCGCCCGCCACCCCCACGTCAAGACCGAGGCCGCGCAGGCCTTCGTCGACTGGCTGGTGTCGGCCGAGGGCCAGGCGGCGATCGCGTCCTACCGGATCGACGGCGAGCAGCTGTTCTTTCCGAACGCGGGCGATTGAGCGGCGCCCCGGAGCGGGCCGCAAGGGGCCCCGCGCCGGCGCGGCGGCGTTGGCAGGGATTCGGGCGGCTCGGCGGCCCCGCGTGGTGCGCCCCCGGCGGTCACCCTGCGCCGGCTCGCCTGCGTTTCAGATGCGGTGCGTCGCGCGCAGCCGCCGCAGCACCCAGCGCCGATACCCCCACGACACCAGCGGCCGGATGCCGGGCAATCCGATCAGCCACGCCAGCGGCCGCAACCGCGGCACCCGCGACATGAGCAGGATGTAGGCGTCGAGCTCGCGGTGGATCGTCCCCGCCGCGTCCATCACGTGCAGCTCGCGCAGGGCCGCGCCGGGATCGATGCCGAGCTCGCGCAGGGCCGCGTCGCGGCCGGTGATGTCGACCCACTCGACGCTCGCGTCGGTGCGCGCCTGGAGCCCTTCGTACCAGGCGCGGTCACGCACGCAGGTCGGACAGGCGCCGTCGTAGAACACGGTGAGCTGGTTGCGCGGCCGCGTCATCGCCATGAGTCGTCCTCCGTCTCACAGCCTTGGAGCGCCGCTGCGACAGCGCCGTTCGCAGCGCGGTGCCCTCGAGCGCCGCATCCGGGGACGCGGCACGGGCCGCCTCAGGTACTCGACGTCCCGATCCTGGGCTATTCCGCGTCGGGCTGCTGCGCCGGTGCGGCGAGCCGGAAGGCTTCGAGCGCCTCGCAGCGTTCGGCGATGCGCACCACGGTGGGCATCGCCGACAGGTCGCAGTCGAAGCGGCGGGCGTTGAAGACCTGCGGCACCAGGCAGCAGTCGGCGAGCGAGGGCGAAGCGCCGTGACAGAAGGCACCGGTCGCCGGGTCGGCGGCGAGCATCGCCTCGACCGCACCGAGGCCGACGCCCACCCAGTGGCGGTACCACGCGTCCTTCTGCGCGTCCGAGACACCCAGCTCGTGCTTGAGGTAGCGCAGCACGCGCAGGTTGTTGAGCGGATGGAGGTCGCAGGCGATCGCCTGGGCGATCGCCCGCACCCGGGCGCGATCGGCCGGGTTCGCGGGCAGCAAGGGCGGCTCGGGGTGCGTCTCGTCCAGGTACTCGATGATCGCCAGCGACTGGGTCAGCACGCGGCCCTCGTCGTCGAGCGCGGGCACCAGCCCGGCCGGGTTGAGCGCGCGGTAGTCGGCGCCGTACTGCTCGCCGCCGCCGCGCACCAGATGCACCGGCACCGCCTCCCAGGCGAGGCCCTTGAGATTGAGCGCGATGCGCACGCGGTAGGCGGCCGAGCTGCGAAAGTAGGTGTAGAGCTTCATCGCTGGCGTCCGGCGCTACCGGCGCAGCGCGACGACGCGGTTTTCGATGGTGCCGAAGAGGTTGGCGCCGGCCGCGTCGAACATCTCGATGCGCACCGTGTCGCCGTCGCGCATGAAGGGCGTCGCCGGCTCGCCCTGCTCGATGGTCTCGTAGGTGCGCAGCTCGGCGAGGCAGCAGTAGCCGACGCCGCCGTGCTCGATCGACGAGCCCCACAGGCCGCCCTGCTTGTTCGACACCGTGCCCGAGCCGACGATGGAGCCGGGCTCGAGCTCGCGCGTCTTGGCCGCGTGGGCGATCAGCCGGCCGAAGTCGAAGCTCATGTCGACGCCGGCGTCCGGGCGGCCGAAAAGCTTGCCGTTGAGGTGCACGACGAGCGGCCGGTGCAGCTTCGCGTCGCGCCACGCCTCGCCGAGCTCGTCGGGCGTCACCGCGACCGGGCTGAAGGCGCTCGCCGGCTTGCTCTGGAAGAAGCCGAAGCCCTTCGCCAGCTCGCCCGGGATGAGGTTCCTCAGGCTCACGTCGTTGACCAGCATCACCAGCCGGATCGCCTCGGCCGCTTGCGCCGGCGTCGCGCCCATCGGCACGTCGCCGGTCACCACCGTGACCTCGGCCTCGAAGTCGATGCCCCAGTCCTCGTCGGCGACGATCGCGTCGCGCGGGCCGATGAAGCTGTCCGAGCCGCCCTGGTACATCAGCGGATCGGTGTAGAACGAGGCCGGCACCTCGGCGTTGCGTGCGCGCCGCACCAGCTCGACGTGGTTGAGGTAGGCGGAGCCGTCGGCCCACTGGTAGGCGCGTGGCAGGGGCGAGGCGCAGGCCGCCTGGTCGAAGGCTTCACACTCGGCCGCACCGCTGTTCACGGCATCGAAGACCTCACGCAGCCGCGGCGCGCAGGCGTCCCAGTCGTCGAGCGCGGCCTGCAGCGTGCGGGCGATCTCCGGCACGGCGCGGCAGCGGGCGAGGTCGCGGCCGACGACGACCAGCGTGCCGTCGCGGCCGCCGCGCTTGAGCGTGGCGAGCTTCACTTGAACATCTCCTTGTAGCGGCCGTCGTGCATCCAGGCGGCATGCTTCGGGGCGCGCTTGGTCTGCGCCCACTCCTCGAGCATGGCCCACTTGACCTGGTCGAGCGCCTCCAGCATCGCCGGCCTGGCGGTGTCGGCGGCGAGTTCCAGCCGGTGGCCATTGGGATCGAAGAAGTAGATCGACAGGAACAGCGCGTGGTCGGTCGGGCCGACCACCTCGATGCCCTCGGCCTCGAGCCGTGCCTTGGTCGCCATCAGCACGTCGACCGACTCGACCTGCAGCGCGAGGTGCTGCGTCCACGCCGGCGTGTTCGGGTCGCGGCCCATGGGCGGGCGGGTCGGCAGCTCGAAGAAGGCGAGCACGTTGCCCATGCCGGCATCGAGGAAGATGTGCATGTACGGGTCGGCCTCGCCGGTCGAGGGCACGGCGTCCTCGGCGATCGACACCACCAGCTTCATGCCGAGGTGCTTCTCGTACCAGCGCGCGGTCTCGAGCGCGTCCTTGCAGCGGTAGGCGACGTGGTGAATCCTGTTGATGAACGGTGCTGTCATGGCGGTCTCCTCAATGTCGGGCGGGTGCGCACGCCCTGCGGGCCGGGGGGCCGGCGTCACTGTTCCCCGATCCCCTCGCGGGCGATCTGCATCGCTTCGCGCAGCACCGAGATGTCGCCGATGTGGTTGGCGAGCAGCAGGATCAGCCGCGCATTGACCATCGCGCTCTGCTCGTCGGAGAGGTCGCGGTGCATGTCGATCAGCGCCTCGTAGAAGTCGTCGCCGGGGCTGAAGGCGCGGAAGTAGCGCTTGCCCGGCTCGTGCAGGTTGGGCTGGGTGTTGAGCGGCATGGCGGCGGTCCTCCTTCAGGCGTTGCAGGTGGCGTGGTCTACGGCGGCGCGCACGCGGGCCGGGTCGAAGGCGCGCAAGCGCGCCGCGACGTGCTGGTCGGGGCGGATCAGGTAGCAGGTCTCGGGGCGCAGGTCGTAGCGCTCGCGCACCCGGCCGCGCACGTCGCGCAGCGTCGCGAGCCCGTCGCGGGCGCGGCCCCGCTCGGCGACGACCAGCGCCTCGACCGGGATCGGCGCGTCGGCGAGCCCCTTCAGCGCCGCCGCGGTGGCGGCATCCAGATCAGCCGCATCGGGCAGGTAGTAGAGCAGCTGGAAGCGGTTGCCGAGCGCCTGCAGCAGCCACGCGCTGCCGTCGGCGGCTTCGATCGGCGCATCGTCGAGCGGCGCGCCGGGCACCATGTTGCCGGCGAAGACGTCGCCGTCGGGGGTGTTGAGCCGCGACTCGGCGAGGATGCTCGGCACCGACAGGCGGCCCGAGTTCACCAGCGCGCGGGCGAACGGATGGTGCTCGGCGAGCCCCAGCACGGCATTGCGGAAGGTCTTGCTGACCGCGCTCTTGGGCGTGATGAAGTCGGTCGAGCGGGTCGAGTTCATGAGGTTCTCGTCGGCGGCGAAGACGCGTTCCTCGGAATAGGTGTCGAGGAGCGTCGCCGGTGCCTTGCCGTCCATCACCAGCTTGAGCTTCCACGCGAGGTTGTCGGCGTCCTGGATGCCGGAGTTGGCGCCGCGGGCGCCGAAGGGCGAGACCTGGTGGGCGGCGTCGCCGACGAACAGCACGCGGCCGTGCGTGAAGCGGTGCATGCGCCGGCACTGGAAGGTGTAGACGCTGACCCATTCGAGCTCGAACTCGCGCTCGGGGCCGAGCATCGCCTTGATGCGCGGGATGACTTTTTCCGGCTTCTTTTCTTCTTCGGGGTCGGCCTGCCAGCCGAGCTGGAAGTCGATGCGCCAGACGTTGTCGGCCTGGCGGTGCAGCAGCACCGACTGGTTGGGATGGAACGGCGGATCGAACCAGAACCAGCGCTCGGTCGGGTAGTCGGCCTTCATCACCACGTCGGCGATCAGGAAGCGGTCCATGAAGACCTTGCCCTCGATGTCGAGCCCGAGCTGGGTGCGGATCGGGCTTTTCGCGCCGTCGGCGGCGATCAGCCAGTCGGCCTTCAGCGTATAGGCGCCGTCGGGCGTCTCGACCCGCAGGGTGACCTCGTGCTCGCCCGGGTTGACCGCGACCACGTTGTTCCTGAAGCGCATCTCGAGATTGGGCAGCTCGCGCGCGCGCTTCACCAGATAGTTCTCGAAGTGGTATTGCTGCAGATTGATCATGCCCGGCCGGTGGTGGTCGGGCTCGGGGCAGAGGTTGAAGTTGAACACCTCCTGCTCGCGGAAGAAGGTGCGGCCGACGTTCCACGACACGCCCTTTTCGACCATCTCCTCGGCGCAGCCGAGCCGGTCGAGGATCTCGAGCGCGCGCTTGGCGTAGCACACCCCGCGCGAGCCGATCGACACGGTGTCGTCGTTGTCGAGCAGCAGCACCGGCACGCCCTGCTGCGCCAGGTCGATCGCGGCGACCAATCCGACCGGGCCGGCGCCGACCACGACCACGGGGTAGCGGCCTTCGCGCCCCTCGGCGAGCTCGGGCGGCTTCACGTACTCGAATTTCGGGTAGTTGAACGTGCTGAGCACAGCTGTCTCCTCCTGATTCGTCCTTGCCGCTGGCGCCCGCCCCATCCCTGGGACCGCGCCCGCCGGCACTTCGTTGCGGACGGTCTGCGCCGGCTCGCCAGTTTCCGCCCGGCCCGCCGCGGCGGGCGGGCGTGCGCTCAATCCTGCAGCGCCGCCCACATCTGGCGGTCGCGCTCGGCGGTCCAGATGCGCGGGTCGCGGATGCCGCTCGCCTCGTCGTGGGCGCGGGTCACGTCGAACGGCAGGCAGTGCTCGTAGATGAAGACGTGGCCGAACTTGGGGTCCATGTGTCGGCGCGTGTGCGCCATCGCCGCCTTCAGGTCCATGCCCTGCGCGACCGCCTCCTGCGCGCAGCGATAGAGCGCCGACACGAAGTCGCGCGTGTAGTCGAGCCCGGCGCGCACCGCCTCGGGCGTGGTGAGCGCCGGTCCGCGGCCCGGCACCAGCTTGTCGAAACCCATCGCGGCGAGCCGCTCGAGCGTCTGCGGCCAGTCGGCGAGGTAGGCATCGCCCGTGTAGCAGGCGGCGTCGGCCTCGACCAGGTCGCCGGAGAAGCAGATCTTCTGCGCCGGCAGGTACACGATGGTGTCGCCCTTGGTGTGGCCGCGCCCAATCTGGCGGATCTTCACCTCGAGCTGGCCGAGCCAGAGCGTCATCTCGCCCTGGAAGGCGATGGTCGGCCAGGTGAGCCCCGGCACGCTCTCGACCGCCTGGAAGAGCCGCGGGAAGCGGCCGATCTCCGAGTCCATGTCCTGCTGGCCGCGCTCGACGATGAGGTCATACGTGTCCCGGCTGGCGATGATCTCCTGCAGCCCCTCGCCCTTGTAGCCGGAGGCCCCCAGCACGCGCACGGCGTGGTAGTGGGTGAGCACCACGTACTTGATCGGCTTGTCGGTGATCTCGCGCACCTTGGCGATCACGCCCTGGGCGGCGACCGGCGTGGCGGTCGCGTCGATGATCATCACCGCGTCGTCGCCGATGATGACGCCGGTGTTGGGGTCCCCCTCGGCGGTGTAGGCGTAGGCGTTCTCGGAGAGCTTCTCCCAGCTCAGCTTCTTCTCTTCGAGGTCCGCCTGCGAGGCAAATTGCTTGGTGCTCATGGCAGCCGATCTCCTGAATGGGGTGAATGGTGCAGACAATAGCGCCTGGTTTGTCTATAGTCAACGCATTCGCTATTAGCAAATTTTGCGGCGCCGCAGGGCGCCCCACCGAGGAGATCGAGATGACCGACGCACCGCGAGCCGAGCCGCGCCCGCCCCGCAACGCCGCCGCGCCGGAAAGCCCGCGGCCGACCAGCGAGGCGCGCGCCGCCGAGCGCGGTGAGCGCCGCAGCATCCAGTCGATCGAGGTCGGCGGCACGCTGCTGCAGGCGCTGGTCGCGCACGGCGTGCCGATGATGCTGAAGGACCTGGCGCGCGCGGCCGACATGCCGGCGGCCAAGGCCCATCCCTATCTGGTGAGCTTCGGCCGACTCGGCCTCGTCGAGCAGGACCCGCTCACCGGCCGCTACGGGCTGGGCCCGTTCGCGCTTCAGATGGGACTCACCGCCCTGCACGGCCTGGACCCGCTCAAGGCCGCAATGCCCGAGGTCGCACGGCTCGCCGACGACATCGAGCTCAACGTCGCGATCGCCGTCTGGGGCAATCTCGGCCCCACCATCGTGCACATCGAGGAATGCAACAAGCAGATCCACGTGAATATGCGGCCGGGCACAGTGATGACGCCGCTGCTGCTGTCGGCCACCGGCCGCGTCTTCGCCGCCTTCCTGCCGTCGCGCATCGTCACGCCGCTGCTGCGCGACGAGCTCGCCCAGCTCGATGCGCCGGAGGCGGGTCCGCTGCGCCTGTCGCGCGAAGCGGCCGAGACCGTGCTCGCCGAGGTGCGCGAGCACCGCCTCGCGCGCGCCCTCGGCAACCCCATCCCCGGCATCAACGCCTTCTCCGCGCCGGTGTTCAACGTCGGCGGCAAGCTCGCGCTGGCGATCACCGCGATGGGCCCGGTCGGCACCTTCGAAACGGCATGGGAAGGCGCCGCGGCGCGGCGGGTCTGCGCCTGCGCCGAGGCGATCACCTATCGGCTGGGCGGTCAGGTCGAAGTGCGCGATCGAGGCGAACGAGTCCCGTTGGACTGAGCGCAGAGACGGCGCAGGGGCCCGCCGGCGTCCACCCCGGCGTCCGGCTACATCCGCCGCGCTCTCGACCCAGTGCGTGCTTTCGGCACAGGCACCTTTCACCACAATTTCGGGAACTTGCACCACAAATCCGCCTCGCACTGGCAACCCTCGACGGCTGTGCCCTCAAGACGTGGCGATGAGGTCGCCCGCGAGCGGAACGACTCGAATGCAGGGGCCGCGATGGAATACAAGGATTACTACCAGACGCTGGGAGTGAGCCGCGATTCGAAGGCCGACGACATCAAGAAGGCCTTTCGCAAGCTCGCGCGCAAGTATCACCCTGATGTATCCCAGGAGCGCGATGCCGAGCAGCGCATGAAGGAGCTGAACGAGGCCTACGCAGTGCTCTCGGACCCCGACAAGCGCGCGGCCTACGACCAGCTCGGACGCGCCTATCGCCCCGGCCAGGAGTTTCGCCCACCACCCGACTGGAACCCCGGGTTCGATTTCACCTCACGCGATTTCACGCCGCACGACACGGCCGGATTCAGCGATTTCTTCTCGGAGCTGTTCGGGCGCTTCGGCGCTCAGCGGGGCTATCACGCGCGCGGCGGACGCGATCCGCCCCGGGCGCGCGGCCGGGACCATCAAGCCGTCGTCGAACTCGACATCGCCGACGCCTTCACCGGCGCGGTGCGCGAAGTCAGCCTGCGCGCGCCGCGCATGGGCCCCGACGGTCGCATCCAGCTCGAATCGCGCAAGCTCAACGTCAAGATCCCAAAGGGCGTCTGCGCCGGCCAGGTGGTTCGCCTGGCCGGCCAGGGTCTGCCCGGCGCCAACGCCGGCCCGGCCGGTGATCTGCTGCTGGAAGTGCGTTTCCGGCCCCATCCACGGCTGCGCGCCGAAGGCCGCAATGTCGCCCTGACGTTGCCAGTGACCCCCTGGGAGGCGGCGCTGGGCGCGGTCGTGCCAGTGGATCTGCCCGGCGGCCCGGTCAAGGTGCGCATCCCGGAAGGCGCGCAGAGCGGGATGCAACTGCGCGTGCGGGGCAAGGGCATTCCGGGCGAACCGCCCGGCGATCTGCTTCTAGAGATTCGCGTGGTCCTGCCGCAGGCGAACACGGCACGCGCACGCGAACTCTACGAAACGATGGCGCGGGATCTCGACTTCGATCCGCGCCGAGAGGGGACGGAGTGATCCATCCGTGCAAAGGCGCGCTTGCCAGAAACCTTCACGAGCGCCGCGCTGCAGCGCGATCACCTGGTCACCACTGATCGCCTGGGGTCGGTGCGTGCACCCACTCACGCTTGCGTGAGCGTCAGCAGAATGTCGGAGTACCAGGCACAGTTCAGGCCCAGCGCCTCATCCAGCACGTGATCGCGCGACCCGACATCGAGCCGTGCCGAATGCACGCCCAGCAGCAGCCACGGCAGGTCGCCCTGCCCGCTATCGGGCTCGAGGACTCGCATGACGACGGGCGCGCCGCTGGTGCCGCGGTGGGTACGGGCGTCGGTCAGGAAATAGCCCTCGCCCTGAAAGCGCAAGCCGTAACAGGACGCGACGATCGCATGGCGCACGACCGGCATGTGATGCAAGGTGTCGTGGAATCCGAGGGGAAAACCGACGACCAGCAGGGACGCACCGACCTCGACCAGATCTGCCCGACCCGGCAGATGTGCGGGTGAAAATGCCCGGTAGGTCACGGATTCGGGCAAGGCAGCACGCTCGATTTCGAGCACCGCCACGTCGATCTCGCCCGCCGCATCCAGACCCTGCCGCCACAAGCTGCTGCCGTCGCGGTAAAGAGGCATCGAGAAGCCGGTCGACTGGGCGAGATTGCCAGGATTGTTGTGCAGTTCGATCTCGATCCGATCGGGAAAGTGTCCGCTCGGCTCGTCGAACATCACGTGACGGCTGGTGACGAGAAACAGCCGCTCGTCGCGGGCAAAGAAGAAGCCACTCGCGCTGGTCAGCGGCTTTTGGCCATTGAAGGTCGAGACATGCGCGGCGGTAAGTAGCAACGATTCGATCATGCTGAAGTGCCCAGCCGCCCTCGCTCAACCCACTACTGCTTTCGTGCTTCGTAGGCCGAAGGACTCATCCCGGCGCTCGACAGATACTCGCGCAGGATCTTGATCTCCTGCTTCGAGCAGGTGCTGCCGTGGTGCGGATAGTGCAGAAAACCTTCCACTCCGTTCAGCAGCACCCGGAAGCGGGCCCCGTGCGCCGGCTCGATCTCCGCCCCGACGTGATGCAGCAGCGACTCGATCTCGCGCCAGTGGATGTTCGCCGGGATGGGGTCGTGAAAGATCGCGCGCAGCAGGTTGCTGTATTTGTGACTCATGTCGCCCAAGTCCGATGACCCGTGAAACGCAAGTGTAGCGCGATCCGGCCGCGACCGGTCCGGCCGGCCCAATGACGAAGGGGAACGACGATGTCACCCCTGGGGACGCATCACGCCATCGAGCGCGGCGCGCATCTTGCGCCAGTGCGAGCCCTCCCAGAACACCCGCAGGCACACGTCGCAAGTGCTGAACCGGTCATGGCGCTCGCGCACGCGCGGCGGAACGTGGCGATGCGCGAGCGCTGCATCGATGGGCCGCAACGGCGCATTGCAGTGCAGGCACAGCGTGAAGGGCCTTGCGCTGCGGCGAAGATCGAGCCGCTCGAAGACCTCGCGAAACTGCTGTGGGGTTCGAATCGCGTGCACGTAGCAGCCATGGGTGATGTTGCGGCGCTTCAGCAGCTCGCGGTCGCGGGTGAGCACGATGCGCGTGTCGCGAGCCGAGATCTCGGCGATCTCCGGGTCGGCGAAGTGATTGTCGTAGAGCGTGTCGAAGCCGGCCATGCGCAGCATGTGGGCGAGCCCGCCGAGATGTGCATCGGCGACGAAGCGCGTCCGGCGCAACGGCTCTCGACGCACGCGCAGCAGCGGCGTGACGTCCAGAAGCTCGAACTTCGGATAAACCGAGACCCGATCGCCGTCGTGCAGGATGCGATCGAACCCCGCCGACTCGCCATTGACGAGCACCAGCTCGACCTCGGTGTGCGGAACGCCGACCGCCTCGATCATGTGCTTGGTCGTTGCCGCACGCGCGCAATCACACTCGAACTCGCTTCCGCGCCGCGCCGGCGCGAGAAAATCGTTCAGCTCCTCATAGAAGCGGAATCGTGCCCTGACCATGGCGCACATGTTGCGCCTAGCGGGCGCGGGCGGCAACGAACCGGTTCGACCAGCGCCGACTGCCACCGGCGGAGCAAGTGCGCTCCGCTCAGGCCGAACCCGACCCGACCGGCTCGATCGGCGAGAAATCGTCGCGGCTGGCGATGAACTCGGGCCGTGCCCTGAGGCCATGACGCGGATCGCGAAGCGCGTTCTCGACGCTGTTGTAGACGAAGAACAAATTGCTGCGCGGCCTCGGCGTGATGTTGCTGTTCGAGCCGTGCATCGCGTTACAGTCGAAGAACACGACCGAGCCGGCCGGCCCCTTCATCGCCTCGATACCGCCGCGCTCGACCAGGAAGCGCAGGCTGTCGGGGTCGGGCACACCGTACTCCTGCGCCCGCAGCGACTGCCTGTAGTGGTCGTCGGGCGTGCGCCCGACGCACTGGATGTAATGCATGTGCGAGCCGGGTATGAGCATCAATGGGCCGTTGTGCTCGTCGTTGTCGCTCAGCAGGATCGAGCACGACACCGCACGCATGCGCGGCATGCCGTCCTCGACGTGCCAGGTCTCGAAGTCGCTGTGCCAGTAGAACTCCTTGCCCTTGAAGCCGGGCTTGCGATTGGCGCGCGACTGATGGATGTAGACCTCGCTGCCGAGAATCTGGCGGGCGATATTGACGAGCCGGATGTCGCGCGACAGCCGCTCGAGCACCGGGCTCAGGCGGTGTACCCGGAATACCGAGCGCACCTCGTCGCTACCCGGTTCGGTGATGACTTCCTCACGCCCCTTCAGGCGCGGGTCGTGGGCGAGCCGCTCGACCTCGTTGCGCAGGCGCACGACGTCGCCCTCCTCGAAGAGTTGCTTGAGCAGGATGAAGCCGTTCTTGGCGTAGCGGGCGAGCTGGTGCTGGGACAGGTCGACTGGCCCCATGCCCTTCCAGCCCCTGTAGACCACCGGATCCTGTCGCAGCACGATGGCCGCCTCGTTGTCGGATCTGGAGTCATAGACATCGGTGACAGTGATCATTGCGGATCGATACCTCCCGTGTTCTGAATGCGTGGTCGGCGCCCCTCCGGCGGGCCCCCGCTGCTGGGGCGCTCCCGTGAGCGAGGCGCGCCGCGGGCTCAACTTGCGGTCGCCTCGTCCTCGATCGGATAGGCGCCGTCCTTGTCGTGGGTTTCACGACCGGTGAGCGGTGGATTGAAGACGCACACCAGGCGCAGCTCGGTGCGCGCGCGCAGGATGTGCCGATCGTGGCGGTCGAGCGCGTAGAGCGTGCCCGGGGCGATCGGGTGCACCGAACCGTCGGCGATCACCTCGAGCTCGCCTTCGCCGGCGACGCAATAGACCGCCTCGAGGTGGTGGCGGTACCACATGCGAGTCTCGGTGCCGGGGTGGATGGTGGTCTCGTGCATCGAGAAGCCCATGCCGTCCTGCTTGAGCAGCAGGCGCCGGCTCACCCAGTTCGGCGCGTGCACCTCGCGCTCGGTGCCGAGGATTTCGGCCAGCGTGCGCACGATCATCGCGCCCCTCCCGCCGCCTTCTTCAGCGCGCGCACGTTGGAATCGGCGGCGAGCGGCACGGCGAGCAACTCCGCCGCCGACTGCTCGATCACGGCCAGCCCGTCGGCCAGCATGCCGGAATCGATGTTGAGCGGCGGCAAGAGCTTGAGCACCTCGTCCTCCGGCCCCGAGGTCTCGACGATCGCGCCGCGGCGAAACGCCGCCGCTGCGATGCGCGTGGCAAGCCCAGGCACCGGCGAGGCGAGCCCCTGGATCATGCCGCGGCCACGAACCTCGAAGCGTCCACCGGGATAGGCGTCGACGAGGTGCTCGAGCCAGGCACCCATCGTCTTGCCCTTGCGCGCCACGTCGCGCGCCAGGCCGTGGCCGCTCCAGTAGCGCTCGAGCGCCTCGCGGGCAGTGACGAAAGCGAGGTTGTTGCCGCGGAACGTACCGTTGTGCTCGCCGGGCTTCCAGATGTCCAGCACGGGCTTCATCAGCACCAGCGCCATCGGCAGGCCGAAGCCGGACAGCGACTTCGACAGGGTGATGATGTCGGGGCTGATGCCCGCGTCCTCGAAGCTGAAAAACGTGCCGGTGCGGCCGCAGCCCACCTGGATGTCGTCGACGATCAGCAGCGCGTCGTGGCGGCGACACACCTGCTCGACGTTGCGCAGCCACTCGAAGCTCGCCGCGTTGACGCCGCCCTCGCCCTGCACCGTCTCGACGATGACCGCCGCCGGCGCGTCGAGCCCGCTCGAGCGGTCGCCCAGCATGCGCTCGAGCAATTCCGCGGAGTCCAGCCCGTCAATGTATCCGTCATACGGCATGAACTGCACGTTGGTGAGCGGCTGGCCGGCCGCGGTGCGGAACTTCTCGTTCGCCGTGGCCGCGAGCGAGCCGCCGGTGACGCCATGGAAGGCATGCGTGAAGGCGACGACATTGGTTCGGCCCTTCGCCAGGCGGGCGAGCTTCAGCGCCGCCTCAACCGCGTTGGTGCCGGTCGGACCGGGAAACTGCACCTTGTAGTGCAGGCCGCGCGGCTGAAGAATCGTCTGCTCGAATGTCTCCAGGAATGCCTTCTTGGCGCTTGTGGCCATGTCCAGGCCATGCACGACGCCGTCACGTTGCAGGTACTCGAGCAGCCGCGCCTTCATGTGCGGCTCGTTGTGGCCGTAATTGAGCGTGCCGGCCCCGGCGAAGAAGTCGATGTAGCGCTTGCCCTCCTCGTCCCAGAGCTCGGCGCCGCGCGCCTTGGTGAAGACGACCGGGAACGAGCGCACGTAGCCGCGCACCTCCGACTCGAGCCGTTCGAAGATTCTCAGATTGGTCATGGTTTTCCTCCGCTGTTGGAATCGTTGGCGACGGGCGCGATGACGAGCAGCCGCTCCTCGTCGTGGGATTCGTCGCCGAACAGGGGCCCCGCAAAGAGCGGGGACTCGCTGATGTCGGCGCCGAGCTCGCGCGCCCAGGCCCCGAACATGCGCCGCGATGGGGCATTGCCGGGCGACACCGTGGTCTCGATGCGTTCGATGCGCACGAGGCCGTCGCGCTCGAGCAGCGCCCGCAGCATGCGCCGGCCCAGCCCGAGCCCGCGCGCGGCGGGATGGACGGCCACCTGCCAGACGAACAGGGTGTCGGGCCGGGCCGGGGGCACGTAGCCGGAGACGAAGCCGACGGCGGCCTCGCCGTCGAGCGCCAGCACGCAGGTCTCGGCGAAGTGATGCGCGAGCAGCAGGTAGGCGTAACTGGAATTGATATCGAGCGGCGGGCAGGCGCGTATCAGCGCGTGGATGTCGTGGCCGCGCTCGATGGTAGGGCGAACGAGGCGAATCGTTCGTTTGTCTGGTTCGTCCGAAGCCGTTGTCCTTGTCCTTGTCGTTGCCGAAATCGTTGTCGCGCTCACCGCCCCTCCTCTTGTGCGGAGGCGAACGGGGTCAGTCACGCCGAACGTCGCGGGCGTCCCGCGCCCGCTCACCTCCTGAATTGTTCACGGTCGAACCAGCGGACCGGTCTCGAGGATCGGCGCCGAGTCGATGTGCTGCGCCTCCATCAGCTCGACCACGCGCTCGAGCGCCTCCGCAATGCGCGCCTGCTCATCGACGGGCAGCCGTTTCAGTCCGTCGGCGAGGCGCTGCTGCAGCGGCGACGGCGCCGAGTTCGCAAGCGCGACACCGCGATCGGTGGCGCGGACATGGACGATGCGCCGGTCCTCGATGCCGCGACTGCGCGCGACGAAACCCTTCTCCTCGAGGCGATCGAGGATGCCCACGATTGTGCTCGGGCTCAGGTGGACTTCCTTTGCCAGCAGGCCGGCACTGATCGAAACCCGTTCGACGATCGCAAGCAGGCAGATGAGTTGCGGCGCCGTGACGTGGCTGTGCATCTCCAGCTGCTTGGAATACATGTCCACGCAGCGAATGATGCGGCGCATGGATCGAAGAACCATCAGATCGAAACCGGCTCCCGCCGCGGTCGGGGCGACCGCTTCGCCGTTGCGGCCGGCCGCGCCTGCCGGCAATGCCTGCGCACCCGGCCTATCCCTGCCGCTCACCATGCGCCGACGAGTCCTTGCGTCAAGATGCGGAAGTCCGTATTGCTGCGATCATTCGTACTGAAACTTTTTTTATTAAAAGTGTCGACCGGGCGATTGTCAACCCGGATGAACGCCCGCGGCGAGACCGCACGGCACGACAGGCGCCCTGCTTCGCCTGCACCGACGGCATTCGGCGCGCTTAAGAGATCAGCCCTTCCGCCCGCATCGCCTCCTGCACCTTCGGCCGCTCGGCGATCCGTGCCATGTAGGCCTTGACCGCAGGCCACCGACTCACGTCGATGCCGTGCAGCCCGGTCCAGTTGAGCACGGTGAACAGATACGCGTCGGCGGCAGTGAAGCGCTCGCCGGTCACGTAGGGCTTGCCGTCGAGCAGCCCGTCCAGCGTACCGAGTCGGCGCGCGATCGTTTCCAGCTGGACCGCCTTCATCTCGGCGGTGAGTTGCGGGTTGAAGAGCGCTCCGATCTGCTTGTGGACTTCGGTCGCTGCGAAGTTCAGCGCCTCCATCTGGTGGTAGCGCGCCATCGTGCCCCACTGCGGCACCAGCCCCGACTCCGGCCGCTGGTCGGCAAGATACTGGCAGATCACCGCAACCTCGGTGAGAACTTCGCCGCCGTCGAGCACCAGCGCGGGAACATAGCCCTTGGAATTGATCGCGAGATAGTCGTCACCGGTGGCGGTCTTCCTGTTCGCCAGATCGACCTTGTCGAGGTCGAGTGCGATGCCTGCCTCGCGGGCGACGATGTGGGGTGCGAGCGAGCAGGCTCCCGGATAGTAGTACAGCTTCATGTCGGCCTCCTTCGGTCGTGGTCCCTGCGGGTTGCCGCCCGAGGCGGCCCCGGCGCGGGGCGGCGTGCCCCGCCCTTTCCGAAGTGTGCGCGGCCGCCGCACCTGCCGCAACCCCGATTGCGGCGGCCTCGTCGAGCAGATATTCCCCAGGCAGTGAGGCGACCCGCGCGATGCCGAGCGGCAATCTCAATAGGTCTTGTACGGCAGAAACTTGCCGCTCATCGTGATGCTGACCCGGTCCCCCGCGGCGTTGGGCTCGCGCTGCAGGTCCATCTTGAAGTCGATCGCGCTCATGATGCCGTCGCCGAACTCCTCGTGGATGAGCTCCTTGAAGGTCGTGCCGTAGACGTTGATCAGCTCGTAGAAGCGATAGATCAGCGGGTCGGTCGGGACCGCCGTCGGCAGCGACCCCTTGTAGGGCACGACCTGGAGCTGCTCGACGGCCTCCTCCGGGAGTTCGAGCACGTCGCCCACCGCGCGCGCCTGCGCTTCGGTGAGCGTCATCTGGCCGAGCAGCGCGGCGGTGCTCCATTCCTTGCTGAAACCGACGTGCTCGGCGAGCTGCGCCCACGAGAGCTTCTTGCGCAGCTTGGCGGCGAGGATGAGGGCGGTGACTTGGTCGCGGGTCATGGCGATGCTCCTTCAGGCAGAGGCATGGGAAAAAGTGGATTCCGTGGCATGCGGCACGGAATGTCCGGCATGAACTTGCAGCGGCACCACGGTCGCCCCGCCGTCGAGCCCGGGACGCACCACCGGCGGCTGGCGCGGATCGTGTCCCGCGGCGGCGTCGCCGGCATAGTCCTGCGAGCGATTCACGAGGAAATCGACGAGGTGGTTGCGGATGCGGTAGTACTGCGGGTCGTGATGGATGGTCGCGCGCGTGCGATCGCGCGGCATCGTGACCTCGACGATCTCGGCGATCTTGGCGAAGGGGCCGTTGCTCATCAGCAGGATCTTGTCGGCGAGCAGGATGGCCTCGTCGACGTCATGCGTGATCATGAACACGGTCTGGTGCGTCGCCTGGACGATGGCGAGCAGCTCGTCCTGGATGGTGCCGCGGGTGAGCGCGTCGAGCGCACCGAAGGGCTCGTCGAGCAGCAGCATCTTGGGCTGAATCGCGAAGGCGCGGGCGATGCCGACGCGCTGCTTCATGCCGCCGGAGAGCTCCGCGGGCTTCTTGTGCAGGGCCTGGCCGAGCCCCACCATCTCGAGGTAGCGCACGCTGTGCGCCTCGACCTGCTTGGCGCTCCAGCCGGGCCAGCGCGAGCGCACGCCGAACTCGACGTTCTTCAGCGTCGACAGCCACGGCAGCAGGGCGTGGCCCTGGAAGACCACGCCGCGATCGAGCGAGGGGCCGCAGATCTCGCGCCCGTCCATGATCACCGCCCCGCCGCTCGCCTCGTCGAGGCCGGCGAGCACGTTCAGGATGGTCGTCTTGCCGCAGCCCGAGTGGCCGATGATGCAGGCGAACTCGCCCTTGTCGATGGCGAAGTGGATGTTCTCGAACACGGTCAGGGGCTCACCGCCGCGTGGCCCGGGGAAGCGCCTGGCGAGCGCCTCGACCTGGAGGAAATGCTGGGTCATGGGGCTCACTCCTTGTAGGTCACGGCACGCCCGAGCCGCGCCAGCGTGGTGTCGAGCAGCATCCCGACCAGGCCGATGAAGAGGATCGCGCTGATGATGTTGGCGATCGACAGGTTGTTCCACTCGTTCCAGACGAAGTAGCCGATGCCGGTGCCACCGACCAGCATTTCGGCTGCGACGATGACCAGCCAGGCGATGCCGACCGAGATCCGCATGCCGGTCATGATGGTCGGTGCGGCGGCCGGCAGGATGACCTGGAAGGCGGTACGCAGTCGCGACACTTCCAGCGTGCGGGCCACGTTGAGCCAGTCACGCCGGACCGACGCGACGCCGAAGGCGGTGTTGATCAGCATCGGCCACAGCGAGCAGATGAAGATCACGAACACCGCCGAGACGTTGGAGTCCTTGATGGTGTAGAGCGCGAGCGGCATCCACGCGAGCGGCGAGATCGGCTTGAGGATCTGGATGAAGGGGTCGAGCGCCCGGTACACCAGCGGCGACATGCCGATCACGAAGCCGAGCGGGATCGCCACCAGCGCCGCCAGCCCGAAGCCCAGCAGCACCCGCGCGATCGAATGCCCGAGCTGGATGCCGATGCCCTTGTCGTTGGTGCCGCGGTCGTAGAACGGATCGGTGATGTGCTCCCAGAGCTTGGCCGCGACGTCGCCCGGCCCCGGCATTGCTGACTTGCCGCCTGTGGCAGCGGCCGCGCCGACGAGCGCCGCGTACTCGGGATCGACCTGAACCTCGCCGGCCGTCGTGCGCGTGGCCAGATGCCACAGGCCGACGAACACGGCGAGGAAGACCAGGGACAAGAGCGGCGCGAGCCAGGGTCGATTGCCGGCCATCGCTCAGGTCCTCCGGATCGCGAAGCTGTCGACGTAGGCCTGGGGCTGCGACGGATCGAAGCGTCGGCCCATCACCTCGAAGGACTTGACCGGATCGGCCGGCGGCTCCATCCCGACCTCCTTCATCAGCCGCGTCGCGTCGGTCGCGAGGAAGACCTCGCGCGCGACCGCGGCGTAGTCGATGTCGCCCTTGATCTGCCCCCAGCGTTTCATCTGGGTGAGGATCCAGATCGCGAAGGACTCGTACGGGAAGGGATCGAAGTCGATGCGCTGGGGGTCGCGCACGATGTTGCCGAGCCCGTCGGCGAAGGTGCCGGTGAGCACCTGCTCGACCACCGTGACCGGCTGGTTGAGGTAGTTGGTCGGCGCGATCGCGGCGGCGATCTCCTTGCGGTTCTCGGGCTTGCGGGCATAGGCGGTCGCGTCGAGGATCGCCTTGAGGAGCGCCTGGTAGGTGTTCGGCATGGCCGTGACGAACTCGCGGCTCGCCGAGAACGCGCAGCACGGGTGGCCGTCCCAGATCTCCTTCGACAGCAGGTGGATGAAGCCCACGCCGTCGTAGACCGCCCGCTGGTTGACCGGATCGGGCGCGAGGAAGCCGTCGATGTTGTCGGCGCGCAGGTTGGCGACCATCTCGGGCGGCGGCACCGAGCGGATCGACACGTCGCGATCCGGGTCGACGCCGTGCTCGGCCAGGTAATAGCGCAGCAGGTAGTTGTGCATCGAGTAGTCGAACGGCACGGCGAAGCGGAAGCCCTTCCAGTCCTTCGGGTCGCGACGGTCCTTGTGCTTGAGCGCCAGCGTGATCGCCTGGCCGTTGATGTTCTCGACCGCCGGCATGGTCCAGGGGATCGGGCTCGAGCCGGCGCCGATCGAGATCGCCAGCGGCATCGGCGAGAGCATGTGCGCCGCGTCGTACTCCCTGGCGAGCGCCTTGTCGCGGATCACCGCCCAACCGGCAGTCTTGACCACCTCGACGTCGAGCCCGTACTTGGCGTAGTAGCCCAGCGGGTGCGCCATGATGATGGGCGTCGCGCAGGTGATGGGGATGAAGCCCACCGACAGCCTGGTCTTTTCCAGCGGCCCGATGCTCTCGGCGAAGGCCTCCTTGGCGAGCCCGAGCGGAAACAGCGTCGAGATCGCGGCCAGCGCCGTGCCGCCACCCACCGCCTTGAGGAAGCGGCGGCGCACCTCGTCCTGGGGAAACAGCGCCCGCATCACCGCGCCCTCGACGGCGCGATCCTGCAGCGCGCGCGCTTCCAGCGCCTCGGCGCGCTCGTGCTCGGCCTGGCTGTGATGGCGGCCGCAGCTGCAACCGCCGCGGTGCAGGCGGACCTTGTAGTCGAACGGATTGCGGAAGGCGGACATGGCGAACTCCTTGCTCGGGGTCAGACGGTGGTCAATCGGGGGACGGCGGTCGCGAGGCCCGGCCCCGCGTAGTCGATGTCGTGCTCATACAGCGCCCAGGCGCGGTGATACTCCATGACGCGGGCGACCTCGGCGAGGAAGCCCTCGTCGTAGCCGGCGCGGCGCAGGAGATGGAAGCCCAGCTCCATGCCGGCGCTGATGCCCCCGGCCGTGACGATGCGGCCGGCATCGACGACGCGCGCCCGGCTGATGCGGCAGGCCGGCGCGATCTCGGCCAGGCGGTCGATCGGCGTCCTGCCCAGATGCGAGGCCTCGAGCCGGTCGGGCTCCTTGCGGCTCGTGGCCGGCAGGCCGTCGAGCAGGCCCATCGCGCCGTAGATCCACGAGCCGGTGCACACGCTCGTGACCAGGCAATCCTCTGGGAGCGCCCGGACGAAGGCCTGAAGGTTGCGGTTGTGCATCTCCTGGCGGGTACCGGGCCCGCCGGGGATCAGGAAGGCGTCCATCGCCGGCCGGTCGGCGAAGGCATAGTTGGGCAAGACCGTGAAGCCGGCCTCGGTCTGCACCGGGCGCATGCTCTCGGCGACGAGGAACACGTCGAGCTCGGGGTCGAAGCGCCGTGCCACGGAAAACACCCCGCAGGGCGCCGCGTAGTCGACGATCTCGGCATTCTTGAACACATACACCCCGAGCCTGAATCCTGGCTTTCGCATCGCGGCACCTTCGAACGCGATTGATCACGTCTCGAATGTTCCGCTCGGCGAACAGGCGCCGGTATCGCCGTTCTCGTGATTGTCCTGTAGTGCCAGCACTACAGGACGTGGCTCGGCCGCGACGATCTGCTATCGTCGTGGCGATGCATCCGATCATCGAAATCTCGCGCCTGTCGAAGACCTACGCCTCCGGCTTCAAGGCCCTGGAGGCGGTCGACCTCGACATCCGCCGCGGCGAGATCTTCGCCCTGCTGGGGCCAAACGGCGCGGGCAAAACGACGCTCATCAGCATCGTCTGCGGGCTCGTCACGCCGACCTCCGGCCAGGTCACGGTGGGCGGTCACGACATCATTCGCGGCTACCGGGCGGCGCGCTCGCTGATCGGGCTGGTGCCGCAGGAGCTCACGACCGACGCCTTCGAGACCGTGCTCGCGACCGTGTCGTTCAGCCGCGGCCTGTTCGGCAAGTCGCCCGATCCGACCTACATCGAGAAGGTCCTGCGCGACCTCTCGCTGTGGGACAAGCGCCACAATAAGCTGCTCATGCTCTCGGGCGGCATGAAGCGGCGCGTGCTGATCGCCAAGGCGCTCTCGCACGAGCCGCGCATCCTGTTTCTCGACGAGCCCACCGCCGGGGTGGACGTCGAGCTGCGGCGCGACATGTGGAATCTGGTACGCAAGCTGCGCGACAACGGCGTGACCATCATCCTCACCACCCACTACATCGAGGAAGCCGAGGAGATGGCCGACCGGATCGGCGTGATCAGCCAAGGCAGGCTGATCCTGGTCGAGGACAAGCAGACGCTGATGCACAAGCTCGGGCGCAAGCAGCTGACGCTGCAGCTGGAGGCCCCGCTCGACCGGATCCCGGACGGGCTCGCGGCCCACAAGCTGGAGCTCGCCGGCGACGGCCACGAGCTCGTGTTCACCTACGAAACGCAGGGCGAGCGGACCGGCATCCTGCCGCTGCTGCAGGATCTGCGCGAAGCCGGCATCGGGTTTCGCGACCTGCAGACGACGCAGAGCTCGCTCGAGGACATCTTCGTGAGCCTGGTGAGGAACGGCCGATGAATCTCAACTCGGTGCGCGCGATCTACCTGTTCGAGATGCACCGCACGCGGCGCACGCTGCTGCAGAGCATCTTTGCGCCGGTCATCACGACTTCCCTGTACTTCGTCGTGTTCGGCGCGGCGATCGGCGCGCGCATTCCCGAGATCGAGGGAGTGAGCTACGGCGCCTTCATCGTCCCCGGCCTGGTCATGCTGACGCTGCTCACCCAGAGCGTGTCGAACGCCTCGTTCGGGATCTTCTTCCCGAAGTTCTCGCGGACGATCTACGAGGTGCTGTCCGCGCCGATCTCCCACTTCGAGATCGTGGTGAGCTATGTCGGCGCCGCCGCGACCAAGTCGGTGATCGTCGGCCTCATCATCCTCGCCACCGCGGGCCTGTTCGTGCCGCTGCACGTCGAGCACCCGCTGTGGATGCTGCTCTTCCTGCTGCTCACCTCGATCACCTTCAGCCTGTTCGGCTTCGTGCTCGGCATCTGGGCGGACAACTTCGAGAAGCTGCAACTGGTGCCGCTGCTGGTGATCACTCCGCTGACCTTCCTCGGCGGCAGCTTCTACTCCATCAGCATGCTCCCGCCGTTCTGGCAGACGGTGACGCTCTTCAACCCCGTGGTCTATCTCGTCAGCGGCTTCCGCTGGAGCTTCTACGGCATCGCCGACGTGCACATCGGCGTCAGCATCGCGATGACGTTCTTCTTCCTTGCGGTGTTCGCCGCAATCGCGGCCTGGATGTTCAAGACCGGCTACCGCCTCAAACCCTGACCCGGCCACCCGCGCCGGCCTGCCGTCATTGCGCCAGCAGGTGGTGGCGGGACGCGTAGTTCAGCAGCTCGACCACGCTGCGCACGCCGAGCTTGTCGAAGATGCGGGCGCGATAGGTCGAGATGGTATTGCCCGACAGCGACAGCTGGGCGGCGATCTCCGACACCGAGCGGCCCTGCGCGAGCAGGTTGAAGACCTGGAACTCGCGGTCGGAGAGTGACTCGTGCGGCGGTTTCGCGTCATCCGCTCGCACGCTGCGCGCCAGCAGCTCGGCAATCGCCGGCGTGACGTGGACGCCGCCGCTCGCGACCTTGTGGATGGCCGCGAGCAGATCCTCGGGCGAGCAGCCCTTGTTCAGGTACGCCCCCGCCCCGCCCCGGATGGCCCGCACTGCGAACTGCGATTCGGGATAGACGGAGAGCATCACCACGCCAATGCGCGGAAACTCGCAGCGCAGCGTCTTGAGCACGTCGAGCCCGTCGCGGTCGCCGAGCGCGATGTCGAGCAACACGACCCCGACCGGCTCGCGCCGCAGCTCGCGCAAGGCCTCCGGGCCGTCGCCCGCCTCGCGGATGGTGCCGATCCGGTCGGCACCGGCCAGGATCTGGGCGAGTCCACGCCGGATGATCATGTGATCGTCGACGATCAGCAGGTCGATCACCGTTTCATCCTCCGATGCGCGAGCACCCCCGGCAGATGCAGGCGAACGGTGGTGCCCTGGCCCGAGGTGCTGTCGAGCGTCAATTCGCCGCCGATCGAGCGCGCGCGCTCGTGCATGCCGAGCAGTCCGAAGCTGGTCGGCATGCCTGGGAGCCGCATGCCGCGCCCATCATCGACGATCTCGATGACGAGGTCGCGACCCACCGCCCGCACGCCGACCGTCACGCGGCCGGCATTGGCGTGGCGCTGCACGTTGGTGAGCGTCTCCTGCACGATGCGGTAGATCGCGATCTCGGCATCGCGCCCGAAGCGGTAGCGTTCGATCTCGTCCGGACACGCGAAGCTGCAGGCGAGGCTCGAACGCGTCTGGGTCTCTTGAAGCAAGGCCTCGATCGCCGCCCACAGGCCGAGATGATCGAGCACCCCCGGGCGCAGGTCGTTGAGGATGCGCCGCACCGCGCCGATCGCCCCGTTGCCGATCCCGAGCGCCGCGTCGATGTGGCGCGTCGCGGTCTCGTCCGCCTCCAGGTGCCGACGCAGCCAGTTCAGCTCGAGCTGCATCGCGGCGAGCGAGGCACCCAGGTCGTCGTGAATGTCGCGCGCGATCTCGGCCCGCTCGCGCTCGCGCACCGCGTTGAGGTGCGCCGACAGGCGGCGCAGATTCTCGTGCGCCTCGTGCAGGCGGCGATTGGCCTCGGTGAGCTCCCGGGTCCGCGTCTCGACGCGGCGCTCCAGCTCGACGTGTGCGGCGTGCAGCGCGGCTTCCGTACGCTTGCGCTCGGTGATGTCGGAGAACGTGACGACCGCGCCGACCACGCCATCGCCGTCGCGGATCGGGTACGACGCGTACTCGGCCGGAAACGAACTCCCGTCGCGCCGCCACAGCACCTCGTCCTCGACCCGGCACCCCTCACCCTGCTTGAAGGCCTTGAAGATGCGGCAGTCGTGCACCGGCATGAGTGCGCAGTCGGCATGCGAGTGATGGATCAGATAGTGCATGTTGCGCCCGAGCACCTCGTCGGGCGTGTAGCCGAGCAGCTGCGCCCCGGCGCCGTTGATGAAGATGCAGCGACCGTTCAGGTCGATCCCGTAGATCCCCTCCCCGGCCGACTCCAGCAGCATCTCGAGTTGCCTGCGCCAGGCGGCGTGGTGCGAAAGGTGGTGGAGATGAGCGAACATGCGGGATCGGATCGCGGTGGCGTCCCGCAGGACAGTGCAAGATCGATGCCCGGCCGGCAAAACCGCCACCGGTCGGCGGCGAAACACGTGCCCGGACCGAGCCGTGCACCGTTCCGGTGCAGCCAGGCGGCGCCGACGCAAATCGTGGTGCGCACGACGCCGCTCGACCGCCGTGGTCTTTCGGCTTCGAGCTCGACCACCACGTTGCCCCTGCAGGCGCTGTCAGGCGACGCGATGAATCGCCCGCTCGCGACACGGAGAATCAACTGCCCTCGTTGGCAAGGAGGCGATCGCCGCGGCGCTGCCCCGATGTCGCGTCAACCACCGCCACACTCCGCAGAAATCCACCGCGCATCGGTTTCGACCTGCAGGTCGCCGCGGGGTGACGTCATGTTCACGCGTGTTGTGAAGCGCTCTGGACTGGCGACCCGCGCGTCGAACTCACCGTTCGCCTCCGGATCGGTGCAGCGGAACGTGCCGCTCACGGCGTTTCCCACCTTGACGACGTTGCCAAACCGGCAGTTTCCCTCGACGCGGCCGGAGTAGATGTTGTCCTGCTTCGCTTGCTCGGGCGTGATGCAACTGCGCACGGTGCCATCCTGACCCAGGGTCACGCCCCGCGCCGCCATCTCCTGCTCGATCAGGCGCTGGGTGTCTTGCGGCAGCGTCCTCAGCAACAGCTGCGCCTGCCCCATCTGCGAAGCCATGTCGGGCAAGCCGGCAACCCGCAATTGGGTGGAGCGAAACTCCCACAGCCCCGGCCGGATGTCGGTCGCGTGTGCCGAGCCGATCAGGCACGGCGCCAAAATACCGACGCACAGCAATGCGAGTCTTCTCATGGGCGGGATCTCACGATTCGTGGGGGCCTTAATCTTGCCACGCGCGGCGCTCGAAGAACATGCCGCCCCCTCCCGCCGAGCCGGCCTCCATGAATCTCCTCGGGCAGCACCCAGACACAGGCGACGTGACCGGCCATACGATCGGCCAAATTGCCGGCCAATATTGCCGCATAGATTGACATTTACCTTACATGTCGCATACTTATCGAACACATCTCAACAGCGTCCAACCGGCCAAATGAGCGTTAAGGGCGAGACGATTTCAAGCTACACCGAGCCGCACCAGTTCGAGCCGCTGCTCCCCCAGAGGGACCTGGCGGCGCTGGCGGCTCGCACGCGACCGGTGGTGGAGCAGGCGCTGGAGTTGCGCAAGGCCCTGAGCCCAGGCGCGCTTGCATCGCTTCGTGAGCTCGTGCGGGCGATGAACTCCTACTACTCGAACACCATCGAGGGCCAGGGCACGCATCCGGCCAACATCGCCCGTGCACTGCGCGCGGAGTTCTCCGACCGACCGGACGTGGCCCAGCGGCAACGCATCGCGCTCGCGCACATCGCCGCCGAGCGCGAACTGGAACGGCGTATCGCGGCCGAAGGGCTCCAGGAAGGGGCAGTCCTGTCGTCGGACTTCCTCCTTGCGGCCCATCGCAGCCTTTACGGTCAACTCGCGGAGGCCGACCGCAGGACCGAAGACGGCCATGTCGTGATCCCGGGGGAGTTGCGTAGCGAGGACGTCGCGGTGGGCCGCCATCAGCCGCCCGCACATGCCGCACTACCGCGCTTTCTCGCTCGCATGGACGAGGTGTACGCGTCCGTACAGGGTCTCGACCCTGTCCTGTGCACCATCGCGGCGGCCCACCATCGGGCCGCCTGGGTCCATCCGTTCCGCGACGGCAACGGCCGCGCCTGCCGCTTGCAGACCCACTGCGCGCTCTACCCCCTGAGCCAAGGCCTCTGGTCGGTCAACCGCGGACTTGCACGCGATCGTGAGCGCTACTACGCGATGCTCGACAACGCGGACATGGCCCGGCAGGACGATCTCGATGGCCGTGGCAACCTGAGCGAACGGGCGCTGCGGGAGTGGTGCGAGTACTTCATCGATGTGTGCGCCGACCAGGTGCGCTACCTCGCGCAGATGTTCGAACTGGAGGGCTTGAAGGGACGCATCGCAGATCTCGTGCACTTGCGCGGACGCAAGAACAAGGCGTACCACGAGTCGCTCGCAATGCCCCTCTACGTCACCGCGACCGTCGGGCCGCTGACCCGCGGAGAGTTCCAGCGCATGACCGGCATGCCCGAGCGCACCGCCCGGCGCGCACTCGGCCAGCTCCTGAAGGACGAGCTCCTGGCGAGTGAGTCCGACAAGGCGCCGGTGTCGTTCAACTTCCCGCTGGATGCCCTGAACATTCTGCTCCCGAACCTGTATCCGGAGGCAGCCGCGACGAACTGGGAGTTCTGAGAGAGGAGGTCTTCGTGAAGCGGCTTGTTCGGGAGATGGCACTAGAGCGGATGCTTGGCGACGTGGCTCGCCAGGGATTCGCCCGTGTCGATCCCAAGCTGCTACGGGTGGTCGCTGAACGTCTCTGGTACACCGGTGAAGTCCCCAACTTGGCCAAGGTGCGGGCCGCACTCCGGCCTGACGCCGGCTACCTGGTCGACAGGCTTGCCCGTTTCAACGTTCTGCCGAAGGAGCGAAAGCTAAGGCTGCTCTCTGCGATTCGCCCGTTCCAGCCAGCGTCACCTGCACACAATGCTGCGGCCGCCGGTCGCAAGGACCCTCTGGCTGTAGCATGGGGCGCCTCGATGGACCTGACCAGCCGCCTAGGCGAGCTCATGCCGTACCAGACTCGGCAGTACGCCGCGGACAAGGCCAAAGTGGCCGCCTGACCGGGTTGGCCGATTTGATCAACACGAAATTTCATCGACAACGGAGCCTAAGGGTTCCGTTTTCTATTGGTGCTCCCTGCCGGGCGTACAAATAGAAAACCGCCTAAGCGGCGGTTTTATAAAGATTTCTTGTGGTCGGGGAAAGAGGATTCGAACCTCCGGCCCCTGCGTCCCGAACGCAGTGCTCTACCAGGCTGAGCTATTCCCCGACGTTTCCTGCGGTCAGTGGTTTCTCTCGACCGCGAAGGACGCTAATTCTAGCAGCGCGTTTTTGAAAATGGAAGGCGGGATCGATTCCAATGCGCTGATCGCGAGTTGTGCTTCGGCGCGGGCGCTGGCGCGGGCTTCGGCGAGTGCGCCGGTCTGCTCGATGGCTTCGAGGATGGCCGGGAAATCGTCGCGGCCGCCGGTCTCGATCGCCTTGCGGACGAACTCGGCCTGCTCGGGGTTGCCGCGCTGCATTGCAAAGATGAGCGGCAGCGTCGGTTTGCCTTCGGCCAGGTCGTCGCCGACGTGCTTGCCGGTGGCGGCTTCCTCCGACGAGTAGTCGAGCACGTCGTCGATGATCTGGAAGGCGGTGCCGAGGTGCATGCCATAGGCGGTGAGCCCCTGCTCCTGCGCCTCGCCGACATTGCCGAGGATGGCGCCGAGCTGGGTGGCGGCCTCGAACAGCTTGGCGGTCTTGAAGCGGATCACGCGCAGGTAGTCGTCAATACCGACGTCGGCGTTGTGGCAGTTGAGCAACTGCAGCACCTCGCCCTCGGCGATGATGTTGGTCGCATCGGCGAGCACCCGCATCACGCGCATGTCGTCGACGCCGACCATCATCTGGAACGCTCGCGAGTAGAGGAAGTCGCCGACCAGCACCGAGGCGGCATTGCCGAACAGCGCGTTGGCGGTCTTGTTGCCGCGGCGCAGTTCGGATTCGTCGACGACGTCGTCGTGCAGCAGGGTCGCGGTGTGGATGAACTCGACCACGGCCGCCAGTTCGTGATGATGCGTGCCCCGGTAGCCGCAGGCGCCGGCCGACAGCAGCACCAGCGCCGGGCGCAGGCGCTTGCCGCCGCTGTGGATGATGTACTCGGCGACCTGCCGGATCAGCACGACATCGGAATGCAGGCTGCGGCGGATCACCGCGTCGACCGCCTGCATGTCGGCGGCGATCGGCGCGAAAAGCTGCTGGGTGGACAAGGCTGCGCGACTCACGGAAAAAGGGCGATGGTAGAAGGCCGACACCCCACCGTCAAGGACGGCCACGCGACGGTTTCACGACGGCTGCGGGATGTCTTGAACGACAGCCCAGACGCTGAGAATGCCCGCGCGCGCGTCGACGCACGGGTGGTGAAGCCCAACAGCGTCCCCCGACTTGCCGGCTGCAACCTCATGCCGGGGCCCGGACGAAATCTGGCCGGTCGGTGATCACGCAGTCGACGCCGGCATCGAGCAGGTTTGCCGCCCGTACCGGATCGTTCTCGGTATAGACCACCAGCCACAGACCCGCTTCGCGGATCGCTGCGATTTCCCGAGTGCCGAGATGGCGACAGTTGACGTGGAGGGCGACGGCACCCAGACGCTCGCAGCGCGCACGCCAGTCGCGAGGAACGCGCCCGACGAGCAGACCGCGCGGCAAGTGCGGCGCCGCCTCGGCGGCCGCGGCCAGGGCGATCTCGGAGAAGGAAGAAAGCAGCGGCGGACATTCCGCTCTGGACCAAAGGCGGGCTGCTTCCTCAGCGACGGCCCGGCCGGTTTCCGCCTCGTAGCCTTGCGACGGTTTGATCTCGACGTTGGCGTGCAGCCCCAGTTCGATGCAGCGAAGCGCCGCTGCATCGAAGCGCGGTACGCGCTCGCCGGCGAAACGCTCGCCCTTGCGCACACCCGCGTCCAAGGAGAAGATCACTTCATCGGGCGTCTGGGCGACGCGCCCGCGGCCGTCGGTCGTGCGATCGAGCGTTTCATCGTGAATCAGGACGGGCGTGCCACTGCCGCTCAACATGACATCGAACTCGATGCCACCGCAGCCGACCGCAGCGGCGGCATCGAGTCCGGCGAGCGTGTTCTCCGGAGCCAGCCGCCCGCCGCAGCGGTGCGCGAGCACACGCGCGTAGGGCCAGCCCCGCATCGCGGGCTCAGTTTCTCTTGGCGGGCGGCGTCGGGGCCTTGGCGGCGGGTGCCGGCGCCTTGGCGGCGGGTGCCGGCGCCTTGGCGGCCGGCGCAGGAGGCTTTGCGGCCTGCGTCCCTGCCCTGGGCGGCGCGGCTGCTGGGGCCGGCGCAGCCGGGGGCTGGGCCCGCAGGACGGCATCGTCGAGCGCCTGTTTGGCCGGCTTGGCATCCGACCACACGCCCTTGAGCTCCTCGTCCAGGATGGCGAGGATGCGCGCGTCTCCGGTCAGCAGCGACGCGCTGGAATTCGGTGTCGGCACCTTGTTGGTGAGCTGCGCGACCGCCACCCGGACGTTCTCCAGGTCGTCGCCCAGGATCTCGCTTTCGGCGGCCAGTAGACCGGCGCGATTGAGCGGCAGGTAGCCGGTGGCACGCTGCCAGGCGACCTGGTTCTCCGGCTGCAGGAAGAACTCGACGAAGCGCGCGACCGCCTTGTAATCAGCCGGCCTCTTGCCCGCAGCGACCCACAGCGCGGCGCCGTCGGCCAGCGTGTTCTGCGGTGCGCCCGGGACGTCGTCGTGGTACGGCAGGGGCGCGATGCCGAGTTCGAAGCGGCCCGCGCGGCGGAAATTCGCCCAACTCGAGGACGGCGCGGCGATCAGCGCGCATTCACCCGCGGCAAAGCGCTGCTCGGCTTCGCGCTCGCTGTCGAAAATGCGCAGATAGTTGGCGCGATGCCAGCTCGCCATCATCGCCACGTGCTTGACCTGCAACATGCCGTTGAAGCGGGGTGTCTCCGGTCCGCGCTGCGGCTTCTGGGCGACCGGCTGGTTGTGCCAGGCGCTGACGTTCTCGATCATGACCCGGCCAGGCTGGGCAACCGTATACGGGCAGGTCGCCCCCTTGTCGATCAGATCCCCCAGCGTCTCCTGAAGCTGCAGCCAGGTCGTGATCGGGCGGTCGGGATCGAGTCCCGAGGCACGCATCGCCGAGCGATTGACGAACAGCACCGGCGTGGACATGCCCACCGGAAGGGCGACCAGCCGGCCCTGTGCGTCGACCTTGTGCCGGCTCACGACCGCGGGCGGCTTGACTGTCCTGAGCGGCACGCCGGCCTCGCGCATCGTCGTGTGCAGCGGCTTGAAGCGCGGCGCTCCGGCGGCGAGGAAGCGGGCGGTGTCCTGACCCTCCAGGATCAGCATGTGCGGCAGATCGGTTTCGCTCCAATCACCCTTGACCAGCGCGACACGCACATCTCGAGCGCTCTCGTTGAAACGCTCGGCGAGCGCCTGCAGCGCGTCCGCGCGTTCGGCATCGAGCTTGTGAACCAGCTTCACCTCGCGCGGCGCGGGAGGCGCCTTGGCTTCTGCAGGTTGGCGCGCGGCAGCCGTGCCCCCCGCCAACAGGGCGATCACGGCGCCCGTCAAGACTGTGTAACGGAATAACGACGCAACGGCTGGTTTGCTCATGTTCGCGACGACCACATCTTCTCATACGACCGGATGGCCCGGACCCGCAGGCGGCCAACCTCGCCGCGCGCTGCGCAGCGCAATCATATACTCTTGGCAGCCGAGCGGAACGTCGCAAATGTAAAGGTCAAGATTGCGCAAATCCGGCCGATATCCTGGGTAATCGCCCGACCTATTCGATCGCCTGCCCCATGTCCGCCAAACCCCTTCTCGCCCTCGCTCTCGCGACCTCGCTGCTGGCCGGATGCGGGCCGCTCTACGAATTGCTCGACGTCCCCGACCCCAAGAAACAGGCCGAAGCGGCCGAAGCCGAAGGACGCGCCATCGGCAGCGCCTGCCGGCATGCCGGCCGCTCGCTCGAGGACTGCTACCTGCTCAACGCGGGGGCGCAGAAGGCGGCGATCTTCAGCGGCTGGAAGGAGATGAACGACTACATGCTGCAGAACGACATGCAGGTCGTGCCCTCCCGCATCCCGCAGCCCGGCGAGCCCTTCCTGCGCCCGCAGCCGACGGCCGAAGCCACGACCGGCTCGTAGCCCGGGCGAGCGCGTCACTGCGCTCGGACCAGCGCCGCTCAGGGCGCCGGATTCGTGTAGCGCAGATGCACGGCCTCCACGTCCTCGGCAAGTTGCGGATCGAATTCGACCCGCCACGCGGCAAGGTTCTCCTCGAGCTGCGCCATCGTCGTCGCGCCGATGATGGTGCTGGCGACGCAACGACGCCGATACACGAACGCGAGCGCAAGCTCCGCCGGCGACAGGCCGCGCCGCCGCGCAATCTCGGCATAGGCGGCCACCGCCGCAGCGACATTGGGCTTGGTGTAACGCTGGCCGAAACTCGGAAAGATCGTCAATCGGCCGGCAGCGGCCGGGTCGGCAAGATACTTGCCGGTGAGATGACCGAAGGCGAGCGGCGAATAGGCCAGCAGCCCGACGCGTTGGCGATGGCAGACCTCGGCGAGGCCGTACTCGAAGACGCGGTTGAGCAGACTGTAGGCGTTCTGGATCGATACGACCCGCGGCAACCCCAGTTCGTCGGCCAGGCGGCAGAACTCCATCACGCCCCAGGGGTGCTCGTTCGACAGGCCCACGTAGCGGATCTTGCCTTCGCGCACCAGCTCGCCCAAGGCTTCGAGTTGCGCCCGGATCGGCGTGCACGCGCGCTCCTTGTCCGGTTCGTACTGCCACTGGCCGAACATCGGCTGATTGCGCTCGGGCCAGTGCAACTGGTAGAGATCGACGTAGTCGGTCCCGAGCCGCTCGAGGCTACCTTCGATCGCGGCGCGAATATTGGCGCGGTCGAGCGCATGCGGCCCGCCGCGAATCCACCCGAGGCTGCGCGCCGGGCCGGCGACCTTGGTCGCGACGATCACGTGGTCGCGCGGCTGACGGGCAAGCCAACTGCCGACGATGCGCTCGCTCTCGCCGTAGGTCTCGGCCCGCGGCGGCACCGCGTACATCTCGGCAGTGTCGATGAAGTTGATGCCCTCGGCGAGGGCGCGATCGAGTTGCGCATGCGCCTCGACACGCGAGTTCTGCTGGCCGAACGTCATCGTGCCGAGACAGATCGCGGAGACTTCCAGATCGCTGCCGCCGAGCTTGCGGTAGTCCATGCGGGTCCTCCTGGGGGGCTGTACGCGCGGCATCGGTCGCGCCGCGTCGATTGTATTTGGTGCGTCCGTCGCCGGAGCTTATCATCGGTCGCCCGATCCGACACCGCGAACCGCCCGATGCCCGCCGACACCGAGAACCTTGCCTCCCCGCAGCCCGAAGCCGAAGCCTGGGGCCTTCTGGCCCTGTGCCGCGCCGGTTTCGAGAAGGAAGTCGCCGCCGAGCTCGATCGGTTCGCGGGTGAGATCGGCCTCACCGGCTTTGCCCGCGCCCGCGAAGGGAGCGCCTTCGTCACCTACGAGGCGCAGGAGCCGGTGCCGTTTCGCGAACTCGCCGAGCATTGCCATTGGCGCACCCTCGTCTTCGCCCGCCAACTGGTGCCGTGGTTCGCGCGCGTGGATGACCTGCCCGAACGCGACCGCGCCACCCCTCTGGTGGCCGCCGCACGCCGGGCCGGGCAGCGCTTTTCCACGCTCTCGTTGGAGACGCCCGACACCGACGAGGCCAAGCAGCGCTCCGGCTTCTGCCGCCGCTTCACCGCGCCGCTGCAGCTCGCGCTCGAGAAGGCCGGACTGTTCCGCCGCAGCCGGGTCGGATTGGCGCAACTGCACGTGCTCTTCCCCGACGAATCGACCGCCTGGCTGTGTGCCTCGCTGCCCGGCCACGCAGCCCCCTGGCCGATGGGCGTGCCGCGTCTGCGCATGCCGCGCGAAGCGGGCAGCCGCTCGACGCTGAAGCTCGCCGAGGCGATCTACTCGCTGCTCACCGACGAAGAACGTGAAACCAGCCTGCGCGCCGGGCTGCGCGCCGTCGACCTCGGCGCTGCGCCCGGAGGCTGGACCTGGCAGCTCGCGCACCGCGGCCTGCGTGTCACCGCGATCGACAACGGCACGCTCGCACCCTCGGTGTTGGCCACCGAGATGGTCGAGCACCTGCGCGCCGACGGCTTCACCTGGCGGCCGCATCGGCCGGTCGAGTGGATGGTCTGCGACATGGTCGAGCAGCCTTCGCGCATCGCCTCGCTCGCCGCCGAGTGGATCGCCACCGGCCGCTGCCGGCGCACCATCTTCAACCTCAAGTTGCCGATGAAGCGCCGCCTCGAGGCGGTCGACCAGTGCCGCGCCCTGATCCACAAGCGGCTCGCCTCCGTCGGACCCTACGACCTGCGCATCCGCCACCTCTACCACGACCGCGAAGAGGTGACGGCCTATCTGGCTTTGCGCCGCTGAGGCGGGAGGGATCGGCCCCGAAGACGGCGTTCCACGCTCCGGTCGCTGTGGCGCAGGATCGCCGCGACGACGCACTCCTCCAGCACGCTTCACCCCGCTCGAATCAACGATTGCGACGTGTATAATGCGCACTTTCACTGATTCCGGCCTGCCGGGTGGCTCGGCCTTCAGCGGATTCGGGTCGACCCAGGCCCCGGCGCCTCGCAGCCCCCGCACCGTCTCCCCGCCCGCGCGGCCGCTCCACGAAGAAGAACGCCTATGAGCTTCGCCGATCTCGGGCTCCTGCCCGAGTTGCAACGCGCCGTCGCGGAAGCCGGCTACACCGAACCCACGCCCATTCAGAGCCAGGCCATTCCGGTCGTGCTGGCCGGCCTCGATGTGATGGGCGGCGCCCAGACCGGGACCGGCAAGACCGCCGGCTTCACGCTGCCGATGATCCAGCGCCTCGCGCGCCACGCCAGCACCTCGACCAGCCCGGCCCGCCACCCGGTCCGCGCGCTCGTCCTCGCACCGACACGCGAACTCGCCGTGCAGGTCCAGGAGTCGGTCAAGACCTACAGCAAGTACGTCCCGCTGCGCTCGACCTGCATCTACGGTGGCGTGGATATGCGCGCCCAGATCGAGGAATTGCGCCAGGGCATCGAGATCGTCGTCGCCACCCCGGGGCGGCTGCTCGATCACGTCCAGCAACGGACCATCCAGCTCGGCCAGGTGGAGATCCTCGTCCTCGACGAAGCCGACCGCATGCTCGACATGGGCTTCATCCCGGACATCCGGCGCATTCTCGATCTGCTGCCCAAGACCCGGCAAAGCCTGCTCTTCTCGGCGACCTTCTCCGACGAGATCAAGAAGCTCGCCGACCAGATGCTGAAGAGCCCGCAACTGATCGAGGTCGCCCGCCGCAATACCGTCTCGGAGACCATCACGCACCGCGTGCATCCCGTCTCGGCCGGACTCAAGCGCAACCTGCTCGCCCATCTGCTGCGCCACCAGCCCGACACGCAGGCGCTGGTCTTCGTCGACACCAAGCTGCTGTGCGGACGCCTTGCGCACTTTCTCGCCCGTCACGGCATTGCCGCCGACGCAATCCACGGCGACAAGAGCCAGGCGCAGCGCACCGAGACGCTCGACGCGTTCAAGTCGGGCAAGCTGCGCGTGCTGGTCGCGACCGACGTCGCCGCGCGCGGGCTCGACATCGACGACCTGCCCACCGTCATCAATTTCGAGCTGCCGCACACCGCCGAGGATTACGTGCACCGCATCGGCCGCACGGGTCGTGCCGGGCGCCAGGGCAATGCCGTCTCGCTGGTGAGCGCCGAGGAGAAGCACCGCCTCGACGAGATCGAGCGACTGATCAAGTTCAAGATCCCGCAGGAGCTCGTGCCCGGCTTCGATCCAGAGCCGGATTTCGACGAGGTCGGCAGCCGGCGCAAGCGGCGCGAGGCACCGGAGGCGGTCGGCCGGGGTCGACGCAACGGCGACTCCGAACCAGCGGCTGCGCCGGCTCCGGCCGTCGCCGCCCGCCCTGCGCGCAGCGCCGAACCGCGCCGTGGCAAGGGCCGCTCGACCATCGCCGCGGACGGGTTCGACTTCAGCAAGCCTTATGAGCCGGCCGCTGTGCCGGCCCTGATCGCCGAGGGCGAAAACACGGCAGGCACTGCACCGTCCGCGCTGCCACGTCGCGGACAGCGCCCCATCGCCGCTTTGCTCGGCGGCCTGGGGCGAAAGTAGCCCCCCTCCCGACACCGGTGGGCCAGGGCGGAATTGGGCCCGCCTTGACCCGCTATTCCGCGCAAGCCGCGCTCGAGTCTCCGGTATTCTGGATTTAATCGGCAGCCCCGCTGTCAGACCACAACCGGAACGACGACCGTGATGAACGCTGCAAGCGGCCCCAAGGGCGACGACGCCCCGGGCGAGCCCTTTACACCGGATTTCTCCGAAGGTCTGGAAACCGGTCTTTATCTAGCCCTGCTCGAACTGCTCGATGAAGGCCTCATCATCACGGGCGACGAGGTCGTGTTCGAGGCCAACAGCGCAGCCTGCCGACTGCTCGAGCGTGACTACCGCGACATCGCCGGCAAGCCCCTTTCCGAACTCTTCCCCTCCGAACGCGCCTTTCTCGAGGCCCGTCGGCGCCTGTTCATCCAGGGCGAGGTGCGCGGCAGTCTGCAGGTGTCGCTTCCCGGAGGCGGCCAACGGGCACTGCGCTTCGTCGCGGCCGCGCGCCTGCGACCCGGCATCCATGCCCTTATCCTCAGTCCCGACATCGCGTTCGAGCGGCCGCCCGCCCAGCCCGGCGGCGACAGCCTATGGCCGCGGCTCGCCGCCGCGCTCGAGCAACCCGTCATCGTCATCGACGACGCCTCCCGGGTCGTCGCCGCCAACGCGGCCGCGCTCGGTGCGCTGGGGCTGGACCGATCCGCCCTGGTCGGGCACGCGCTCGCCGCGAGCCTCCATGTCGAGTGGCCGAAACCCGGTGCGCAGCCGATCGCCCGCCTGCGACCCCATGACCCGGCTCGCAGTCCGATCCGCGCGAAGATCCTGCCAGGCCCGAAGCCGGGCTGGCAGGTATTGCTGCTGCCGGTCGCGGGCCGCCGCAAGGCCGAGCTGCCGCAGCGACAGCGCGACACCTTCGCGGGTGCGTCCCCCTACTCCGAAGCGCTCGGCAAGGCCGTCAGCCGGGCGGTCGCGGGCAACCAGCTCGAGCTCGAGTTCCAGCCGCTGGTCGATGCCCGCGATGCGACGATCTTCAGCGGCGAGGCGCTGCTGCGCTGGCGCCACCCCGAACTGGGGGTCATACCCTTCCGCGACTTCATGGGCGTCGCCCGCGACCAGGGACTGCTCGCCCGCATGGGCGATTGGGTGCTCGAGAGCGCCTGCCGGCATGCTGCGCAGTGGCCCGCCGTGCGGGGCCGTCGGCCCGGCCTGACCATCAATGTCGCCATGGAACAGCTCCTGCAGGGCAATCTCGCCGAGCGGGTCCGCAGCGCCCTCGAAGCGACCGGCCTGGACGGCTCAATGCTCGAACTCGATCTCGACGAACAGATGCTCGCCGAGGACGACGCGACCGTGCTGGAGACGCTGACCGCGCTCAAGGCCATGAAGGTACGACTCGCGATCGATGATTTCGGACGCGGGGTCGCCTCGATTCCGCGACTCAAGCGCTATCCGCTGACCGCGCTCAAGCTCGATCCGGCCTTGATCAAGGAGATCGGCAAGCGCGAGGAGAGCGACGCGATCGTCGAGGCCGTCACCGCAATGGCCGACGTCCTGGGCCTCGAAGTGTTTGCGCGTGGCGTCGAGACGAAGGCCCAGCAGGCCTTCCTGAGCGCGCTCGGCTGCCACCTGCAACAAGGTCCGCTGTTCGGCCGGCCAATGTCGGCGGAGGATTTTGGCGCCCTGCTCACGCAAAGCGCGGGGACGGCCATGCCGCCCCCACGCCCTGTCAGGCCTCGAGCGCCTTGACGTGGGTGATCACCTCGGAGATCGCGCTTTGCGCACTGCCGTACAGCATGCGGCAGTTCTCCTTGTAGAAAAGCGCGTTCTCGATGCCCGAGTAGCCCGCACCCTTGCCGCGCTTCACCACGATCACGTTCTGGGCCAGATCGGCGTTGAGGATGGGCATGCCGTAGATCGGGCTCGACTTGTCGGTGCGGGCAACCGGGTTCACCACGTCGTTCGCGCCGATCACCAGCGCAACGTCGGCCTGGGCGAAGTCGGCATTGATCTCCTCGAGATCGAAGATCTTGTCGTAGGGCACGCCGGCCTCGGCAAGCAGCACGTTCATGTGGCCAGGCATGCGGCCGGCGACCGGATGAATCGCGAACGCGACCTCGACACCGCCTTCCTCGAGCAGCTGCGCCATCTCCCAGACCTTGTGCTGTGCGCCCGCCACCGCCATGCCGTAGCCGGGCACGATGATGACCTTCTGGCCGTAGCGCATCAGCGCCGCCGCATCGAGTGCCGAGGCCTCGCGCATCGTGCCCTCGACCTCGGCGCCGCTCTCGGCCGCCTCACCGGTGAGCGGGGCGAAGATGATGTTCTTGATCGGCCGGTTCATCGCCTTCGCCATCAGCTGCGTGAGCAGCGTGCCCGAGGCGCCGACGACGATGCCAGCGACGATCAGCGCCGGATTGCCGAGCACGAAGCCCTTGAAGCCCACTGCGAGCCCGGTGAAGGCGTTGAGCAGCGATATCACCACCGGCATGTCGGCACCGCCGATCGGCAGCACCAGCACCACCCCGAGCGCGAGTGCGAGCGCGAAGAACAGGAAGATCTCGAAGCCGCCGGGGCTGTCCGCATAGCCGATGGTCAGGCCGATGCCGAAGGTGATGAGTGTCAGGAAGAAGTTGACGTTGTTCTGGTACGGCAACCGGATCGCCTTGTTCATCAGGCCTTGCAGCTTGGCAAACGCCACGCACGACCCCGAGAACGCGACCGAGCCGATGATCGCGCCGAGCACGAGCAGCGTCGACACCATCGCCGAGTGCTGGACCCCGCGCACCAGTTCCACCGCCGCGATGCCGGCCGCGGCGCCGCCGCCCATGCCGTTGTAGATCGCGACCATCTGCGGCATGTCGGTCATCTTGACGACCTTGCCCGACCACCAGGCGAGGCCGCCGCCGAGCACGATCGCCAGTACCATCAGGCCGATGTTGTGGAGATTGGGCAGGAAGAAGGTCACCACCGTGGCGGCGATCATTGCGAAGCCCGCCCAGATGATGCCTTTGCGCGCCGTCACCGGCGAGCTCATCGCCTTCAGGCCGAGGATGAAGACCAGCGCGACGCCGAAATAGGAAGCGTTGATGAACCAGTTGGAAGTCATTTCGCGCCCCCTTCCTTGCCCTCGCGGGTCTTGAACATGCCGAGCATGCGCTCGGTCACGACGTAGCCGCCGGCGGCGTTGGCCGCGCCGAGGAATACCGCGAGAAAGCCGATCAGAAGCTGTACCGGGTCGTCCGGGTCGGCATGGCCGAGGGCGGCCATCGCGCCGATCAGCACCACCCCGTGCACGAAGTTCGAGCCCGACATCAGCGGCGTGTGCAGGATCACCGGCACACGCGAGATGACCTCATAGCCGGTGAAGGCCGCGAGCATGAAGATATAAAGTGCGGTAAAGCCGTCCATGATTGCGCCCCCTACAGTCCAAGTGCCTGCTTCACGCGGTCGCTGCGGACCTCGCCGTCGTGGGTGAGACACGCCCCGGCGATGACCTCGTCCGACCAGTCGAGCGCGAACTCGCCGCCCGGCTTGATGAACGGCGAGATGAAGTTGAAGAGGTTCTTCGCGTACATCTCCGAGGCATGCACCGGCATGCGGCTGGCAATATGGGTCGGTCCGATCACCAGCACCTCGCCCACCCAGGTCTTCTCGCCGGCGACCGTGCCCTCGACGTTGCCGCCGGTCTCGGCGGCCATGTCGACCACCACCGCCCCGGGGCGCATCCGCGCGATCATCTCGGCGGTGACGATGACCGGCGCCTTCTTGCCGGGGATCGCCGCGGTCGTGATCAACGCGTCGCACTGCGCCACCGCCTTGGCGAGCCGCTCGGCCTGCTTCGCCTTCTCCTCGGCGGTGAGCTCACGGGCGTAGCCGCCCTCGCCTACGGCCGCGACGCCCGTATCGACGAATTTCGCGCCCAGCGACTCGATCTGCTCGCGCACCTCGGGGCGCACGTCGTAGGCCTCGACCATGGCGCCGATGCGCCTTGCCGTCGCGATCGCCTGCAGCCCCGCGACGCCGGCGCCGATCACCAGCACCTTGGCCGGGCGGATCGTGCCTGCCGCGTAGGTGAGCATCGGGAAGAACTTGGGACTGTGGTCGGCGGCGATCAGCGCGCACTCGTAACCGGCCACGGCCGACTGGCTGGAGAGCGCATCCATGCTCTGGGCGCGCGAGATGCGCGGCAGCAGCTCGAGCGAGAAGGCCGTGATCTTCTTCTTGTTCAGAAGCTCCAGGCGCTTCGCGTCCGACCACGGCTGCAGCATGCCGACCAGCACGGAGCCCGGCTGCATCGCCTTGATCTTGGCCGGCTCGGGCGGCTGCAGGCACAGCACGACCTGCGCCTCGCCGAACACCTCGGCGGCCGACTCGACGACGCGGGCACCGACGTAATCCTCGTCCCGGTAATGCGCGAGCTTGCCTGCGCCACGCTCGACGACGACCTGAGCCCCCAAGGCCAGATACTTCTTCAGAACCTCCGGAACCACGGCGATGCGCCGCTCGCCGGGCAGTGTCTCGGCCGGCACTCCGATTAACAGAGGCATCGACATTCCTCCTCGACAGATGGGTGAGACGAATCGTCGCGCAAGTCGGCCGACACGGGGTGGCCATCCGGCGGCGAACGCCTGCTGGAATCCCTCCTCGCGCCCCCGCGTCCGCTCACGAACTCGAGAACCGTTGCGCCCCCACCTTGTTGATTGTCACCGGGTCTTTGCCCGTCGCCCTATGGCGCGCGAGGAACGCACATCCGATCATACTGATACGGGCGCCGTTGGCAACCTTGTCGTGCATGCGGGACCCGAGGCAGGCCGCCCGAACTCAGCCGAGCGCGGCCATCCGGAGGGACTCGCCATTGACCGGGGCGTCGATCAGTTTGACGATCGCAAGGGTGATGTTGTCGCCACCGCCCGCCGCACGCGCCCGCGCCTGCGTGACGAGAAGGCGCGCCGCCTCGCGGGCCGAGTGCCCGCACACGGTCCGCGCCAATTCGGCATCGGAGAAGTACGCCCACAGCCCGTCGGAGCACAGCAGGAAGGCGTCACCCGCGGCGAGCGGCCTGATGCCGCCCGTGGCGATCTGCGGCTCGCGCTCGCTGCCCAGGCACGACAGCAGCACATTGCGGTGCGGATGGCGCATGGCCCCGGCCTCGTCGAGCCGGCCCTTGCGTTGCAACTCGCCGACGAGCGAGTGATCGCGGCTGCGGCTCACCAATTGACCATCACGAAAGTGATACAGGCGCGAATCGCCGCAATGCACCCAATCGACGCGACCGGGCTGCAGTAGCAGCAGCACCGCCGTGCTGTGGGGATCCTTCTCGCTGGTCAGACGGGTGAGACGGATCACGACATGCGCTTCGCGTATCACGCCGGCCAGGAAGTCCCCCGGCGCCTCGTTGTTCGGCGAATAGCTCTCGAAGTTCTGGCGCGCCTTCAGGAGCACCTGCTCGGCCGCCATCGCACCGCCGCTATGGCCGCCCATACCGTCGGCGAGCACGGCCATCAGCATGTCCGGGCGGGACGGGTGCGCGAACAGGCTGACCCGATCCTGCTGCTCGGAGCGGTCGCCGGTATGCCGTGCAACGCAGGTCTCTATCTTTAGGGGCATGACGGAGCAAGTTCTGACGATGACTCATCATACCAAGCGATTGCGCCCGCGACGCGCGCCGCGGCATACTGGAACGGGGCCGAGCGTGACAAAGCACACGCATCGGCGCAGCAATTCAGGAGACCGGGGAGAAGACCATGCAGATCGGACGCGGGTATAACGAAATGAGTATCGCTGACACCTACGAATCGTCGATGACGCTGACCGAGACGCACATCGTGCTCGGGGCGGGACTGTTCGGCGATTTCAACCCGTTGCACACCGACCAGGGCTTTGCCGAACGCAGCCGCTTCGGCACGCGCATCGCCCACGGCTATCTGACGACGTCCTACATGGCCGCGCAGCTGGGCATGCTGTTCCATGGTACGGCCATCGCCTACGTCGAGCACACCTCGCGCTTCACCGCCCCGGTCCGGGCCGGCGACACGCTCGCGATGGTCTGGACCGTGGTGAGCCTCGACGACAAGCCCCGCCATCACGGCGGCATGGTCGGCCTCACCGGCGTGTGCACCAACCAGGACGGCGTGCGCGTCGCCGAGGCCGAGGCCAAGATGCTGGTCGCGAACAATCCCTCCGGCTGACGCCGCGCCCGCAGCGGCGCAGACGGGGCGCACCGCGATCACGCAGGCAGTCCGTTCAGCCGTTGGTCGATGAGCTCGATCCAGTGGCGCACAGGCTTTGCGGTGCCGGCCTCCAGGTGGGTCATGCAGCCGATGTTGGCCGAGGCGATGGTGGCCGCCCCGCCCTCGCCCAGCGCGGCGAGTTTGTTCGCGCGCAGGGTCTTGGACAGCTCGGGCTGCAGGATGGAATAGGTCCCGGCCGAGCCGCAGCACAGGTGGGCGTCGCGCACCGGCGTCACGGTCGCCCCGGCCGCGGTCAGCAGCTGCTCGATCGTCCCGCGGATCCGCAGTCCGTGCTGGAGGGTGCATGGCGCCTGAAAGGCGACCTTGCCGAGTTCGGCCCTCGCCGGACGCTCGGCAATCACCGCGAGGAGCGCATCGCGCTCGGCGGCGACGATCTCGCTGACGTCGCGGGTGAGCTCGGAGATGCGCGCGGCCTTGTTCGCATAGGCCGGATCCTGCGCAAGCATGTGGCCATAGTCCTTGACCTGGGTGGCACAGCCGGAAGCGGTCATGACGATCGCCTCGACCTCGCCGGCTTCGATCGCCGGCCACCACGCGTCGACGTTGCGCCGCGCATCGTCGCAGCCACCCTCCTGGTCGTTGAGGTGGAAGCGCACCGCCCCGCAACAGCCGGCACTCGGTGCCTCGACCAGGGAAATCCCCAGCGCATCGAGCACCCGCGCGGCGGCGGCGTTGATCGACGGCGCCATCGCCGGCTGAACGCACCCGGCCAGCGCGAACATCCGTCGGGCATGGCGCGGTGCCGGCCAGGCGCCGGCCGGGCGCAGCGCCGGCACCTTGTCCTTGAGGGTCGCCGGCAGCACGCCGCGCACCAGGCGCCCTGCCTTCATGGCCGCGCCGAACAGGCCGCTGCGGGGCACGAACTCCCGCAGCGCCCAGCGAACGACTCGATCCATGCCATGACGCGGCACGCGTTCCTCGACCAGCTTTCGGCCGATGTCGGCGAGCCGGCTGTAATGGACCCCGGACGGGCAGGTCGATTCGCACGAGCGGCAGGTCAGGCAGCGGTCGAGGTGCAGGCGCGTCTTCTCGGTGACGTCGTGCCCTTCCAGCAGTTGCTTGATCAGATAGATGCGCCCGCGCGGCCCGTCGAGCTCGTCGCCGAGCAGCTGGTAGGTCGGGCAGGTCGCGGTGCAGAAGCCGCAGTGCACGCACTTGCGCAGGATCTCTTCGGCCTCGCGCCCCTCGGGGGTGTCCTTGATGAAGTCGGCAAGCTGGGTCTGCATGGTCAGAATCCGTTGTAGAGGCGACCGGGGCTGAACACCCCTGCGGGATCGAAGGCGCTCTTGAGGCGGCGATGGATGGCCATGATCGGCGCGGGCAGCGCGTGGAAGACCTCGCCGTCGCGGTTGCCACCTCGGTAGAGCGTCGCGTGACCGCCCAGGGCCTCGGCACGCGCGCGCACCTGCTCGGCCGACGCGCTGCTGCGCAGCCAGCGCAGGCTCCCGCCCCATTCGATGCACTGCTCGCCGGCCAATCCGAGCGGCTCGGCAACGCTCGGCAGGGCCAGGCGCCACAGGGCTGATTCGGCCGTACCCGCCGACTGCCCGGTCCCGACGAAGAAATCGTGAGTCTGCTCACGCACGGCGGCCCACAAGGCCTCGGCCTCGCCATCGTCCACCCGCGTGCCGCCGAGCTTCTGCACCGCAGACCGGACCGCCGCCTCGGCGCCCGACAGCCGCAGGGCCAGGACGCCGGCGTACCAGGCGCTTGCCGACAGTGGCAGCGGTTGTCCACCCCATTCGTTGAGCCGCCGGATCGCCTGCGCCTCGTCGAGCTCGAAACTCAGGGTCGCCTCGGCGACCGGACGCGGCAACACTTTGAGCGACACCTCGAGGATCAGGCCGAGCGTGCCGAGGCTGCCGGCGATGAGACGAGAGACATCATAGCCGGCGACGTTCTTCATCACCTGGCCGCCGAAGTTGAGCACCTCGCCGCGCCCATCGAGCAGCTTCACACCCAGCACATAGTCGCGCAAGGCCCCGGCCGCGAGGCGCCGCGGCCCCGACAACCCGGCCGCGACGCAGCCCCCCACGGTCGCCGTCGGGCCGAAGTGCGGTGGCTCGAAGGCCAGCATCTGTCCCTTCTCGGCAATGACCGCCTCGAGCTCGGCGAGCGGCGTTCCGCCGCGCACGGTCACCACCAGCTCCGTCGGTTCATAGCCTACGACTCCGGCGTGGGCGCGCGTGTCGAGCACGTCGCCCACGAGCGTGCGCCCATAGAACGACTTGGTGCCGCCGCCGCGCGGTTGCAGCGCATCGCCGCTGGAGGCTGCGCGGCGCACCCGCTCGCGCCACTCTTGAATCTGATCGTTCATCGGAAATCCGCCTCCCCTCTTTGTTCATCCCGCCGCGCCTGCCGTCCCGCAACCATGCGCAGCGCACACCATGACCCGATCAGCGACAGGACAGGAACCACCACCAGCACGATTTGCAGCGTCGTCTTGTCCATGTGTCAGAACCTCGGCAGCTCGGGGTGCGGCAGCTGGCCGCCGCTCGCGCGCACCCGCCCGTACTCGGCGCAGCGATTGAGGGTCGGGATGGCCTTGCCGGGGTTGAGCAGCCCGGCCGGATCGAAGGCTGCCTTGACGCGAAAGAAGGCGGCGAGCTCGGCGCGGGTGAACTGGCTGCACATCTGGTTGATCTTCTCGATGCCGACGCCGTGCTCGCCGGTGATGGTGCCGCCGAATTCGACCGACAGCTCGAGGATCTCGGCGCCGAAGGCCTCCGCCCGCTCGAGCTCGCCGGGCTGGTTGGCATCGAACAGGATCAGCGGGTGCAGGTTGCCGTCGCCGGCGTGGAAGACGTTGATGCAGCGCAGCCCGTACTTGCCCTCCATCACCTCGATCGCCTCGAGCATCGCGCCGATGTGTTTGCGCGGGATGGTGCCGTCCATGCAGTAGTAGTCGGGCGAGAGCCGCCCGGCCGCCGGAAACGCCGCCTTGCGCCCGGCCCAGAAGCGCAGCCGCTCGGCCTCGTCGCGCGAGACGCGGATCTCGGTCGCGCCGCTCGCCTCGAGCACCGCGCGCATGCGCTCGACCTCCTCGGCGACCTCCTCGGGCGTGCCGTCGGACTCGCACAGCAGGATCGCCTTGGCATCCAGCGGATAGCCGGCATGGACGAAGTCCTCGACCGCGACCGTGGCGGGCTGGTCCATCATCTCGAGCCCGGCCGGGATGATGCCGGCGGCGATCACCGCCGCGACCGCGTCGCCGGCGCGGGTGACGTCGTCGAAGGCCGCCAGCACGCAGCGCGCGAGCTGGGGTGTGGGCGTGAGCTTGACGGTGGCCTCGGTGACGACCGCGAGCATGCCCTCGGAGCCGATCGCGAGCGCGAGCAGGTCGTAGCCCGGCGCATCCGGCCCGTGATTGCCGAACTCGACGACCTCGCCGTCGATGGTGACGCCGCGCACGCGCAGCACGTTATGCACGGTGAGGCCGTACTTCAGGCAATGCACGCCGCCGGAGTTCTCGGCGACGTTCCCGCCTATGGTGCAGGCGATCTGCGACGAGGGGTCGGGTGCGTAGTACAGGCCGTAGGGCGCCGCGGCCTCGGAGATCGAGACGTTGCGCACTCCCGGCTGCACGACCGCGGTGCGCGAATACGGGTCGACCGACAGGATGCGGGTGAAGCGGGCGAGCGACAGCACGACGCCGTTCGCGTGCGGCAGCGCGCCGCCCGAAAGCCCCGTGCCGGCGCCGCGCGCGACCACCGGCGCCCCCAGCTCATGGCAGACCTTGAGCACGGCGACGACCTCGGCCTCGGTCTTCGGCAGGGCGACGATCATCGGCACCTGGCGATAGGCCGACAGGCCATCGCATTCGTAGGGACGCAGATCCTCGGCCTCGTACAGCAGCGCCCCGGCAGGCAGCACGCGCGCCAGGGCCTCGACCACCCGTACCTTGTCGACGCCCGAAAAGTCTGCCTCCTGCTCGCCCGGAGCCAGGGCTTCATGGATGGTGTTCATCGTCTCTCCTCCGAAATTCGGTGGCGCGCCAGTGCATCGGATCGAGTCCGAGGCGGCTGGCTGCTCCGATCAGGTGCGTGGCGGCGGCATCCCGTGCGGCTTCCGCGTCGCCGGCTGCGATCGCAGCGTAAATCTGCTGGTGTTCGAGCTGCGCCTGCCGCGCCCGCCCGCTGCGGTGGCCCGGCGCGCTCCAGGTGGGCGCGCGCGACTCGGACAACTGACGGCCCATGAAGGCCTGCAGGCGTTCGAGCTGGGGATTGCGGGTCGCCGCCGCCACCGCCACGTGGAACTCGTCGTCGGCCATCACCGCGTCGGCGCCGCTCGCAAGCGCCTGGTCCATCAGCGCGAGCGCCGCCCGCATGCGCATCAGATCCGCCTCGGTGCGACGCTGCGCAGCCAGTTCGGCCGCTCCGCTCTCGATCAGATAGCGCAGTTCGAAGACCTCGAAGACCTCCCGCTGCGGGGGCTCATCGGCCTGCGGCCCGGGGTCGCCGGCCGCGGTCAGCCGGAAGCTCGCGTGACCCGGCAGCGCGGCGACGAATGCCCCCGAGCCTTGCCGGGTGCGGACGCACCCATCGGCCTTGAGCCGCGCAATCGCCTCGCGGATCACCGCGCGGCTCACGCCGAAGCGCTCGCACAGCACCTTCTCGGTCGGCAACTGCGTGCCCGGTTCGAGCTTTTGCTCGCTGATCCACAGCTCCAGCCGGCGAGCGATCGCATCGCTCAACCGATCGGTGTGCTGCGGCCGTTCGATCGCCCCCATGGTCTCCCGCCGCCTCTCTAGTTGTCTGACAACTTTGCGCATCCTACGCAATGCCCGAATGAATGTCATCATCGGGATTACCCGCATTCCCGCACGTCGTCCGCGCTGTGCGCCCGCGCTTCCGCATCGCCCCCCGCTCGATCGAACCGCGGCCGGACATGCGAGCATGCACACCCCGCCGCGAATGACCGGCTGCCTTTGGTAAGATCCACGGGCACGCACCCCGACGGGAAATCACCCTCGCATGACCATGCAGCCACCCGGACCGTTCGAGCGACTGCTCCCCTTCGTCGGATGGGCACGGCAGTGGAAGGCGTACGGGGTGCGCGGCGACCTGATCGCCGGCCTCACGGTCGCACTGGTGCTGATCCCGCAGGCCCTCGCCTACGCCCAACTCGCCTCGCTGCCGCCGCATGTGGGCCTCTACGCGGCGCTGCTGCCGATGGCGCTTGCCGCGCTGTTCGGCGCCTGCGGCCAGTTGTCGACCGGACCGGTCGCGCTCACCGCGCTCCTCACGGGCGCGAGCCTGCTGCCGCTGGCGCGACCGGATTCGCCCGATTTTCTCGCGCTCGCGATCCTGCTCGCCCTGCTGTCCGGCGCGATGCAGCTTGCGTTGGGCGTGCTGCGGGCGGGCTGGCTGCTCAATCTGCTGTCGCGCCCCGTGATGGCGGGCTTCATCAACGCCGCGGCGCTGCTGATCGGCCTGTCGCAGCTTCCGGCGCTGCTGGGGCTGGAGATGACGCGCTCGGATCATTTCCTGGTCGACCTGTGGCAGCTCACGCGCAGTGCCCCCGCGGCCCACGTCCTGTCGGCCGCGTTCGGCGCGGGCGCCCTGGCCGCGCTGCTGCTGATGCGCCGCTTTGCGCCACGCCTGCCCGGCGTGTTGATCGTGGTTGCGGTGGCCACGGGCCTGTCGGCCGCGACGGGCTATGCCGAGCGGGGCGGCGCAGTCATCGGCGCGATCCCGCCCGGACTGCCCGAACTCGCCCTGCCTGCGTTCGCCTGGCAAAAGGCCGTCGCCCTGCTCCCGGCTGCCTTCGTGATCGCGCTGGTGAGCTTCATGGAAGCGACCGCAAGTGCCGTGCTCATCACCACCAAGACCGGCGAGCGCTGGAATCGCAACCAGGAGCTCGTCGGCCAGGGCCTCGCCAAGATCGCCGCCGGCTTCAGCGGTGCGATGCCGGTCAGCGCCTCGTTCTCGCGCTCGGCGCTGAACTACGCCAACGGCGCCCGCACCGGCCTGTCGTCGCTCGTGGCGGCCGCTTTCGTGCTCGCGACGCTCCTCTGGCTCACGCCGCTGCTGTGGCATCTGCCCAAGGCAGTGCTCGCCGCCGTGATTCTGCTCGTCGTGACCAGCCTGATCGACTTTCGCGCCCTCGGTCGGGCCTGGCGCGCCGGCCGCGACGACGGGCTCGCCTCCGCGGTGACCTTCGTCAGCACCCTCGCCTTCGCCCCGAACATCCAGAACGGCATCCTCACCGGGCTGTTTCTGTCGCTCGCGCTGATGCTATATCGCGACATGAAGCCACGCACCGCGCTGCTCGGCCTGCATCCGGACGGCACCTACCGCGACCTGGAGCGCTTCGGACTCGAACACCCGCACCCGTCGGTCGTGATCATGCGCTTCGACAGCCCGCTCACCTTCGTCACCGCGGAGACCTTCGAGTCCGCCGCGCTCGAAGCTGCGCGCGCACAGAAGCACGGCCGCTTCCTGCTGATCTCCGCTGCCGGCATCAATGCGATCGACGCCACCGGACAGGATGCGATCTCGGTCGTGCAGGAGCGTCTTCGGCGCAACGGCCAGGAGCTCGCGTTCTGCGGCCTGAAGAAGCAGACGATCGACGCGATGGTCGCGACCGGCCTGTGGGACCGGCTCGAACCCCACGCCCACTACCGCACCGAGCAGCACGCGCTCGACGGCCTGGTGCCCGAGCGAGCGCAGATCGCATTGCCCGGACAGCCCGATCCGCCCCGACCAGCGTCTGACCGATCAATACCTTGACTCGGCTGGCGAGTCGCCGGATAATTCGCGGTTCTTTGCAGTACCATCAACTGGAGTTTCAACCATGTACGCGGTGATAAAAACCGGTGGCAAGCAGTATCGCGTCGCTGCCGGCGAAAAGATCAAGGTAGAACAGATACCGGCCGACGTGGGCTCCGAAATCACTCTCGACCAGGTTCTCATGGTCGGCGAGGGCGAGTCGGTGAAGATCGGCACGCCTGTGGTCTCGGGCGCCGCAGTCAAGGCGACGGTCGTCTCGCACGGACGGCACGACAAGATCAAGATTTTCAAGATGCGGCGGCGCAAGCACTACCAGAAGCACCAGGGGCATCGCCAGAACTACACCGAGCTGCGCATCGAAGCGATCTCGGCCTGATTGCCCATACGGCAGGAGTTGATACGTCATGGCACACAAAAAAGCTGGCGGCAGTTCTCGCAACGGCCGCGACTCTGAATCAAAACGACTCGGCGTCAAGCGCTACGGCGGCCAGAAAGTGCTCGCCGGCAACATCATCGTGCGTCAGCGCGGCACCCAGTACCACGCCGGTGAGAACGTCGGGATCGGCAAGGACCACACCCTGTTCGCCCTCAAGGACGGCACGGTGCAGTTCTCGGTCAAGGGCGCGCTGAAGCGCCGCACCGTCACCATCGTGGCCGAAGCGGCCTGATCGCTGCTTTCGCCCGCGAAAAGCCCTATCCTTGCGGTAGGGCTTTTTTGTTTTCGAGGCATCGCGGCCGATTCCCATCGGCCGCATGAATATTCATCATGAAGTTTTTCGACGAAGCGCGCATCGAGGTCATCGCCGGTGACGGCGGCAGCGGCTGCGCCTCATTCCGGCGCGAGAAGTTCGTCCCGCGCGGCGGCCCCAACGGCGGCGACGGCGGACGCGGCGGCAGCGTGCTCGCGGTGGCCGACCGCAATCTCAACACCCTGATCGACTTTCGCTTCAAGCGCACCTTTCACGCCGAGCGCGGCGAGAACGGCGCCAACAACGACTGCTACGGCCGCGGCGGCGAGGACATCGTGCTGCGCATGCCGGTGGGCACCGTGATCACCGACCTCGAGACCGGCGAACTCGTCGCCGACCTCGACGAGGACGGCAAGCAGGTCACGATCGCCCATGGCGGCAAGGGCGGCCTGGGCAACCTGCACTTCAAGTCGAGCGTCAATCGTGCCCCGCGCAAACGCACGCTGGGCGAAGAGGGCGAACGGCGCAGCCTGCATCTCGAACTCAAGGTGCTCGCCGACGTGGGCCTGCTCGGCATGCCCAACGCCGGCAAGTCGACCTTCATCCGCGCGGTCTCGGCGGCACGCCCCAAGGTCGGCGACTACCCCTTCACGACGCTCGCGCCCAGCCTGGGCGTGGTGCGCACCGACGAGAACCGCAGCTTCGTGATCGCCGACATTCCCGGCCTGATCGAGGGCGCGGCGGAAGGCGCGGGCCTCGGCCACCGCTTCCTGCGCCACCTGCAACGCACCCGGGTGCTCCTGCATCTGGTTGACCTCGCCCCCTTCGACCCCGAAGCCGACCCGGTCCGCGACGCGAAGGCGATCGTCGAGGAATTGCGCAAGTACGACGCCGAACTCTACGAAAAGCCGCGCTGGCTGGTCCTCAACAAACTCGACCTGATCCCGCAGGAAGAGCGCGCCGAGCGCGTCGCCGCCTTTGTCGCCGCCTACGGCGAGGTGGCGCGGCGCTTCGAGGTCTCGGCACTCACCGGCGAAGGCTGCCGCGGCGTTGTCTATGCGGTCCAGGATTTCCTCGACGCGGAAAGGGCGCGCATCGAAGCCGAGCAGCTTCGCCTCGCGGCCGAACGCGCCCAGGCCGAGGCGGTCGCCGCGACCGAGGAGCCGTCGAGCGACCAGCCCGGCACGACCCCGTCATGAGAAACCGGATCGCTGCGGCCCGCCGTCTCGTCGTCAAGGTCGGCAGCGCGCTCGTCACGCGCAACGGCACCGGCCTGGACCGGGAGGCCCTCGCCGACTGGGCCTGCCAGATCGCGCAACTGCGCGAGGCGGGCAAGCACGTCGCGCTGGTCTCGTCCGGCGCAATCGCCGCCGGCATGCAACGGCTCAACTGGACCAAGCGCCCGCACGAGTTGCACAAGCTGCAGGCCGCCGCCGCGGTCGGCCAGATGGGTCTCGTCCAGGCGTATGAAGACGCGTTCCAGCGCCATGGCCTGCGCACCGCGCAGATCCTGCTGACCCACGAGGATCTCAGCGAGCGCAAGCGCTACCTCAACGCGCGCTCGACGCTCACCACGCTGCTCGCGCTCGGCGTGGTGCCGATCATCAACGAGAACGACACCATCGTCACCGACGAGATCAAGTTCGGCGACAACGACACGCTGGGCGCGCTGGTCGCGAATCTCATCGAAGCCGATGCGCTCTTCATCCTGACCGACCAGCAGGGGCTCTTCACCGCCGATCCGCGCAGCCACCCCGAGGCGACCCTCATCTCCGAGGGCCGCGCCGAGGACACCGCCTACGAGGCGATGGCGGGCGGCGCCGGCTCGGGCATCAGCAAGGGCGGCATGATCACCAAGGTCCGCGCCGCCCGGCGCGCCGCGCGTAGCGGCGCCCACACCTGCATCGCCAGCGGCCACGAGGCGGATGCACTCCTGAGGCTCGCCGCCGGCGAGCCGCTGGGCACCCTGCTCTACGCCAGCAGCACCCCACTGCAGGCGCGCAAGCAGTGGCTCGCCGACCAGTTGCAGCTTGCCGGCGAGCTCATCCTGGACGCCGGCGCGATCACCGCGCTTCGCAGCGGACGCAGCCTGCTTCCGATTGGCGTCGTCGGCGTGCGCGGCCAGTTCGAGCGCGGTGCGGCCGTGGCGTGCAAGTCCGAGACCGGCGAGGAAGTCGCCCGCGGCCTGATCAATTACCCGAGCAACGAGGCGCAACGACTCGTCCGCCAGCCCAGCCATGCCATCGAGGGCATCCTCGGCTACCTCGACGAGCCCGAACTCATCCACCGCAACAATATGGTGTTAAGGTAGCAAGGCTCGCGACGGCCGCAATTGCGACGGCAGGCTGCAGAGCCGCAGGGCAGGCATGGCGCGCGAAGTCGCGGGACTCGACCCGAGCGCTCCTGCCAGTATCCTCTGCGCAACCGACGAGACCGCAATCGGCGAAAAATGGCAGACACGATCTCAGCGACCCACCGTTTCCTGATCGAGATCGCGGAAGAACTCTCCGCCCGCGACCTCAGCTTCCCGACCTTTCTCGACGCCACGCTGAAGATCCGCATGGCGCTCAACAAGGCCGACATCACCGCAGAGGAACTCGCCAAGGTCGTTGCGACCGAGCCGCTGCTCTCGGCGAAGCTGGTGAGGCTCGCCAACTCGGTCGCGATGAACCCATCCGGCCAGCAGGTCGTCGATGTGCGCACCGCGGTGATCCGGGTCGGCTTCTCGTCGGTGCGCACGCTCGCCATCGCGCTGGCGATGGAGCAGCTCATGCAGACCAAGGAGATGGGCGACTACGTCAGGTACGCCCGCCCGCTTTGGGAGCACAGCGTCGACGTCGCCGCCCAGGCCTTTGTCCTCGCCCGGCGACTCACCCGAATCAACCCGCACGAGGCCTTGTTCGCCGGCATCGTGCATAACATCGGCGCCTTCTACCTGCTCGCCCGCATCGCCAGCCGGCCCGACGTCGCACCCGACGGCGAGGAACTCACGCGGCTGATCGACGAATGGCAGTCCAGCATCGGCCATGCGGTGCTGTCCGCGCTGGAGATCCCGGACGAGATCCTCGCGGCCATCGCCGACCAGGAAACCCCCTTCACCGGCGAGATCCCCGCGACGCTCGCGCAAATCCTGTATGCCGCAAACCGTCTGTCCGAGCGCTCTGGGCATCTGCACTCCGTCGCCCCGGACCAGCACCCGCCGGCGCTGCAACGCGCTGCTGAAATCATCGCTGGCTCACAGGAAGAACGCACGTCGCTGATCGCGGCGCTGGGGCGGTGATGCCTTTCCGGACGGACGTGACGATCGCTGCCCCCTGCCCGCTCGGGATTCCGCGGCACTTCCGCCGCGAGCCGAAGTCGGATTGAGATCCCGGCGGTGGCGCACGGCATCCAGCGGGTACTGCTGATCGCCGAGGGCGCCACACTCGCCCACGTCGGGCGCCCGCTGGTGATTGCGCGTACGCTCGAGCAGACCGGCGTGGAGGTCGTGTTCGCGCGGCCGCCGGAATACGCCTGGATGACGCAGCACGGGCGCTTCGAGATCGTCGATTTGCGCAGCCAGCCCCCGGCGGAATTCGCCCGTCGCCTCGACGCCGGTCGCCCGCTCTACGACCTCGACACCCTGGAAACCTATGTCGCCGACGATATCGCGCTGCTGCGCCGATTCCGGCCCGACGCGGTGATCGGCGACTTTCGCCTGTCGTTGTCAGTGAGCGCGCGGCTCGAAGGCATCCCCTACGCGACGCTCTGCGATGCCTACTGGAGCCCGGAGTGCCCGCTCGACCCGATCGTTCCGGTCCTGCCGTTCACGCGCTTCATGCCGATCGGACTCGCCCAGGCGCTGTTCTCGGCCGTGGCGCCCATCGCCTTCAGGCTGCACGCCCGCCCGATGGAAGCGCTGCGGCGGCGGCATGGACTGCCCGGCTTCGGGCACGACCTGAGGCGCTGTTACACCGATGCGGACCTTCGCCTGTTCGCCAACCCGCGTGAGCTCTTCCCTCAGGTGCGCCCCCACTCCGGCGCTGCCTTCATCGGGCCCATCGCCTGGTCGCCCGACACCCCGCTCCCGGATGATTTTCCGTCGGACCCGGATCTCGTGTATGTCTCGATGGGCAGTTCCGGCAATGTCGGCATTCTTGACACGCTGTTCGCGACGCTTGCCTCGCTGAACCTGCCGGCCGTGGTCGCGACCGCCGGCCGGCCGGCTCCTCCCCCGCCCGCCCGCAGCTGCATCCGGCTGTACGACTTTCTCCCCGGCCGCGAAGCGATCGCACGCAGCCGACTGGTCGTCTGCAACGGCGGCAGCCCCACCACCAACCAGGCTCTCGCCGCCGGCGTGCCGGTTCTGGGCATTCCGCAGAACATGGACCAGTTTCTCAACATGCGGGCGATCGAGCACTACGGCTGCGGGATCGGGGTACGTACCGACCGCTGCACGGCTGCGGCCCTGCATGCCGCCCTGTCGTCGCTGCTTGCAGGCACTCCTGCGCATCGGGCAGCGCAGCGCGTCCGGGCGGCGATTGCCGCCGGCGAAGGCCTGAGTCCGATTGCGGATGCGATCGGCGCCTTGCACCGCACCCGGCCGACCGAGCGCGTCGCGACGTAGTGTCGGAAATTTTTACACCAGAGGCTCCCGACAACTGAGCCATCCGAGATTAACCATAAATAATCAAAGCGTTGCAAAACTGGCCTGGAGATTGCTCTATCACCTGCGAAGGCACCGTTGGTTGCCTCGAGACAACTCCCGCAGGAGCCCTGACATGAAGAAGAAACTCGCAATCGCCGCCACCGTCGCCGCACTCGGCGCAGCCGGCCAGGCCCAGGCTGCCTTCACCTCGATCTTCGTGAGCCCCGACGGCAGCGGGTTCGCGAACGCGATCGAGATCACAACCCTCAATTGGCTTGCCGGCAACGCGCTCGCCACAGGTGCGCTGGGGGCCGTCGGCCAGACCCAGGCAGACCTCGCGGACAATACAATCACCACATTCTATCAAGCGGCCCTGAACACCTTCGTGTTCAACCCTGCAGGCACGTCTACGTCATTTTTGCCTCCAGCCGGATTCGAGTGGACAGTAACCGCGACGATTGTTGAGCAGGCCGTCGGGGTCGGCGCAGCAACCGCCAGCTTCTTCCCATTCGCGGGTTCGGTGTCGATCTGGTACGGCCCGCAAAACGCAAACGACATCTCCGGCACTGGCTATGCGGATGGAATCGAAATTCTGCGGGGCACGATCGTGGGCGGTAGTGGCACCTTCACGGATACAACCCGCACGGTGTGCAATGCGATCGCCCCGGCACCATGCACCCCGGCTACTGTTCCGACGCTGTTCCCCGATCTTGACCAATTCGGCGCGAACAATGCGCCCGGAGTGCTCACGCACATCGGCAATGGCCAGTCCGAGATCAAGGTGGATATCGGGGCAAGCGTCGGCGACTTCATCAACCCGAACTTCTTCCTCACGAACATCACCTCCTTCGAGTTCCTGCTCACCGGACTCGAGGACGTGAACGACTCCGGGCAGTTGTTCGCGCCCTTCAACCAGGCCAACCCGTCCGACCTCGTCCTCGGCGTCGCGCCGTCGTACAGCCTGGTGAACGGGCAGCTGATCAACGGCGGCGACTGCCCGACCGATGCCAACGGCAATTTCACCCAGCGTTGCGACTTCCACTTCCAGACGCTCAACACGACGTCGTTCCGCGCGGTGCCGGAACCGGGCGCCCTGGCGCTCGCCGGTCTGGGCTTGGGCTTGCTCGGGTTCTTCGCCCGCCGCCGCACCAGCGTCTGATCCGGACACGAGCCGGTTGAACGAAAGGCCCGCCAGCGATGGCGGGCCGTTTCATTCCGGGTGCGCAGCGCAGCCCTGCGGCGGCCGTCGAAGCACGGGTCAGGCTCGGGCGTCGCCCCCTTCCCACATCAGGCTGTCGAGCGGGCGACGCGTAGAGCGCGCCCGAGGCAGGGCGGCGACCCCCACCCGCGCGAGGATGACCGGATGCGTCCCCTGTGTGTCGACACAACGCTCGAAGCGATCGGCCAACCGTCCGATGGCGGCGTCGATTTCCGGCAGCTTCGATGCCTTGGCGCCTGCTCGGGCATACCAGCGGAAGATCACCGGCGTCATCTCCGGCTGCATATGCAGACCCACCGAATGCGCGACAAGCCAGAAGCGCTGCATGGATCGGCCGGCGGCGACGAAATCCTCGAGCGTCCGCGGCGCCGTCCGGGCCGCGATCAGCACGTGCGCTGCGCAGTAGATCCCTGGCAGGTAGTCCAGTTGCACTCTGGGCGCAACCGTGCCCATCAAGTAGCGGTTGAAGAAATCGACCCGCTCCCAACTCTGCATCACCCAGCGCATGAGGCGCGCCGTGAGCGGATCGACGCCAACCGCCTGGTCGGGGATGCGGTCCTCGCTGAAGCGTGCGTTCCATTCGATCACGTCGCGATGCACCGCATAGGCTTCGGGGCAGGTGAGGCGAATCTTCGCGTTGTCCCACAGCAGCCCGGCCATCTGCCGCCGCTGCGCGAACGATTCGAAGAACACCACTTCGAAACCCGGCCCCGGCGCCTCGGCGAGCGCGCATCGCTGCTCGGAGGTGAGCGGGGTGGTCTTCATCGGTCTCCGCTGCACCGTCCGGGAACGGATATGCGCGGCGAGCGGGTCGGGACCGACCGCCGGGTCGTGCGCGAGCCGCACGTCGTAGATCGGCGCCGTGTCGGGTGTGCCCTCGCGCAGCGTCCACTGCGCCGCCAGCCCGAACGTCGTGGCCGCAAGGCGCAGGGTCTCGAGCAAGGCCCCGTGCGCCATGTGGCTGGCACGACCCTCGAAGTCGTAGAGGACTTCCCTGCGCGTATCGAAACCGTGAATGGCGATCCAGTCGTCGGCAACGATCTCGAAGCGCCACGGCTGAGTGTTGTCACCGCTGGGCGCCCAGCGGGTGAGATCGAGGATTTTCAGGAGCGTATCGCGATCGGTCATGATGTCTGCACGGCGCGCTTCATGCGCGCGAGTTGCCCGCGCGCGAGCCAAAGGGCCAGGCGCTGGAGCGGGTTGCGATTGCCGCCCGGGCGCCAGGTTTTCACCATGCGCTGCCGGTAGGCGTCGAATTGATAGCCATGCGGAGCAGGACGCAACCCAGGCCGACCGAGGAGGATTCGCACCGCCTCGGCGCCGGTCACGCCGGCGCACAACTGGCAGGCGACAATGGTCGAGGGGCCGCGCCGTTCGGCCAGATTGACCCGCGAAGCATCGGCCAGGTAGCCACGCTGCAGCATCCGCGGAGACAGGCCGAGCAGGAAGCGGATCGACATTTCCTCATCGTCGCAGTCGTCGAAGCAGAAATAGTCGTCGAAGGACATGCCTTCCGGCGCGAACACCAGAACGGCGGCGCCAAAGCCGAGCGGCGCCGCGGTCACCGCGGGGATGCCCAGCTTGCGGCAGGCGGCGAACACCGCCCGGCGAGCCTCGAAGGCGAAGAAGTCGAGCCCGTCGACATAGAGCGCCGCATCGGCGAGGAACTCCTCGACGTTCGAGAGGCCGACGCCTCCGGGAAAGCGACGCAGATCGAGTTCGGGATTGATGTCCGCGGCCATGGCCGCGAGTGTGTCGAGTTTCGGCCGTCCGAGCGAGGAAACCACGGCGCCGGCCTGGCGGTTGAAATTGACGAGATCGAAGGTATCGAAATCGGCAATGCTGAATGCGCCGATTCCGAGCCGCGCGAGCGTGAGCAGATGCACGCCGCCGACCCCGCCCATCCCGGCGATTGCCACGCGCGAAGCGCGCAGCGTCCGCTGCTCGGCCTCGGTCACCCAACCAATGTTGCGCGAGAAGGCCGCTTCGTAGCCGAATTCGGCGTGCATGAGGCCTATCCTTCGTTCGTAGACCTTTGACGGTTATCATACATCCATGACGACCCGATCGGCTTTCGCATGTTGACGGCATTCGTGGACGGCATCACGAAACAAACGCGGCTCGCCGGCCGGAATCTCGTTCGCCAGCGCCGCCGCGCCGCGCTCGCGATGCTGACCATCTGCGGAGGCGTCGTCACCTTTCTGCTCGCCGGGGGATTCATCAACTGGATCCTCGACAGCATGCGGGAATCCACCATCCACTCGCAGTTGGGCCACGTCCAGATCGTCCGGCCCGGCTACCTGCGCGACGGGTTGGGCGATCCTTACAGCTACCTGCTGCCCGCCGACACCGATGCCGTCACAGCCGAGCGCGTGCCGGCGTTGCGCACCGTGGCGCCACGCCTGGCGTTCAGCGGACTCGTCAGCAAGGGCGAGGAAACCATCTCGTTCGTCGGCGAAGGCATCGACCCCATTGGCGAAGCGGATATCGGCCAGTCGGTGATGATCGTCCAGGGGCAGGACCTGACCGCGGCCTCCCCCGACAGCGCCCTGCTCGGCGTCGGCCTCGCGGCGAACCTCGGTGCCGCCCCGGGCGACCAGATCGTCCTGCTTGCGACCACCGCGAGCGGCGGCATCAATGCGATCGAGCTCACGATCGCCGGCCTGTTCGCCACGCCTGCCAAGGCCTATGACGACTCCGTGCTGCGGATTCCGATCGATAGCGCGCGCACCCTGATGCGTGTCGAGGGCGCGACGAGCTGGGTCGTCCTGCTCGAGCGCACCCGCGCGACCGAGGCCGCCCTCGCCCACCTGCGCACGCACCTGTCGGCGGAAGAGTTCGAGATCGTTCCGTGGTACGACCTCGCCGACTTCTACAACAAGACCGTGGAGCTCTTCACCCGTCAGGTCGATGTCGTGCGGCTGCTGATCGCCCTCATCGTCATCCTGAGCATCGGCAACACCTTGTCGATGGCCGTGGTCGAGCGCACCAGCGAGATCGGCACCTCGATGGCGCTGGGGGTGCGGCGCCGCGGCATCATGACCATGTTCCTCGCCGAAGGCGCACTGCTCGGGATGGTCGGAGGCGTGGTCGGCGTCACGGCCGGAATCTTGCTGGCGGCGGTGATCTCGTTCGTCGGCATCCCGATGCCCCCTCCGCCCGGCATGGACATGGGTTTCATCGGCGAGATCTCGATATCGCCCGGCCTCGCGCTCGACGCCTTCTTGCTGGCATTCGTGACAACTTTGCTTGCGAGCCTCTTCCCGGCGTGGAAGGCTTCCCGGATGAACATCGTGGACGCGCTGCGCCAGCAACGATGATCGGAATGATCCTCCGCCTCGCGCTGCGCAATCTCCTGCGCCAACGGATCCGCACGGCGATGACACTCGCCGCGATCGTGTTCGGAGTATCGGGCCTGGTCGTCTCGGGCGGCTTCGTCCAGGACATCTTCGTCCAACTGGGCGAAGCGATCATCCACTCGCAGACTGGTCATGTACAGGTCGTGCGCAAGGATTTCATCGAGCGCGGAACGCGCCGTCCCGAACGCTACCTGATCGACGGACCGGAACAGGTCGCCGCCCAAATCGAGTCCCTGCCCGAGGTCAAGGAGGTCGCGAGCCGGCTGAGCTTTACTGGCGCGCTCAACAACGGCCGGCGCGATCTGGGCATCATAGGCGAGGGCATCGAACCGGACAAGGAGGCGCGACTGGGAACCTTCCTGACGATCACGGCGGGACGGCACCTGACCGATTCGGACCTGTTCGGCATGGTCGTCGGACAAGGGGTCGCCCACGCGTTGAGCCTCACACCGGGCGACGTGGTGACGTTGGTCATGAGTACAGCCGATGGCGCCCTCAACACGCTGGATTTCGAGCTGATCGGAGTATTCCAGAGCTTTTCGCGCGACTTCGATGCGCGCGCCGTGCGCATCCCCCTCTCGGCCGCCCAGGAGCTGATGCTGACCCCGGGCGTGAACGTTCTGGTCGCCACCCTGCATCGCACCGAGGACACCGACGGCGCCTACGCGCAGATCGTCGCCGGGCTGGACCCGGAGTCGCTCGAGGCCCATCACTGGCGGATGCTGTCGGATTTCTACGAGAAGACGCTCGACCTCTACGACCGGCAGTTCGGCGTGCTACAGCTCATCATCCTCGCCATGGTGCTGCTGTCCGTCGCCAACAGCGTGAATATGGCGACTTTCGAGCGCATGAGCGAGTTCGGCACCATGCAGGCCCTGGGCAACCGTCGGCGGCACGTCTTCGGCCTCATCGTTGCCGAGAACGTGCTGCTGGGCGCGATCGGCGCAGTGCTGGGGGCGCTGGTCGGAGTCGCGCTGGCATTGGTGATCTCGGCGGTGGGCATCGCGATGCCGCCGCCGCCCAATGCCAACGTCGGTTACACCGCCGCGATCCGGCTCGTGCCGGAGACCATCGCCGCCGCCATGCTGATCGGCTTTCTGGCCACTTCGCTGGCGGCGATTCTTCCGGCTCGCCGTGTCTCTTCGGCGGCGGTCGTCGATGCGCTCAGACAAGGGGCCTAGCATGTCGCTGTTCGACCGTTTCAACCTTGGACATGGCTTCAGCAAGTATTTCCGTGTCGACCCGGCAACCGACGACGCGATGCGCGACGAGGTCTTCCGCATTCGCCACGAGGTCTATTGCCAGGAATTGCGCTTCGAGCCCGAACGGGCCGATCGGCGGGAGTGGGACGAGTACGACGCCCATAGCCTGCACTGCCTGCTGCGCACCAGCCAGTCGCCCCATCAGCCGGTTGGCTGCACTCGACTGGTCCTGACCAACCCGGACGACCGCGGCCAGCCGCTGCCTTTCGAGCGCACTTGCGCCGCCACGCTGGACCGCTCCATCATCGACCCGGCGCGGCTGCCGCGCGAGCGCATCGCCGAGGTGTCGCGCCTGGCCGTTCGCGCGAGCTACCGGCGGCGGCGCAACGAAAACGCCTCGCCCATGGCCCTGAGCGAAGAGGATTTCGGCTCGGTGACCCGGCCGCGCTTCCCCTACGTCCCGATCGGACTCTACCTGGGCGCAATCGCGCTGGCTGCCCGCAATGGCATCGACACGATCTTCGTCCTGACGGAGCCCCGCCTGGCCAGCCATTTCGCCAAGCTCGGGGTCGATGTCCGGCGCATCGGCGGGCCGGTCGAGCATCGTGGCACCCGCGTGCCGTCGATGATGGACGTCCAGTCCATCATCGCCAACATGCGCTTCCTGGTGCGGCCGATGTGGCGCGTGGTGCGAGACGAAATCGAACGGGGGTTTTCCGAGGCCCCGCACGCGGCGGCCGACATCGAGCCGTGAGCACCTGCCACGCCGGCACTCGGACGTCCGTGGGTGCGTAGCGCCACGGTTTCCAGGATTCAAATGCGACCGGGGCGCTCTGCGCGCCCCGATCGCCCCCCGATTATTGTTTCAGGGTGTCAGCTCATGCTGCGCATCCGGCGGCGCAGGCTGGCCCCGATGCCGAACAGCCCGAGGCCGACCAGCGCAAGACTCGCAGGCTCCGGCACCTCGATGAAGGTGGTATTGCTCGACGCAAGGAAGAGCTGCTCGAAGCCGTTGTCGATGCGCAGATTGTCGCAACTCGGGGCAATGCGCGGGTCGCAACCCAGCCACAGCTCGAGGTGCATCGAGTACTCGCTCAGGACCGCGTCGCTGAGCGGGAAGAGCTGGCTCAGGTACTGGTTGAGGAGCGGCACGTCGGCGGCATAGGCGGCCTGGTTGGCGCCCAGATTGTGGTTGAAGCGGACGATGCCGGCAGCGTTCGAGCACGGCACGATGGGGTTGCCAGCTTGCGTCGAATCAAGGCAGACCTCGCCGCCGGAGAGCACGTAGTCGGTGATGAAGTTGCCTTGCGCATCGACGCCGATTCCCGGCAGCATCACGTTGCCAGGGTTGTACGTCGTCGCATCGCCGAGCGGGATGCCGCCGAACCCATACGCGCTCATGTTGTTGCTCAGGTAGAGATGGCGGCCGAACAGGTCGCCGTTCGGGTCGGTGAGCCAGAGCTTCGCCCAGATCGCGAGGTTCTGATCCCGGTTGGTCTCGTTGTTGTTGAACAGGAACAACGGATTGCCGCCGTCGAGGAAGCTCTTGAGCGCGAACAGGCTCGCATCCCAGGTGGTGGCGAGTTGGGTGTGAACGCCTGCCCCACCGCCGGCGTTGGTGGGCTCGATCAGGTTGATCGCCCCTGTGCCGGCGTTCGGCGCGGTCGCGATGAAATTGGTCGTCGACGCGAAGTCGCCCTGTTGGCCCGACGGGGTCTGGTAGGCGTGTTCGAAGCCGCTGACGTTGGTCGTGACGTCCTGCCCTCCAGCCCCGGTGTAGATCACCACCAGATCCTTGATCGCTCCCGGTGTCGAGGCAATGTAGTAGGGGTTCCCCGGCCCGGTCTGCTGAGGATTGAACTCCCAGGCCGCGATCGGCAGCGAATAGACGTTGACGTTGCCGAAGGTCAGGAAGCCGACGCCGTTCAGGTCGAGCAACGCGGCGTTGGCACTGCCGACACAGAGCGCACTGGTAAGACCCACGCATCCCAAAAGCATCTTGCTCGATTTCATGGCGAATTCTCCACATCTGCGGCATGAACCCCATGCCTCTTTGCCATGAACAAAGCAATTGACGCGCCACTTCATGCACAAGGCTGTTTTTTATTTATTTTTTGCATTCAGCAGCCCCGACCGACCGTCCCATTGTAAAAAAAACCGACACACCACGCCCGGCGCGTCGTTGTTCCCTTTTGGCACGATTGAAATCAAGACGCCCCCGCCGGGGCAAGCTTGAGCTCCAGCGGGGGCGCAGCAGGTGGTGCGGCGTTCAGCCCTTCAACGCCGCCTTGATCTGCTCCAGCGTCGAGGGATCCTCGATGGTCGTCAGGTCACCCGCGTCGCGCCCTTCGGCCAGCGCCTGGATCGAGCGGCGCAGCATCTTGCCCGAACGCGTCTTCGGCAGGCCGGTGATGAAGTGGACGCGGCTCGGCCGGGCGATCGCGCCGAGTTGCTCGTCGACCTTCTTCATGACTTCCTTCTCGAGCGCGACGCGTTTCTCGGCCGTATCGGCCTTCGAGGCGTCCTTCAGCACGGCAAAGGCCATCGGCATCTGGCCCTTGACCTCGTCGGCGACGCCGACGACCGCGACCTCGGCAACCGCCGGGTGAGTCTGCACCGCCTCCTCGATCTCGCGCGTGCCGAGGCGATGACCGGCGACGTTGATGACGTCGTCCATGCGGCCGAGGATGGTGTGGTAGCCGTTCTCGTCCTTGATGCCCCAGTCGGACGACGAGTACACCACCGGGTTCTTGAAGAGCGAGAAGTAGGTCGACACAAAGCGCTCGTCCTGGCCCCAGACCGTGGACAGGCAGCCCGGCGGCAGCGGCGGGACGATGCCGACGATGCCCTTCTCGTTGGCGCCGCACTCGCTGCCGTCCTCACGGAAGATGCGCAGGTCGTAGCCATACACGGGGAAGGCGGGCGAGCCGAGCTTGATCGGGCTCTGCTCGACTCCGCGGACGATGGCGAGCATCGGCCAACCGGTCTCGGTCTGCCAGTAGTTGTCGATCACCGGGATGCCGAGTTCGTCCATGATCCACTTGTGCGAGGTCTCGTCGAGCGGCTCGCCGGCGAGGAACAGGTGCTTGAGCGAGGACAGATCGTACTTCTTGAGGAAGGCGGGGTCCTGCTTCTTCAGCACGCGCACGGCGGTGGGCGCCGAGAACATCACGTTCACCTTGTGATCCTGGACAATCTTCCACCAGATGCCGGCGTCGGGGCGCAGCGGCGTACCTTCGTACATGACAGTGGCCATGCCGGCGATGAGCGGTCCGTAGATGATGTAGCTGTGGCCGACCACCCAGCCGATGTCCGAGGTCGAGAACATGGTCTCGCCCTCGAAGCCGGTGAAGATATGCTTCATCGACGCCGCCAGCGCGACCGTGTAGCCGCCGGTGTCGCGCTGCACGCCCTTGGGCTTGCCCGTGGTGCCGGAGGTGTAGAGGATGTACGAGGGCTCGGACGACTCCAGCCAGGTGACGGGCACCTGGGCGTCCATGTGCTTGGCGCGCAACTCGGCGTAGTCGACGTCGCGTCCGGCCACCCGCGGGAAGCCCTTGTCGAGGCCGCGGTCGACGATCAATACCTTTTGCGGCGGGAATTCGGCAAGCTTGCAGGATTCGTCGACCAGGTGCTTGTACGGAACGGGCTTGCCGTTGCGCATGCCGGCATCGGCGCTCACCATCAGCACGGGCTTGGCGTCGTCGATGCGGGTCGCGAGCGAGCCGGCGGCGAAGCCGCCGAACACCACCGAGTGGATCGCCCCGATGCGCGCGCAGGCGAGCATCGCAAAGGCCGCCTCGGCGATCATCGGCATGTAGATCAGCACGCGGTCGCCCTTCTTGACGCCGAGATCCTGGTAGATCGCCGCCATGCGCTCGACCTCGCGCTGGAGTTCGCCAAACGAGTAGATCTTCTCTTCGTTGGTCTCGGTCGAGATATAGATCAGCGCTTTGGCGTCCGGGCGCTTGGCGGCGTGGCGGTCGACCGCGTTGTAGCAGAGGTTGGTCTCGCCACCCTTGAACCACTTGACGAAAGGCGGATTGGAAAAATCGCAGATCTGCGCGGCCGGCTTGTTCCAGTGCACGAGCTGCGCCTGCTCGGCCCAGAATTCGTCGCGCTTGTCGATCGAACGGCGGTGAAACTCCTTGTACGTCGTCATATACATCCTCTCCCTTTTCCAGTTCCCAGTTGCTCAGTCAGCCTGCCGCCGGCCCTCTCGAACGAAACCCCCGAGACCGGACAGCAAAACCGCACCTGTGGCCGAAGCCGATACGCCGGTTCGAATGCCGGCGCTGTTATCCCGGCCGATATCAGCCGGATGGTCCAGCTCCATCGCCCGCGCTTGCGGCCGCTGCGGACTGCTCCCGCTTCAGCCGCTCCAGCGGGATACCGCAATGGAGCTGAGATTCGAGAAATTCGAGCAGCGGCAGCACGGCCCCGACGATCGCCGGCACGCGCTCGCCCGCGCCGGCGACATCGCCCATGCGCAGTTGCGCGACGATGCGGTCGAGGCTGACCGTCTGCCTGAGCATCCGGTCGACCATCTCCTGCGTGACCTCGCCGCGGTCGCTGACGACGCGGTTGCCGCCCGCGTTCTTGCCGGCCAGCATGCGCTGCACGGCCACCCCGATCAGGTGGCTCACTGTCTTCATGCCATCGATGGCCGAATTCGCGATGCCGATCGTCACCGAGATGCGGATGCGCTCCTCGCGGTACGTCATCGTGAGCTTTTCGATCGCCATCTGCATGCGCAGCGCGAAGGCACTGCAACCCGCGGCGTCGGTCACTGGCGAGAGCACGGCGAACTGATCGGGCGCGAGCTGGGCGACGGTGTCTTCCTGGCGGATCTTGGTCGACAGGATCTTCGAGAGCTTGCGCGCGACGAGATGAGCGACGTTGGGACCGAAACGGGAGGACAGCTCCTCGTAGCGGTCGATCTCCATCACCATCGCGCTGATGCTGGCCTGCTGCCTGCGGGCGAGCGCGATCGCCTGGGCGCCCTGCCGATTCAGGTAGGACTCGGTCGCCAGCCCCGTGGTCGGATCGAGCGGGCTCTGCCGGGCGAGCGCGGCGCGGCTCTCCTCGAGTTCGCGCCGCGTCTGCCCCAGCCGTGTCAGCGACTCGATTCGCGCAATCAGCTCGACGCTGCCCGTGCCCTTGGTGATGAAATCGTTGGCGCCGAGGCGGCAGGCGCGCTCGCGCGCGGCATCGTCCTCGTCGCCGGAAATGACCACGACCGGCAGGTGCTGCAGGCGCGCAAGGCGCGAACCGCGGATGCGCTCGAGCAGCCCGAAGCCGTCCAGGCGGGGCATGCCGATGTCGGTGAGCACGACGTCGATGCTCGGGTCGACGACCAGCGTCTCCCACGCCGCCTCGCCGTCGGCCTCCTCGCGGCAGTCGAAGCGCTCGCGGATGTGCTTGATCAGCGACGCCCGCACCATGCGCGAGTCGTCGACGATCAGCACCTTGGGCAAGGGCTGCTTTTCCTCCTCGCTCACGCCGCCCGCTCCGTCGCTCATCGCTATGCGCCGATCCGCACCACCGTCCGGCCCTTGACCTCGCCCCGGATGTAGGCGTCGAAGGCCCCGGGCAATTCGTCGAAACCGATCGTGCGCGTCACCTCGGCAAGATGGCGCGGCTTGAGATCGCCGGCGAGCCGATCCCAAACGCGCTGGCGCATCGGGAAGCCCATGTAGCCGGAATCGATGCCGAGCAGGCTCACGCCGCGCAGGATGAAGGGGAATACCGTGGTGTTGATCTTGAAATCGGCCGCGTTGCCGATGCTTGCCACGGTGCCTGCCTGCTTCATCGTCGCCAGCACCCAGTGCAGGATCTGGCCGCCCACGTTGTCGACGGCACCGGCCCACTGCGAGGCCTCGAGCGGGCGCACCTTGTCGAAGTCGATCTCGCTGCGCAGCTTGATCTCGGCCGCACCGAGCCCCTTCAGATAGTCCGCCTCCGCTGCCTTGCCGGTCAGCGCGACGACGTGGTAGCCGAGCCGCGCCAGCATGTCGATGGCGAGGCCGCCGACGCCGCCGGTCGCCCCGGTGACAATGACCGGGCCGTTGTCCGGTGCGAGGCCGTTGTCTTCCATGCGCACGACACCGAGCGCCGCTGTGAAGCCGGCGGTGCCGAGCGCCATCGCTTCGAAGAGATCGAGACCGGCTGGCAGCGGCACGACCCAGCCGGCCGGCACGCGCGCGTATTCGGCATAGCCGCCGTGGTGCGCGACGCCGATGTCGAAGCTGGTGGCGATGACCTTGTCGCCGGGCGCGAAACGCGCGTCGGCACTTTCGACCACCTCGCCCGACAGGTCGATGCCGCCCACGCATGGAAAGCGGCGGATGATCTTGCCCGCGCCGGTCGCCGCAAGCGCGTCCTTGTAGTTGATGCTCGAGTAATGGACGCGGATCAGCACTTCTCCGGCATCGAGCCGGTCGCGGTCGAGCGTCGTCAACCGCCCGCCGACCTTCTTGTCGGCGTCCTGATCGATGAGATAGGCCTTGAAGGGTGAATTCATCGGTGTCTCCTCTGCGATGGGGCGGCGGAAGGGCCGTGCGCCGCGTTTTGCGCCGATTATATCTCGACTGCCGGCACAGCCAGACTTCAGTTCCGGCCCGCGGAGGCCGATAATCCCGGGGTGCGATGACAAACTGTTGCGGATGAGCCCCCTCGACGCCCCCCTTGATTCGGTCGATGCCTACGTGGCGCTGTTCACGCGGCAGGAGATCCCCGTACTGCGGCACACCGTGCGGACACTGGAAGCCCTGCGCGACCGCGAGGAAAGCGTCAATGGCCGGCACATCGCCGCCATCGTCCAGGGCGACCCGCTGATGACGATGCGGCTGCTCGTGCATCTGCAGGCGCACCGCCCGGCGGCCCAGAACCATGACATCACGACCATCGATCGGGCCGTGATGATGATGGGCGTGCCCCCGTTTCTCGCGACCTTCTCCAACCTGCCGACCCTCGAGGACCAGCTCGCCGGCAATCCGCGTGCGCTGCTGGGTGCGCTGCAGGTGATCGGCCGGGCGCGCAAGGCGGCGCACTTCGCGCGCGACTGGGCGATCGTGCGCCACGATCTCGACGTCGACGAGATCACGGTCGCCGCGCTGTTGCGCGAAGCGACCGAGATCATGATGTGGATCTTCGCGCCCGCCCTGAGCCTGAAGGTGCAGGCAATGCAGAAGGCCGACCCGAACTTGCGCGCGGTGGCGGCCCAGCGCGCCGTCTTCGGCGTGGCCGAGAGCGAAGTGCAGCTTGCCCTGGTAAGGGCCTGGAACATGCCCGAGCTGCTGGTGACGCTGCTCGACGAAGCGCACTGGGAGAATCCGCGCGTGCGCAACGTGCGCCTCGCCAGCGATCTCGCCCGGCACGTCGCGCACGGCTGGGACAACCCGGCCGTGCCGGACGATCTTGCCGAGATCGAACGCCTGCTGCATGTCGGGCGCGAGCCCCTGCTGCGGCGCCTCGGCGTGCCCTTCGAGCTGACGAATCGATTCCTCGGCGACCCCGCCGCGCCGGAGCCGGCTTCGACCGGTCCAGCGCCCGGCGACAACCCGCGCTAGCCCTTGCCCTTGACCGGAGTTCTGCCCATGAGCATCTCGAACGCGATCATCCTGGGGGCGCTCGTCGCCGCCGTCCTCTACGCGATCGTCGTCTACAACGGCCTGGTGCAGCTGCGGCACAACGTCGCCAAGGCCTGGGCCAACATCGACGTGCTGCTCAAGCAGCGCCACGACGAGTTGCCCAAGCTGGTCGAGGTCTGCAAGCAATATCGCCAGTTCGAGCAGGAGACGCTCACGCGCGTCACCGAAGCGCGGGCGCGGGTCGCCTCCGCCCGCGAGCGCCACGACGTGCCGGCGCTGGGCACCGCCGAAGGCATGCTGCGCATGGGTCTGGGCCAGATCTTCGCCGTCGCCGAGGCCTACCCCGAGCTCAAGGCCAACGAGCACTTCATGCAGTTGCAAACCCGCATCACCGCGCTCGAGAACGGCATCGCCGACCGGCGCGAGTGGTACAACGAATCGGTCAATGTGCACAACGTGCGCATCGACCAGTTCCCCGACCTGATCGTCGCCCGCACGCTCAACTTCGTGCGCGAGCCGCTGCTGGTGTTCGCCAGCGCGGAGAAGGCCGACGTCGATCTGAAGGCGCTGTTCGGCACCTGAGCACCCGCTGAGAGCCCGTCACGATGCTGGTGCGCCTGCGCCGCGACGCGGCGAACATCGCCCTGCCCGCGGCGCAGCTGGCGCTCGTCGCCGCCGCGGTCGGGGTCGACACCGTCTGGGGCACGCTCGCCGCCGTGGCGATGCTGATGGGCACGGGCCTGTGGGGCTGGCTGCGGTCGCTGCGGCACGCGCGGCTGATTCTCGACACCCCGACCTCGCGCATCGCCTCGGCCGCCCAGGGCTACACGGAGCTGCGCGGCCGCGGCCGGCCACTCTCCGGCACGCCGCTACTCTCTCCGGTCAATGGCCTGCCGGTGCTGTGGTATCGGCTCGTCACGCACCGCAAGCAGGCCGACGGAAAGTGGCGCCTCGTCGACAAGCACGAAAGCGATGCCTCCTTTCTGCTCGATGACGGCAGCGGCCAGTGCGCCGTCGACCCCGAAGGCGCCGAAATGCTGGTGCGCCGCCGCGACGTGTTCGCGCGTGCGGATGTCCGGCAAACTCAGTGGTCGCTGATTGCGGGCGACCCGATCTATGTCATCGGCGACTTCGCCACGCTCGGCAGCATTGCCCCCGAACTCGACGCCGCCGCACAGGTGCGCGAGTTGCTCGCCCAGTGGAAGGCCGACCGCCGCGAGTTGCTCGCCCGTTTCGACCTCGATGGCAACGGCGAGATCGACATCCGCGAGTGGGAGCTCGCGCGCGCCCAGGCCAAGCGCGAGGTGCGGCGGCAACGCCACGAGGTGCTGTCGGCGCCCGAGGCGCACGTGATGCGCCGGCCCGCCCTGCGCCGCCTGTACCTGATCTCCGACCTCGATCCGGCGAGGCTTGCGGGCCGCTATCGCCTGTGGGCGGGATTTCACCTCGCGGTCTTTCTCGGCTCGGCCGGCGCCGCCGCCTGGTTCGGGCAGATCGGGCTGCTCTGATCGAGGCGACGCCCGCCTCGCGGTCGGGCGCGTCGCGCGAACCACCCTGTCCGGGCGGAATTCCTCAACCGCCCGAGGCTCGCGTCTCGAGCGCCTCCCAACGCAGCATCGCCGCCTCGATCTCCTGATCGAGCGCGGCAAGGCGCGCATTGACGCGCACGATCTCGGCCGCATCCTGCTGGTAGAGCGCCGGATCGGCGAGCCGCTGCTGCAGCGCGGCCTGTTCGGCTTCCAGCGCAGCGATGCGATCGGGCAACGCTTCCAGCTCGCGCTTCTCGGCGTAGCCGAGCCTGGTCGGGCGCGCAGACGCGGGCTTTGCCGGCTCGGCCGGGCGTGTGGCCGGCTGCGCCGGCGCCGCCGATTGCACGCGCGGTTCAGCTTCCGCAAGACGCGCGCGTTGCCATTCCGCATACCCCCCGGCGTACTCGCGCCAGTGGCCGTCGCCCTCCGAGGCGATCACCTGCGTCACGACGTTGTCGAGAAAGGCGCGGTCGTGACTCACCAGGAAAAGCGTGCCCTGGTAGCCGTCAAGCAATTCCTCGAGCAGGTCCAGCGTCTCGATGTCGAGATCGTTGGTCGGCTCGTCGAGCACCATGACGTTGGCCGGCCGCGCGAAAAGCCGCGCGAGCAGCAGCCGGTTGCGCTCCCCGCCCGAGAGCGACTTCACTGGCGAGCGTGCACGCTGCGGCGCGAAGAGAAACTCGCCGAGGTAGCCGATGACATGCTTGCGCTCGCCGCCGATTTCGACGAAGTCGGAACCCGGACTGATGACCTCGGTGAGCGGCAGCTCCGGGTCGAGCTGGGCCCGCAGCTGGTCGAAGTAGGCCACCGCCTGGCGGGTACCTCGCCGTACCGTGCCCTCGTCCGGAGCGAGTTCGCCGAGGATCAACTTGAGCAACGTGGTCTTGCCCGAACCGTTCGGTCCGATCAGGCCGACCCGGTCGCCACGCAGGATGCGCGTGGAGAAGTCCTGCACCACCACGCGGTCGCCGAAGCGCTTGCCGACGTGGATCAGCTCGGCCACCATCTGGCCGCTCTGCTCGCCGCGGTCGACGGCGAACTTGACCGTGCCGAGCCGCTCGCGCCGCGCCGCGCGCGCGAGCCGCAGCGCCTCGAGCCGGCGCACCCGGCCCTCGTTGCGGGTGCGGCGGGCCTCGACGCCCTTGCGAATCCACACCTCCTCCTGCGCGAGCACCTTGTCGAAGTTCGCTGCGGCGCGGCTCTCCGCCTCCAGTTCGTCGGCCTTGCGCCGCTGGTAGTCGGCGAAGCGGCCGGGGTAGCTCGCGAGGCGGCCGCGATCGAGCTCGGCAATGCGGGTGGCGACGTTGTCGAGGAACACCCGGTCATGGGTGATGACCACAACCGCGCCGGGGAACTCGCGGATCAAGCCCTCGAGCCAGACAATGCCGTCGAGGTCGAGATGGTTGGTCGGCTCGTCGAGCAGCAGCAGATCGGGTTCGGCGACCAGCGCACGCGCGATCGCGACCCGCTTCAGCCCGCCACCGGAGAGGTCGGCCACCCGCGCACCGCCGTCGAGCCGCAGTCGCAGCAGCACCGCCTCGACACGCTGGTTGAGGCGCCAGGCATCGGCCGCCTCCACCTCGTGCTGCAGCGCAGACAGCCGCTCCAACCGCTCCGGGGTGGCCGATTCCGCGACCTCGTGCATGGCCGCGTGGTAGTCCACCAGCAGTCGCGCCGCATCGCCCAATCCTTCCGCCACGGCGGCGAAGACATCGCACTCGGCGGCGAAATCCGCCTCCTGGGCCACGTAGGCGACCCGCAGTCCGGGCGAACGCCACACCGTGCCGTCGTCGAGCGCGGCCTGGCCTGCCAGGACCTTGAGCAGGCTCGACTTGCCGGAGCCGTTGCGGCCGATCAGGGCGACGCGTTCTCCCGCGTCGAGCTGGAAGTCGGCACGGTCGAGCAGATCGACGTGCCCGAAGGCGAGACAGGCGCCGGAGACGGACAATAAGGGCATGGGATTCCGGACCTCAAAGGCCGGTCGAGACGGGTTCGGCGGGATAGGGTGCGATTCTACCGGTCTGTTACCATGCGGGGCGACTTCGCGGATAATGCACTGCAACAAAATCGTGGCGGCGACTGCGCCCGACAAGAACGAGACCGAATGAAGGAAGTCATCGATCGCTTCGGCACCCCCGGCCACGACGAAGTCCAGTCGTGGATCGCGCTCGTCGACCGGCTGCGCCCGCCGCGCGCCACGCAAGGCCAGCGCGCCGCTGACAACCTGCGTGCGCTGTGCGTGCTGCTGTCTCGCCGCGACGACCTGCGCATCAAGCTGCGCGACGCCGTGGAGCGCCTGTTTCTCGAGCGCAAGGTGGTCCCGCTCTATGTCGCCTCGGGCCTGCTGCCTTCGACCGGATTCTTCTCCGAAACCGCACGCCGCGTGGCTGGACGCCTGCTGCCGGACGTGGTCGACACCGAGTACATGCGCGGCGTGCTCAGCGTCGTCTTTCATCGCGTCGATGACGAGGTGTGGGTCAACGCGATCCCCGACGCGCAGTGGGCGGAATTCATCGGGCTGCTGTTCATGCCCGAGCCGCAGTTGGGCGACCACGCGGAGGTCCTGCCCGAGCCCGTCTCCGAGGTGATCGAGGCCCTGCGGATGCTCTCCTACCACATCTCCTCGATCGGCCTCGACCCGGAGCTGGTTCGCATCGACCCGACGCTGGAGGAGCACGAGTCACCGTTTCTCGCCCAGAACGCAGAGCTGGTTGCCTATCTGACGAACTACAGGAAAGGGTGGAGCGAGGACGCCTCGCCGGGCGAGGACGAGAAGCACCTGATGGTCATGCTCGACCAGTGCGCCGACATCGTGCTGCGCATCCGCCGCCGCGCCGCCAAGATCGGCACCAGCCTGTCGCTCACCTTCAAGCTCGAACGCCTGCAGCAGCACCTCGATCGCCTCGGGGCGTTGCTCGAGCTGTTGCTGCACCTTCGCGCCGATCGGTCCGTGAGCTCCATCGCTCCGCTGATCGTCCGGCTCTTCAAGCAGCTCATCCACGCCGAGTGCCGCAAATACAAGCTCGCCGACTACTGGGGCAAGAACGTCGAGTTGCTGTCGCTGCGCATGACCGAGAGCGCGAGCAAGACCGGCGAGCGCTATATCACGTCGAACCGCAGCGAGTACTTCGGCATCCTGCGTTCCGCAGCGCTGGGCGGACTGATCATCGCGATGATGGCCGCGCTCAAGATCGTGCTGGGCTGGCAGGGTTTTGCGCCGCTCAATGCCGCCCTGGCGTTCTGCCTCAACTACGGCCTCGGCTTCATGCTGATCCACATTCTGGGCGGGACGGTAGCAACCAAGCAGCCGGCGATGACCGCCAACGCGATCGCCGCCTCGATCGGCGAGGCCCGCGGCAAAGCGCGCAACCTCGAGAACCTGGTGGAGCTGATCGCGCGGACGGTGCGCAGCCAGCTCGCGGCCATCCTCGGCAACGTCGGCGTGGCCGTGCCGGTGGCGATGCTGCTCGCCGCGGCCGTGTATGGTCTCTCGGGCGAGCACTTCGTCGACCGGAACGAGGCGGCATACCTGCTTGACCAGGTGGATCCTCTGGGCGGAACAATCCTTTTCGCGGGGATCGCCGGCGTTTGTCTGTTTCTCTCGGGCCTGATCTCCGGTTACTACGACAACCTCTCGGCCTACGGCCGCATCCCGCAGCGCCTGCGGCAACTGCGCTGGCCGCGCCGCTGGTTCGGCGAGGCCCGGATGGCGCGGGTGTCCGCCTACGTCGAGAACAACCTCGGCGCGCTCGCCGGCAACTTCTTCTTCGGCTTCCTGCTCGGCGGCGTCACCGCGCTCGGCGTGCTGTTCGGCCTGCCGCTGGACATCCGGCACATCGCCTTCTCGTCGGCCTATGTCGGCTACGCCCTTTTCGGACTCGACCTTGCCGTGCCGGTGCAACTGGTGCTGTGGTCGCTGCTCGGGGTGCTGCTGATCGGCCTGACCAATCTCACGGTGAGCTTCGCGCTGACGCTCACCGTCGCAATGCGCGCGCGCCGCATCACCTTTGCCCAGGGCCAGGAGCTCGTGCACCTGATCCTGCAACGCCTGATGCGCCGCCCGCGCGATTTCTTCCTGCCCCCGCCCGCGGCGCACACGACCGTCATGCCCGCGAACACCCCCACACCGCCCGGGCTGCAGAGTCCGAGCGACACGCCAACCGCGTCCGCATCGCCGAACGAAACCCACGCAGCCGACGCAAAGCCCGCAAGCGAGGCCCAGCCCTCGTCGCCGACCAACGATCCGCAACCACCGCCGCCCAAGCCGCACCCGCAACCGTCCGGCGAAGTGAGCGACCGATGAAGCGGCCCGAGACTGACGCCGGGCAACACCCCGGCGGCGTGACGCACCCCCCGATTGCGGGCTAGAATTGCGCCCTCTCTCCGTAGTTCAATGGATAGAACGAGCGCCTCCTAAGCGCTAGATCTGGGTTCGATTCCCGGCGGGGGGACCAAATTCCATGCTTATTCGAGCCCTGCAATCAGCGCACGCAGATAGCGCACCGGGATCGCATAGCTGATGCCGGACGGGTCGGTCAGGGCGCTTTCCTTGGTCGACTTCACGAACACCATGTTGATGACCCCGAGCACGCGCCCCGTCTGGGGATCGAACACGGGACTACCACTATTGCCGGGATAGGCGGTGGCGTCGAGTTGGTACACCAGGAAGGGGTCGGTCGCGAGGCGCCGGATCAGGGCCGGGTCGAGCTCTCGTGCACGCGCTTGGGGAATGCCGATCGGCGTGATGGCGGCGATGATGCCGCGATGGGTGACGGGCGAGAACCCAAGCGTGTTGCCGATCGGGAATCCGGTGAAGGCGATGTCCTGCCCCTCGCTCACACCACCGTCGGGGGCCAACGTCAGGGCCGGCAGCGGCGGCCCCTCGATGCGCAGCACGGCGAGGTCCTTGTCGCGATCGGTCGCGACCCGACTTGCCGCGCGCACTGCCACGGATCCCGCACCCTCACCCGGCACGGCGATCGCCAGGGTCTCGAGTTGATCGCTGGCCAGCACCTCGGGTAGCACGTGGGCATTGGTCGCGACGAGGCGGCCGCTGCCCACGGCGAAACCGGTGCCGAGAAAGCGGAAGGCCGGGTTGCGCGTGCGCTGGAAGGTGCCGACCGCGACGATGGAGGGACGGATGCGCGGAACGGTGGCGACGAGGCCCGCAAACGCGGACGTCGGCGCGAACGCGCCGGCGCATAACGCACCCAGGCCCAGGAGCCACCGGCGGCGGGCGGACCGCACCGTACCGTGCCGCGCGCCTGCGCTCACGATCCGTCCACCAGTTGTTGCGCGGCGCGCCACTGCGTCAGCGCCTCACTTGGCTCGACGATGCGCGGGTCGTAGGGGTGCCGGCGCTGCGGCGACACCGCGAGGACGCGTTCGACGTAGGCCTGGGTCTCGCGGTACGGCGGCACGCCGCGATGGCGCTCCACCGCGCGTTCGCCGGCGTTGTAGGCCGCCACGGCCAGCACCACGTCGCCCTCGAAGTAAGCCAGCAGCCAGCGCAGGTAGGCGAGTCCGCCCTCGATGTTCTGACGCGGATCGAAGGCGTCCCGCACCCTGAAACGGGCCGCGGTATCCGGTATCAACTGCATCACGCCCATCGCGTTCTTGGGCGAAATCGCACGTGGATCGAGCGCCGACTCGGTGATCGCGACGGCGAGCGCGAGCGCGGGGCTGATCTGGTAGCGCGGCGCGAGCTCGCGGATCAGCTCGGCGATCGCCCGCCGTTCGGGGCCGAGCCGGCCAATGCGCGCGTCGAGGACGGCGGGAACGGCGGCGACCAGCAAGCTTGCCGGGGTACGCAGGCACTCCGGTGCAGCGCCCGAATACTCGCCGGTGAAGCGGGTCATGCGCTGCGCGTGCTCGTGACCACGGAAGGCCGCCATCGCGAACAACGTCCCCGCGAGCTCGTCGTTGCGCGCAGCACCCCGTCCGTTGGCATACATCCAGCCCAGCGCGAACATCGATTCGACGTCGCCGAGACGCGCCGACTCACAGTAGAGCGCCAGCGCGCGCGCCGCATCGCGCGGCACGCCTTCGCCGTGCTCATGGGCGCGGGCGGCCTCGTGCAGGTATCGGGCGTGACCGGCAAGGGCCACCTCGACGGCGGCGAGGTCCTGGGCGGGGGCAGGGGCGCTGGCAAGCGCGAGCAGGCATGGCGCAATACACCGGGCGATGAAGCCGGATCGCATCCCGACCGATCTTCGCTTTCCGTGCGCGCCCATGTCGCCTCCTTCAACCCACCACCCGTCGTGCCCTCATAGCCGCCAAACCCGCATCCCCGCCTTTTCGAGCGCCCGCGGGTCGAACGCCGACTTGACGTCGGCGAACACGCCACCCGGTTTCAGCTTGGCGAGCAAATCGCCGAGGGGCTTCTCGGCATAGGCCCGGTGCGAGACCGCCGCGACGATCGCCGCGGCCTGCGGCAGATCGTCCCAGCCCACGAGTTGCACGCCGTACTCGTGCTGCGCCTCGGCCGGCTCCGCGACCGGGTCGTGCACATGGACGCGACAGCCGAAGCTCTCGAGCTCGTGGATCACGTCGATCACCTTGCTGTTGCGCAGGTCCGGGCAGTTCTCCTTGAAAGTGAGGCCCAGCACGATGACGTCGCAGCCCTTGATCGACTCGCCGGCGTCGATCATCTGCTTGACCGTCTGCTCGGCGACGTACTTGCCCATGCCGTCATTGATCCGCCGCCCGGCCAGAATGACCTGTGGGTGATAGCCCAGCATCTCGGCCTTGTGCGTGAGGTAATAGGGATCGACCCCGATGCAGTGCCCGCCGACCAGACCCGGCCGGAACGGCAGGAAGTTCCACTTGGTGCCGGCGGCCTCCAGCACTTCGAGCGTATCGATGCCGATGCGGTGGAAGATCAGCGAAAGCTCGTTCATCAGCGCAATGTTGAGGTCGCGCTGGGTGTTCTCGATGACCTTGGCCGCCTCCGCCACCTTGATCGAGCTGGCCGGATAGACCCCGGCCGTGATCACCGATGCGTACATCCCGCGCACCGTCTCGAGCGTCTCCGGTGTATCCCCCGAGACGACTTTGACGATTCGTGTGAGCGTGCGCTCCTTGTCGCCAGGATTGATGCGCTCGGGCGAGTAGCCGACGAAGAAATCCTTCTTCCACGTGAGGCCCGATTCGCGCTCGATGATGGGAATGCACACTTCCTCGGTGGCACCGGGATAAACCGTGGATTCATACACGATCGTGGCACCGCGCTTGAGATTGCGCCCGACCGTCTCGGAGGACTTCACCAGCGGGGTGAAGTCCGGTTGGTGCGCCTCGCCCACCGGCGTGGGCACGGCGACCACAATGAAATCGGCCTCGCGCACGACGGCCGGATCGGTGTGGCAGGTCAAGTGCGTCGCCGCAAGCAGGTCCTCCGAGGCGACTTCGCCGGTCGGGTCGACGCCCTGCCGGTAAGCCGCGACCTTGGCCTCGGAAAGATCGAAGCCGAGCGTCCGGTATTTCTTGCCGAACTCCACCGCCAGGGGCAGGCCCACATAGCCGAGCCCGATTACCGCAACTGTCTTCATGAAAGCTTCCCTTCCAGTTATTCGATTCACGGCACCCAAGCGCCGTTATGGATGACATGGTTCATAGCGTTGCGGAGCTTGCAGGCGAATGCCCGAGCGATCCGCGCCTAGAGCTGCTCCTTCAACCGCCGCGCCTCGGCATGCACGGGTGAGTTCTCGGGCGATTGGCCGAGCAATTCGTCCAATACGCCACGAGCTTCCGCCTTGCGGTTCGCAGCCAGGTAAGCCTTGGCCAGATTGATCCGCAGTGCTCCGGTCGAGGGCGAAAGCGCGACGGCGCGATGAAGGTTTGCAAGGCCGGTTTCGATTTCACCGCTCTCGACCTGCAGCATCCCGAGCGTGTCGAGAATCGCAGCGTTGTTCGGAGCGAGCTCGTCTGCCCGCTGCGCGAGCGAGATCGCATCGGGCCGCTTCAGGCGACCGGCGACCCATGCGAGATTGTTCAGCACCAGGGCATTGTCGGCGCGGATCTCGAGCATCCGGCGGTACAAGATCTCGGCATCGGCAAGCCGGTTCTCCCCGATTGCCCGCTCGGCCAGGTAGGTGCGCACGGCAAGATCGTCGGGATTTGCCTTGAGCCAGCTCGCGGCGGTGCGATCGGCGTCGGCGGTCTTGCCGGCCTGAAGCTGAGTGGTGTGAAGCTTCACGGCGAGTTCGGCGATTGGCGTCATCGCAAGAGCCTTCTCGAAGGCCTTGATGGCAGGCTCCCACTGCTTCGCAGCCAAGTGGATGTCGCCCTCAAGCACCAGGCCGAGCGGTGCCGCGGGCTGACGTTGCTGAAGGTCACGTGCGAGGCGCAGCGCCTCGTCGGTCCGCTGACTTTCGACCAGCAGAACCGCGAGACGGCGCTGTGCCTCGGCCAGATCAGGCTGGATCGCAAGCGCCCGGCGCAGTGACTGCTCGGCACCGGCGTTATCGCCGGCGATGCGTTGCGCCTCGCCCAGTGCCATGAGCGGCGCTGCCGAACGCGGCAACAAACCGGCCACACGATTGAATGACGCAATGGCGCGCGGGTGTTCGCCCAGCATGAGCTGCACGCGGGCAAGCGCGGCAATCGCCTGCGGGTCGCTCGGATGCGCGACAGCAGCGGCCTCGGCGACCGGCAGCGCGCTGCGGGCGTCGTTGGCTGCCAGATGATGGCGAACGATGGCCAGTCTGGGCTCGAGTGCACCCGGACTTGCCTTGGCCGCGCGTTCCAGCGTACCCAGCACCTCGGCAGCAGGCGCGCCGGTGTTCGACTGCAGGTCCGCCATCACGAGGTAGGCCTCGGCATTGGCGGGATGGGCGGCGATGATGCGCTCGAATCGCTGGCGGGCATCCGCCGGCCGCTGCTCGGCCAGGTCGATCCTGGCCAGATTGACAGCCGCGGCAATGAAGTCCGGCTTGAGTTTCAGCGCCTGCTCGAATGCCGCCCTGGCGCCGGCCAGATCCTGCTGGGCGAGCAGGATGCCGCCCTTGAGATTGAACGTGAGGGGATTTTCCGGCTGTTTCCGCTCCAGCTCTCCCTGCGCCTCCAGCGCCTTGTCGAGCTCGTTGCGCCGCAGGTGGGCGAGCGAGCGCGCCAGTTCCGGCTGCCCTTCCCCCGCATCGAGCGTCGAAGCGGCTTCGAGATCGGCAAATGCCCGCTCGGAATCACCCCCTGCCAGCCGGGCGACGCCGAGCCGCATGCGGGCCGCCGCATCGTCGGGATCGGCCTCGGTCACGCGGGCAAGGTACTCGGCCGCCTTGGCCGTATCGCCGGTCGCCAGATGCGCCTGACCGACCAGGGTCAGCGTGGCGGAATCGGCTGCGCCGGCGTCGAGCAGGGGCTGCAGCACATTCTGCGCGCGCACCGGCTCGCCGGTCGCGAGCAACGAGGTCGCAAGCAACCGGCGCGCCAAGGCCTGCGCCGGTGCCACCGCAATGACGCGCTCGAGGTGCTCCTGGGCTATGACATGATCCCCGAGGCGCAATGCCACGCTCCCCGCGAGCAACCTTGCCGGCAGGTGATCGGGCGCAAGGCGCAGGATCTCGGCGACGCCGTCGCGCGCCGCCGTCGCGCGGTCCCGCCGGAAATCGACAAACGCCTTCACGTAAAGCGTCGACGGGTGCCGCGGCGCGAGTCTTGCCATCTCAGCGACGCGAGACTCGGCCCGTTCGAGGTCGTTCTCGCGCAGCAGCAGCGAGATCAGCGCGAAGTGGTAGCCGATCGCGTCAGGCTGCGCTTGAATCGCCGCCTCCCAGGCGGCGATCGCCTCGTCGCGCTGCCCCCGGGCCGCGAGCAGGTCGGCACGCAAGGCATGCCCTGCGCCGCTGCGCGGATCCAGTGCCAGCGCGGCGTCGGCGTCCGCAAGCGCGCCATCGAGATCGTTCAGAATCGCCCGGCTTCGCCCCAATCCGACGCGAACCAGCGCATTCGAAGGATCGGCTGCCACGGCCGTCTCGTACAGTTCCCGCGCCGTCGCCGTCTCGCCCTTGGCGAGGTGTGCATCGGCGACCGCAGCGACGAGCCGGGCCTGCGCCGTCGCATCGTCCAGAACCACCCCGCCGTAGGTCTCGATCGCGCGATCGAAGTCGCCGGACACCACCAGTGCCCGGGCGAGCGCGGGCGCGACCAGATCACGGGGGTGACCCAGTTCGTCGGCCCGGCGCAGTTCCCGCAAGGCGCCGAGGACATCGCCTTGCTCCAGATACACCGTGCCGAGCAGGTAGCGCGCTTCGGCCAGGCTGCCATCCTTCTGCACGGCATTCTTCAACTGAATGCTCGCCGCATCGATGTCGCTCTTGGCCAGATAGCCCTTGGCCGAGACGAGCATTTGCTCCGCACTGTCCGAGCCGCACGCCGCCAGCAGCACCGCGCCGAGCAGGCTCACCGCCAGCGCACGGGCACGTTGCGACGTCCGCCGGCCGCCGGCACGCGAGGTCGATCCATCCATCTTCACGTCTCCTTCCTCAGGCCGAAGCGGCCCATCATGTCGTACAGCGACGGCCTGCTCACGCCGAGAATTTCGGCAGCCCTCGCAACATTGTTGTTCGTTCTGGCCAGCACCCGCACGACCGCCCGCCGCTCCGCATCGTCACGAACCTGGCGCAGGTTGAGGTACTCGAGATCCTCGCTCCCGACCTGCAAGCCCAGGTCCTCGGCAGTGATCTGGTTCGAGTCCGCCATCACCACGGCGCGCTTCAGGCAGTTTTCGAGTTCGCGCACGTTGCCCGGCCACGCATGAGCCTCGATCGCCGCAATCGCGTCGTCACCGAGATGCATGGTGCCGCGACCGTTCTCCCGGGCGTAGCGCCGCACGAAACTGTGCGCGAGCAAGGCCGCGTCCCCCGCGCGATCGCGCAGCGGCGGAATATCGATGACGATCTCGGCAAGCCGGTAGAAGAGATCCTCACGGAACGCACCTTCGCGGATGCGCTCCTTCAGATCGCAGTGCGTCGCGCACACGATGCGGACGTCGACCGGGATTTCCTCCCGTCCGCCCAGACGCTCCACGACCCTTTCCTGCAGAAAACGGAGCAGCTTGGCCTGTAGCGGCATCGGCAGATCGCCGATCTCGTCGAGAAACAGTGTGCCCCGATGCGCCGTCTCGATCTTGCCTATCGTCTGCTTGGTCGCTCCGGTGAAGGCGCCGCGCTCGTAGCCGAACAGCTCGCTCTCGAGCAGATTCTCGGGAATCGCGGCGCAATTGATCGCGACGAAGCGCTCCTTGGCGCGGGGCGACAAGGCGTGCAGGCCCCGGGCAAGAATCTCCTTGCCCGTCCCGCTCTCGCCGAAGAGCGCGACGGTCACGCTGGCGGGTGCGATCTTCTCGATCGTCCGGCACAGCTTGAGCATCGCCGGATCGCGCGTCAGCACGCTCTCCAGTGCCGAACCTTGCGTCTGGCGCAGGCGCGCATTCTCCATCTGCAGGTCGTGCAAGCGAAACGCCCTGTCGATGGTCAGCGACAACAGTTCCGGCTCGAATGGCTTGCCGAAGAAATCGTAGGCGCCCATTGCCACGGCCTTGACCGCATTCTCTCGGTCGTGCTGACCGGTCAGCACGATGACCTTGGTATCGGGCGCAAGCGCCAGCATCTCGCCAAGCAGACGGAAACCCTCGCTGACGTCGTCCGGCGAGGGCGGGAGCCCGAGGTCCATGGTCACCACGGCAGGTTCGTGCCGGCGCAACTGGGCGATAGCGCTCTCGCGGTCGGCTGCGACGATCGTGTCGAAGCCGTCGAATGCCCATCGCATCTGCTTCTGCAGCGCCGGATCGTCTTCGACGATCAGCAGCGTTCGCCGAGTGTCGCTCATGATAGGGGCTGCTCCACTTCGGGCATCTTGCTTTCCGCGAGCCGGGCCGCCGACGGCAGGGTCAGCGTCACCGACGTGCCGCGCCCTTCCTCGCTCTCGTAGCGGACCGTCCCACCCAGTTCGGTGACGTACTGCCGGACCTCGTACACGCCGATTCCCATGCCGCTCGCCTTGCTGGTCTGAAACGGCCTGAACAGCTGATCGCGGATGAAGGATGCACTCATTCCGCAACCATTGTCCGCTATGACGACGCGCACCTTCGACGAATCCGGCCTATCCATTCGTACTGACACGATACCACCCTCGGGCGTCGCGTCGAGGGCATTTTGCACGAGGTGACCGATCACGCGCTCGAGGCGTTCGGGATGCGCGCTGACCTCCAGTGCAGCTTCCGGCGCCACGACCGAAACGCTCGGCAACTGGTGCCGCTTTGCCATCCGCACGTTCTCCACCAGCAACCGCACATCGACGGTTCTACGAGGGTCCACGGACTTCTTGTCCTGCAACTGGGTCATCAGTGCGCGCATCCGTGCTTCGACATGTGCAACGGTCTCGATCATGTCGTCCTGGAATTCCGGGTTGTGCCGGTGGCGTTCGGCATTCTTCAGCATCAGTGCGAGCTGGGCCACCAGGTTCTTCAGATCATGAACGACAAAGGCCGACATCCGGTTGAACGAGTCGAACTTTCGGGACTCGAGCAAGGCCTCGGCCGCCTGCATGCGCGCAAGATAACTGGCCGCCTGGCGCTCGGCCGTCTTGAGGAGATCGAGCACTTCCCAGTTGATCTCGAAAGGTGCGCGCGGAAGACCCAGCACGACGAAACCGACCAGCGCCTCGGGGGACTTGAGCGGTACCACCAGCCAGGCATCCTCCATGGTCGACAGCCAGATGGGCAACATCAGGTCGTCGTACTTCGCGGGATGGGCACGCAGTTCGGCGAGATCGATGATCCACTCCCTCTCGTCGAGGAATCGACAAAACGGCCCCTCACCGGGTTCGACGGCGTCGCTGGCCGGGTGATTCAGCCGCGCACTCATGACATACCGTCCAGCCGGGTCCCGGAGCCAAAGCGTGCCGCCCGGACTCTCGACCAGATCCGCGAGGGCCTTGATCACCGATTGCCCCAGATCCATCGTGCCGCCCGCCTGTGACAACGCCTGCGTGAAACGCAACCACTCATTGCGGTAGTCATAGCGGTAGGGAAACAAATGCTTGCTGATCAGCACCCGCAGCCGAGCACGCTGCGAGCCCGAGAACACGAATACACCCAGCAACAGCAATCCCGCGAAGAGCAGCGTCATCTGCAGCGCGCGGCCCCAGGTTCCCCCGAAGTAGCGGACGTAATAGCCGGCTGCCGCGATCACAAGCAGATATGCGCCGGTGACGGCGAGTGCGGTCGAATGAAAGACCATCTCGCGCGACATCGCGATGCGCACGGTCCATGAAGGCGTCCGCGCTGCCGACAGTGCGATCAACGGAATCACCATCGCGTGTGGAATGCCGCGCACTGCAACCACGTCGGCGTCGAGCCGACCAAACAGGAAGGCATCCGCGAAAAGATAGAGTTCGAAGATGAACCCGGCAGCGAGCCCGAGACAGAGCGGTTTCAGCCCCCAGCGCGACTGCTGTGGCAGGTTGCGATACAACTGTTCGACCAGAACCAGACCGAGCACCGGGACACAAAGCGGTGCCGCCAGCGCCAGGAGCGACGTCGGCGTGGGCTCCCCCACCGGCACCTGGCCGAAAAGCACGGAAAGCAGCGAGGCGACGACCACCGCAATGGCCGCGCTGCCATGCCAGCGAAGCCTCGGCCCGCCCAGAGGGCGCAAGAGAACCACGAGAAATCCGAGCCAGCAGGCCCACCGGACTACGTCGAGAATGCCCGAGGCGAGTTGCGTCGCATCGCCGGGAAAGCGAGCCTGGACGACACCTGCGGCAGCCCACAAAGCGCTGCTTGAAACGGCCCCGAGCAGTGCAGCGCCAGCCGTTCCGCCGCGCCATGCCATGAAAAGATAAAGGCCGAACAGCGCATACGCCCCGGCTGCGACGCCATATCCCCACGCTGCGATGTCGGACACTTCCACCCCCATGGCTGGCTCCGGGGTGAATTATGTCATTGCCGAAGCGAGCACCGGAATCCGCTGATTCTGCCGGGCTGCCGGCGCCTTACTGTGCCCCCTCGCCAGTCAGCACGACGCGCACCGTCTCGAAGAGCACCAGGGTGTCGAGTATCAGCGTGTGGTTCTTGACGTAATACAGGTCGTACTGCAGTTTCTGCACGGCATCGTCGACCGACGAGCCATACTGATAGCGCACCTGCGCCCAGCCGGTCACCCCAGGCTTGACGCAATGGCGCACCGAATAGAACGGAATCTCTTGCCCAAGCTGATCGACGAAATACGGACGCTCGGGCCGCGGACCGACCAAGCTCATGTCGCCGGCCAGGACATTGAGCAGTTGGGGCAACTCGTCGATGCGCAGACGTCGAATCACGCGCCCTACCCGGGTCGTCCGAGAATCATTGGAAGTCGCCCAGCGCGGGCGCCCGTCCTTTTCCGCGTCGCGCCGCATGCTGCGGAACTTGATCACCCTGAAGGTACGTCCGCCCAGGCCGACCCTCTCCTGTCGGTAGAAGATCGGTGCGCCATCCTCAAGCAGAATCAGGATCGCGGTCACCAGCATCACCGGCAGCGAGAACAGCAGCAGCAGCGACGCTGCGATCAAGTCGAACGCCCGCTTGACACACGTACGCGCCCAACCCTGGCGGAAACCGTCGCCATAGATCAGCCAACTCGCCCGCAGGGAGTCAATCCTCACCTGTCCCTGCGTGCGCTCGAAGAAGGACGAGAGGTCCACCACCCTGACGCCGCGCAGCTTGCAGTCGAGCAGATCCCTGATCGGAAGCACCCCCCCGCGCCGCTCCCGCACCGCGACGATCACCTCGTCCACCTTGTGCCGACGGACCGTCTCCAGCAACCCGCCGTCAGAGTCGAGAACTCGGCGCGGATTGACACTCAAAGCATCATCGCTGCCGGCCGAGTAGAATCCCACAACGTGGCCGTCCTCCTGCTGAGGACCCGCCAGACACCGTTCTACTGCAAGCGCGTCCGCGCCGGTGCCGATGATGAGGACCCGCGGCGCAAACATCGCCGTCGAGCGAGTGCGATTGACGAATCCCCGGGCGGCCAGCACCGCACCGAGCAATAGCACGATCGAAATCTGCACCGCCTCGGACGCGACCTGATTCCACGGCAACACCCAGAAAATGCCTAGTGCGACGGGCACACTGACGACGATCGCGATCCCGATCCTTACGAATGTCCTGCCAGGGGTCCCCGGGCCGGCAGGCGCACGGTACAAGCCGATGACACTATTCAGAAGCACCATCACCACCGCAAAGGCGAGCGCCGACGGCACAATCAGCGGCCAGTCGAACTGCCTCCAGTGAACGTGGAAGCCGATTGCCACAAGGGCCGACACGAACAACAGACACGCGTCGACCAGCGCCTGCTGCAGAGTATGCGTCGGAAAGTAGTGACTAAAGACCTTGAGCATCGGGGTATCCTTCGTCTTCTCGCGCTGGTGGCAACGACTAAGCACGGTAGGTCTTGGCCTAGCCGATCGACGACACGAAGCAACTCTTTCGGATGACGATAGCAAACGCTCCGGACGAGCAGCGTGACGTGATTCACGCGTGACGAGAAAAACTGCCGAGCACAGGCTCATGCTAGCGCCTTCACCACATCCTCACCATGGTTATACGCTCTGCATTACCCTAACTGGGTAGGCGCACCATCTCATGCGCAGAATGGCGGACGCGGAGGATCGCGCCAGCCCGGCAGGACTTTGACGGAATCCAGAGACGGGCCTTCAGCCGGCCCTTTCGCTGTGCGCGAGCGAGTCACCGAGGACGCTCCCGATCGCCGCAAACGTCGTCGCGGACTCAGGAAAGAGCTTCCCCAAGGGAAGAAAGCCATGAAGCATCCCCGCGACGGCGAGCTCGTCGACCCGACCACCCTCGGCACGCACGCGATCGGCGAACACCCGACAATCGTCGGTCAGTGGGTCAAACTCGGCCGTAACCATCAAGATCGGCGGCAAGTCCGCAACGGATGCGGCCCGCATCGGCGATGCGCGCCACTCGAGCCCCCCGCCCCGAGGCAGGTAGCGCGAGAAGAACCACTCGAGACTGTCTCGATCGAGGAAGTAACCGTCCGCATAGCGTAACCGCGACGCGCGCTCGCTATGAATATCCGTGCAGGGATAGATTGCCACCACTAGTCTCGGGGCCGGCACCGTCGCCGAGCGCAGTTCCAGGGCGAGCACCAGGGCGAGATTGCCGCCGGCGCTGTCCCCAACCAGGGCGATTCTGCGCGAATCGATGCCCAGGCCTCGCCCATGCCTCACCGCCCAGTCATAGGCCAGACGCGCATCTTCAGGTGCCGCGGGAAAAGGATGCTCCGGAGCAAGGCGATAGTCCACCGAAAGCACCGCACAACCGGACGCGTTCGCCAGTTGCCGGCACACCACATCGTAACCATCGACGTCACCGACACACCAGCCGCCGCCATGCAGAAAGATCGCTAGGCCGATCACATCCTGCGGCGCGCTCGTAATCGGTCGATAATACTTCGCCAGCAACACCGTGCCGTCCGCGCGCCGTATCGGGACGTCGGTCGTCGATGCAACCGCAGGCGCCTCGGGCCGAAAAGCGTGCAACAACTTGCGAAACGAATGGCGAGCTTGATCCACCGTCAGTTCGTGAAAGCGCGGAGCGCCCTCTCGATAACCGATCTCCAGAAGAAATTTCGCCTGATCCGTGAGGGGCATGCCGTTACGGCCTCCAATGGTTCGCGATATGCCGAACGCAAAAAAGCCGCACCCCGTTTGTGGGCTGCGGCTTTTTAAATGAGGTTGAGTCTGACGATGACCTACTTTCGCAA
>JARFTX010000047.1 GCA_029289265.1 Gammaproteobacteria bacterium
CGAAGCCCAGGCGCTTGAGCTGGCCGCGCATGTACTCGATGTTGGCGTAGGTCCATTGCGCCGGGGGCACGTTGTTCTGGATGGCGGCGTTCTCGGCCGGCATGCCGAAGGCGTCCCAACCCATCGGCTGCAGCACGTTGAAGCCGCGCATGCGGTGATAGCGCGTGAGGACATCGCCGATCGTGTAGTTGCGCACGTGGCCCATGTGGAGCTTTCCCGACGGGTAGGGGAACATGCTCAGGCAATAGTACTTGGGGCGGCTCGGGTCCTCGGTCACGCGAAACGCGTCGGTGCGTTCCCAGTGCTGTTGGGCGGCCGCTTCGATCGCGGCGGAGTTGTATTTGTCCTGCATGGCTGGCGGCTCGATCTGGCGCGTGATAAACATGAAATTATAGCCGAGCCGCCAGCGCCTCGACCGCTCACCCGGCGCAGGCAAAAAAACGGCACCCGAAGGGCATCGGGTGCCGAGGATCTCCAACGAGGGAGAGGAGGGAGTCGTTGTCCCGGCGCTTCGGATCGGACCGCCGGGAAGGGGATGTCAGGCGAGCCGGCGCCAGGCGTCGTTCGAGCGCTGCTGGCTGGCGGCAACGGCGGAGACCATCGCCTCCATTGCGGCGAGCGGCAGGCTCCACAAGCGATTCTGGCGGCGCACCAGGTGCGTGACGCGCGGTTCGCAGAAGCTGACCTCGTCTTCTTCGAGCAGTCGGACGAAGCGGCTCATCGCCTCGCCCCAGTATTCGGCGTTGCCGACCCAGCCGGTCTCGGCGGTCGCCTCGCGCACGGCCTTGTGCCAGAGCGCGGTCGCGCGCTCGATCGGCACCCCCGCTTTGCGGGCATACCACGGAAGGAGTTTCGGCGTCTTGATCATGGTGATCTCCAATAAGCCCTGTAGGGCTGTGCGATTCACTGGCTTGCTTCATGGGCCAGCCACTGTGGAACGCGGTTCGAGCAATGCGACAACGTCGGAGCGGAGTTTATACGACTTAAGGAGTAGAAAACTTGATCCTGCTCAACAAATATTGCTGCAACGCACAATGCCAAAATAGTTCATGAATCAGGCGAGATCAAGCAGCTGTGGTGCATTTGCAACATGTCTCGCCCGCTCGCCCTCGGCCTCCTCGGTCCCCGGATGCGGACGCTCCCCGGTTAAAATTCCCCGATTCGACCAAGGCCCGACATGTCCGATCTGCTCGCCCATCTCAATCCCGAACAGTTCCAGGCGGTGACGCTGCCGCCGCGCCACGCGCTGATCCTCGCCGGCGCCGGCTCCGGCAAGACGCGCGTGCTCACCACCCGAATCGCGTGGCTGATCCAGACCGGCCAAGCCGAACCGCAGGGCATCCTCGCGGTGACCTTCACCAACAAGGCCGCCAAGGAAATGCTGGCGCGCCTGGGGGCGATGCTGCCGGTCGCACCCGGCCGCTCGGCCCGCGGCATGTGGATCGGCACATTCCACGGCCTGTGCAACCGACTGCTGCGAGCGCACCACCGCGACGCGGGCTTGCCTCAACTGTTCCAGATCATCGACTCGGCCGACCAGCTGGCCGCGATCAAGCGCCTGTTGAAGGCTCTGAACGTCGACGACCAGAAGTTTCCGCCGCGCGAGCTGCAGCACTTCATCAACGGGCAGAAGGAGGCCGGGCTGAGGCCGCACGCCGTGCAGGCCTGGGACGACTTCACCCGCCGCCGGGTCGAGCTGTACGCGGAGTATGAAACGCAATGTAATCGCGAGTCTGTTGTGGATTTCCCGGAGTTGCTGCTGCGCACCTACGAGCTGCTCGAGCGCAACGAGCCGATCCGCCGCCACTACCAGCAGCGTTTCCGCCACATCCTGGTCGACGAGTTCCAGGATACCAACCGCCTGCAGTATCGCTGGCTCAAGCTGCTCGCCGGCGAGGGGCGCGAGGGCGGGGCGTGTCTTTTCTGCGTCGGCGACGACGATCAGTCGATCTACCGCTTCCGCGGCGCCGAGATCGGCAACATGCGCGACTTCGAGCGCGAGTTCCGCGTGACCGACGTGATCCGCCTCGAGCAGAACTACCGCTCCTTCGGCAACATCCTCGACGCGGCCAACGCGATCATCCGCAATAACTCCGGCCGGCTCGGCAAGAACCTGTGGACCGAGCGCGGCGCAGGCGAGCCGATCCGCGTCTACGAGGCGCTCACCGACGGCGACGAGGCGCGATGGATCGTCGAGGAGGTGCAGGCGCTGGTGCGCGACGGCATGAGCCGGTCCGACATCGCGCTGCTCTACCGCTCCAACGCGCAGTCGCGGGTGCTCGAGCACCAACTCTTCTCGGCCGGCATCGCCTATCGCGTCTACGGCGGGCTTCGCTTTTTCGAGCGCCAGGAGGTCAAGCACGCGCTCGCCTACCTGCGCCTCATCGCCAACCCCGACGACGACACCGCCTTCAACCGGGTCGTGAACTTCCCGACGCGCGGCATCGGCGCGCGCTCGCTCGAGGCGCTGCAGGATGCGGCCCGCACCTGGAACGGCAGCCTCTACGCTTCGGTGCCCCACCTCGCCGGCAAGCCCGGCACGGTGCTGGCGCAGTTCGTCAGGCTCGTCGAGGACCTGCGCCGCGACACGCGCGCGCTGCCGCTGCCGGAACTCGTCGACCACGTGCTCGACGCCTCCGGGCTGCGCGCCCACTACCGGGCCGAGAAGGAAGGCCAGGAGCGCCTGGAGAACCTCGACGAGATGATCAATGCGGCGGCGAATTTCGTCGCGGAGGCCGGCGCCGAGGGATCCGCTGCCGAACACGCGCAGCTCGCCGATTTCCTCGCGCATGCTTCGCTCGAGGCCGGGGAGCATCAGGCCGATGCCGGGGCCGAGGCCGTCCAGTTGATGACTGTTCACTCGGCCAAGGGGCTCGAGTTCGACGCGGTATTCGTGTCCGGACTGGAGGAGGGGCTGTTTCCGCACGAGAACAGCATTACCGATCCCGAAGGGCTCGAGGAGGAGCGGCGCCTGATGTACGTCGCCGTCACCCGGGCGCGCGAGCGGCTCTACCTCTCGTTCGCGCAGAGCCGGATGCTGCACGGCCAGACTCGCTACAACCTGCGCTCGCGCTTCTTCGAGGAGATCCCGGAGCAGCACGTCAAGTGGCTGGCGCAGCCCCGGGGACGCAGTGGGGGGTTTGGTTTCGGCGAGCCGCGCTATTTCGAACCATCGCGCCGCAGCGTCCCGGCGCCGCCACCCCGGCCGGCGCCGTCACGCCCCCTGGAGGGAGGTTTGCGCGTCGGCCAGCTCGTGAATCACGCCAAGTTCGGTCAGGGGGTGATCGTCGCCGCCGAAGGCGGCGGCGCGGATGCGCGCGTGCAGGTGAACTTCGGCTCCGCCGGCGTGAAGTGGCTCTCGCTCGCAGTCGCGAAGCTCACACCGGCCTGAGCCGGTCGATCAGGTCCCGTACTTGCGCGCCAGGGTGTCGTGCAGCTCGACGTATTCCTGGGTGAGCTTGTGCTTGCTGTCGAGGTGGATCATCGGGCGGCACTGCTCGTGCGATTCCTTCACTTTGACCGATGACGACAGGTAGGGCGCGAGCACCGGCAGCCCCTCGTCGATGAGTTCCCGCACGACCTTCTGCGGCAGCGTCGCGCGCGGCTGGAACTGATTGACCACGATGCCCTCGACCGCGAGGTCGCGGTTGTGGTCGGAGCGGATCTCCTGGACGTTCTCGATCAGCGAGTAAAGCGCGCGGCGCGAAAAATCGTCGCAATCGAAGGGGATCAGGCAGCCGTTGGCGGCGATCAGCGCCGAGCGGGTGTAGAAGTTCAGCGCGGGCGGCGTGTCGATGTAGATCAGGTCGTAGTCGTCGGCAAGCTCGTCGAGCGCGTCGCGCAGCTTGTAGATCTTGTAGCGCGACTCGAGCTTGCCCTGCAGGTCCTCGAGTCCCGGGTGCGAGGGCATGACGTCGAGACCCGGAAACGGGCTTGCGACGACGAACTCGGGAATCTCCTTGGGGTGGAGCTTGAAGTTGAGGGTCTGGTCGAAGAAGTCCGCCAGCGTGGTGTCGAGCTCGTCGCCCGAGCGGCCCAGCAGGTAGTGCGTCGAGTTGCCCTGCGGATCGAGATCGATCACCAGCGTGCGTTTGCCCTGATGCGCACTGATGGCTGCGAGATTGCAGGTGATCGTGGATTTGCCGACGCCGCCCTTCTGGTTGAACACCACTCTTCGCATTTTCGTCCGTCCTGTCCGGTTTCCGCGTGATTGTGCCAAAAAAAGGGGTGGGCAGGGCGGCGGGCTTGCCGTGCCGATGCTTCCGGCATCGGCACGCCCCCGGGTGCCGGCACGCCCGCGGCAGCCCTGCCCAAGCGTCGGCCGAAGCGCTAGAATTTAAAAGTCGACGGGCGTGCCCGATCGAACGCCGGAGCGAATCCGGATGCCCGTCGTGCCTGTACTCGCTCGGCCCGGCCCGAGCCCGTCTCCCGGCCTTGCGGATAGTCGCAATGGTCATGCAGGAATCGCAGGGGTAACTTCGCTCCCGGTCACCATACGAACAACATTTCGACTCCGAGGGAGAGCACATGGATCAGGACTTCATCGCCGCAGCACTCGACTATCACCGCTCGCCGACGCGCGGCAAGATCTCGGTGGTGCCGACCAAGGGGCTCACCAACCAGCGTGACCTCGCCCTCGCATATTCGCCCGGCGTCGCTGCAGCCTGCGACGCCATCGTCGCCGATCCGAAGGAGGCGCGCGAGCTCACGTCCCGCGGCAACCTCGTGGCTGTCGTCACCAACGGCACGGCCGTGCTGGGCCTGGGCAACATCGGCCCGCTCGCTGCGAAGCCGGTGATGGAAGGCAAGGGCTGTCTATTCAAGAAATTCGCCAACATCGACGTCTTCGACATCGAGCTCGCCGAGAACGACCCCGACAAGCTGATCGACATCATCGCCTCGCTCGAGCCGACCCTGGGCGGCGTGAACCTCGAGGACATCAAGGCGCCCGAGTGCTTCTACATCGAGCGGAAGCTGCGCGAGCGCATGAAGATCCCGGTCTTCCACGACGATCAGCACGGCACGGCGATCATCTCGGCGGCCGGCCTGATCAACGGCCTGGAAGTGGTCGGCAAGGACATCGCCAAGGTCAAGCTGGTGTGTTCAGGCGCGGGCGCGGCAGCGATCGCCTGTCTCGATCTGATGGTGAGCCTGGGCCTCAGGCGCGAGAACGTCTACGTCTGCGACTCCAAGGGTGTGATCCGCGTCGGCCGCGACGAGAACATGGAGGCGAACAAGGCCCGCTACGCCCAGCAGACCGACGCATGCACGCTTGCCGAAGTGATCGAGGGCGCGGACGTCTTCCTCGGCCTGTCGACGGCCGGCGTGCTCAAGCCCGAGATGGTCGCGAAGATGGCCGACAAGCCGCTCATCTTTGCGCTGGCGAATCCGAATCCCGAGATCCTGCCCGAGGACGCGAAGAAGGTCCGCCCCGACTGCGTGATCGCGACCGGTCGCTCCGATTACCCCAACCAGGTCAATAACGTCCTGTGCTTCCCGTTCATCTTCCGTGGTGCGCTCGACGTCGGCGCGACGACGATCAACGAGGAGATGAAGCTCGCCTGCGTCAAGGCGATCGCCGAGCTCGCGCGCGCCGAGCAGAGCGACATCGTCGCCTCGGCCTACGGCGGCGTCGACCTCAGCTTCGGGCCCGATTACATCATCCCCAAGCCCTTCGATCCGCGCCTGATCGTCAAGATCGCGCCGGCCGTGGCGCGTGCGGCGATGGAGTCGGGCGTGGCGACCACGCCGATCGACGACTTCAAGGCGTACACGCAAAGCCTGACGAATTTCGTCTACCACACCGGCATCATCATGAAGCCGGTGTTCAATGCCGCCAAGGCGGTCGCACCCGAGCACAAGCGCGTGGTGTTCTGCGAGGGCGAGGACGAGCGCGTGCTGCATGCGGTGCGCGTCATCATCGACGAGGAGCTGGCGAAGCCCATCCTGATCGGCCGGCCCGGCGTGATCGAGATGCGGATCAAGCGCATCGGCCTGAACCTGATGCCCGGGCGAGATTTCGAGGTGGTGAACCCCGAGTCCGATCCGCGCTACCGTGACCTGTGGAACGAGTACCTGAGGCTGATGTGCCGTGACGGCGTCACCCCCGAGATCGCCAAGGCCAAGATGCGCCGCGACACCACGCTGATCGGCTGCATGCTGCTGCGCACGGGCGACGCCGACGCGATGGTGTGCGGCACCTTCGGCACCTACGATTACCATCTCAAGCAGGTCGAGGACGTGATCGGCCTGAGCGAAGGCGCCAAGCTCTTCGCCGCGATGACCGTGCTGCTGCTGCCCAAGCGCGTGCTTGCGATCACCGACGCCTACGTGAACGAGAACCCCTCGGCCGCCGAGGTTGCCGAGATCGCCCGCATGGCCGCCGACGAACTGCGCCGCTTCGGCCTCGTGCCCAAGGTCGCGCTGCTGTCGCACTCGAACTTCGGCAGCTCCAAGTCGGCCTCGGCGCGCAAGATGCGCGAGGCGCGTGACCTGTTGCGCGAGATGGCGCCGGATCTCGAATGCGATGGCGAGATGCACGGCGATGCGGCGCTCTCGCCGTCGATCCGCGGCATCGTCAATCCGCACTCGACCCTGAGCGAGGAGGCGAACCTGCTGGTGATGCCCAACCTCGATGCCGCCAACATCTCGTTCAACCTGATGAAGATCGCCAATGGCGACGGCGTGTCGGTCGGACCGATGCTGCTCGGCGCGGCACTGCCGGTGCACATTCTGACGCCGTCGGCGACGGTGCGCCGGCTCGTGAACATCACGGCCGTCGCCGTGGTCGACGCGCAGGAGCAGCGCGAGCGCAAGGCCGCGCGCTGAACGCAAGGGGGTATCGCCATGCCGCACGCTATCCGCTTCAGCCGGACCGGGGGTCCGGAGGTCCTGCAATGGGAGTCCGTCACGATTGCGCCGCCGGGACCGGGAGAGGCGCAGGTTCGCCACCATGCAGTGGGTCTCAACTACATCGACACCTATCACCGTAGCGGCCTCTACCCTGTGCCGCTGCCCTCGGGCCTCGGACTGGAAGCTGCGGGCGTGGTCGAGGCGGTGGGCGAAGGGGTGACGGAGCTCGCGCCCGGCGACCGCGTCGCCTATGCCGGCGGGCCGCTCGGCGCGTATTCCGAGCTGCGCAACATCCCGGCCGACCGGCTGGTGCGCCTGCCCGACGCGCTCTCCTTCGAGCAGGGTGCGGCGATGATGCTGCAGGGGATGACTGCGCGTTACCTGCTGCGCCGCACCTACCCGGTCAAGGCAGGCGACACCCTCCTGATCCACGCCGCGGCGGGCGGGGTCGGCCTGATCGTGTGCCAGTGGGCCAAGGCGCTCGGCGCGACCGTGATCGGCACCGTCGGCTCGCCCGAGAAGGCCGAGCTCGCGCGTGCCCACGGCTGTGACCATCCGATTCTCTATCGCGAGGAGAACTTCACCCAGAGGGTGCGCGAGATCACCGGCGGTGCGGGTGTGGCGGTCGTCTACGACTCGATCGGCCAGGACACCTTCATGGGCTCGCTCGACTGCCTGCGCCCGCTGGGGATGATGGTGCTCTTCGGCGCGGCGTCCGGACCGGTGCCGCCGTTCGATCTGGGGCTGCTCGCACAAAAGGGCTCGCTCTTCGTCACGCGTCCGACGCTGATGACTTACACGGCCAAGCGCGCCGACCTGCTCGAGACGGCGGCCGATCTGTTCGACGTGGTCGCCGCCGGCAAGGTGCGCATCGAGGTGAACCAGCGCTACGCGCTGCGCGATGCGGCGCAGGCGCACCGTGACCTCGAGGCGCGGCGCACGACCGGCTCGACGGTGCTGCTGCCCTGAGCGGGTGCGGGGCGCGGCGACATTGACGGCAGAGGGTTCGGCACGACCGATGCGGAAGGATTCGATGGCAAGAATGCTCGGGCCGCTGGCGGTGGCCGCCTCTCTCGCGCTGTTCGCCCTGCCGGCACCGGCGCAGCCCGGTGCCCCGGGCGGCGCACTCAGTCCGTCGCAGGCCGCGTACATGCAGGCCGAGAACCGCCGCATCGAGGACTGGTTCGTCGCCAACGTTGCCCGTATCGCAGAGACCACGCCGGAGCGGGTGAGGCGGGCGATGCCCGACGAGCGGCGCATCACGGTCGCGGTATCGCGGCTCATCACGGCGCTCGAAATGGATCTGGGCCGCCCGCTCAGCGAGGAGCAGAAGACCGCGATCGTCGCCGCCGACGACGAACGCAAGCAGGCGCTGGTGCGCGTGCGAGAGGGCGCGCGGTTGCGCTGATGCGCGCGTCGGCGAAAGGCCGCGGTCGGTGTGTGAGGGCACGGCCGCAGGACGAGACGGGGCCGGCCGGCTGCGTCGGGCAAGTCGGGTAGAATCGCCTCCCATGACTGCCAAGCCCCAGCCCCGCTTCGTCCATCTCCGCCTGCACTCCGAATACTCGATCCAGGACGGCATCGTCCAGCTCGATCAGGCCATTGCGCGCGCCGCCGAGGACGGCATGGCGGCGCTCGGCGTCTCCGATCTCGCCAACCTCTTCGGCATGGTCAAGTTCTACAAGGGCGCGCGGGGCATGGGCGTCAAGCCCGTCGTCGGCGTCGACGCCTGGGTCACGAACGACGCCGATCGCGACAAGCCGTTCCGCGTCCTGCTGCTCTGCCGCGACCGCAGCGGCTACGGCCAGTTGTGCGAGCTGCTCACCCGCGCTTACCTCGAGAACAAGCACAGGGCGCGCGCCGAGATGCGCGCCGAGTGGTTCGACGGCGGTGCCGCCTCGGGACTGCTTTGCCTGTCCGGCGCGATGGCGGGCGACGTTGGCCAGGCGCTGCTGAACGGCAACGACGAGCTCGCCGACGCGCTCGCCCGTCAATGGGCGGCGCGTTTTCCCGACGCCTTCTACATCGAGCTGCAGCGTGCCGGTCACGACGGCACAGAGGCCTACATAGACGCCGCGCTCGATCTCGCTGGTCGGCTCGGCCTGCCGGTGGTGGCGACCCATCCGATCCAGTTCCTGCGGCCGGAGGACTACAAGGCGCACGAGGCGCGGGTGTGCATCGCGCAGGGCTACGTGCTCGCCGACAAGCGCCGCACGCGCGCCTTCACGCCGGAGCAGTACTTCAAGAGCCAGGACGAGATGTGCGCGCTCTTCGCCGACATCCCGGAGTCGCTCGAGAACGCGGTCGAGATCGCCCGGCGCTGCTCGCTTACGGTGGAACTGGGCAAGAATTTCCTGCCGCTCTTCCCTACGCCCGAAGGCATGACGCTCGACGACTTCCTGGTCGCCGAGGCGAAAGCCGGGCTCGAAGTGCGGCTGCGCGAGCTCTATCCCGATGAGGCCGAGCGCGAGCGCCAGCGCCCGACCTACGAGGCGCGTCTCGCCTTCGAGACCGACACCATCATCCAGATGGGCTTTCCGGGCTACTTCCTGATCGTTGCCGACTTCATCAACTGGGCCAAGAACAACGGCGTCCCGGTCGGCCCCGGGCGCGGCTCGGGCGCCGGGTCGCTGGTCGCCTACAGCCTGCGCATCACCGATCTCGACCCGCTCGCCTACGCGTTGCTGTTCGAGCGCTTCCTCAACCCCGAGCGGGTGTCGATGCCCGACTTCGACATCGACTTCTGCCAGGACAACCGCTACCGCGTCATCGAGTACGTGCGCGAGCGCTACGGCAAGGAGGCGGTCTCCCAGATCGCGACCTTCGGCACGATGGCCTCGAAGGCGGTGGTGCGCGACGTCGGGCGCGTGCTCGATCTGCCCTACGGTCTGTGCGACCGGCTCTCCAAGCTGATCCCGATCGAAGGCGCGAAGCCGGTGTCGCTCGCCAAGGCGCGCGAACTCGAGCCGCAGATCGGCGAGATGATGTCCGACGGCAACGACGGCGAATCGGTGCAGGAGCTGTGGAGCCTCGCCGAGCCGCTCGAAGGGCTCTCGCGCAACGTCGGCATGCACGCCGGCGGCGTGCTGATCGCACCCGGCAAGCTCACCGACTTCTGCCCGCTCTACCTCGCAGACGGCGACGACGCGACGCCCGTGTCGCAGTTCGACAAGGACGACGTCGAGGCGGTCGGCCTGGTCAAGTTCGACTTCCTGGGTCTGCGCAACCTCACCATCATCGAGCTCGCCGTCGACTACGTCGAGCGCTTGACCGGCGAGCGGCCGGATCTCGCCACGCTGCCCTTCACCGACCCGGCCGCCTACCAGGTCCTCAAGGACGCCAACACCACGGCGATCTTCCAGGTCGAATCGGACGGCATGAAGAAGCTCCTCAAGAAGCTCGGGCCCGACCGCTTCGAGGACATCATCGCGGTGCTCGCGCTCTACCGCCCCGGGCCGCTCGGCTCGGGCATGGTGGACGACTTCATCCTGCGCAAGAAGGGGCTGCAGGAGATCGACTACTTTCACCCCGACCTCAAAGCCTGCCTGGAGCCGACCTACGGCGTCATCGTGTACCAGGAACAGGTGATGCAGATCTCGCAGATCATCGGCGGCTACACGCTGGGCGGCGCCGACATGCTGCGCCGAGCGATGGGCAAGAAGAAGGCCGACGAGATGGCCAAGCACCGCGAGATCATGCGTTCGGGCGCCCGCGAGAAGGGCTACGACGAGCAGCTCGCGATGCAGCTCTTCGACCTGATGGAGAAGTTCGCCGAGTACGGCTTCAACAAGTCGCACACCGCCGCCTACGCCGTCGTCACCTACCACACGGCGTGGCTCAAGGCCCATCACTGCGCGGCCTTCATGGCGGCGACGCTGTCGTCCGACCTCGACAACACCGACACCATCAAGATCTTCCACGAGGACGCGCTGGCAAACGGCATCGCGGTGCTGCCGCCCGACGTCAATGCCTCCGACTACCGCTTCGTGCCGGTCGACGCGAAGACGATCCGCTATGGCCTGGGTGCGGTCAAGGGGGTGGGCGAGCCGGCGGTGCGCGCGATTCTCGCCGCGCGCGAGCAGGGCGGGGCGTTTCGCGATCTGTTCGACTTCTGCGAGCGGGCCGACCGGCGCCTCGTCAATCGCCGGGCGGTCGAGGCCTTGATCCGCGCCGGCGCATTCGATGCGTTGGAGGGGCATGTGGGGCGCGATCGCGCGCACTTGCTCGCCACCGTCGCGTTGGCCATGGAGGCGGCCGAGCAGAAGGCGGCCAACGCGATGCAGGGCGGCCTTTTCGATCTGCTGCCGGAAGCCGGCGGGAGCGCGCTCGAATTCGCTGCGGTGCGCCCGTGGACCGAGCGCGAGCGCCTCAAGGAAGAGAAGACCGCGATCGGCTTCTTCCTCTCCGGTCACCCGTTCAACGCCTTCCGGGCCGAGGTGCGCCGTTTCGTGCGCCGCACCCTCGCTCAGCTCGAGCCGTCCCGCGATCTGACGACACTCGCAGGTGTCGTCATGGAAATACGCACCAAAATGGGTAATCGCGGCAAGATGGCTTTTGTGCTGCTCGACGACGGCACCCAGCCGCGCGAGGTGGCGATCTACTCAGAGGTCTTGGAGGCGGCGCGCGGCAAGATCGTCACCGACGACGTCCTGGTCGTCGAGGCGAAGATCAGCAACGACGAGTTCTCCGGGGGCTTGCGCATCATCGCCGACAAGCTGATGACCCTGGGCGAAGCCCGCGCCCGCTTCGCGCGTGTCGTCGAGGTGCGCATAGACGGCACCCCCGGCTCCGCGAGCGATGCGGCCGCCCTGGCGGGTCGCCTGCAGGGCTTGCTCGAGCCCTTCCGCAACGGCGGCTGCCCCATCCGCATCCATTACCGCAACCCGTCGGCCCTCGGCGAACTGCCACTCGGCCAGGACTGGCGGGTCCGCCCCGACGACGCGTTGCTCGACAACCTGCGCGACTGGCTCGCGCCGGAGGCCGTCGAAGTCGTCTATTCGCCCTGAGCCGGGCATTCCGCAAGACCCTTCGATTCTTGGCGAGCGGTCCGCAATGGGCGGAATTGGGCGGCATTTCACACCGAGATCGTCGATTTCTAAACTTTTCGGCTAGGTTACCGTTACAGTCGGCATATGTAGTTTGTGATATGCTCCGACGTGGGGTTCGATTCGCCCGCACAGCCCAATTCAGAATAAGCAGGAACTGCGACCATGTTCGAACAACTCAGGAATTCGCCGATCTGGGTGCGTCTGATCCTCGCGATCGGTGCGCTGCTCATCGCCGTCGGCGTGACCGTCGTCACGTGGGTCTCGGCCGAGCAGGAGCGGCTCGCGGTGCGCCAGTCGCACGCGTTCGCCGAGAGCATCGACCAGATGCTGATGGCGGCGCTGGTGTTCATGAAGACCACCCGCACGATCCAACGCCGCTCGATCTACCTCGACCAGATCAAGCATTCGTCCGGGTTGCTCGACCTGAGGCTGATCCGCGGCGAGCCGGTCAATTACACCTTCGGACCGGGCGACGAGGACGAGATGCATGCCGGGCCTGACGAGTTGTTGGTGCTCACCAACGGCAAGCCGATCTTCGAACTGCGCGACGACCCTCGTCACGGCAGGATTCTCAAGGCCGTGTTCCCGCAGATCAACCAGGAGAACTACCTCGGCAAGAACTGCATGGAGTGCCACGACGAGCACCCGGCCGGCACGGTGCTAGGCGCAGTGACGATGGAGATCTCGCTCGCGCAGATGCAGCAGGCGGTGAGCGAATCCCGCGCCAAGCTGATCGGCGGCACGCTGGCGGCGCTCGGCATCGTGCTGGCAGTGATTTTCCTGTTCCTGCAGCGCTTCGTCGCCCGGCCGCTGGGCGCGATGGCCAACGGCCTGCGCGACATCGCCGATGGCGAAGGCGATCTCACGCAGCGGCTGCCGGTTGCGGCCCGTGACGAGGTGGGCATGGCCGCGACTTACTTCAACCGGATGATGGAGAAACTGCAGACCGTGATCCAGCGCGTCTCCGCTTCCGCCAACGAGGTCTCGCAAGCCGCCTCCGGCCTCAAGGACAACACGCGCGCGATCCGGGCCGGCGCCGGCGAGCAGTCCGAGAAATCCGCCGCGGCGGCGTCTGCCGTCGAGGAGATGGCGGCGAGCATCCTGTCGGTCGCGCAGGCGAGCAGCGAGGTGCTCGAACATGCCCGCACCAGCCTCGCCCGCGCCGAGGAGGGCAACGCCGACGTCGCCGTGCTCACCGGGCGCCTCGCCGACGTCGAGTCCGCGGTCAGCAAGATGACCGACACCGTCGGCGAGTTCATCCGCAATACCGACTCGATCACGAACCTGACCGCCCGCGTCAAGGAGATCGCCGATCAGACCAATCTGCTGGCGCTGAACGCCGCGATCGAGGCGGCGCGCGCTGGCGAGCACGGCCGCGGCTTTGCGGTGGTCGCCGACGAGGTGCGCAAGCTCGCCGAGAAATCCACCCGCTCGGCCAACGACATCGACGACGTCACACGCAGCCTCAACGGCGGCTCTCAGGATGTCCGCGCTGCAATCGCCCACGGCTCGGACGCGCTCAAGCTCATCCGCGAATCGATGCAGCGCGTCTCCGAGGCGCTCAGCAGCAACATGGACTCGGCCGGCCGCGTCGCCGGTGGCATGAACAGCATCGCGACGGCCACCGAGGAGCAGACCCAGGCGAGCAACCTCGCCGCGAGCAGCGTCGAGATGATCGCCGGGTTGGCGCAGCAGGCGACCGCGTCGATCGACGACGTCGCCGAAGCGACCCAGTCGCTCGAGCGCCTGGCCGCGGCGCTGCGCGACGAGATCCGTCGCTTTCGGGTCTGAGGCGAGGGGCGGCAGGTGTCGCAAACGTGCAACAGACGACCTGCCGTTCGTCGGCCGACGGGTTGCCCCCTGCCCAGAGTGGGCGTATAAAAACGTATGACTTTTGTGGGCAATTCACCAGAATATGCCGTGTAACTAAAGAGGAGCTGTCATGAAAATCCTGTCCTTCATCGCTGTTGCCGTCACCGCCGCCGCCGTCAGCCTGCCCGTTGCGGCCGCGCCGCAAGTCAACGAGCGCGCTGCCGACCAGCTGGTGCGCAAGAGCAAGTGCCTGACCTGTCACGCCATCGACAGGAAGAAGGACGGCCCATCCTTCAAGGAGATCGCCGCCGAGTACAAGGACGACCCGGAAGGCGTCGAGAAGCTCACCAAGCACATCACCGTGCCGACCACCGTCGAGGTCGACGGCAACAAGGAAGAGCACGGAGTCATCGACACCAAGGACGAGGCCGCGATCCTCAATGTCGTCCACTGGATCCTGACGCGCTGATCGGCGCCCATAAGAGGGGCTGATCATGATCAGGGAGCGAATAAGCAAGATAGGTAACTGGTTGGCCCGCCGATCGCCGTGGTTCGTCCTGGCGCTTGGCGGAGCCATCGTCGTCGTCCTCGCCGGCGGAGCGACCGCCGGCCTCAAATGGACCAACACCGAGTCCTTCTGCATCAGTTGTCACGAGATGCGCGACAACCCGTATGCGGAGTTCAAGGATACGCCGCACGACCGCAACCGCAGCGGTGTCCGTGCCGTCTGCGCCGACTGTCACGTTCCGAAGGAGCCCGTCGCCATGCTGATCCGCAAGGTGCGCGCGACCGGCGAACTGTGGGGCAAGCTCACGGGCTACATCGATACGCCGGAAAAGTACGAGGAGCACCGGTACAAGATGGCCCTGAACGTGTGGAAGCGGATGAAGCTCACCGACTCGCGCGAGTGCCGCAACTGCCACACCGAGAGCGCGATGGATCTGGAGCTTCAGTCCGAACGTGCGCGCAATCGGCACGAACGGGCGCAGCGCGAGAATCTCACTTGCATCGACTGCCATACGGGTATTGCGCACCACGAGCCCGAGGGTGGTCCGGGGCCGCAGGAGATCGATTTCAACGCGCGTTGAGGAAATTCCCCGGTGCAGCGGGAGAGGCGCCGGGGAGCAGGGTGTAAGTGTCAATGCAGGGTGGAAGTATCAATCAAGGGGAGAAGCACATGAACGTTGAAGCAAACCGCATGCTGCGGTGGTTGTCCGCAGCGCTGCTTGGCGTCGCCTTAATGGGTGGCGGAAGCACGGCGATCGCTCAGGACCGGGGCGATCTCGCCCTCACCGGCGACGCAACCTGTACCCGCTGTCACGACGAAGGCGAAGCCTACCCGGTCCTGTCGATCGGCAAGACCCGCCACGGCACCGTCGCCGACGGCCGCACACCGACCTGTACCAGCTGCCACGGCGAGAGCCCGACGCACGTCACCCGTCCGGAAGGCGTCGCCGAGCGGCCCCTGCCCGACATCAACTTCAAGAAAGGCACCGCCACCCCCGCCGTCGAGCGCAACCAGGTGTGCCTGACCTGCCACCAGGGCGGCGAACGCATCCACTGGCAGACCAGCATCCACTCGGCTCGCGACGTGGCCTGTACGGACTGCCACCAGATGCACACGCAGCATGACAAGGTGAAGGACCGCGTCCAGCAGGTCGACGTCTGCGTCGCCTGCCACACCGAGCAGCGTGCCCAGATCAATCGGCCGTATCGTCACCCCATCAAGGAGGGTCAGGTTTCCTGCGCTGACTGCCACAATCCGCACGGATCGGCTGGCGAAAAGCTGATGGTACGGGACACCGTTAACGACACCTGCTACACATGTCACATGGAAAAGCGCGGACCGTTCGTGCACAACCATCAACCGGTAACGGAAGACTGCTCGATCTGCCACAACCCGCACGGCACCAATAGTGCCAATCTGTTGAAGGCTCGGGCTCCATTCCTCTGTCAGCAGTGCCATAACGACGATGGCCACCGCAGCCACCCTGGGGTCCTGCCCAACGCGCGGACTACAAGTACGGATGCTCTCGGAGCCGTCGGGCGGGGTTGTCTGAATTGCCATACGAATATTCACGGTGGCAACAGCACGCAGGACGCTCTGACCGCTGGTCGTTTCCGGCGCTGACGAATAAGGGGGGAAAGATCATGAGTACGATTCATAGGAGTGGTTCGCTCAGGCTGAGCGTGCTTGCCGGGGCTATGGCTGCAGCATTCGGTTCAGGGGCTGCGTTGGCGTCCGAGTTGGCGGAGTATGTTGAGCCCGATAGCTTTGTTTCGTTCGGGATCGGAAACTGGTCCAAGGACCGCCCGCATACGGGCATCTTCGACGGGGCCTCAAGGGGCAAGGCCTACGGGTTGATCGACGCGGAGATCGTGAAGCGAGACCGCGCGACGGGCACGTGGCTGGGACTCAAGGCAAGCGATCTCGGCGTTGACCCTTGGTATCTCCGTGTCGATTATCTGCAACAGGGTGTGCAAGGAGTATCCGTCGAACACCGCCGGCTTAGACGGATCGATCCCAATAGGATCTTCACCGGCCTTGGCGGTATGGGGACCGCAACCCAGATTGTCAGTACTAATGCCGCACCGTTGCCCTTCCAGACCCTTCAGCTTGGTCTGAAGCGCGATGTCACGGAATTGGGCGTGTACCGGAATATCGTTCCTGGCGTCGACTTCAACTTGACATTCAAGAACGATGAAAAGCAGGGCAATAGACACTGGAGTCGTGGGGGCACTGGGGAGTTTCTCGCCGAGCCGATCGATAGCTCCATTCGGCAGTTGGACGCAGTTCTCAGTTTTTCGGGTGAACGGGTTCAGTTGTCGGGCGGTTATTACGGGAGCTGGTACCGGACCAATAACACGCTCGTGGATTCCCTTCGTAACGGAACAAACGCAGCGGTACTGGGTAATCACAATTTCATGAGCCTGCCGTTGAACAACGAGGCCCATCAGTTTTACCTGAATGGCGGCTATAGCATCAGTCCCACTACGCGCGTCTCGATGAAAGTGGCGTACACCCGTGCGACTCAGGACGAGCGGATTCCGACAGCCGATATTCCCGGCCTGGCCAACGCTCAAGCACCACGAAATTTGGACGGGAAGGTGGACACGACGTTGGTGCAGTTACGCATCAACTCGCGTCCAACGGCGGATCTGTCGCTCCTGGCCAACCTGAGGTACTACGACGTCAATGACAAGACTCCGGTCCGAAGGATCGTTTTTGCGGGTGCTGGGGCCAACGTGGTTCCGTACAGCTACACGACGAATTCGGGAACGTTGGAAGCTACCTATCGATTGCCTGCCAGGTTCAGCGTCACTGGCGGTGTTGATCTGAAGCGTCAGGACCGATATGTGCCCATCGTGGATGGCTCGGAGACGGCACAGCGCAAGGTTCCACACCGCGCGGATATCGACGAGGACACCTATAGAGTTCAACTTCGCCGAGTGATGTCGGAGTCGGTTAATGGCTGGGTTACGTACTCGCGGAGCAAGCGTACAGGGTCTCGCTTTACGCTGACCGACGACGCGCCACGCCAGGACCGCATTAATCCGATCCATATCGCCGACCGGACTCGGGACAAGGTCGGTGTGAACCTCGACTGGGCACCTATCGAGAACTTTAGTGTTCAATTCAGCGCCTCCAAGTCGAGTGACGACTACGGCAGTTCGCTCGATCGGCCGCTCGGTGTTCAGAAGGGCAGCGGAGAGACGTATTCGCTCGACCTTGCGTACCGGGTCAATGAGGACTGGCAGATTACTGGCTGGGTCTCGCACGACGAAAGCAAGGCACGGCAGCGCAACGATAATCGCGGGGTTGTCGGTACGCTCAAGGAAGCCAGATTGCGTGACAAGGGCGACTCCGTCGGACTCGGTGTTCGCGGAAGCCTGATGGTTCCAGTGAAACTCGGGGGCGATCTTGAATGGACGAAGACAACGAGCAGTTTTTCGGAGACCACTCCATCGATTGTCGCCAACACGACCGCGCCATTGCCCGATGTGGAGGCGAAGCTTGTTCGGCTGAGCTTGTTTGCCGAGTATGCTGTGCGGCAGGATAGCGACGTACGTTTGGACTTCATTCACGAGCGTTGGCGCAGTAACGATTGGCAGTGGCGATTCGCGGACGGCTCGCCATTCGTCTACGGAACAACGACGGACGGTACAACCGTGTTTGCTCCGTCTCGGCATGTTTCTAATTTCGTAGGGGTTCGGTACATCTACAAGTTCCAATAAGCTGCCAGTCGAAGAGATCCAAGCAGGAGGGCGGCCAAGGGCCGCCCTGTCTTTTTAGTGTCAATGGGGTCAAGTGGGGTCAGACTCCATTGACGAAGTGGGGTCAAGTGGGGTCAGACTCCATTGACGAAGGGAAGCCGGGGAAAGGCCACCTGTTTCCCGCCCGTCCGTCTCATCGCTCTCGAAGTCTGACGCGCTGAACTCAGGCGACCGGAATCCTCGCCACTCTCCAGCGGCCGAGTTTGCCGACCGTCTCCTCGGCTCAATAGACCGCGTCGTGGTTCCCGACATCGACCGGGATGATCTCCTGGTCTCCGATCAGGAACTCGAGTGTGATGCGGTACGAGAGATTGATCGAAACGGAGTGCAGCCCTGCGAGGTTGCCGTGGAGGGCGTGCAGTCTCAGGGATGGGTGGTAGGGGTTGGCCTCGAGCAACTGGAGGGTCTTCAGGTACTGTTGGACCTTATGAGGCTGGCTCCCGCGCAGGTGACCGCCATCCGGCAGACTGATGCCGAGGTATTTGGCGACGACGTGGGTGTGTGGCTGTTCGGATCGCGCGTGGGCGACGGAAAGCGAGGCGGGGATATCGACTTGCTGGTGTCGCTCGTCACGCTCGATGCGCGGCAGCAGTTGCTGGGCAAGATCCGCTTTCTTTCGCGCCTCGAGCGCCACCTTGGCGAGCGCAAGATCGATGTCGTTATCGAAGCGCCGGGTGATACACGTCCGATCGTCCGTGTCGCGCATCAAACGGGTGTCCGGTTATGACTCTCTCCCCCGAACTGCTCGTGCTTCAGCCGATTCTCGAAAACTGTCGCTTGCATGAAACCGGCTTGTGCGATGCGCTCGACGACTTGGCACTGCGTGACTTGTGCAGCGCCGATGTTGCATTGCTTGGAAAGGGACCGGGGAAAGACGACACTGCTGGCAGCTCTTTGTCCTTGGCTGTCGCCACGTAACCTGGTTTTCAAACGGTCGGTTTTACCGAAAAGCCCAATTCGCTCGGTGCCTCCGCGTCCGTAACCTCGACCCGATCGACCCTTGCCGCGCTCGGCCCGCGCCGCGACCAGGCGATGAAGGCTTCGACTGCGTCGGGTGCGCCGGCGACGAGCGCCTCGACCGCCCCGTTGCGTCGGTTGCGCACCCAGCCGCGCAGGCCCAGTCGCTCGCCCTCGGCTTGGGCGCTGGCGCGGTAGCAGACGCCCTGGACCCGGCCGCTGATCAGCAGGTGGCGGGTGATGGTCGGGGCTTGGGTTTCGTCAGGCATAGGACACCTCCGGGTCGCGGCCCTGGATGTGCTGCGCGCGCGCCAGGGCCTCGTTCATGTTCGGGGCGACATTGTGCTCGCCGAGTTTCTCGCTGAACCCTGAGCGGGAGACAATCGAGGCCGGTTGTGCGTTCAGGTCGCAAAGCATCAGCGTGATGCCGCGCTTGCCCAGGTTGCGGTGCAGCGTCTGCAGGATGTCGAGGCCGGTGGTGTCGATGCTGATCACCTTCTCCATGTCGAGGATCACCACGTCGGGGTGGCCCGGCTGCTCGGCGAGCAGCGCCTCGAGTTTGTTCGCCGCGCCGAAGAACAGGCTGCCGAACAGCCGATACGCCTGGATGCGTGGCGATCCGTCGGGCCGGGTGAGGGTTTCGAGTTCGTAGAGGTGTTCGTAGCCTCGGTAGCGTTCGAGCGGCAGGCGCTCGATGCGGGTGAGGTCCGACATGCGGTAGATGAAGAACAGGCTCGCCAGCACCATGCCGATCTCGACCGCCAGGGTGAGATCGAAGACGACGGTGATGAGGAAGGTGGCGAGCAGGATGACGCGGTAGTTGTTGGAGTAGCGCCTGAGTTCGCTCCATGCGAGCGCGTGCCATTCGCCCATATTGACCGCGACGACCACGACGATCGCCGACAGGGTCGCGAGCGGAATGTGGGCGGCGAGCGGGGCGGCGACGAGGACGATCGCGAGCAGCACCAGTGCGTGGATCATGCCGGCCACCGGCGTGCGCCCGCCCGAGCGGACGTTGGTCGCGGTGCGGGCGATCGCGCCGGTCGCGGCGAAGCCGCCGAAGAGCGGCGCAGCGATGTTGGCGGCGCCTTGCGCCATCAGTTCCTGGTTCGGGTCGTGGCGGTCATCGATCTGGTTGTCGGCGACGCGCGCCGAGAGCAGCGACTCGATCGCGCCGAGCAGCGCGATGGTGAGCGCCGGTGCGACCAGCTTGCCGAGGGTGCCCAGCGAGATGGCGGGCAGGCCGATCGTGGGCAGCTCCTGCGGGATGCCGCCGAAGCGGCTGCCGATGGTGTCCACGGGCAGGCCGACTGCAGCGTTGATCGCGGTGGCGATCACCAGCACCGCGAGCGGGCCCGGCAGGCGCCGCATCCAGGCGACCCGTTTGGCCTGGCGGTTCCAGGCGAGCAGCACTGCCAGCGAGGCGACCGAGACGGCCACCGTCGGTCCATGGAGCGTGTCGAGCGCGCCGGCCAGGGCTTCCATCTTGCCGAAGAACTCGCCCGGCATCTGGGCGATGTCGAGGCCGAGGAAGTCCTTGATCTGCGAGATGAAGATCACGACCGCGATGCCGTTGGTGAAGCCGATCACGACCGACAGCGGGATGAAGCGGATCATGCTGCCGAGCCGGAACGCGCCCATCGCGAGCAGCATTACCCCCGACATCATCGTCGCGATCAGCAGGTTCTGCACCCCGTGGTCGACGACGATGACGTAGATGATGGGGATGAAGGCGCCGGTCGGGCCGCCGATCTGCACTCGCGAGCCGCCCAGCGCGGCGACCAGGAAGCCGGCGACGATCGCCGTCCAGATGCCGGCCGCCGGGCTCATGCCGCTGGCGATCGCGAAGGCCATCGCCAGCGGCAGGGCGAGCACGCCTACGGTGATGCCGGCCGAGAGGTCGCCGGCGAAAGCGCTCCGGTTATATCCGGGGAGCGTGTCGAGCAGTTTCGGGTGAAAGCGGATCATCATGCCTCCTGAAGCGGGACGGACGCGCGAGCGCGGCGGGACGGAGCGCCACGGCTCGTCGTCCCGGCTTCGCGCGCAGGCGCGCCATCCAGCGTTTGGAGGCAGTCAGGGGCATGGCTCAGCGGCCGTAGATGGGGCGGGCGATCACTTCACGCGCATCCCGGGGGTCGCGCCGCTGTCCGGCGACAGGATGTAGAGGCCGGCATTTGCGCCCGATTCGTCGGAGGCCGCCAGCACCATGCCTTCGCTCAGGCCGAACTTCATCTTGCGCGGGGCGAGGTTGGCGACCATCACGGTCAGGCGGCCGACCAGCGCGGCCGGGTCGTAGGCCGACTTGATGCCGGCGAAGACCTGGCGCGTGCGGGCTTGGCCGTTCTCGGTCTCGCCGATGTCGAGGCTGAGGCGGATCAGCTTGTCGGCGCCTTCGACGTGCTCGGCGGCGACGATTCGAGCGACGCGCAGGTCGACCTTGACGAAGTCGTCGATCGAGATGTGCGGCATCGCCGTCTCGGCGGCCTGCGCCTCGTGCTGCTGCTTCTCGGCGTGGCGCTGCTGCGACGAGGCCGCCTTCGCGTCGGCCGCGGCGGGGGCGAGCGATTCGCGGTTGGCCTCGAGCAGCGCGTCGACCTGCTTGCGCTCGATGCGGGTCATCAGGTGCTTGTAGCCGGCTATCGCGTGGCCAGCCGGCAGCGGCGCCCACTCTAGCGGCCACTCGAGCGGTGCGACGCGTAGGAAGGCCTCGACCTGGGCGGCGAGCGCCGGCAGCACCGGCTTGAGGTAGAGCGCGAGATCGCGAAACTGGGTGAGCGCGGTGGTGCACACCGTGTGCAGCGCAGCATCCTGCCCGTCCTGCCTGGCGAGCTCCCACGGCTTGTGGTCGTTGACGTACTGGTTGGCGATGTCGGCAAGCCGCATGATCTCGCGCAGCGCGCGGCCGAAGTCGCGCTCCTCGTAGGCGCGGGCGATCGTGCCGGCCTCGAGCGCGGCGCGGAACTCGGCCACCGCCGCGGCGTCGGTCTCGCCGAGCTTGCCGTCGAAGCGCTTGCCGATGAAGCCCGCGCAGCGGCTGGCGATGTTCACGAACTTGCCCACCAAGTCGGAATTGACCTTGGCGATCATGTCGTCGAGGTTGAGATCGACGTCCTCCATCGTTCCGTTCGATTTCGACGCGAAGTAGTAGCGCAACCACTCCGGGTTGAGCCCCTGGGTGACGTAGGAGCGGGCGGTGATGAAGGTGCCGCGGCTCTTGCTCATCTTCGCGCCGTCGACGGTCAGGAAGCCATTGACCGCGAGCTGCGAGGGCGTGCGGTAGCCAGCGAAGTGCAGCATCGCCGGCCAGAACAGCGCGTGGAAGTACAGTATGTCCTTGCCGATGAAGTGCACCATCTCGGTGCCGGCCTCGCCCGCGCGCGCGGCGTCGGTGTAGCTCTCGAGGTCGATGCCGCCGCGGCGCTCGACCAGATTGCGGAAGCTCGCGAGGTAGCCGATCGGCGCATCGAGCCAGACGTAGAAATACTTGCCGGGCGCGCCCGGGATCTCGAAGCCGAAGTAGGGCGCATCGCGCGAGATGTCCCAGTCGGAGAGCTTGTTCTCGTCCACCTCGCCCAGCCATTCCCGCATCTTGTTGGCTGCTTCGGGCTGAAGGCGGCGGGCGCCGGCCTCGTTGGTGCCGCGCGTCCACTCGCGCAGGAAGGCCACCGCCCGTTCGTCCGAGAGGCGGAAGAAAAAATGCTCGGAGGTGCGCAGCTCCGGCTTCGCACCGGAGACGGCCGAGTAGGGATTCTTCAGCTCGGTCGGCGCGTAGGCCGCGCCGCAGACTTCGCAGTTGTCGCCGTACTGGTCGGCGGCGCCGCACTTGGGACACTCGCCCTTGATGAACCGATCCGGCAGGAACATCTGCTTGACCGGATCGTAGTACTGCTCGATCGCGCGGGTGTCGATCATCCCCGCAGCCTGCAGGCGACCGTAGATGTCCTCGGCGTAGGCGCGGTTCTCGTCGCTATGCGTTGAGTGGTAGTTGTCGAAGGCGACTCCGAAGTCGGTGAAGTCGCGCAGGTGCTCGCCATGGACGCGGGCGATCAGGGCTTCCGGGCTGATGCCCTCCTTCTCCGCCCGCAGCATGATCGGCGTGCCGTGCGTGTCGTCGGCGCACACGTAATGCACCGTGTTGCCGCGCATGCGCTGGTAGCGCACCCAGATGTCAGCCTGGATGTAGCCGACCAGGTGACCGAGGTGGATGTCTCCGTTGGCGTAGGGCAGGGCGTTGGTGACGAGGAGCTTGCGCGGCATGGTGTGCGGCCTGGGGTAAAACCCAATATGTTACCAAACGCTGGCTCCGGCCGGCCGCGCTAGAACGGTCGCACGACGATCTCGACCCGGCGGTTGAGCGCACGACCCGCCTCGTCCGCGTTGTCGGCGATCGGCTCCGACTCGCCGCGGCCGTCGGCGATGAGCCGCCCGAGTGCGATGCCGCGCGCGCGCAGGTATTCCATCACCGCTTCCGCACGCCGGATCGACAGGGCGAGATTGTGGAGTTCGCTCCCGATGCTGTCGGTGTGGCCGAGGACCTTGATCTCGGTCTCCTCCACCTCCGTGAGTACCTCGGCGACACGGTCCAGATTTTCCCGCAGCGAGTCGGTCGGCTCGGCACTGTTGCCGCGGAACCCCTCGGCTGCAGGCAGGCGCAGCAGCAGCGACCCGTCGTCGCGCAACTGGGCATCGATGCGCAGGTCGCCATCCAGCGCCGCGACGATGCGATCGCGCTCGGCAAGCCAATCGAACGGGGGGGGAGTCGGCTCGATCGGGGAGGCCGCCGACGGCGCGCCGCTTTCATCGACCTCGTCTGCTGAGGGTGAGTCGGGCCGCTGCAGCGGCGTGGCGCAAGCGACGACGAGCGCGCTGCAAAGCGCTAAGGCGGAAAGCGAGAACCGGGACATATTCTTGCCGTGGAGTTGAACGGTGCCGCAGGCGAGGCCGGCGACCCTGCGGATTCTATCCCCGGCGGCGGGAAAGACAATGTTCGCTAAATGGATGAGGGGCGCGGCGTGCTTCGGTATGATTGAACATTCCAGTGTCCGCGGCCGCGGTCTCCACTTATTGTCGAGGTTTGTTTCCCATGAGTTTGAGCCCCGAAGTCGTCACCGAAGCCCTGAAGTCCGCGATCGACCCGAACACCGGGAGGGATTTCGTCGCGTCCCGCTGCATCCGCAACCTCGCCGTAAGCGGCAACGACGTCAGTTTCGAGGTCGAACTGGGCTACCCGGCCCAGAGCCAGGTGCAGCGCATTCGTGATCTGCTGCGCGACACGCTCGCGACGCTCCCCGCACTCGGCAAGGTGACCATCGAGGTGCACAGCCGTGTCGTCGCGCACGCAGTGCAGCAGGGCGTGAAGCTGCTACCGGGGGTGAAGAACATCATCGCCGTGGCTTCGGGCAAGGGCGGAGTCGGCAAGAGCACGACCGCGGCTAACCTGGCGCTCGCGCTTGCCGCCGAAGGGGCGCGCGTCGGCATTCTCGACGCCGACATCTACGGTCCGTCGCAGCCGCAGATGCTCGGCATCGGCCACGAGCGGCCGGTATCCGAGGACGGCAAGACGATGACGCCGCTCACCGCACATGGCCTGCAGGCGATGTCGATCGGTTTCCTCGTCGACGTCGAGACGCCGATGGTGTGGCGCGGACCGATGGCCACGCAGGCGCTCACGCAACTTCTTAAGGAAACCGCCTGGAAGGATCTCGACTACCTGATCGTCGACATGCCGCCGGGCACGGGCGACATCCAGCTCACGCTGTCGCAGAGCGTGCCCGTGACCGGCGCGGTGATCGTCACCACGCCGCAGGACATAGCCCTCCTGGATGCCCGCAAGGGGCTGAAGATGTTCGAGAAGGTCGGTGTGCCCATCATCGGTGTGGTCGAAAACATGAGCATCCACATCTGCTCGAACTGCGGACACGAAGAGCCGATCTTCGGCACCGGCGGCGGCCAGAAGCTCTGCGCGGACTACGGTGTGCCCTTCCTCGGCGCGCTCCCGCTGGACTTGCAGATCCGATCCGAGGCCGACAGCGGCGTACCCACCGTGGCGGCCGATCCGGACGGGCGCATCGCCAAGATCTACAAGGAGATTGCGCGCAAGGTGGCGGTGAATGTGGCGCTCAAGGCCAAGGACATGACCCACAAGTTTCCGAGCATCGTCGTGCAGAACACGTGATCCGCGACCGCGCCGCTTCGCATAATCGCGCATCCCTGCCGTCGGAGCGGCGCGTCGCGCGGCCGCCCCGCCCCGGCGGGGCATGCCATCGATTTCTGTCAATCGGGCGGCGCTTGCCGTAAACTATCGCGATTTTTCAGAACCCGGCTCCTGCCGGGCCGGCTGCCGAGGATACCGCGCCCCATGTCAATCAAGTCAGACAAGTGGATCCGCCGCATGGCGGAGCACGAAGGGATGATCGAGCCCTTCGCCCCCGAGCTCGTCCGCAGCAACGGCTCCGGCAAGATCGTTTCGTACGGCACGTCGAGTTACGGCTACGACGTGCGCTGTGCAAACGAATTCAAGATCTTCACCAACATCAACTCCACCATCGTCGACCCGAAGGACTTCGATGCGCGCAATTTCGTCGATTTCGTCGGCGACGTCTGCATCATCCCGCCGAATTCGTTCGCGCTGGCGCGTACGGTCGAATACTTCCGCATCCCGCGCAAGATCCTCACCGTCTGCCTCGGCAAGAGCACTTATGCACGCTGCGGCATCATCGTCAACGTCACGCCGCTCGAACCCGAGTGGGAGGGCCACGTGACGCTGGAGTTCTCGAATACCACCCCGCTGCCGGCGAAGATCTACGCCAACGAGGGCATCGCCCAGATGCTCTTCTTCGAGTCGGACGAGGTCTGCGAGACCTCGTACCGTGACCGCGGTGGCAAATACCTTGGGCAGACCGGCGTCACGCTGCCCAAGATCTGACCACGGACCGCGACCACCAAGCCATGCGACCAGGGCCGGGAACGGCCCTTTGTGCTTTTCGGTAACGTTTCGGCAAACGCGATGCGGGTATCATCCCGCCGGCCCCTCGGCCACTGCTGGAGAATGCGATGCGCTTCACCTTTCCTGTCATCATCATCGACGAGGACTTCCGCTCCGAGAACGCTTCGGGGCTGGGGATTCGCGCGCTCGCGACGGCGATCGAGCGCGAAGGCCTCGACGTGCTCGGCGTCACCAGCTACGGCGACCTGACCTCCTTCGCCCAGCAGCAGAGTCGTGGTTCGGCCTTCATCCTGTCGATCGACGACGAGGAGTTTTCGTCGCCCGAGGCCACCGAGAAGGCGATCGCCAGCCTGCGTGCCTTCGTCGAGGAGATCCGCTTCCGCAACGCCGACATCCCGATCTTCCTGTACGGTGAGACGCGCACCAGTCGGCACATCCCGAACGACGTGCTGCGCGAGATGCACGGCTTCATCCACATGTTCGAGGACACGCCGGAATTCGTTGCCCGCTATATCGTGCGCGAGGCGAAGAATTATCTCGACTCGCTGGCGCCGCCGTTCTTCCGCGCGTTGGTGCATTACGCCGCCGACGGCTCGTACTCGTGGCACTGCCCCGGCCACTCGGGCGGGGTCGCCTTCCTCAAGAGCCCGGTCGGGCAGATGTTCCACCAGTTCTTCGGCGAGAACATGCTGCGTGCAGACGTCTGCAACGCGGTGGATGAACTCGGCCAACTGCTCGACCACACCGGACCGGTCGCCGCCTCGGAGCGCAACGCCGCGCGCATCTTCAACTGCGACCACCTCTACTTCGTCACCAATGGCACCTCGACCTCGAACAAGATGGTCTGGCACACGACGGTTGCGCCCGGCGATGTCGTCGTCGTCGACCGCAACTGCCACAAGTCCATCCTCCACTCGATCATCATGACCGGGGCGGTGCCGGTGTTCCTCACTCCGACGCGCAACCACTACGGCATCATCGGGCCCATCCCGCTCGAAGAGTTCAAGATCGAGAACATCCGCAAGAAGATCGCCTCGAACCCCTTCGCCAAAGAGGCGATGGGCCGCAAGCCACGGATCCTGACGATCACCCAGTCGACCTACGACGGCATCCTCTACAACGTCGAGTCGA
>JARFTX010000048.1 GCA_029289265.1 Gammaproteobacteria bacterium
ACATCTCCCGGACACCCCCCCCCGGAAACAGCGAGCGGCGAATTATATACACCCCGAAACCTCTGTCAACGACTCAGGAGCAATTCGACTCGGCGATATGGCGACCGGGCGACGAGGGACCGCACGGCGGCCATCGCAGCCCGCGCGACAGCGCGCGCTCAGTACGCCGCGGCGGCGTAATTTTCGAAGCGCGTGCTTTCTCCGATGAAGGTCAGGCGGACGGTGCCGGTCGGGCCGTTTCGGTGCTTGCCGATGATGAGCTCGGCCGAACCCTTGTCCGCAGAATCGGGGTTGTAGACCTCGTCACGGTAGATGAACATGATGATGTCCGCGTCCTGCTCGAGAGCTCCGGATTCGCGCAGATCGGACATGACGGGCCGCTTGTTGGGGCGCTGCTCGAGGCTGCGGTTGAGCTGCGAGAGCGCGATGATCGGAACGTGCAGCTCCTTGGCGAGCGACTTGACGGAGCGGGAGATGTCGGAGAGCTCCGACGCGCGGTTGTCGGAATCCTTGGTGCCGGTCATCAGCTGCAGGTAGTCGATGACGATGAGCCCGAGCTTGCCGCACTGGCGGTGCAGCCGCCGCGCGCGCGCCCGCAGGTCGATCGGGTTGAGGCCAGGAGTCTCGTCGATGAAGAGCGGCGCGTCGTAGAGTTTGCCCATCGCCATGGTCAGGCGCTGCCAGTCTTCGTCGCCGAGGCGGCCGGTGCGCAGCTTGTGCTGGTCGATGCGGCCGAGCGACGAAATGAAGCGGGTTGCGAGCTGGGTGCCGGGCATTTCCATCGAGAAAATCGCCACCGGCAGCCGGCAATCGATCGCCACGTGCTCCGCGATGTTGAGAGCGAGTGTGGTCTTGCCCATCGCCGGACGGCCGGCGACGATGATCATGTCGGAAGGCTGCAGGCCTGACGTCTTCTCGTCGAGATCGACCAGACCGGTCGGAACTCCGGTGACGTCGGTCGGATTGTCGCGATCGTAGAGCTCCTGCACGCGATCGACGACCTGCTTGAGGATGGGCTGGATGGATACGAAACCGCTCGCGTGCCGGGCGCCGGCCTCGGCGATTTCGAGCACCTTGGCCTCGGCCTGATCGAGCAGCATCTTGGCGTCGCGACCGGCAGGATTGAGCGCACTGGCGGCGATCTCGTCGCCCACGGTAACCATGCGCCGCAGCAGCGCGCGCTCGCGCACGATCTCGGCATAGCGTCGGATGTTGGCGGCCGACGGCGTGCTGTTGGCGACTTCGGCAAGATAGGCGAGCCCGCCGACGCGTTCCGATTCGTTGTTCTTTTCCAGCGACTCGTAGACGGTGACCACGTCGACCGGCTTGCCGAGATCGATGAGTCGCGACATGTGCTGGTAGATGCGGCGATGGTCGTCGCGGTAGAAGTCCGCTTCGGTGACCAGATCGGCGATGCGCTCCCAGGCGGCGTTGTCGAGCAGGATGCCGCCGATGAGCGACTGCTCGGCCTCGATCGAGTGCGGCGGCAGCTTCAGCGACGAAAGCTGCGGGTCTGGCGGCGGCTGGGAATAATCGAGATTCGAAGCGCTCATCGGGAGGGCGGCAGTCAGGGGTCGGGGGCTCGATTTTACGGCCAGCCCGGCCGTCGCTGGCGAATGAATTTTGCAGGCCGCCGCCGCGCCCGCTGCGACCAAGCTCGGCGCAAGTGCGCTGCGCGTGGCTGCAGGGCATTGATCGGCCGAGGATATGTAGCCCGATCGGGACACAGACTCGTAGACGAGAAAAGGGGCTGCGCAGGCAGCCCCTTGGCAGATATTGCCAGCCGTATCAGGCCTCGGCTTTACTGCTCGCCGAGCACCGACACGGTGATGGTCGTCGCGACGTCGGCGTGCAGGACGACTTCGACCGGCACGTCGCCGATCTGCTTGATCGGACCGGCCGGCATGCGCAGCGCGTTGCGCTCGATCTTGAAGCCCTGAGCCTGGAGCGCCTCGGCCACGTCGGCATTGCTGACCGAGCCGAAAAGGCGTCCGTCCATGCCTGCCTTGCGGCTGATCTGGACCATCAGGCCTTCGAGCTGGGCGGCTTGCGCCTGGGCGCGGCCGAGCAGGTCGGACTGGATACGCTCCAGCTCTGCACGGCGCTGCTCGAACTCGGCCATGTTGGAGGGGGTCGCGCGCTTGGCCTTGCCCTGCGGGATCAGGAAGTTGCGCGCGTAGCCGTCCTTGACCTTGACCACGTCGCCGAGGCCGCCGAGATTCACGACCTTTTCGAGAAGAATGATTTGCATGTCCGATCTCCCCTTCTTACTTGTGCAGATCGGTGTAGGGCAGCAGCGCCAGGAAGCGCGCGCGCTTGACCGCCGTCGACAGCTGACGCTGGTAGCCGGCCTTGGTGCCGGTGATGCGCGCCGGCATGATCTTGCCCGTCTCGGTGATGAAGTCCTTCAGGATGTCGACATCCTTGTAGTCGACTTCCGGAATGTTCTCGGCCGTGAAACGGCAGTACTTGCGACGCTTGAAGAGACCGCGTCCACCGCGATCATCCTTTTTCTTGAACTTCGACTTGGGCTTGAAAGCCATTTTCGTTTCCTTCCAGAAATTCAATCTTGCTCAGGTGCAACACCGGTGTGCGGCCGCGAAGGCTCTTCGCGGCGAGAAACCCGGTGGCACGCATCTTCATGCCCGGCGCGGCGCCTGCCAGAACTGCTGCGAGATCCCCCAGCGCAACCGCTTCCAGTTCCACCGACACGTCGCGGGCACGACCCGCTTCGTCCTGATTCGATGCATGGGCCAGCGTGCAGGTGGAAACCGGCACTCCGGCGGGGGTTCGACGCAGGGGCCGCAGTTCGGCGATCTCGGCGTCGATGCGCAACTGGTTGAGCGCCGACTCGGGCACCTCAGGCCGACGCGTTCTCGTCCGACTTGGCGGCTTCGTCGCCCTCGCCGGCAACCGGCGTCAGCGAACGGGACTTCTCTTCCTTCATCATCGGCGAAGGGGTCGTCACGGCGACCTTCTGGCTGATGATCAGGTGGCGCAGCACGGCGTCGTTGAACTTGAACGCATGCTCGAGCTCGGCCAGGGCCTCGCCGTCGCACTCGATGTTCATGAGCACGTAGTGGGCCTTATGCATCTTCTGGATGGGGTAGGCGAGCTGGCGGCGGCCCCAGTCCTCGAGACGATGGATCTGGCCGTTGCGCGTCGTGACGATCGACTGGTAGCGTTCGATCATCGCGGGCACCTGCTCGGACTGGTCCGGGTGGACGATGAAAACGATTTCGTAATGTCGCATGCAGACTCCTTGCGGTTGATGACAGCCCCCCGGCATGCGCAACCGGTGGAGCAAGGGTAAGCGACGGATTGTAGCAGCAATATTGGCAACACGGGAAGATGCGCGGGCGCGTCGTTCAACGCGGCCGGGATTCCCAGATCTTCTGCAGACGCTTCACGCTCACCGGCATCGGCGTCTTGAGCTCCTGGGCGAAAAGGCCGACGCGAAGCTCCTCCAGCAGCCAGCGGAAGTCCTCGAGCGCGGCGTCGACGACGCCCGCCTTGCGCCGCGCCTGGAGCTCGCGCTCTAAGGGCTGGGCGAGCGACCTCCACTGCGCCATCGCCTCGGCGTCCCGATCGGGGTTGTTGCGCAGCTTGTCGAGGCGCACGCCGGCTGCGCGCAGGTAGCGCGGCACGTGCGCGAGCCGCTCCCATGGCCAGGCGACGAGAAAGTCGGCCGGCATCAGGCGCGCGAGCTGGGCCTGCATGTCGGCCGCGACCTCGGGAAAGGCCTTGAGCGCGGTGAGCCGCTTGTGCAGCGCGGCGTGCTCGGCGAGCAGCTGGGTGGCAAGACGCATGAACTCCTGGGCGACCAGGGTGACCCGCGGCTTCGCCTCGGCGCAGCGCCGGGCGAAGCTGTCGGCATCGGCCGGCAGCGGCTCGAGCAGGCAGACGCGCTCCAGCGTCGCCGCGACCAGCTGCGCCTTGAGCTCGGCCTCGGTGCCGAAGGCGAGGAAGGCGAGCGCGAGCTCGCGCAGGCCCGGCAGCTTGTGGATCGCCTTGACCTGATCCTTGAGGGTGAGGGCGAACAGACGGGCGAGGCCCTTGCGATGGACGCGGGCGGCCTCCTCGGGCGTGTCGTAGGGCCGCAGCGAGACGCTGCCGCCGTCGTCGTGCAGGGCCGGGAAGCCGATCAGCTCGCGCCCGGCCACGCGCACCTCGAGCAGCTCGGGCAGCGGACCGAAGCTCCACGACGTCAGGCCTGTGTGCGGCGTCCCGGCCCCGCCCCCCGTCGCGGCCACCGCGCCGGTAGGCGGCTTGGCGCCGCTGGCGGGCTGGCGCGCACCGGACTGCAGCGGGCGAAGCCCCGCGTCGGCCGAATCTCCGCCGTGCGAAGACGCCGGCGTCCGTTCCTCGCGCCGGGGCGCATGGTCACTGCCCGCTTCCGCGGATGCGTCGCTCGCCGCGAAGGTCGCCGCCCGGAAGCGCTCGGCGACCTGGCGGCCGAACCGCGCGCGCAGCTCGGCGAGGTTGCGCGACTGGCCGAGCACGCGGCCGTGCTCGTCGAAGACGCGGAAATTCATCAGGCAATGCGGCTTGAGGTTCTCGGCGCGGAAGGATTCCAGCGGCAGCTTGAGCGAGACGCGCGCTTCGACGAAGCGCTGCAGCGCCCGCAGGAGCGGCTCGTCGCGGTCGAACTCACCCGCGTCGGCAGCGGCTGCGAAATCGGCGGCGCTCTCGGCGAGCGGCTGCAGGCGGTGGCGGTGCTTCTGCGGGACGGTGCGCAGCAGCGCGGCGACCTTCTCCTCGAGCAGGCCCGGCACCAGCCACTCGCAGCGGCTGACCGGGATCTGGTTGAGCATCGCGAGCGGCACGTGCAGCGTCACGCCGTCGTCGGCCTGGCCGGGCTCGTGCAAGTAGGTGAGCCGGAGCTTCTGGCCGAGCACCTCGAGGCTCGCCGGAAAGCGCTCGGTGGTGATGCCGTGCGCCTCGTGGCGCATCAGCTGCTCGCGGGTGAGCTGCAGCAGCTTGGGCTCGTCGCGCTCGGCCTGGCGGCGCCAGCGCTCGAAGCTCGCGACGTCGACCACGTCGGCGGGCAGGCGCGCATCGTAGAAGGCCTCGATCAGCGCCTCGTCGACCAGCACGTCGGGCCGCCGAGACTTGTGCTCGATGCGCTCGATCTCGGCAACCAGCCGCTGGTTGTGCTGCAGGAAGGCCATCGCTCGCGCCGGCCCTTCGGCGATCTCGCCCTGCACCAGGCCCTCGCGGATGAAGAGCTCGCGGCACAGCGCCGGGTCGGTGTCGCGGTAGCCCACTGCGCGACGCGCGTACAGGGTGAGCCCGTGCAGCGTGCCGCGCTCCCAGGCGCGCACCGCGCCGGCGCTCTTCGACCAGTGCGGCTCGACCACCTGGCGCTTCACCAGATGGGCGCCAACCTCCTCCAGCCACTCCGGCTCGATCTTCGCGAGGCAGCGGCCGAAGAGCCGTGTGGTCTCGACCAGCTCGGCGCACATCACCCACTTGCCGGCCTTGCGCGCGAGCGCCGAGCCGGGATGCGGCCAGAAGCGGATGCCGCGGGCGCCGAGGTAGCTGCCGGCCTGCGCACCGGAGGCGTCCTCCATGCGGCAGCCGATGTGGCCGAGCAGACCGGCGAGCAGCGCCTTGTGGATCGCCTCGTAGTGCGCGGGCTGCTGATTCTCCTTCCAGCCGTGCTCTGCGGCGAGCGTGTGCAGCTGCGCATGCACGTCGCGCCACTCGCGCAGGCGCAGCCACGACAGGTAGTGGCTGCGGCACCAAGCCTTCTGCTTGGCGCTCGACTCGTGGCGCACGACCTCGCCCCAGGCCTTCCACAAATTCCAGTACCAGAGGAATTCGCTGCGCTGGTCGAGCTCGCCGCCGCGAAAGCGCGCGTGCGCCTGGTCGGCCGCGCCGGCATGCTCGGGCGGGCGCTCGCGCGGATCCTGCACCGCGAGCGCCGCGGCGATCACCAGCACCTCGGCGAGGCAGCCGCGGTCGCGCGCGGCGAGGATCATGCGCCCGATTTTCGGGTCGAGCGGCAGGCGCGCGAGCTCGGCGCCGGCCGGAGTGAGCGTGCGCGCCGCATCGTCACCGACCGCGCCCAGCTCGGTGAGGAGCTGGTAGCCGTCGGCGATCGCGCGCGGGCTCGGCACGTCGATGAAGGGAAAGTCCTCGACCGCGCCGAGGCGCAGCGCCTTCATGCGCAGAATCACGCCGGCGAGCGAGGAGCGGAGCAGCTCCGGGTCTGTGTGGGCGTCGCGGCTGGCAAGATCGTCCTCGGCGTAGAGGCGGAAGCACACGCCGTCCATGACGCGCCCGCAGCGGCCGGCGCGCTGCTTCGCCGCCGATTGGGCGATCTTCTCGATCTGCAGCTGCTCGACCTTGTTGCGCACCGAATAGCGCTTGACCCGCGCCAGCCCGGTGTCGACGACGTAGCGGATGCCGGGCACGGTGAGCGAGGTCTCGGCGACGTTGGTGGCGAGCACGACGCGGCGGCCGTTGCCGGGGGCAAACACGCGCGCCTGCTCCTGCGCCGACTGGCGGGCGAAGAGCGGCAGGATCTCGGTGCCGGCGGCGTGATGGACCTTGCGCAACGCCTCGGCGGCCTCGCGGATCTCGCGCTCGCCGGGCAGGAACACCAGCACGTCGCCGGGGCCGGTGCGCTGCGCCTCGTCGACGGCGTCGACGATGGCCTCGTAGAGATCGCGCCCCTTGTCCTTGCGCGCCGCGCCGCCCGCCGCGGAGCGCCCCGGCGGCGCGTCGGCGTCGTCCTCGATCGGCCGATGGCGGACCTCGATCGGGTAGAGCCGGCCGGAGACCTCGATCACCGGCGCCGGGCGTCCGTGCACCGCGAAATGGCGGGCGAAGCGCTCGGCGTCGAGCGTGGCCGAGGTGACGATGAGCTTGAGATCGGGCCGACGCGGCAGGAGCGTGCGCAGATAGCCGAGCATGAAGTCGATGTTGAGGCTGCGCTCGTGCGCCTCGTCGATGATCAGCGTGTCGTAGGCCGAGAGCAGCGGATCGGACTGGGTCTCGGCGAGCAGGATGCCGTCGGTCATCAGCTTGACGTGGGTCTGCGCGCCGATGCGATCCGAGAAGCGGATCTTGAAGCCGACCGCCTGGCCGAGCTCGCTCTGCAACTCCTGAGCGATGCGCGCGGCGGTCGCGCGCGCGGCGATGCGCCGCGGCTGGGTGTGGCCGATCAGGCCGGCGGCGCCGCGCCCGAGCGCGAGGCAGATCTTGGGCAGCTGGGTGGTCTTGCCCGAGCCGGTCTCGCCACAGACGATGACCACCTGATGGGCGGCGATCGCGGCGGCGATCTCGTCGCGCCGCTCGGATACCGGCAGCTCGGGCGGGAAGGACGGGCGCGGCAGGCGCGCGCGCCGCTCGGCAAGCATCCCGCGCGAGCGCTCGAGGAGCGCGTCGAAGTCGGTCTGCAGACGCTCGCGCTCCGCTGCCGGAGCGCGCCCGAGCCGGCGTGCGAGCGCCGCGAGCCGCGGCCGATCGGCGCTCAGGCAATCGAGCTCGGAGGCGGGCGGCGGCGTGGCGCCACGGGCCCGGGACTTCGGGGAGGACTGGGGAGGCTGGGACACGGGCGCTATTGTGCCGCAATCGGCGCGTGCCGATTCGCTTGAACGCCCGACCGCGCTGGGCTACCGTTCGCCATCCCGAACCCCGCGCCCGCCCCGGCATGTCCCGACTCGAAGGTTTCCCGCCGATCGCCGCGCCCGGTGCGCACACGCTGATCCTCGGCAGCATGCCGAGCGCGGCCTCGCTCGCGGCCCGCCAGTACTACGCCCATCCTCGCAACCTGTTCTGGCCCTTGGTCGGCGCGGTGCTCGCCATCGATCCGCAGCTGCCCTACGCCGAGCGCGCACAGCGCTTTGCGGCGGCGGGCTTTGCGTTGTGGGACGTGCTCGGCGCGTGCCGACGGCCCGGCAGCCTCGATGCCGCGATCGAGCCCGCCTCGATCGAGCCGAACGATTTCGCCGCGTTCTTCGAGGTGCAACCGGAAATCACGCGGATCTTCTTCAACGGCGCGACCGCGCAGCAGCTCTTCCAGCGCCACGTGCTGCCGCGGCTAGCCGGCCGCCTGCCGGCCGAGCGCCTGCGGCTGCCCTCGACCAGCCCAGCCAATGCGTCCATCGGCCATGCGGCCAAGCTCGCGGCGTGGCGGGTGATCGCCCGATGAGCGGGCCCTCGCCCGAGCGCATCGCCATCGTCGGTGCCGGACCGGCCGGGTTGATGGCGGCGGAAGTGCTCGCCGACGGTTCGCGCCGCGTCGACGTCTACGACGCGATGCCCTCGCCTGGGCGCAAGTTCCTGCTGGCCGGCATCGGCGGGCTCAACCTCACCCATGGCGAGGCGCCCGAAGCCTTCGTCGAGCGCTACGGCACACGCCGCGACCGGCTCGCCCCGTTGCTCGCCGACTTTGGCTCGCCGCAGCTGCGCGACTGGGCGCACGGATTGGGCATCGAGACCTTCGTCGGCAGCTCGGGGCGGGTGTTTCCGCGCGAGATGAAGGCCGCGCCGCTGTTGCGCGCCTGGCTGCACCGGCTGCGCGCCGCCGGCGTGCGACTGCACGCGCGCCATCGCTGGCTCGGCTGGCACCCGCCCTCGCCCTCGCCGACGCGAGGCCTGCGCTTCGCCTCGCCGGCCGGCGAGATCGCCGTCGATGCCGACGCGGTCGTGCTCGCGCTCGGCGGCGCGAGCTGGGCGCGGCTCGGCTCGGACGGCGCGTGGGCGCCGTGGCTCGCCGCGCGGGGCGTGCGCATTGCTCCGTTTCGCCCCGCCAACTGCGGCTTCGACGTCGCGACCCCGGCCGCGGGCGCGGCCGGCGGCTGGTCGGAGCATTTCAGCTCGCGCTTCGCCGGCGCACCGGTGAAGACCGTCGCCGCGCGCTTCACCGACGCGCAAGGCGCCGAGCTCCGACGCGCGGGCGAGTGCGTCGTCACCGCCACTGGGGTCGAGGGCGGGCTGATCTACGCGCTGGCGGCACCGCTGCGCGATACGATCGAGGCGCGCGGATGGGTCACACTGGAACTCGATCTCGCGCCGGGCCTCGCGCCCGAGCGCCTCGCGGCTGAGCTCGCGCGGCCGCGCGGCACCCGCTCGCTGGCGAGCCACCTCAAGAGCAAGGTCGGGCTCGGTGGCGTCAAGGCGGCGCTGCTGCGCGAGTGCGCCGGGCCCGCCGATCTCGCCGATGCGGCGCGGCTCGCCGACGCGATCAAGGCGCTGCCGCTGCGCCTCGTTGCGCCGCGCCCGCTCGACGAGGCGATCAGCACCGCCGGCGGCGTCGCCTTCGAGGATCTCGACGAGGCGCTGATGCTGCGCGCACTCCCCGGGGTGTTCTGCGCCGGCGAGATGCTCGACTGGGAAGCGCCCACCGGCGGTTATCTGCTCACCGCCTGCTTCGCCACCGGCCGCGCCGCCGGCATGGGTGCGGCGCGCTGGCTGTCGGTCCGGCCGAAGGCCGAGCGGCGCTGAGCTCGCCGACTCGCTACCCGCGCCAGGCGTTGAAGGCGGCAAAGCCCGCCCAGGCCATCAGCAGCGAGCCGGCCACGTGGGCGACGGTATGCAGGGCGAGCCAGCCCCACTCGCCGCGCTGGACCAGATGCAAGCCCTCGGCCGAGAAGGAGGAAAAGGTCGTGAGGCCGCCGAGCAGCCCGGTCGTGAGGAAGAGCTTGAGCGCCGGCGCCATCGTATGCACGGCCTGGATGAAACCGAGCACCACCCCCATCACGAAACCGCCGACGAGGTTCGCCGCGAGCGTGCCGAGCGGCACCGCGAGAACGAGCGGGTTGAGCCAGAGGCCGAGGCCCCAGCGCAGCCAAGCGCCGATTGCCGCCCCGGCGCCGACCGCGACGAAGGCCGACCAACCGATCGGGGCCGTCACGAGGCGCCGCCGCCAACGAGGGCACGGCGGGGAATCGCGCCGCGTGCGGCCGTCGACGCTTCCGTGGAAGCAGGCGCGGACGCGCGCGGGCGGCAATATTGGAGAGCAAAGCGCGAAATTCCAGCGGCCATGGCAGTGCGGTCCGGGATGCGTCGGGAATGCCCGATATTAACCTGCATTGCTTGCACCCTCACTACCCCGAATTTCTCACGCTGTCGCTGCTTCAGCCGCCGACGCGCACGCGGCGGACTGACGAAGCGAGCGCACCGGCCGCCTGTGCGCCGAGCTCTCCGCGCTAGAATGTCGGGTTTTCACAGCCGCTCAGCTTTTCGCCCGAGGCCCACCGTGTCCGATCCCGTACAACCCTTCTCCACTCCGGCAGCGCCTGCCAACTTCATCCGCAACCTCGTCGACGAGGACAACCGGACCGGGAAGTGGGGCGGACGCGTCGAGACACGCTTTCCGCCCGAGCCCAACGGCTACCTGCACTACGGCCACGCCAAGTCGATCTGCCTGAACTTCGGCCTCGCCGAGAGCTACGGCGGCGTCTGCCACCTGCGCTTCGACGATACCAACCCGGAGAAGGAGGAGCAGGAGTACGTCGATGCGATCATCCAGGCGGTGCACTGGCTCGGCTTCGACTGGGGCAAGCATCTCTACTTCGCCTCGGACTACTTCGAGACCATGTACGACTGCGCGGTCGCGCTGATCGAGGCGGGCAAGGCCTACGTCGATTCGCTCAGCGCCGACGAGATCCGCGCCCACCGCGGCACGCTGACCGAGCCGGGCCGCGACAGCCCCTGGCGCGGCCGCAGCATCGCCGACAACCTCGACCTCTTCCGCCGCATGCGCGCCGGCGAGTTCGCCGACGGCGCGCACGTGCTGCGCGCGAAGATCGACATGGCGAGTCCCAACATCAACCTGCGCGATCCGGTGATCTACCGCATCCGCCGCGCGACCCACCACCGCAGCGGCGACGCCTGGTGCGTCTATCCCCTCTATACCTTCGCGCACCCGATCGAGGACGCGATCGAAAATATCACCCACTCGATCTGCACCCTCGAGTTCGAGGACCAGCGGCCGTTCTACGACTGGCTGCTCGCGGCGCTGGCCGACTGCGGCAAGTTCCGCCGCCCGCTGCCGCAGCAGATCGAGTTCGCGCGGCTCAACCTCACCTACACCGTGCTCTCCAAGCGCAAGCTGATCCAGCTCGTGGACGAAGGCCGCGTCGACGGCTGGGACGATCCGCGCCTGCCCACGCTCGTGGGCGCGCGCCGCCGCGGCTTCACGGCCGGGGGTTTCCGCCTCTTCGCCGAGCGTATCGGCGTCTCCAAGGCCGACTCGTGGATCGACATCGGCGTGCTCGAGGACTGCATGCGCGAGCACCTCAACGAGGTCGCCGAGCGCCGCGTCGCGGTGCTCGACCCGCTGCGGCTGGTGCTCACCAACTACCCGGAGGGCGCCAGCGAGCCGTGCGAGGCACCCAATCATCCGCTCCGCCCGGAGCTGGGCAAGCGCACGATGCCGTTCGGCCGCGAGCTGTGGATCGAGCGCGAGGACTTCATGGAGGAGCCGCTGAAGGGTTTCCGCCGCCTCTACCCCGGCAACATGGCGCGGCTGCGCTACGGCTACGTCGTACGCTGCACCGGCTGCGAAAAGGACGCCGACGGGCGCATCACCACGGTGTTCGCCGAGTACCTGCCGGACTCGAAGAGCGGCACGCCGGGGGCGGACGCCTACAAGGTCAAGGGCAATCTGCACTGGGTCTCGGTCGCCCACGGCTACCGCGCCGAGGTGCGGCTCTACGACCGGCTGTTCGCCCACCCCTACCCCGGCGCGCGGCGCGAGGGCGATGCCGAGGGCGTCGAGCGCAGCTTCCTCGACGACCTGAACCCCGAGTCGAAATCGACCCTCACTGCCTGGCTCGAGCCCGCCTTGAAGGACGCCGCGCCCGAACAGTCGTTCCAGTTCGAGCGCCACGGCTACTTCGTGGCCGACCGCCGGGACTCGACACCGGGCGCCCCGGTGTTCAACCGCAGCGTGACGCTCAAGGATTCGTGGAGCAAGCAGAAGGGCTGAGCAGACGGCGCCAGGAACGGACGGCTCGTCGAATGCACGGCTCGCATACGTCCGTCGGTCCCGAGCTCCGATGGCGAAAGAGCGTCGTGCCGAGCCCCCCTCGGCCGAGCCCTCTCAGCCGGTCATGCAACGGCCGGGCAGTCGCCGCGGCTGGGCTGCCGCCGGCGGGATGGAGCCGGCCCGGTGCTATCGCGGGGTCGGCCCGACGCCGTCCCCGGCAAGTCCGGAACCGGGTGCCTCGCCACCCTGACCGACTTGCGTGCGCTTGCCCTCGGAGGGCGCGGCCTCGTCCGTTCTCGACGCGTCCTCGCCGCGCGCGGCATGCTCCGCATCCATGACGTTGCCGAGCGGCCCGACGATGGGCCGGATGCCGGCGCGGTTCGCCGCGCGCGAGACCGCATGGGCGGCAAGCGGCGCGGTCGCGAGCAGCACCAGCAGCGCGAACAGCGCCTCGAGCGCGACCTCGCCGCTCGAAGCGGCTGCGACGCCGCCCAGCACCATCACCGCGCCCAGCGCGCCCGCCTTGCTCGCCGCGTGCATGCGGCTGTAGCAGTCGGGCAGGCGCAGCACGCCGATCGCGCCGAGCAGGCAGAACAAGGCCCCGCTCAACACCAGCGCCGAGGCGAGCCAGGGCAGGATCGATCCGTTCATCGGCTCTCTCCCTGATCGCGCGTCTCGTCCGCAGCGCGGCGCCCGTCGTCACCCGTTGCGCGAAAAAGCAGCGCAAAGGCGACCGTACCGAAGAAGGACACCAGCGCCAGCACCACCGCGACGTCGAGAAACACCGCCTGGGCGGTCATCATCGCACCGAGCGCCACCGCCGCGACGCCGAGCAGGGTCAGCGCGTCGATCGCGACGACCCGGTCCGGCCCGGTCGGTCCCAGGAGCAGGCGAAGCAGGATCAGCGCGGCACTGATCGCGAGCAGCACCACCGCCAGCGGCAGCACCCACACGGCACCGGCGAGTTCCACCGTCATCGCCGAACCTCCCTTGCCGTGCTTTCGGCCCTCGATTCAAGCATCCCTTTCCTCCCGAACCGGCTCGCTCGCGTCGATCCATGCGAGCAGCCGGCTCTCGATTTCCCGCACGGCACGTTCCACCCGCTCCACCGAGTCGGTGTCGAGCGCATGAATCAGCAACTCGCCGGCCTCGGCCTCGTAGTCGAGCGCGAGCGTGCCCGGCGTGAGGGTGAGCAGGCAGCCGATCAGCGTCGCGATGCGCTCGTCCCCGCGCCTCAGCCGGACCCGGAGCACCGCGGGCGAAGTCACCACCCGACGCGCCGTGACGATGCGGGCGACGTCCAGGCTCGCCTTCACCACTTCGACGACGAACCACCCGACGAAGCGGGCGGCCAGTTCCACCCGTCGCACGTAGCGGCGCACCTGCAGCAGGCCCGCGCCGAGCTTGAGCATCAGATAGACCAGCACGAAGGCGCCGGCGAGGCCGGTCGGTGTGAGCGCATTGGCAAAGGCGGCGAGCCCCGCGGCGAGCAGGATGTGCAGGCCCAGCATGGTCACTGCCCTCCCGCGCCGTCGAGCGCCCGGAAATAAGCGGTCGGTTCGGCAAGTTGCGCCGCCGCCGCAATCGCGTAGTCCATGACCGGCCCGGCGCCGAAGCCGATCGCCACCGTCATCGCCGCGAGCGCGGTGACGGTCACCCAGGCCCAGCGCGCATCGCGCAGCGGCCGGATCGCCGCCTCGCCCTGAGGGTGCGCCTTGAGGAAGGCCTCGTTCCAGATCTTGCTCATCGACAGCAACGTGAAGATGCCCGTGAGCAGCGCCACGCCGGCCGCCCACCAGAAGCCGTCGGCGAGGCTCGCCTTGACCAGCGCGAACTTCGCCCAGAAGCCGGACAGCGGCGGAATGCCTGCGAGCGAGAGCGCCGGAATCGCGAACAGGAGCGCAAGCAACGGCACCTTCGCATAGAGCCCGCCCATCGCGGCGAGGCGCTCCGAACCGGTGAGTCGCGCCGCCAGCCCGCCGATGAAGAACAGGTTGGCCTTCACGATGATGTGGTGGATCAGGTAGAAGACGGCGCCGGCAATCGCGAGCGGTGCGGCCAGCGCCAACCCGAGGATCATGTAGCCGACCTGGCTGACGATGTGGAAGGAGAGGATGCGCCGCACCTCGGTCTGCGCCGCTGCGCCGAGCACGCCGACCAGCATGGTCGCACAGGCGACCCACAGCAGCACCTCATGCACGGCCCCGTATTCCGGCCAGAGCAGCGTCACGATGCGGATCAGGGCATAGACCCCGACCTTGGTGAGCAGACCGGCGAAGAGCGCCGACACCGGCGTCCAGGCGACATGGTAGGACGCCGGCAACCAGCCGAATACCGGAAACAGCGCCGCCTTGATCGAGAACGACAGCAGCATCAGGACGACCGCCAGCGTCGCCGCCGACGAGGCCTCGCCGGCGCGGAAGAGCAGCGCCAGCTCGCCCATGTTGAGGGTGCCCGTCGAACCGTAGACCAGCCCGGCGGCGAGCAGGAAGAGCAGTGTCGCGAGCAGGTTCAGGACCAGATAGGTGAGCGTCCCGGCAAGGCGACGCTTGCCCCCGCCGAGCGCGATCAACGCGAACGAGCCGATCAGCAGCACCTCGAACCAGACGTAGAGATTGAACACGTCGGCGGTGATGAAGGCACCGCACACGCCCGCGAGCAAGCCGTGGATGAAGAGGTGGAAGTCGCGCGCGACCGCCGGATCGCCTTCGCGCGCGAGACCGTAGAGCACTGTGCCCAGCCCGATCACACCGGTGATCGCGACCATCGCGGCGCCCAGGCGGTCGATGACCACGGTGATCCCGAACGGCGCCTGCCAGCCGCCGAGCTGGCCGGCGAGCACCACGTCGCCGGCCGCGAGCGCGAGCACCTGCAGCCCGACCAACAGCAGCGCCATGGCTCCCGCGACGCTGACCGTGGCGACCAGCCGGTGTCGCGGCCGCAGCAGGATGCACAGGATCAGCGTGATGAGCGGCACCGCGACCGGCGCGACGACGAGCGCGTTCATCGTCCGCCCTCCTTGTCCGGCGCCGCCGCGGGGTCGGCTCGCTGGCCGACCTCGGACCCTTCCCGCAAGTCGGGCGCCGGCTCCTCGGTGACCGCCGACACGACGTCGGTCGTGGTGATGTCATGAACCTCGCGGATGCGCTTCAGCACCGCCAGCGAGAACACGAACAGGCCGAAGCCGATCACGATCGCGGTCAGCACCAGCGCCTGGGGCAAGGGGTTCGCCGCATGGTCGGGCGTGCTCGTCGCGGTTACGAAGGCGGCGACGTCGCCGGCCATGCGTCCCGCCGTGAGTACGCCGAGGTTGATCGCGTTGCCGAGGATCGCGATGCCGATCACGACGCGGATGAGATTGCGGTCGAGCAGCATCCACATGCCGATGCCGGCCAGGCCGCCGACGGTCAGGGCAGCGAGCAGTTCCATCTCAGCCCCCCTTCCCGGCCAGCCGCTGCAGCATGTGCAGCATCGAGCCGAACACGGTCAGGAACACGCCGATGTCGAAGAGCAGCGGCGTCCCCAGGGGCAGGCCCAGCGGCAGAATCCACAGGCCCTTGAGATACTCGTACCCGAGGAGCAGGCCGATGATGCCGGAGCCGACCGCGCAGGCGAGCCCGACGCCGACGATGAACGCCGGTGGCACCCACATCAGCTCGCGCGCGAGCCGGTTGCCGAAGGTCAACACCAGCAGGATGAAACCCACCGCCGCCACCAGTCCGCCGATGAAACCGCCACCGGGGAGGTTGTGGCCCCGCCACAGCAGCACCAAGGACACCAGCAGCAGCAGCGCGGCGAGCGGCCGCACCCCCTGGCGCAGCAGCACCGAGCCGAACTCGGGCTCGCCGCGCGCGCTCAAGGCGCCCGATCCGCCACCCAGCAGGGTCGCGGCAGAGAGCGCCGCGAGCGCGACGACGACGATCTCGCCGAGCGTGTCGAAGGCGCGGAAATCGACCAGGATCACGTTCACCACGTTGCCGCCCTTGCCGCCCGGATAGCTGTTGGCGATGTACCACTCGGCGATGTTCCCCGGCAGCGGCAGGGTGACCGCCGCAATCAGGGCTGCCGCCACGGCGAGTCCGAACAGCGCCGCCACGACCCCATGAAACATCCGCATCGAGTGGCGGCGAGCCCCCACCCCGGGGATCAGCGGCATGTCGCGCAGCACGTAGGCGAGAAACACCACCGTCAGCGACTCGACCATGAGCTGGGTGATCGCCACATCCGGCGCGTTGGCGCCCAGGAAGACCAGCGCAAGACCCAGGCCGCTCGCGCCGAGCGCCGCGACCAGCGCGAGGCGTCCGCGCATCACCGCGGCGGCCCCCGCGCCCGCGAGCGCGAGCAGGCAACCGATGGTGCCGGCCGGGGTCAGCGGCGACAACGGCGCCTCGGCGAGCGACAGGCCACCGACGCGATACAGCGCGATCGCGGCGACGGCCGCGGTGATCAGCCCGAGCAGGGCGAGGTGCAGGCGAAGCGAGCCGTGCTGGAAGGCCGAGGCCAGCACTCCGGCAACCGTGAAGACGCGCTTCAGCAGCCGATCCCAGATCAGATCGCCGCTGACGTTCCAGAACAGGCGCAGCCGCGCGATGTAATGACGCACGCGATGGCGCTGGCCGTAGAACAGCACACCCAGCGAGACGGTGAGCAGGCTCGCGATCACGGCCGGCGTGATCCCGCCCCACAGGTACAGATTGACATCCACCGCACCGGGCGCGACCACCTGCACCGCGGCATTGACCAGCCAGGTTTCCGGCCAATGGTGCCAGGCGCCGAGCGCGAAACCGCCGAGCGCGAGCGCCATCGGGCCGAGCCACATAGGCACCGAGACTTCGTGCGGCACACGCGGGAAATTGCCCGGACGCCCTAGAAAAGTCCGGATGAACACCAGTCCGGCCGCTGCCAGCAGCAAGGCGTTGGTCAGAATCATCACCACCGTGACCGCCCAGCCCATCGAACCCATCTCGATCAGGCCCGCGTACTTGAACTCCTTGGCGATGAAGCCGAAGAACGGTGGCAACCCGGCGTTGGAGAATGCGGCAAGCCCGACGGCTGCGCCGGTGAGCGGCATCGTCCGGATCAACCCGCCGAGCTTGGAGATCTCGCGGGTGCCGGTGGAATGATCCACGGCCCCCACCGCCATGAAGAGTGCGCCCTTGTAGAGCGAATGGGCGAGCAGGTAGAGGACGAAGGCCTGCAGCCCGTAAGTGGTGTTGGTGCCGATCAGCATGGTCAGCTGGCCGAGCACGGTCACCGTCGTATAGGCGAGCAGGCGCTTCAGGTCGGTCTGGCGGATCGCCAGCACGGCACCGACCAGCGCCGTCGCCGCGCCGACGCTGACCAGCGTGACGCCCCATGCCGGATCGGCGCTGAGCGTCGGATTGAGGCGCGCCATCAGATACACCCCCGCCTTGACCATGGTCGCCGAGTGCAGATAGGCCGACACGGGCGTAGGCGCGTTCATCGCATTGGGCAGCCACAGATGGAACGGGATCTGGGCCGACTTGGTGAAGCAGCCGATCAGCACCAGCACCATGATCGCGCCCAGCAGCGGATGTGCAGCCACGGCCGCCCGGTCGATCGCCGAGAACTGCCAGGCCCCGCCCGCGAGCGCAAGCAGCACCAGCCCGGCGAGCAGCGCGAGGCCGCCGCCGGCGGTGATGAGCAGCGCCTGCAAGCCTGCCCGGCGCGAAACCGCGCGCTCGTGCTGGAAGGTGATCAGCAGGTAGGACGCGACGCTGGTGAGTTCCCAGAAGACGAACATCGCGATCATGTCGTCGGCGAGCACCAGTCCCAGCATCGCCATCATGAACAGCAGCAGGAATGCGTAGAAGCGGCCGAGATGATGATGGTCGGACAGGTAGGCGCCGGCGTAGAGGACGATCAGCGCGCCGATGCCGGTGATGAGCAGGGAGAACAGCAGCGAGAGCCCATCGAGGCGCAATGCCACTTCCACGCCGAGTGCGGGCACCCAGGCGATCGACGCGACCAGCACGTCGCCCCGCGCGATCACGGGAATGCACGAGACGAACCAGATGAAGGCACCCAGCGGCGCAAGCGCGAGAATCCAGCCGGCCCGGTCGTCGAGCTTGGGTGTCATCAAGGGCGCTACCACGGCGGCCAGGGCGATTGCGAAAACCGCAGTCAGCACGGCCTGCTCCACGAGCCGACGAAAATTCGCATGAGCCACTCTCCCTCGGGGCTATCGCCGAAACGATAGATCTGTTTTATTGAATTCTCGAGATTGATGCGACAAACCGAATCTTTCCGGGTTCCCTTCCCCAATCGAGGCCATCGAGCCCGCGTGCGCCGCCCTAAGCAAACCCGCGCCGCAGGCCGATCTGCGGCGAGACGCGCCGGGTGCATCGGGCTAGTCTGCCAAATTCACGGCTCCGCGCTCAATAGGGGAAACCACCTGCTGCGCCGCGACCCCGCCCGGCCAACGGAATCACAGACTCCATAATAGGATTAGAATGAATTCGAAACTGGATTTTTCCGCTTGAAGGGAGGATGTCATGAGCTTTTTCGATTCCCCCGTCGGTCGCTGTACCCGCCTGCAAGAGATGGTACTGCTGGACGAGACTCAGGAAGAATGCGCACACGAGCACGATTGTCCTGCGGGCACGGTTTGCCCACTGGATCGCTGCTTCGCACAGATTTCGGGCGTCAGTGACGAGTCCGTGCTTCCGAAGCACGAAGCGGAAGCGCCCAAGTCGTGATCTCGACCGCCGTGGCAGGGTTGCCCGGCAATCGGATCAGAACTGTTCGTCCTCGCGCAGGAAGCGCCACTGCCCGAGCGGCAGGTCGGCGAGCTTGACGCGTCCTATCCGGGTACGTTTGAGTCCGACCACCTTCAGGCCGACCAGCTCGCACATGCGCCGGATCTGGCGCTTGCGCCCTTCGCGCAGCACGAAGCGCAACTGCCGGTCGTTGATCCACTCCACCTTGGCGGGGCGCAGCTTGCGTCCATCGAGTTCCAGCCCGTGCTCGAGCAGCGCCAGCCCTTCGTCGTCGAGCTCCCCTTCGACGCGCACGATGTATTCCTTCTCGATCTTCGAGTCGTCGCCGATCAGCTGACGGGCAATGCGCCCGTTCTGGGTCAGCACCAGCAATCCGGTCGAATCGATGTCGAGCCGGCCTGCGGGAGCGAGCCCCTTCAGGTGCGCGGGATGAAAGCGCTGCGCGCTCGCCCGGTCGAACTGGTTGTCGGCCCCGATCAGGGTCACCGCGGGCTCGTAGCCGGGCTCGGGCTGACCCGAGACATATCCGACCGGCTTGTGGAGAAGAATCGTGACCTGGGTCGACTGACGCCACTGCGCCTCCGGCGCGAGCGCAACGTCGGCGGCGGGATCGATGCGTGTGCCGAGCTCGCTGACGCGCTGACCGTTCACGATCACCCAGCCGCGTTCGATAAAGCCGTCCGCCTCGCGGCGCGAGCACAATCCCCGCTCGGCCATCACCTTAGACAGGCGAACGCCCTCGGGCGGCGCATCGGCAGCCGGCGGGCGCGTAGCGACGACGTTCGCCACCGCTTTTGCAGACTTGCGGGCTTCACCGGCACGGGTTTCCCCGATGCGGGGTGCAGTCGAACGCGATGGGCCGCGACGCTCTTGGGCCTCACCTGCAGCGCCGGCACGCGACCGGCTCGCGCGATCATCCCCGCCGCGCGGCGGGGTCGCCCGAGCGCCGGCCGGACGGGGCTTCGCCTCGCCGGATTCCGCGGTGCGAGCCCTGGGCGCTGCAGGCCTGGGCGCTGCGGGTTTCGACTCCAGGGACTTCGGGGCTGCGGGCCTTGGGGCGCGGGGTTTGGCCTCCGCGTGCCTGCGTTCAGCGGCATCGGGTGCGGCGGCTTTGGCGGTTGGCGCGGGCCGAGCCAGCTTGGGCGCCTTGGTATTGAACCGGGCGCGCAGCCCCGGACGCTGGGGCGCGGGTCCGCCACGGCCCTCGCCTTCGTCGCTCGCCGCGATGCCCTTCGGAAGGCGCAGCGTGCCGCGCCGTGCCGAGCCGGGATCACCGTTGGATGGATCGGCCGATCGGGCCGCGGGCGCGTCGGCCGGGGCGACCGGGTCGCGAGCAACGGTCTCGTCGCGGGGCGGTTTGTTGCGTGGCATGTAGGTCCGTGTTCGTCGGGGTCAGCGCTGCGAATCTTCGGCCGGTGAATCCTCGGCGGCCGGCTCGGGCGGCGGGGTGTCGAAGGTGCTCCAGCCCCGCGACTGTCCGGTCGGAGGCAATGCCCTGACCGATTCGGGCTGGCCATGCAGATGCGCCTTGGCGATGAAGTGCGCGGTGATCGGCGCGGTCAGGAACAGGAATGCGGTGATCAGGATCTCGTGGATCGACAGTGTGCCTTCGACGGCGAGAAAGTAAAGCATCGAGGCGATCAACGCGCCGCCCACCCCCAGGGTGGTCGCCTTGGTGGGCGCATGCAGGCGCGCCATCAGGTCGGGCAGGCGCAGGAGCCCCCACGAGCCGACCAGCGCGAAGATGCCGCCGAGCACGATCAGCGTCGAGATGACGAATTCGACGATCAGGTTCATCGTATCTTCCTCCTGAGCCGTGCGCCACGCCGGGCGGATTTCACCCCCCGCACGCCGCGCCTCATTCGATGATGTCGCCGCGCAGTACGAAGCGGCAGTAGGCGACGGTCGAGATGAAGCCGAACATCGCGAAGAGCAGCGCGGCCTCGAAATAGACCGTGGTGCGCATCTGGATGCCGAACAGGATGATCAGCGCGATGGCGTTGATCACCATGGTGTCGGCCGCGAGCACCCGGTCCATCAGCGTCGGCCCCGTCACGAGCCGCCACAGGTTCATCAGCAGCGCCAACGAAACCGCGGCGAAGCCGAATACGAGCGCATGTTCGATCATGGAAAGATCTCCTTCAGACGGGCTTCGTAGCGGGTCTTCATGGTGCGCACCGCCGCCTCGGCGTCGGGCGCGTCCAGGCAGTGCACCAGCAGCGCGCGGCCGTCGGCCGAGAGGTCGCTGCTCACCGTACCCGGCGTCATCGTGATCGTTCCGGCCAGCACGGTGATCGCCTCGGGCGACTCGAGCTCGAGCGGAAGCGTCACCCAGCGCATGCGCAGGTCCTCCGGGCGGCGGAACAGGATCAGCCACGCCACCTGAACGTTGGCGACGATGACGTCCCAGGCGACCAGCAGCAGAAAGGCGAACACCTTGCGGTAGGCGCGGATCGGTGGACGACCCGGCCAGAAACTGCTGGTCATGATCGGGATGACGATGCCCAGGAAGGCGCCGACGACGAAGCCGCCGACGGTAAAGCTGTTGAGCAGCAGCATCCAGAGCAGGATCAGCACCACGGTGAGCAGCGGGTGCGGGAGCCAGCGTTCGGCGAGGCTGCGCCGCGCGGGACGGGTCGCCATCAGTCGGTCCTCCCGGCCGTGCCGAGCACGGCCTCGATGTATGCGGACGGGTGGAAGAGCTGCGCGGCGGTCCGCTCGGCATAGTCCGCAGCGGGGCCGGCGAAGACGGTGAGCAGCACGGTCGCGCCGAGCAACAGCCCCGTGGCGACGAAGGGCAGCACCGGATGCAGGCGCCCGGCCGGCCTCATCAGGCCGTCGAGCGCAGAGCTCTTCCAGAACAGGGTGCTGCCGCCACGAGCAAAACCGACGATGGCGAGGAGGGAGCCAGCGAGCACCACCACCCAGATCCACACAGCGTGGGCCGAAGCGCGCACGCCGTCGAGGATCAGGAGCTTGCCGACGAAGCCCGACAGCGGCGGCATGCCGGTCATCGCGATCGCGCCGAGGAAGAAGAATCCGGCGACGAGTCCCCCGTGCACGATGCGCGGCGCCACCGTGAGCGCGTCGCCGTGGCCCGGGCGCCGCTCGGTGACGAGATCGACGATCAGGAAGAGCGCGCCGCCGGCGAGCGTGGAGTGCGCGAGATAGTAGAGCGCGGCCGCCATCGCCGGCTCGGTGAACACCGCCACCGCGGCGAGCAGCGTGCCCATGGAGCCGATCACGGCGAAGCTCGCCATCTGCCCGAGGCGGCGCGCGGCGAGCACCCCCAGCATGCCGGCCGCGAGCGTCGCGAGCGCCGCCGGCATCAGCCACGGCGCGGCGAGCCAGGCCGCCTCGCCCGCGGCCGCGCCGAAGGCGAGCGTGTAGAGGCGGATGATCGCGTAGGCGCCGACCTTGGTCATGATCGCGAAGAGCGCCGCGACCGGCGCCGGGGCGTTGGCGTAGGTGCCGGGCAGCCAGAACTGCACCGGCACCAGGGCCGCCTTGATCGCGAACACCAGCAGCAGCAGCAGCGCCCCGGTGCGCAGCAGCGCCTGGTCGCCGGGCGCGACGTCCGCGACGCGCAGGGCCAGGTCCGCCATGTTGAGGGTGCCGGTGACGCTGTAGAGCAGACCGACGGCCACCAGGAAGAGGCTCGAACCTACGAGGTTGATCGCGACGTACTGAACGCCGGCACGCACCCGCTCGGGGCCGCCGCCATGCACCATGAGCCCATAGGACGCGATCAGCAGCACCTCGAAGAAGACGAACAGGTTGAAGAAGTCGCCGGTCAGGAAGGCCCCGTTCACGCCCATCAGCAGAAACTGGTAGAGCGAATGGAAGTGCCGACCGCGTTGGTCCCAGCCGTTGATCGCGTGCAGCAGCACGACCAGGCCGAGCAGGGCGTTGAGCACCAGCATCAGCGCCGAAAGGCGGTCGAGCACCAGCACGATGCCGAACGGCGCCGGCCAGTTGCCGAGCGCATAGCTGGTGACCGTGCCGTCGGCCGCCATGCCCATCAGGATGACCCCGAGCGCGAGCAGCAGCACCGTCGAGGCAACGGAAAACACGCGCGCGAGCACGATGTCGAAGCGCACCGCGAGCGCGATCAGCGGCGCGACCAGCGCCGGCAACAGGATGGGGAGGACGATCCAGTGATTCATTCGCGCTCCCGCAGCGGCGCATCGCCGCCCTCGTGCAGATCGATCTGGTCGCTGCCGCACTCGAACCAGGCGCGCAAGGCCATCACGACGATCACCGCGGTCATGCCGAAGGAGATGACGATGGCGGTGAGCACCAGCGCCTGCGGCAGCGGGTCGGCGTAGGTGCCGCCGGCGGCGCCGATCACGGCCGGCGCGTGCACGACCAGCCGCCCGGTCGCGAACAGGAACACGTTGACCGCGTAGGTCAGCAGCCCGAGCCCCAGCACCACCGGAAAGGTGCGCAGCCGCAGCAGCAGATAGACGCCCGCCGCCGTCATCACGGCGATCGCGCTGGCGACGAGAAACTCCATGTCAGCCCTCCCTCGCGGCAGTCGGCGCGGGCGCCGGTTGGTCGTGTCGCGCCGACGCGCCCGACGCCGCGGGCCGCGCTGCAGCCTGACGGCGCGCGAGCGGATCGACGTCCATCGGCGCCTCGTTCACCGGCGCGACGCCGGTCTTGCGGCCCAGCCGCGACAGATTGGCGAGCGCGAGCATCACCGCGCCTACCACGGTGAGAAACACGCCCACATCGAAGGCGAGCGCACTCGCCAGCTCGAACTCGCCGATGAGCGGCAGGTGAAAGTGGTCGAAGGCCGAGGTCAGGAAGGGGTAGCCCATCACCATCGCCGCGATGCCGGTCGCCGCGGCGATCAGCACGCCGGCGCCGATCATCGCGTGGTAGTCGACCCTCATGCGCTGCGCCGCCCAGCCGAAGCCGCTCGCCATGTACTGCATGATCAGCGCGATCGCGACCACCAGCCCGGCGATGAAGCCGCCGCCCGGCTGGTTGTGGCCGCGCAGGAAGATGTAGGCCCCGACCATCAGCGCCAGCGGCAGCATCACGCGGGTCGCGACCACCATGATCATCGGATGGCGGTCGGCCGAGTGAGGCTCGTCCGGTGTCCAGGCGGCGAGCTTGCGGCCGACCGCGCCGCGCACGGCGCCGTCGAGCAATGCGTAGATCGCCAGCGCCGCGACGCCGAGCACGATGATCTCGCCGAAGGTGTCGAAGCCGCGGAAGTCGACCAGGATCACGTTCACGACGTTGGTGCCGCCCCCGCCGCTCACGGCGTTGTCGAGGTAATAGCCCGAGAGGGTCGCCGCATCGCGCGTCATCGCCGCCCAGGCGAGCCCGCCCATGCCCAGCCCGGCGCCCACCGCGAGCGCCGCATCGCGCAGCTTGCGGCCGCGCCCGCTCTCGCGCGGCGACTCCTTGGGCAGGAAGTAGAGCGCGAGCAGGATGAGAATCACGGTGGCGACCTCGACCGAGATCTGGGTGAGCGCGAGATCGGGCGCCGACAGGTAGACGAATCCCACCGACACGATCAGCCCGACCACGCCGGCCGCAAGCAGCGCCAACACGCGCTGGCGGTGCAGCACCACCGCGAGTCCGCAGGCGCCGACCAGGAGCAACCACGCCACCACGGCCGCGGCCGGAGCCGGCAGCGAGTCCCGCAAGCCCGCTTCATGGCCTCCCGCCTGAAAGGCGGCAAGACCCAGCGCCAGCGCTGCGACGAGCGTCACGGCGAGATAGCGGCCGAGCGAGCCGTTGTGCAAGCCGTGCATGACTCGGCGCGAAGCGGCGACCGTCGCGGCGAGCACCGCCTCGAACATCGCCTTCGCCTCGGGATGCGGTCCCGCCTGCCAGAGGCGACGCACCGCCCGGTAGCGCGCGAGCAGCGCGAAGCCACCGGCGAGCGCAATCACCGACAGCGCGAGCGCCACGGTGAAACCGTGCCAAAGCGCGAGCTGGAACTCCGGCAGCACACCTCCGGTGACGGCGGCCGCGCTGGCCCGCACCAGATCCCCGGCGAAGGTCTCGGGGAAGAGGCCGATCGCCACCACCGGCACGATCAGCACGGCGGGCGGCAGCCACATCCCGGCCGGCGGGTCGTGCGGGGTGCGCGGGTAGTCGTCGCGGCGCCGGCCGAAGAAGACGTGCACGATGTAGCGGAACGAGTAGGCGACCGAGAAGGCGGCGCCGGCCGTCACCGCGAGCGGCACGATCCAGCCCTGGCCGGCCCAGGTGGTATGCACCGCTTCCTCGAGCATCATCTCCTTCGAGAGGAAGCCGTTCAGCAGCGGCACGCCCGCCATCGACGCCGCACCCACCGTCACCAACGTCGCGGTGATCGGCATCAGCGCGGCGAGCCCGCCGAGGCGCCGGACGTCGCGCGTGCCCGCCTCGTGGTCGACGATGCCCGCGCACATGAAGAGCGCCGCCTTGAAGCTCGCGTGGTTGATGATGTGGAACACTGCGACCACGGCTGCCATCGGCGTGCCGAAGCCGAGCAGCAGGGTCACCAGGCCGAGGTGGCTCACCGTCGAGAAGGCGAGCAGCCCTTTCAGATCGTCCTTGAAGAGCGCAATGCCGGCGCCGAGCACCATGGTCACGAGCCCGGTCGTCGCGACCAGGTAGAACCACGCCTCGGTGCCGGCGAGCACCGGCCACATCCGTGCCATCAGGAAGATGCCGGCCTTGACCATGGTCGCCGAGTGCAGGTAGGCCGAGACCGGCGTGGGCGCCGCCATCGCATGCGGCAGCCAGAAATGGAACGGGAACTGCGCGCTCTTCGCGAAGCAACCGACGAGGATCAGCACCAGCGCCGGCAGGTAAAGTGGCGAGGCCTGGATCAGTTCGCGCTCGCGCAGGATCACGGTGAGATCGTAGGAGCCGACGATGCCGCCCAGCATCAGCATGCCTGCGATCATCGCCAGGCCGCCCGCGCCGGTCACGGCGAGCGCCATGCGCGCGCCCTGGCGCCCCTCGGGCAGGTGCCGCCAGTAGCCGATCAGCAGGAACGAGGAGAGGCTGGTGAGCTCCCAGAAGATCAGCAGCAGCAGGATGTTGTCGGAGAGCACGATCCCCACCATCGCGCCCTGGAAGAGCAGCAGAAAGGTGTAGAAGGTGCCCATCGGGTCTTCCTTCGCGAGATAGAAGCGCGCGTAGGCGATGATGAGCAGGCCGATGCCGAGGATCAGCCCGGCGAAGAGCAGCCCCAGGCCGTCGAGGAAGAAATTGACGTTGAGGCCGAGGCCGGGCAGCCACGTCCAGCCGGCCTGGATCACCTCGCCGCGCAGCACCGCCGGCACATGGGTGAGCAGCAGCGCAAAGGCGAGCAGCGTCACCGAGCCGGTCGCGATCGCGCAGGCATTGCGCCCGGCGCGGATCATCAGCGCCGGCAGCACCGCGCCCAGGAAGGGCAGCATCACGATCAGGGCGAGGCTCATTGTCGTTCGATTTCCCTTCGCTGTCGGGACCGGCCACGCCGGTCGCTGCGATCAAGTCTCCGGCCCGGCCGAAGCGGATTCTCCTGGAAGATCGGGCATCCGGCGGGCACCTCGAGCCCGCCCGGTCCCGTCATGAAGCGTCGATTCTAGCGGCTGGACGGATCGCGCCCTATCCGAAATATCCCGCATCCCGGCGCGCGATCACGTCTGCTCGACCAGGACGATGTGCACGCGCTGCGGCCCGTGCACGCCGAGCACGATGGTGAGCTCGATGTCGCCGGTGCGCGACGGGCCGGAGATGAAATTCACCGCGCGCGGCAGCACGCCCAGTTCGGCGCGGGCGAGCGCCCAGGCGTCCTCCATCGTCGGGACGATGCGCGCACGCGGCACCAGCGCGACGTGGGTGGGCGGCAACAGGCTGGTCGCGGCGGGGGAACCCGGCGAGGAACAAGTCATCAAGGTGCCGGTCTCGGCGATCGCGCAAAAGCAGCCGGTGACGCCGACCGGGTCGTCGTCACGCGCGCTGCGCGGCTCGAGCACGAGCCCGGCACTCCCCCAGTCGAGATGCCCGAGCGCGGGCCATACCACGCCGTGTCCGGGCAGGCCGGCCGCGGCGAGGTAGCGCGCGACGGCAACCGGCGCCTCGGC
>JARFTX010000049.1 GCA_029289265.1 Gammaproteobacteria bacterium
GCTGGGCGTTGTCCGTGCCCCGAACGTTGTAGGGGCAGGCCTTGTGCCTGCCCGCCTCCTGCGCCCGGCCCGCCGCTGTCGCGTCGCCGTCTACCGCGCCGCAGCCCCGAGCGCTTCGATCACCTCAGGCGGAGCCTGCACCAGCTCGATCAGCACGCCCTCGCCGGCGATCGGGAACTCGTCGCTCGCCTTGGGATGCAGGAAGGTGATGTCGTAGCCGGCGGCACCGCGGCGGATGCCCCCCGGCGCGAAGCGCACCCCCTGCGCCGTCAGCCATTCGACCGCGACCGGCAGATCGTCGACCCACAGGCCCACATGGTTGAGCGGGGTCGTGTGCACGGCCGGCTTCTTCTCCGCGTCGAGCGGTTGCATGAGATCGACCTCGACCTTGAAGGGTCCGGTGCCGATCGCGCAGATGTCCTCGTCGACGTTCTCGCGTTCGGATACGAAGTTGCCGGTGACTTTCAGACCCAGCATGTCCACCCACAGCGTGCGAAGCCTGTCCTTGCTCGGCCCGCCAATGGCGATCTGCTGGATGCCGAGGATTCTGAAGGGGCGCTGCGACATGAGGCGATCTCCTTGTGATGAATAATCCATAATTATGGACAAGTGCCGCGATGGCGTCGAGTGGGGCACGCCAACAGCGGGTCAGAGAGTCAGCGGACCAGAGAGTCAGCGGACCAGAGAGTCAGGGCGCCAGAGAGTCAGGGCGCCAGAGAGTCAGGGCGCCAGAGGGCCGACGGCCCGTACCGGCCGCGTCGATCGTCAGTCCCAGGCCACCTGCGCCGTGAAGAGATAGCCGGCACCGTAAACGGTCTTGATGAGCTTCGGGTCGTGCGGATCGTCGTCGAGCTTGCGCCGCAGGCGCGACATGCGGACGTCGATGCTGCGGTCGAAGGGGTCGACGTCGCGCTCGCCGAGGAGTTGCTCGCGGCTCAGGATGCGGTTGGGACGCTGCAGCAAGGTGAGCAGCAGGCCGGCCTCGGCCGCCGACAGGTTGACCTCCCGGCCATCGGGAGCGGTGAGCGCATGCAGGCCGCGGTCGAAGGTCCACCCGGCGAAGCGGGCAATGGTGCGCGCCGTGTCGCTCGCGTCGGATGCCGCCGCGCGCTGGTAGCGGCGCAGGATGGAACGCACTCGCGCCACCAGTTCGCGCGGCTCGAAAGGCTTGACGATGTAATCGTCGGCGCCGAGTTCGAGACCCAGCACTCGGTCGGTGACGTCATTTCGCCCGGTCAGAATCAATACGGCGCAGGGGCTGCCTTCCTGCAACTCGCGCACGACCTGCATGCCGTCCATGTCGGGCAGGCCGAGATCGACGATGCACAGGTCGGGGGTTGCGCGGCGCGCCCGGTCGAGCAGTTGGCGGCCAGTCGTCAGGTGGTCGCATCGAAAGCCGTACTCGGACAGGCTGCCGCAGATCAGGCGGGCGATCTCGGCTTCGTCCTCCAGCACGAGGATGCTGGCGTTGGTGGTGTCGGTCGAGCTCATGAACTGTGGATTTCCTTGGGGTTTTCCAGGGCGCGCAATGCGGCGCCCAGGGCCGCGCGGTCGAAAGGCTTGCGCAAGACCGGCAGATCGAGGTCGGCGGCCTCGACCAGCGCATCTTCACTGGCATAGCCTGTGATCAGCAGCACCGGCAAGTCCGGGCGCAAGCCTCGTGCATGCGCAGCCAGCTCGCGGCCGCCGAGGCCGCCGGGCATGATGGTGTCGCTGATGAGGATGGCGATGTCGGGCACGTTCTCGAGCAGCATGGCCGCCTCCGGGCCGTCGGAGGCCTCGAGCACCGGGTAGCCCAGATCGGCAAGCTGCAGCCGGATGATGCGCCGCACCTCGGGCTCGTCCTCGACCAGCAGGACCGGCCCCTTGACGCTCGCCGCTTGCGGCGACGCAGGCTGCGCGAGGCGCTCTGCGGCCGCCGCCGCTTCGGCGCGGGGCAGCACGAAGGTGACCGTCGTGCCCACGCCGGGGGTGCTGCGTACCCGGATGTTTCCGCCGGATTGGCGCACGAAGCCATAGACCATCGACAAGCCCAGCCCGCTGCCGCGCCCGAATGGCTTGGTGGTGAAAAAAGGCTCGAAGACGCGCGCGAGGGCTTCCGGCTCGATGCCGTTGCCGGTATCGGTGACGTCGATCTGCACATAGTCGCCCACGGGGAGCTCGACCAGCATCGACAGGCTGTCAGGGATATGGCGTTCGGAAACCCGGATGGTCAGGTCGCCACCTCCGGGCATGGCGTCGCGTGCGTTGAGCGCGAGATTGAGGATCGCGTTCTCGAGCTGGTGCGGGTCAACGAAGGCGTGCAGTGGCTTGCCCGGAAGCTGGGTGTGGATGCGGACGTTCTCGGTGAGTGAGCGGGTGAGCAGCTGGGTCATGTTGTGCACCAGCTTGCCCACCTCGATCGGACACGGATCGAGCATCTGTCGCCTTGAAAAGGTGAGCAATCGCTTGATCAACTCGGCCCCTCGCTGCGCAGCGTGCAGCGCCGGCGCAACGAACTCGCCGGCTGCATCGCCTGGACGCGAGCGCTCCTGCAGCGCGGACAGGTTGCCGATGATGATGGAGAGCAAATTGTTGAAATCGTGGGCGAGACCGCCGGTGAGCTGGCCGACCGCTTCCATCTTCTGCGCCTGAATGAGCGCGGCCTGGCTCGCCTTCTGTTCAGTGATGTCGATCGACAGGACGAAGAAGCCGAGGACCTGGCCCTCACCGTCGAGCTCGGGCACGACCACGCTGCGCGCGAACACCTGGCGGTCGTCCGAAAGTCGGCGCGAGTACTCGTAGCTCACGCGCTCGCCGCGCTTGGCGACCAGCAGATGCGGGGTGATCTGGGCGTAGGGTTCTTCGCCGAATACCTCGCGGATCGACTTGCCGACGATCGAGTCCTGTTCGATGTTGAACCACTCGGCGTAGCCCTTGTTGGCGAACCGGTAGATCTCGTCGATGCCGACATAGGCGACCAGCGCGGGAATCGAATCGATGATGAGCCGCAGCCGCTCCTCCGAGCGCCGCAACGCTCCCGCGATCTGGTCGATCTCCGCATTGGCGTGGGCGAGTCGTGCGTTGGCGTTTTCCAGCTCGCGCGTGCGGGCGCTGACGCGCGCCTCCAGCACGGCGTTTTGCTCCTGGATCACCGCCTCGTAGCGTCGCTGGTCGGTGATGTCGGTCCACAGCGAGACAAAGCCCAGGTTGGGGATGGGGACGCCGCGAATGGCGAGGATCCGCCCGTTGGGTCGCGTGCGCTCGGTGTAGTGAGGTTGGAAGGCGCGTGCCGCGGCCATGCGTTCGGCGATCAGGCCGTCGAGATCGCCCTCGCCGTATTCTCCGCGCTCGGCATTGAAGCGCACGAACTCCTCGAACGGGGTGCCGACCCGCACCATCGACTCCGGAAAGTCGAGCAGGCGCAGCAGCGCCTTGTTCCAGGTGACCAGCTCCGGCTTCGCGTCGAACACCGCAATGGCCTGGTCGAGAAGATCGAGTCCCGCCATGAGCAGGTCGTAGCGCCTGCGCTGTTCGACAGTCGGAGCCCCGGATTGCGAATTCGGCATGTTCTCTTTATGCAGATTCGAGCGCCCTGCACGCCAGGACGGGCACGGTACGAAAGCGGCCGCTCGGCGCGAACCGCGCGATCGTCGAGCGCGGCGCCAAGGGCACCCCCGCGATTCTAACCGCATTATCCCGCAACCCCGGCAGCCCGGCCGACGCCTCGAGACTTCAGGAACGCCCCCGCCGCACGTGCGCGATCACAATTTGCTACATTGACAAAACAGTTGCGCAATGGTGCTCCGGGACTATTGCCGGAAGCGGTTCGTCAGGGCTGCACCGCCTGGTGCCGGCACCGATTGTCGCGCAGTGCCCACGGCGCCGGGAGAGGCGCGGGGGTGCCGGTACCGACGTTGACGTTTACGTGAACGTAAACTAAATTGCCGTCACTGTCACGAGAACAGAAAGCATGCCGTGCCCTCGGGCCGCTCGAACACCATCGAGCAGTACTGTTGCACGCGGCGCTCGACCAACCCAAAGGAGATGCCCGATGACCGACCTCAGCGTGAGCAAGAAGCTCGTGCCCTACAAGCCGAAGAACAAGGTGCGCTTCGTCACCGCCGCGTCGCTGTTCGACGGCCACGACGCCTCGATCAACATCATGCGCCGCATCCTGCAGACGACCGGCGCCGAGGTGATCCACCTGGGGCACAACCGCTCGGTCGGCGAGATCGTGAACGCCGCCCTGCAGGAGGACGTGCAGGGCATCGCGGTGACCTCTTACCAGGGCGGCCACGTCGAGTTCTTCAAGTACATGATCGACCTGCTGCGCGCGAATGGTGGCGAGAACATCAAGGTCTTCGGCGGCGGTGGCGGGGTGATCGTGCCGGCCGAGATCCGCGAGCTGCACGACTACGGCGTCACCCGCGTCTACTCGCCCGACGACGGCGCGGTGCTGGGCCTGCAGGGCATGATCAACGATGTGGTCGAGCGCTCGGACTTCGATCTCGCCGGCGCCGCGCCGCAGAAGGCCGACGCGGTGCTGAAGGCGCTCGAAGCGGGCGAGCGCACGGCGCGCCTGCGCGCACTCGCGCGCGTGATCACCGCGCTCGAGAACGGCGCCTGCGGCGAGGACGTGAAGCGCGCGCTGATCGAGGCGGCCCAGAAGGTCAAGACCCCGACGCTCGGCATCACGGGTACCGGCGGGGCCGGCAAGAGCTCGCTCACCGACGAGTTGGTGCGCCGCTTCCGCCTCGACCAGGAAGACCGCCTGCGGATCGCCATCGTCTCGATCGACCCCTCGCGCAAGCGCACCGGCGGAGCGCTGCTGGGCGACCGCATCCGCATGAACGCGATCGAGCACGAGCACATCTACATGCGCTCGCTCGCGACCCGCGACACCGGCTCGGAGATCTCCAAGGCGCTGCCCGAGGTGATCGCAGCCGCCAAGCTGGTCGGCTTCGATCTCGTCATCGTCGAGACTTCCGGCATCGGCCAGGGCAATGCGGCGATCGTCCCCTTCGTCGACCTGTCGCTCTACGTGATGACGCCCGAGTTCGGCGCGGCGAGCCAGCTCGAGAAGATCGACATGCTCGACTTCGCCGACTTCGTCGCGATCAACAAGTTCGACCGCAAGGGCGCAGAGGACGCGCTGCGCGACGTGCGCAAGCAATACCAGCGAAACCGCGAGCTCTTCGGGCAGTCGCCCGACGAGATGCCGGTGTTCGGCACCATGGCGGCGCGCTTCAACGATGACGGCGTGACCGGCCTCTACCAGGCCGTCCTGCCGCGACTCGTCGAAAAGGGGCTCAAGGTCAAGACCGGCAAGCTCCCGCCGGTGGGCGTCAAGGCCTCGTCCAAGGGGCGTGCGATCGTGCCGGCCGAGCGCACCCGCTATCTGGCCGAGATCGCCGACACGGTGCGCGATTACCACAAGCACACGGCCGCCCAGGCCCGCGTCGCGCGCGAGCGCCAGTCGCTCAAGACCGCCAAGGCGCTCTTCGAGCAGTGCGGCAAGGACGCAGGCTCGTTCGGCGAGCTGATCGACTGGAAGGACGGCGAACTCACCCCCGCGGCCAAGAAGCTCCTCGAGATGTGGCCCAAGACGCGCGAGCTCTACGCCGCCGACGAGTACGTCGTGAAGATCCGCGACAAGGAGATCCGCACCCAGCTCACGCAGGAGTCGCTCTCCGGTACCAAGATCCGCAAGGTCGCGCTGCCCGAGTTCGAGTGCGACGGCGAGACGCTCAAGTTCCTGATGAAGGAGAACGTCCCCGGCTCCTTCCCGTTCACCGCCGGCGTGTTCGCCTTCAAGCGCGAGGGCGAGGACCCGACCCGCATGTTCGCGGGCGAAGGCGACGCCTTCCGCACCAACCGCCGCTTCAAGAAGGTCTCCGAAGGGATGCCCGCGCATCGCCTGTCGACCGCCTTCGACTCGGTGACGCTCTACGGCTGCGACCCCGACCTGCGCCCGGACATCTACGGCAAGGTCGGCAATTCGGGCGTGTCGATCGCGACGCTGGACGACATGAAGGTGCTCTATGACGGCTTCGACCTGTGCGCGCCGACCACTTCCGTGTCGATGACGATCAACGGCCCGGCGCCCATCATCCTCGCCTTCTTCTTCAACACCGCGATCGACCAGCAGGTGGACAAGTTCAGGCGGGACAACGGCCGCGAGCCGACCGAAGACGAGTACGCGAAGATCAAGGCGTGGACGCTCGCGACGGTGCGCGGCACGGTGCAGGCCGACATCCTCAAGGAGGACCAGGGCCAGAACACCTGCATCTTCTCGACCGAGTTCGCGCTGAAGATGATGGGCGACATCCAGGAGTACTTCGTGCACCACAAGGTGCAGAACTTCTACTCGGTGTCGATCTCGGGCTACCACATCGCCGAGGCTGGCGCCAACCCGATCAGCCAGCTCGCCTTCACGCTGTCGAACGGCTTCACCTACGTCGAGAGCTATCTCGCGCGCGGCATGCACATCGACGACTTCGCGCCCAACCTGTCCTTCTTCTTCTCGAACGGCATGGACCCCGAGTACTCGGTGATCGGGCGCGTCGCCCGCCGCATCTGGGCGGTGGCGATGAAGAACAAGTACGGCGCGAACGAGCGTAGCCAGAAGCTCAAGTACCACGTGCAGACCTCGGGCCGTTCGCTGCACGCCCAGGAGATGGACTTCAACGACATTCGCACCACGCTGCAGGCCCTGATCGCGATCTACGACAACTGCAACAGCCTGCACACCAACGCCTACGACGAGGCGATCACGACGCCGACCGAGGAATCGGTGCGCCGCGCGATGGCGATCCAGCTGATCATCAACCGCGAATGGGGCCTCGCCAAGAACGAGAACCCCAACCAGGGCAGCTTCATCATCGACGAGCTCACCGACCTGGTCGAGGAGGCGGTGCTCAAGGAGTTCGAGGCGATCGCCTCGCGCGGCGGCGTGCTCGGCGCGATGGAGACCGGCTACCAGCGCGGCAAGATCCAGGAGGAGAGCCTCTACTACGAGCACAAGAAGCACGATGGCTCCTACCCCATCATCGGCGTGAACACTTTCCTCAACCCCAAGGGCCACGTCGATCAGGAGATCGAACTCGCGCGCTCGACCGAGGAGGAAAAGCAGTCGCAGTTGAATCGCCTCGCCGACTTCCACGCCCGCAACCAGGCCCAGGCGTCGCAGTGGCTGGCGAAGCTGCAGCGCGCCGTGATCGACAACGGCAACGTCTTCGAGGTGCTGGTCGATGCCGTGCGCTACTGCTCGCTCGGCCAGATCACCTCGGCCTTGTACGAAGTAGGCGGGCAGTATCGGCGCAGCATGTGATGCGTATCCCCTAGGCATCCGGCTCGACAAAAGACAACGGCGCCTTGGGCGCCGTTGTCTTTTGTGCGCCTGCGCCGACATTTGCCGCGATGCCGCGAAGGTTGTCGACTGCAACAATTCGCTACCTTTCAAAAACAGTTGCGCAAACATGGGCTGTGAAACTGCAGCCTTCGAAAAAGGCGGCCCGCCGGCAACGCGTTGCTGACGGCGTGGCATCCGAATACAAGCGGAGCGGCCCCGAGCGGGGGCGTCCGGGACACGAGACCAAAACCAAAGGAGGATCCGGGCATGTCCGATCAAACCGGGCAAACCGTGCCTGCAGCCGGGCTCGACACCTTTCCCCGACTGCTGATGCATCACGCCAAGGTCAGGCCCAACCGTCCCGCCATGCGCGAGAAGGAATACGGCATCTGGCAGACCTACACCTGGGCCGAGGTCGCCGAGAACGTGCGCGCGATCGCCTGCGGGCTCGCGCAGCTCGGCTTCAAGCGCGGCGACCGCCTCGCCATCATCGGCGACAACCGGCCGCGCCTGTACTGGTCGGTCGCGGCCTGCCAGGTGCTGGGCGGCATTCCCGTGATGCTCTACCAGGACGCGGTCGCGGAAGAGATGGCCTACGTGCTGCAGGACGCCGAGATCAAGTTCGCGGTGGTCGAGGATCAGGAGCAGGTCGACAAGATGCTCGAGATCCACGACCAGGTGCCCTTCCTCGAGCATGTCGTCTATGACGATCCGCGCGGCATGCGCCACTACACCCAGACGCTGCTGATGGGGCTCGACGAGCTGCAGGAGATGGGGCGCATCCACGATCGCAACCAGTCCGACTTCATCGAGAGCGAGATCGCCAAGGGTGCCACCGACGACATCTCGATCATGCTCTACACGTCGGGCACCACCGGCAAGCCCAAGGGCGTGTGCCAGACGCATGGCGCCTTCATCGCCGCGGCGCAGGGCGGCACGCAGTTCGACAAGCTCACAGACCAGGAGGATATTCTCTCCTACCTGCCGATGGCCTGGGTGGGCGACCACCTGTTTTCCTTTGCGCAGGCGATGGTCGCGGGCTTCACGATCAACTGCCCGGAGTCGGGCGAGACGGTGATGACCGATCTGCGCGAGATCGGCCCGACCTACTACTTCGCCCCGCCGCGCGTCTTCGAGAACCTGCTCACCCAGGTGATGATCCGCATGGAGGACGCCGGCTGGTTCAAGCGCGCGATCTTCAGCCACTTCATGAAGGTCGCGCGCCGCTGCGGCGCCGAGATCCTCGACGGCAAGCCGGTGTCGTTCGCCGACCGGCTGCAGTACCAGCTCGGCAGCTTGCTGGTGTACGGGCCGCTCAAGAACGTGCTCGGCATGAGCCGCATCCGTGTCGCCTACACCGCGGGCGCGGCGATTGGGCCCGACCTGTTCCGCTTCTACCGCTCGATCGGTATCAACCTCAAGCAGCTCTACGGCCAGACCGAGACCTGCGCCTATGTGTGCCTGCAGCCCGACGGCGAGATCAAGCTCGACTCGGTCGGCAAGCCGGCGCCCTTCGTCGAGGTCAAGCTCGCCGACAACGGCGAGATCCTGGTGAAGGGGCCGATGCTGCTCAAGGCCTACTACAAGCGGCCCGGCGCGACCGCCGAGTCGATCAACGAGGATGGCTACTTCATGACCGGAGATGCCGGCTTCTTCGACGAGGACGGCCACCTCAAGATCATCGACCGCGCCAAGGACGTCGGCAAGCTCAACGACGGCTCGATGTTCGCGCCCAATTACATCGAGAACAAGCTCAAGTTTTTCCAGCACATCAAGGAAGCGGTCGCCTTCGGCAACGGACGCGACTTCGTCACCGCCTTCATCAACATCGACCTCGAGGCGGTCGGCAACTGGGCCGAGCGCAAGGGACTCGCCTATTCGGGCTACACCGACCTGGCCCAGCAGGGGACGGTCTACGACCTGATCCGCGAGGGCATCGAGCAGGTCAACGTCGACCTCGCTGCCGATCCGATGATGAGCGCTTCGCAGATCCGGCGTTTCCTGATCCTGCACAAGGAGCTCGATGCCGACGACGGCGAGCTCACGCGTACCCGCAAGGTCCGGCGCAACTTCATCTCCGAGCGCTACAAGGTGTTGATCGACGCGCTCTACGGCGGCGCGGACAGTCAGTACATCGAGACCGAAGTGAAGTACGAAGACGGCCGCACCGGCAAGATCGCCGCCACCCTGCGCATCCAGGACGTCAAGACGTTCTCGCCGCAGGCCGCGCGCAAGGCCGCTTGAGCGAAGGGAGACAGTATTCATGGCAAGAGAGATCGGCGACGTCATCCTCGACCTGCAGAACATTTCGTTGCGGTTCGGCGGTGTCAAGGCCCTGACCGACATCAGCTTCGACGTCCGCGAGCACGAGATCCGCGCGATCATCGGCCCGAACGGCGCGGGCAAGAGTTCCATGCTCAACGTCATCAACGGCGTCTACCACCCGCAGGAGGGCACCATCGTCTTCCGCGGCCAGGAACGCCGCGAGATGGAACCGCACATGGCGGCCTCCCAGGGCATCGCCCGCACCTTCCAGAACATCGCGCTCTTCAAGGGCATGACGGTGCTGGACAACATCATGACCGGCCGCAACCTCATGATGAAGACCAACTTCCTGCATCACGCGATGTTCTGGGGGCCGGCGCAGCGCGAGGAGATCGAGCACCGCAAGAAGGTCGAGGAGGTCATCGACTTCCTCGAGATCCAGAACATCCGCAAGACGCCGGTCGGGCGCCTGCCCTATGGCCTGCAGAAGCGCGTCGAGCTCGCCCGTGCGCTCGCCGCCGAGCCCAGCCTGCTGCTGCTCGACGAGCCGATGGCCGGCATGAACGTCGAGGAAAAGCAGGACATGTGCCGCTTCGTGCTCGACGTCAATGACCAGTTCGGCACCACCATCGTGCTGATCGAGCACGACATGGGCGTGGTGATGGACATCTCCGACCGTGTGGTCGTGCTCGACTACGGCAAGAAGATCGGTGACGGTCCCCCCGACGAGGTCAAGAACGACCCGAAGGTGATCGAGGCTTACCTCGGCACGTCGCACTGAGCGCGCCCGGACAGAGGAAACGAGGAGACAAACAATGACGTTCTTTTTCGAAGTGCTGATCGGCGGCCTGCTCTCGGGCGTGCTCTACGCCCTGGTCGCGCTCGGCTTCGTGCTGATCTTCAAGGCCTCGGGCGTGTTCAACTTCGCCCAGGGCGCGATGGTGTTCTTCGCCGCGCTCACCTTCGTCGGCTTCACCGAGGTGCTGCCCGGTTGGACCGGGCTCGCGCCGGGTAGCGGTGCGGTGTTCTGGCTCGCCTTCGCGCTCGCCCTGTCGTCGATGATCGTGCTCGGCATCGCCACTGAGAAGGTGGTGCTGCGGCCGCTGGTGAACCAGCCGCCGATCACGCTGTTCATGGCGACGATCGGCCTCACCTTCTTCGTGGAAGGCGTCGCACAGGGCATCTGGGGCACCAGCGTGCGCGGACTCGATCTCGGCATCGACGACGAGCCGGTGATGTTCCTGATGGACAACTTCAACATGCTCGTCTCGAAGTTCGACGTCATTGCAGCGGCGATCGCTCTGGTGCTGTTCGTCACGCTGGCCATCCTGTTCCAGTACACCAAGGTCGGCCGGGCGCTGCGCGCGGTGGCCGACGACCACCAGGCCGCACTATCGGTGGGCATCCCGCTCAAGCACATCTGGGCGATCGTCTGGGGCGTCGCCGGCTTCGTCGCGCTGATCGCCGGCCTGATCTGGGGCGCGCGCAACGGCGTGCAGTTCGCCCTCACCTTCACGGCGCTCAAGGCCCTGCCGGTGCTGATCCTCGGCGGCTTCACCTCGGTGCCCGGCGCGATCATCGGCGGGCTGATCATCGGTGCGTCGGAGAAACTGGCGGAGGTCTATCTCGGCCCCTACGTCGGCGGCGGCATCGAGGGCTGGTTCCCGTACATCCTCGCGATGCTCTTCCTGCTGGTGCGGCCCGAAGGCCTCTTCGGCGAGAAGCACATCGATCGGGTCTGACCGGTCGCCCGGACGACAACGCTAACCAGAATGCTCGCGGAGACAACCCATGCTTTATCGTGAAGCCGGCCAGTTCAAGGCCAGTTACATGCAGGACCAGCAGATCTTTCCGATCCGACAGGATCAGATCGGCTTCTGGGCCATGATCGCCTTCTTCTTCCTGGTCGTGCCCGTAATCGCCAATCAGTACTGGCTGCAGGCGATCCTGATCCCGGTGCTGATCTTCTCGCTCGCCGCGCTCGGGCTGAACATTCTCACCGGCTACTGCGGCCAGCTCTCGCTGGGTTCGGCCGCGTTCATGGCGGTCGGGGCGTTCGCCACCTACAACTTCATGTTGCGCGTCGATGGCATCCCGTTCATCGCGGCGCTGCTGCTGGGCGGGCTGTGCGCTGCGGCGGTCGGGATACTGTTCGGACTGCCGAGCTTGCGCATCAAGGGCTTTTATCTCGCGGTCGCAACCCTTGCAGCCCAGTTCTTCATCGTCTGGGTGCTGGTCAAGTTCGGCTGGTTCTCGAACTATTCGACCTCGGGCGTCATCACCGCCCAGGCGGTCACCATCTTCGGCTACACCTTCACGACACCCGAATCGAAGTACCTGCTCACCCTGTCGATCGTGGTGGTTCTGGCCTTGTTGGCGAAGAACATGGTGCGCTCCTCGACCGGGCGCAAGTGGATGGCGGTGCGCGACATGGACGTGGCCGCCGAGGTCATCGGCATCCGCCTGATGCACACCAAGCTGCAGGCCTTCGCGATCTCGTCGTTTTACTGCGGGGTGGCCGGTGCGCTCTATGCCTACATGTATCTCGGCACCGTGGAGCCCGAGGGCTTCAACCTCGACCTGTCATTCAGGATCCTCTTCATGATCATCATCGGCGGCGTCGCGTCCATCCTCGGCTCGTTCATCGGCGCGGCCTTCATCGTGCTGCTGCCGGTGTTTCTCAACATCATGATGCACAGCGCGATCGGCGCCTTCGTCCCGGCGAACGTCGCGGCCAACCTCGAGCTCATCATCTTCGGCGCGCTGATCATCTTCTTCCTGATCGTCGAGCCGCACGGGCTGGCGCGGCTGTGGCAGCTCACCAAGGAGAAACTGCGGATCTGGCCGTTCCCGCACTAAGATTGCAGTTCGCCGGACCGGCCCCCAACCGGTCGGCCGGCGCGGACTGTTCTACGCGTAGTACCACACAAGGAGGAGGCAAACTCATGCAGTTCAGCAAAACTCTGATGCTCGGGGCGACCGTCGCAGGTCTGCTCACCACCGGTTTCGCGGTGGCCCAGGAGCAATACATCGGTCTTCCGAGCTATCGCGTCGGCGCCTATGCGGCGGGTGGCACGGCGCTCTACGGCGGCTGGATCGACTACATGCAGATGCTCAACCAGCGCGACGGCGGCGTGGGCGGCGTCAAGCTCACGTGGGAAGAGTGCGAGACCGAGTACAACAACGCCCGTGGCGTGGAGTGCTACGAGCGCATGAAGAACCGCGGCCCCACCGGTAACACGGTGTTCCAGCCGCTCTCCACCGGCATCACCTACTCGGTGCTCGATCGCGTCGCGGTCGACAAGATCCCGCTGGTGACCATGGGCTACGGCCGCACCGACGCGGCCGACGGGCGCGTCTTCCCGTGGGTCTTCCCGCTGATCACCACCTACTGGTCGCAGAACACCGCCAAGATCAAGTTCATCGGCCAGCAGGAAGGCGGCATGGACAAGCTCAAGGGCAAGAAGATCGTGAACCTCTATCACGACTCGGCCTACGGCAACGAGACCATTCCGGTGCTGAACGCCCAGGCCGAGCGCTACGGCTTCACCATCGTGCACATCCCCGTCGCCCACCCGGGCAACGAGCAGCAGTCGCAGTGGCTGCGCATCCGCCAGGAGCGTCCCGACTGGGTGATCCTGCGCGGCTGGGGCGTGATGAACCCGACCGCGATCCGCACCGCGGCGCGTACCGGCTTCCCGCGCGAGAAGATCGTCGGCGTGTGGTGGTCCGGCTCCGAGGAGGACGTGATCCCGGCCGGTGATGCCGCCAAGGGCTACATCGCCGCGGGTTTCAACGTCGCCGGCAAGAACTTCCCGGTGGTCCAGGAGATCGAGAAGCACGTCTACGCCAAGAACCTGGGCAACATGGAAGACAAGTCCCGCGTCGGCAGCGTGCTCTATAACCGTGGCGTGGTGCACGGCATCATCACCGTCGAGGCCATCCGCAAGGCGCAGGAGAAGTACGGCACGGGCAAGTCGCTCACGCCCGAGCAGGTGCGCTGGGGCTTCGAGAACCTCGACATCGACGAGGCGCGTCTGGCCGAACTCGGCGCCGAGGGCTTCCTGCCGCCGCTCAAGACCAGCTGCGAGAACCACGAGGGCTCCGGCATGGTGAAGTTCCAGCAGTGGGACGGCACGCGCTGGAACGTCATCACCGACTGGATCGAGGCCGACCAGGAGCTGGTCCGGCCGATGATCGAGGCTTCCGCCGCCGCCTACGCGGCCGAGAAGGGCATCACCCCGCGCGACTGCTCCAAGGAGATGTAAGCGCGAATGCGCGGGGCGGCCGAAGCTGGCCGTCCCCGCGTGCAGGCTTCCCCTTCCGTGGGGAGGTCTGCCGGACGCACCGCGGGGTGTGTCGGGCAGACCCTCTCTCGGCTTGTCCGGGGAGGTGGGATGGAGAGACGACAGGCGAAGACAGCACAATGAATACAGCCACCAACATTTCCGCGGCAAGCGCCGCACCCTACCTCAGCATCAACAACGTCGAGGTCATCTACGATCACGTCATCCTGGTGTTGAAGGGCGTGTCGCTGACCGTGCCCAAGGGCGGCATCGTCGCGCTGCTCGGCGCGAACGGCGCCGGCAAGTCGACGACGCTCAAATCGATCTCGAACCTGCTCGGCGCCGAGCGCGGCGACGTCACCAAGGGCAGCATCGAGTTCAAAGGCCAGCGGGTCGACCAGCTCACGCCCAACGAACTGGTCAAGCGCGGGGTCATCCAGGTCATGGAAGGGCGGCACTGCTTCGCCCACCTGACCATCGAGGAGAATCTGCTGACCGGCGCGTACACCCGCAGCATCTCGCGCGCCGAGCTCAAGGACAGCCTCGAAAAGGTCTACCACTACTTTCCCCGGCTCAAGGAGCGGCGCAGCTCCCAGGCGGGCTACACCTCCGGTGGCGAGCAGCAGATGTGCGCGATTGGCCGCGCGCTGATGGCCAAGCCCGAGATGATTCTGCTCGACGAGCCCTCGATGGGCCTCGCGCCGCAGATCGTCGAGGAGATCTTTGAGATCGTGAAGGATCTCAATGCCAAGGAGCAGGTGAGCTTCCTGCTCGCCGAGCAGAACACCATGGTTGCGCTGCGTTACTCCGACTTCGGCTACATCATGGAGAACGGACGCATCGTGATGGAGGGCGACGCCAAGTATCTCGCCAACAACGAGGACGTCAAGGAGTTCTACCTCGGCCTCTCGGGCGAGGGGCGCAAGAGCTTCCGCGACGTCAAGCACTATCGCCGCCGCAAGCGCTGGCTCTCCTGACGACGGGCGATCGCGGCGCGATGCGGCGTTGCTCGGGGGCTTGTGTGCAGCAGCACACGGCGCCCCCTCGCGCCTTGCCTCGCACCGCGCTTGCCCGTCGTCACGGGCTCCAACCGTCGGTTCGGGTATGCGAAGCATTCGCGCCCGCCCCCACCGATGATCGACGATGATCCCGCAAGGATGCTCAAAATGTTCTACGACGCCAGAGAAACCCGTGACCCCGCCGAGCGCGAGCGCGAGCTGATGTCGCGCCTGCCGGGGCTGATCGCGCACGCGAAGGCGAACGCGCCGGCCTTCGCCAAGCTGCTCGAGGGCGTCGATGCGGCCGCCGTGACGAGCCGCGAGGCGCTCGCGCGGCTGCCGGTGACGCGCAAGTCGGAGCTGCTCGAGCGGCAGAAGGCGGCGCGCCCGTTCGGTGGTTTCGCCGCCGTGTGCTGGGGCGAGAGCTGCCGGCGCGTTTTTGCCTCGCCAGGGCCGCTCTACGAGCCGGAAGGGGCGCGGCCGGATTACTACCGGCTCGCACGCGCGCTGTTCGCTGCAGGTTTTCGGGCGGGCGACCTCGTGCACAACACCTTCTCGTATCACTTCACGCCGGCCGGCTCGATGATGGAGACGGCCGCCCACGCGCTCGGCTGCACGGTCTTTCCGGCTGGGATCGGCCAGACCGAGCAACAGGTGGCGGCGCTGGCCGATCTGCGGCCGGCCGCGTACGTCGGCACACCGTCGTTCCTGCGCATCATTCTCGACAAGGCCGACGAGTTGGGGGTCGCGTCGAGCTTCACCAAGGCCTTCGTCTCGGGCGAGGCCTTTCCGCCGAGCGTGCGCGGGGCTTTCGCCGCGCGCGGCATCGCTGCCTCGCAGGCCTACGCGACCGCCGACATCGGGCTGATCGCCTACGAGACGCCGGCGCGCGAGGGCATGGTGGTGGACGAGGACATCGTTCTCGAGATCGTTCGACCCGGCACGGGCGATCCGGTCGTGCCGGGAGAAGTCGGCGAGGTGGTCGTGACCACCTTCAACCCCGACTATCCGCTGATCCGTTTCGGCACGGGTGATCTTTCCGCGGTGCTCCCGGGTGCGTCGCCCTGCGGGCGCACCAACGTGCGCATCAAGGGCTGGATGGGGCGCGCCGACCAGACCACCAAGGTCAAGGGTATGTTTGTGCACCCGGGGCAGATCGCCGAGGTGGTGCGCCGCCACCCCGAGATCCGCCGGGCGCGGCTGGTGGTGGACAACCCCGATCTCACCGATCGGATGACCTTGAACTGCGAGGTCGAAGCGGGCAGCGACGCCCTTGCCGGGGCGATCGCCGCCAATATCCGAGAGATGACCAAGCTGCGCGGCGAAGTCGCGTTCTGTGCGCCGGGTTCGCTTGCCAACGACGGCAAGGTCATCGACGACGTGCGCAAGTACGACTGAGCCTGCGGACGGCGTACGGTCCCGCGCGGGCGACACCCGCAGGAGGCCGGCAGGTCAGTTCGCGCGCGTGGTTCGACCTCTTTAGCCTCCAGCACAATGCGCCAGAAACCCCTTCACAGTATCCGCGTCCTCGACCTGACGCGCCTGCTTCCCGGTCCGCTCGCGACCCAGCATCTCGCCGACTACGGCGCCGAGGTCATCAAGATCGAGGACACCGGCGCCGGTGACTATGCACGCACGATGGGTGCGATGCACGGCGACACGAGCTTCTTCTACCAGATCGTCAATCGCAACAAGCGCAGCCTGCGTCTCGACCTCAAGCAGGACGCGGGGCGGGCGGTGCTGCTGCGGCTCATCGAGACGGCCGATGTGCTGATCGAGGGCTTCCGCCCCGGCGTGATGGCGCGTCTCGGGCTCGACTACCCGACCCTTGCGGCGGTCAATCCGCGCCTCGTCTACGCGAGCATCACCGGCTATGGGCAGGACGGTCCCTACGCGCAGCGCGCCGGGCACGACCTCAATTACATCGGCTACGCCGGTGTGCTCGACCAGATCGGGGTCGCCGGAGGTCCGCCGGCGATTCCCAACCTGCAGATCGGTGACCTGCTCGGCGGCACCCTGTCGGCGCTGGTCGGAGTGCTCGTCGCGCTGATCGATGCCCGCGTGAGCGGGCGGGGTCGGCACGTAGATGTCGCGATGACGGATGCCGCGTTCGCGCACGCCATCTTCCCGCTGGTCGAAGTGCTCGCGCATGGCCGTGCCGCACCGCGCGGCGAAGATCTCCTGACCGGCGGGGTGCCCTGCTACGGCGTCTATGAGACCGCCGACGCCCGGCACATGGCGGTCGGCGCGCTCGAGGAGAAGTTCTGGCACCTGGTTTGCGACACCCTGGGGCGGCCGGAACTGAAGCGCGCGCATCTCGCGACCGGCAGGGAAGGCGCGCAGGCGCGCGACGAAATCGCGGCGATCTTCCGCACGCGAACGCAGGCCGAATGGGTCGCGGTATTCGACGGGGTCGATTGTTGCGTGACGCCCGTGCTCCGCCTCGAAGAGAGCCTCGAAGACCGCCACCTTGCGGCACGCGGCATGGTCGTCGAATCGGGCGGCGTCCGCCAGTTCGGCCCGCCCGTGCGTCTTTCCGAGTTCGATGCGGGGGCGCCACGGCCGGCCCCGGCCGTCGGTGCCGACACCGACGAACTCCTCGCCGGGATCGGGCTCTCGGCCGACGAGATCGCCCGCCTGCACGCGCAGGGCGTCGTGTGAGCGCTTTCCGGTAGCGCCGCCGGGCCGCTTCGGCATCCGTGATGTCGCGCATCGCGCCACAGCCCTGCCCAGGGTTATCCTTCGCCGATGCAAAGCCTGCTCCTGCTTCTTCCCGATTTCTCGCTGATTTTGCTCGGCGCGCTGGCGCGGCGGGTGCTGGTCGATACCGACGCCATCTGGGCGGGCATCGAGCGCCTGGTCTACTTCGTGCTGTTCCCGGCGCTGCTGTTCAACGCGCTCGCCAGCACGCCGATCGACGCGGGCGGTGCCTTGCCCTTGTTTCTCACCGGGCTCGGGGTGATGCTCGCGGGTTTCGCGCTGGGCTTCGCGGGCCGTCCGCTGATGGGGCTGAGTGCGATGGGCTTCGCCTCGCGGCTGCAGTGCGCCTACCGCTTCAATACCTACATCGGCATTGCCATCGCCGGCAAGTTGCACGGCGCGGTCGGGGTCGCGACAATGGGGGCGCTGTGTGGCGCGATGGTGCCGTTTGCGAACATCATGGCGGTCGGTATGCTCGCGCGCCATGGACAGGCTTCACTGCTGCGCGAACTGGCACGTAACCCGCTTGTGATCGCGACGCTGGCGGGGCTTGCCTACAACCTGGCCGGCTTCGAGCTCGCCGAGCCGGCGCAGGCTTTTCTGCGACGACTCGGCGATGCAGCGGTCGCGCTCGGCCTGCTCGCGGTCGGCGCCGCGCTGCGCTGGGGCAAGGCCGGCGGGCGCTGGGCCGGCTCGGCCTGGATCGTCGTGGTCAAGCTGATGCTGCTGCCGGCGGTCGCGTGGCTGCTGGGGCGCCAACTCGGCCTGACGGGAATCGCGTTCGACGTCGTCGTGCTGTTCGCCGCACTGCCCTCGGCAAGCTCCGCCTACATCCTCGCGATGCGCATGGGGGGCGACGGCCCGGGCGTTGCGTGGCTGATCTCGGCCACCACGCTGCTCGCCGTGCCGTCCCTGGCGCTGTGGCTATACCTGCTGCGGTAGCCTCGGTCAGTCCGAGGTCGCCCCGGTCAGGATTTCTCGCGCGGGGCTTTCTTCCCGCCGCGCGGCGCGGCGCGCTCCCGGGGTTCGGCCCTCGCTTCGCCCTCGGTGGCCTTGGCGTCGCCACTGGCTTGCTCGGTCTGCATCAGATTCCAGGGCCACATCGCGGCGTTGGCGAACGGGTTCTCGCCCGCGGCTTCGCCGGATTTCGCGCTCTGGCCCATCGCCTTGACCGCGGCGAGCGTCGCCCGCTGCATCTCGAGACCCTGCGTGGTCATCTGCAGCATGTTTAGGTTCATCTTGAGCCAGGTCTCCACCGCCTTGAGATCGGCGATGCGCTTGTCCAGTTCGTCGATATCGAGCGTCGGCGTGATCATTCCTGGCAGCGCAACACCCATGTTGCTCCACATCCTGCGCACAAATTCGAGCGGGTCCTGGGCCGAATCGTCCTGAGTCATGTCCGTCTCCCCTTCTTTCTTGTCATGGCCTGCCTGCATCTTAACCCATGCTGCGCACCCACTACCGGGCTTACTCGCCGTCGGCGATCGAGCGGTTCAGGAAGGCGCGCAGCCGCGCGGGGCGGACAGGCTTGTGCAGCACCGGCAGGCCGGCAGACTGCGCAAGCTGCAGCGCATCGGCGGCGGTGTCTCCCGTGACGAGTGCGGCCGGTACGTCCCTGCCAAGACGTGCGCGGATCTGGCCGATCGCCGCAATGCCGTCTCCCGATCGGCCAAGGCGGAAGTCGCTCACGATCACCTGGGGAGGCTGGGGAGCTGCCTCGAGTTTGGCGAGCAGGGTGTCGAGGTCGGCGCTCGCCGTGACCTCGCAACCCCACGACAGCAGCAGGCTGGTCGCGCTGGCGAGTGCCAGGGGATCGTCGTCGAGCAAGGCGACCCGAATGCCCGCCAGATCGCCCGGCAAGCGGGCGCTCTCGTCGACCGGCGGGCCGACGGTCGGGGCGGAGATGGGCAGCTCGATCGCGAAGGTCGATCCCTTGCCGGGACAGGAGCGCAGCGATAGCGGGTGCTGGAGCAGGTCGGTGAGCTTGCGCACGATCGCCAGCCCCAGCCCGAGACCCTTGCCGCGCGCGCGCTCGGGGTTGTCGAGTTGCACGAACTCCTGAAACACCACTGCCTGGTATTCGGTCGGGATGCCGATGCCGCTGTCGCGGACCTCGACGCGAACGTGGTTGCCGCGCCGGCGGCAGGCCACGAGAATGCCGCCGCGGCGGGTGTAACGGACGGCGTTGCCGACCAGGTTGCCGACGATGCGCTCGAACAGCACCAGGTCACTGAGTGCCCACAGATCTGTCGGTCGCACGCGCAGCGAGAGGCCGCGGTCAGCCGCGTTCCGGCGTTCGCTCGATTCGATGCGCTCGAGCACAGGCTGGAGCGCGAAGGGGCGCACGTTGGGCTGCAGGGCGCCGCCGTCGAGCTTGGAAATGTCGAGAAGGTTGTCGAGCAAGTCCTCCATGGCCCGAGCGGCCGCGGTGATCTGATCGAGCAGATGGCGGGACTTGGGTTCCAGTTCGTGGCGCGACAGCTCCGCGATGAACAGGCCTAGCGCGTGCATGGGTTGGCGCAGGTCGTGGCTCGCTGCGGCGAGAAAGCGCGACTTGGCGAGGTTCGCCCGCTCGGCTTCGTCCTTGCGGGCGCGCAGTTCCGCCGTCGCGTCTTCGATGCGCCGACTCATGTCGTCGTGGGCGTTGGCAAGCTGCGCAGCCATGCGGTTCACGCCTTCGGCAAGCGAGCGCAGGCTGCCGCCGCCGACGAGCTGCGCGCGTTCGCTGAAGCGGCCTTCGCCGATGCGGTCGACCGTTGCCGCGACTTCCCGGATGGGGCGGCTCACGCCACGGCTCATGTACAGGGCAAGCGCGAGGGTGGCGAGAAGCACCGCCAGCGCCGTCAGGGCGCCGCGCTGCAGCATCTCGGCGCGCTTCGCCGCCAGATGGGCGAGCGAGAGGTCGATGACGACGCTGCCCAAGGGGGTTTGGCCGACCGGGTCCGCCTCGGAGGTGAAGGTGAGCGCCGTAAGCTCGTCGTCCAGATCCAGGCGCATCCACTGGATCGGCTCGACCACGCGCTGTGTCGCCCCGTGGCGGGACGCGTACGGATGCTCGGACGAGCGCGTGCGCAGCGGGATCGCGGGATCGAGCTGGCCGCTGAACGCGAGCGTCTCACCGTGTCGACCGAATACCGTCACACCGACCACGCCATCCTCGGCCAGCGTCGCCCGCGACAGTTGCTGCAACGCGTCGAGGTTGCCGGAGAACACCGCATATTCGCTCGCGGCGGCGACCTGGCGGGCGAGGGCGCGGCCTCGGGCGGAAAAGGCATCGTCGAGGTCGGCGATGCGCGAACTGGTGTAGTAGGTGGTGAGCAGCAGGGCAAGCACCAGCATTGGAAGCACCGACACCAGCATGACGCGAGAGCGGATTCCCCAGCGGGCGATCATCGTTTCGCCTCACGGGCACGGATACGCTCGGCGATGACCTCGGCGGCTTCGAGCCGGATGCCGAGCGACCGGGCGACGGTGTCGTTCACCGCGATCTCGAACTCCTGTGGATACTGGGGCTCGGGCAGCGGAGTGCCGCGCAGAAAGTCGCGGATGGTTGCCGCGGCCTGATCGCCGATCTGCGTCGGGGTCGAGTACAGGGCAGCGACGGCGCCGGCGCGCACATAGGCAGGGGAAAAACCGATCACGGGCGAGCGTTGGCGATAGGTCGTGAGCAGGATGTTCTGGATCGTGCTGTTGTTGAAGACGAGACGGTCCGGCAACGCGAGCAGGACCGCGGGGCGCTCGAGGATGCGCCGCATGGCGGGGTAGATCTCCCGGTCCGAATCGATCTCCATCTTCAAAACGTTGTAGCCGCGAGACAGCGCGTCGGCTTCGAGCTCTGCAGCGAGCTCCGAGGTCTGGGGGCCCGCAATCAGCCCGAGCTGCCGCCATCCGGGGAGTACTTCGGCCAGCGCATCGACTTGGCGCGCGACCGGTTGGTCGATGTAGATCGCCGAAGTGGGCGTTCGATCCGCCTCTGCGGCCAGCTGCCGGTAGACCTGTCGCGGCAGCAGCGTGTTGAGCACCGCCGGGGCGACGTCGTGCTTGCCCACTTCGATCGCGGCGACCGATCCAAGCGTGACCACTACGCGGGTGCCGTTCAGCGAGGCATTGGCGAACGCGTCGGCGTGCGTCGTCGCGATCTCGGAGTCGGCCACCGCGAGACGCAGGCCGCGGCGCAACGCGGCCTCCGCCTCGGCAAAGGCGCCCGAATGATCGCTGGTGACGATCAGCACGTGGGGTGCAGCCGCCGCCGGCGCGGCGAACAGCACTGCACCCAGCGCGAGGGCGGCGGCAACGACGCATCCCGCTCGTGCGCGACGAAGCATGACAACGATGCCATGCATCAATGCCGTGACCGCCTCGGTGGCACGCCCCGGCGTCGGGCTGTGCAAGTGTGTCCGCCGCATCCTGGCCGCTGTAAGCCGCAGGCATCGGCCGGCATGTGCTCGGGTCATCGCGGCGCGACTTTGCGAGGCTTCCGGAGAGCAGGCGCGCGCGAGCCGTGACGACGGTCGATCAGCGTTTGGGCGAAGGCAATCACGGCGGGCCAGGTCGGGAACAAGGTGTCCGCATATTGTCCCCATTATCGGGGAAAAATGCGAACTCCGTGCGGAATGCACGCGGCATGACCTGGGCGTATAGTATGATCTGGAACCGTGGTGGCCGCCGGGGTCTGCGCGAACGACCCGATGAACTGGGTCGGATTTGTCCGATCGCGTCGCACCGGATCCCTGCCTTCTTCTCGGCCCTGCCGAACTTGCCTGATTTCTGGAGTGCTTCGTGACAAGAATTCTCATCGTCGAAGATCATGCGCTGGTTCGCGAGGCGATGGCGCAGACCTTGTCCGGACTCGAGCCGGGGGTCGAGTGCGTCGAAGCCAGGGGTTCGGACGAGGCTTTGGCGGTGCTCGAAAGTGGTGGCGAGTGGGATCTTGCGGTCGTCGACCTGATGCTGCCCGACCTGAATGGATTCTCGCTCCTCGGGGTGATGGCGAAGCGCTATCCCGACGTGCCGGCCATCGTCGTCTCCGCGCTCGACGATACCGCATCGATTCGTCGGGCCATGAAGGCGGGCGCATCGGGTTTCGTCTCCAAGGCGAGTTCCGGCGATGTGCTGTGTACGGCGGTGCGCACCGTGCTCGATGGCGGCGTCTACCGTCCGGACCTGGAGGCGGGTGCCGACACCAAGCGCGGCGGTGCGCCCATCGGCGAGCGCTTCGGCCTGACAGCCGCGCAGATGCGCGTGGTCGAACTGCTCGCGCAGGGCAAGACCAATCGCGAGATTGCCGACCTGCTCGGCCTGTCCGAAGGCACCATCAAGGTGCACATGTCGGCCATTTTCCGGGCGATGAACGTCAAGAGCCGCGCCCAGGCGCTGGTCGTCATCTCGCGCCACGGCGGGCGGGTCTGATTGTGCGCGCGGAGTCCGTCCGCCCCCCGGGCTGGGATCAGGACGGTCGGCGCACGTAGTCGAGGCGCATCGGCCGCTCTGCCGCCGGCAAGCGCTCCGCGCCGGCAGGGCGGGTCACGTCGTAAGCCTGCGCAGCCGAGTCGTCGTGGTCGATTTCGAGCACCTCCAGGATCTGCCGTGCGAAACCGCGGCAGGCATTGGCGAGCGGCGTCGGCAGCAACTCGGGCACCATCTTGTGCAGCAGCAGTTTGGACGACGAAACCGCCGCCACCGGGTTAAGGATGCGATGCTGGTAGGCGCGCATGAACTGGGCCACGCTGCGGTCGGCCGCTTCGCGCTGCCAGGCGTTGGTGGGCCATTGCGACGGGACGGCGTAGGCGCGCGGAAACTGTTCCAGATCGCGCAACACCGTGCGGATGTCCTCGTGGGAATCGCGAAACGGCAGCAGCACCAGGTCCGACATCGCATAGAGCTTCTGGTCCATCTCGGGCCGGTTGCCTCCCCCGTCGATGACGCCGATCCAGTTGTCCAGCGTGCGCAGCTTGTCGATGACCTTGGTGAGCGTGTCGCGCGTGCGCGCGTCGGCCGTGACGTAGCGCCGTCCGTCGGGGAGCAGGGGCACGCGCGTGGTGTCGGTCAGCACGCAGGCCGATCGGTGGCCGAGCAGACCCAGTCCCTGGCACAGCATGTGCGAAAGCGAGGTCTTGCCGGTGCCGCCCTTGTTGCCGATGACGCAGATGATTTCAGCCATGCCGATCTTCCCGGGATTGCGGCGAACGCACTCGCCTGATGAGTCCATTATCGGGGCCTTGGCAACAGGCCTTTAGCCGAAAAACGCGGGGGATTGGCCCGCTATTTCGCCGACGGTCCGTCGCGGCCGCACTCGTAGAGGTAGAGCGTGGTCCCGCGCCCGTCCCCCAATTCGATCACCCGCGCCGGCGCGACACCCGGAACCTCGAAGCTGTTGCTGACCAGGATCGCGCCCGGGCGCAATTCGTTCCGTGCCTTGCGCCAGACGCGGGTCATCGGAACGGGCGACAGAAAGGCATAGATCATGTCGTACGCGGACCAGTTCCGGGCAAAGAAATCCCCGCGCACGATACCCACATTGGGCAAGCCGCGGGCCAGCAGCCGACTCACCAGATAGGGGCCCGGCGCCGCCTCGATGCCGTCGAAGTGGCAGTCCGGGCGCTGGCGCGCCAGCGGAACGATCAGCGACCCGGTGCCGCTTCCCGCGTCGAGAACCCGCGCCGGGCGCCCGCTTGGCAGCAACTGGGCCACGGCGGCGACCGTTTCGGCATTGCTGAGATAAAGCGGCACCTGGGTGCGAAAGCTGGTCCAGTAGACCACCGTCAGGACGATGAACACGGCCAGATACCAGCCGGGCGGCACGCCGAGTTGATTGGCCGCCACCAGCAGGGGCGAGAACGCCAGATGCACCGGCAGCCACCAGGGCGCGCTGCGCAGTGCGAAAGCAAAGGTCGCGGCGCTTGCCGCCTGCGCGCCGACCAGCCACCACAGTTCGGCGGGAAGCAGACCGAAGCGGGCGAGGCCGGCGGCGAGGAGCCACCCGAGCAGTTGCGCGAGAAAAGCTTTGAGGGCGGGGGGCATCAGCGCTCCGACACGATCTTGCCGGGGTTGAGCAGTCCTGCCGGGTCGAGTGCGCGCTTGACCGAGCGCATGGCCGCCACCGCCTCGCCGCCGTGCTCGGCGACCAGGAAATCCATCTTGCCGAAGCCGATGCCATGCTCGCCGGTGCACGTGCCGTCCATCTCCAGCGCCCGTTCGACGATGCGTCGATTGAGCGTCTCGGCGCGCGCCAGTTCTTCGGCGTCGTGCGGATCGACCAGTATCAGGGTGTGGAAGTTGCCGTCGCCGACGTGTCCGACGATGGGCGCGGTCAGTCCGCTCGCGGCGATGTCCGCGCGTGCGCCGGCTATGCAGTCGGCAAGACGCGAGATCGGCACGCACACGTCGGTGGTCACGCCCCGGCAGCCGGGGCGCAGCGCGAGACAGGCGAAGTAGGTGTCGTGGCGAGCCTGCCAGAGGCGGCTGCGCTCCTCCGATCGGGTCGCCCATTCGAAATCCTGCCCGCCGTGGTCGCGCGCGAGCTCCTGCACCGTCTGCGCCTGCTCCTCGACGCCCGCTGGCGAGCCGTGAAACTCAAAGAACAGCATCGGCGCTTCGCGCAGGCTGGTCTTGCTGTAGCGGTTGATCGCCTGCACGGTGAGCGAGTCGAGCAGTTCGATGCGCGCGACCGGCACGCCCAGCTGAATGGTCTGGATCACGGTCCGCACGGCGCTGTCTACATCGGGAAAGGCACACACTGCGCTCGACACGGCCTCCGGCAGCGGGTGCAGGCGCAGCGTGAGCTCGGTGATCAGCGCGAGCGTCCCTTCCGAGCCCACCAGCAGTCGCGTCAGATCGTAGCCCGCCGAGGACTTGCGAGCCCGGCTGCCGGTGCGGATCACCCGGCCGTCGGCAAGCACAGCCTCGAGCGCGAGCACATTGTCACGCATGGTGCCGTAGCGCACCGCGTTGGTGCCCGAGGCGCGCGTCGCCGCCATGCCCCCGAGGCTTGCGTCCGCGCCGGGATCGATCGGGAAGAACAGGCCCGTGCCGTGCAACTCGGCGTTGAGCTGTTTGCGCGTGACGCCGGGCTGCACCACTGCATCCATGTCCTCGGCGTGCACGGCGAGCACCTTGTTCATCTCCGAGAAATCGACGCTCAGCCCACCGCGCAGTGCAAGAATGTGCCCCTCGAGCGAGCTGCCGGCGCCAAAGGCGATCACCGGCACCGCATGCTCGGCGCAAAGGCGCACGATGGTAGCGACCTCGTCGGTCGCATGGGGCCACGCCACGGCATCGGGCAGCGCATCGGGAAAATGCGACTCGTCATGGCCGTGATGCGCACACACGGCCGCTGCAGTCGAAAAGCGCGCGCCCAGCAGGGTCGCGAGCGCTTCGCTGAATGCCTGCCGCAGTGGCGGGCGTGACGGCGCGGATGCGTCCATGGCGAAGACTCCTGATCGGGGTGAGTGGCGGCCTCGGGGATTGTCGCGGCCTTCGCCCTCATCGGCAAGCCGACCCCCGGATCCGACGGGGCGCCAGGCCGGCGAACGAGCCGAGCAAAGAGTTTGACAGGTCGAAATCCCCGTTCTATACTCCGCCGCTTCTCGCTTGGAGGGGTACCCAAGCGGTCAACGGGATCAGACTGTAAATCTGACGGCTCAGCCTTCGAAGGTTCGAATCCTTCTCCCTCCACCAGATGCATCGTGTTGCCAGGTGAAGTTCCGTCCTGATCAACACAAGTGGTTGTAGTGAATCGATTGCAGCTTGCTGCGGCGTGGTAAGTGCGGGTGTAGCTCAATGGTAGAGCAGAAGCCTTCCAAGCTTATGACGAGGGTTCGATTCCCTTCACCCGCTCCAGGACAGGCATGGTTCGTTTCGGAGCCCATGTAGCTCAGTGGTAGAGCACTCCCTTGGTAAGGGAGAGGCCACGTGTTCAATCCACGTCATGGGCACCACGTATTACCGTCGTGATGCGCGAGATCGTCGTAGTGACTTTGATCCGGATGTTTCTGATTCTGAACGAGGGGTGTTGACATGGCAAAAGGCAAATTCGAGCGGACGAAGCCGCACGTGAACGTAGGCACGATCG
>JARFTX010000101.1 GCA_029289265.1 Gammaproteobacteria bacterium
CCGAGCGGCCACGCGGCCCTGATCCAGACCGTGCGCGGCAGCGGCTACCGCTTCTCGGTGCAGGTCGATGCGGTGAGCGTAGAATAGGCCGCAGATCAACCCTTTCACGTCGGGAACTGCACTCATCGATCGTAGCGGTCTCAGCATCGGGTGGCGTCCCGCCGCCTCCGCCGGCCTGCTTGCACTGCTGGCACTCCTCGCGGCGGTGTTCGCCTCCCCGAGATGGGCGGTGGTGATGCTCTCGTCCGGCTTCCTGGCCCTGCTGGGCCTTCACGCGCTTGTGCTGCACCGGCTGTCCCGCTGGGTCGAGGATCCCGCGGGCGAGCCGCTCGAGGCGGTGCCGGGGGCGTGGCGGGCGGTGTTCGATCGCCTCGATCGCCGCGTGCGCGACGAGCGCGACGAGCGCAGACGGCTTGCCGAGGCGCTCGAGCGTTTTCGCGCGGCGAGCCAGGCCATGCCCGACGGCGTCATCTATCTCGGCGCGGACGACTCGATCGAGTGGCTGAATGCCCGAGCCGAGGCGCATTTCGGCCTGGATCACGCGCGCGATCTGGGCGTGCCGCTGGTTGGACTGGCGCGCCAGCCGGACCTGGCGCGCTGCCTCGAGTCGCCGCCCAGCGGCGCCCCGCTGGTGATGCAGTCGCCGCGGCGACCGGCGATCCGGCTACTGGTGCAGGTGGTGCCGTTCGGCGACGGTCAGAAGATGCTGGTGTCGCGCGACATCACGCAACTCGAGAAGCTCGAGACGATGCGGCGCGATTTCGTCGCAAACGTTTCGCACGAGTTGCGCACGCCGCTCACCGTGGTGGGCGGCTTCATCGAGACGGTGATGGACGGCCTCGACGACCTGGACCGGGACGTGGCGCGGCGCTATCTTGCGCTCGCCCTCGAGCAGTCGACGCGAATGCAGCGCCTGATCGAGGATCTGCTCGCGCTTTCGGCACTGGAGACCGGTGCACCCGCACCCGCCGAGGAGCCGGTCGACGCGTTGCAGCTGGTCGGTACGATCCACAAGGAAACCGTCGCGCTGTCGGGCGGGCAGCACGCGATCCGGCTGTCGATCGATGCGCGCGACGAGGGCGATGTGCTGGTCGGCTGCCAGAAGGAGCTGCACTCCGCCTTCGCCAATCTGGCGAGCAACGCGGTGCGCTACACCCCGCACGGCGGGACGATCACGATAGGCTGGCGGCGTTTGGTGGACGGGGCCGAGTACTTCGTCGAGGACGACGGGATCGGCATCGACCCTCAACACATCCCGCGCCTCACCGAGCGCTTCTTTCGCGTGGATCGCGGCCGCTCGCGCCAGACCGGGGGGACCGGCCTGGGTTTGGCGATCGTCAAGCATGTGGCCTCGCGCCACCAGGCCGAGCTGCGCATCGACAGCGCGCCAGGACGTGGAAGCCGCTTCAGCGTGTGGCTGCCGGCCGCGCGCCTCAGACGCCCGAAGGCTCCGCTTCGTACGTAACCTGATCGAAGTTCGCGCCGCGCAGCACCAGCTGATCGAGACGCACCTGACGGGATTTGCCGTCGTGGATCTCGATCATGCGGTGCGGCTGGAACCAGCCGCCCGGCAGCACCAGCGAGGCCGGTTTCTTCAGCGCCGGCGTTGCGGGCAGCCAGAAGGCCTGCTGGTAGGCGCCGCGGTTCATCGATCCGGCACCGGCCAGGCGCACGGCGACTACCTTGGGCAGGCCGGTGAGGACGTGGATGCCGGCTTCGAGCACGCCGTCCTCACGGTACATGAGCCACGAGACCTGTCCGAGCAGGAAAGCCTCCCCGTCGGCCGGCCGCACGGCGACCAGTTGGTGGTGATCCAGGCGTTCGGCCGGGGGCGGATGGCGCAGGCGAAAGCCGCCGAGCGAGTGGTCGAGCATCTCCCAGCGCTCGCAGGTGAAGCCGAGGGTGGCCTCCTCGCGCCGGCGCACCTGCTCGGGGTCTTCCAGCGGCGCCTCCTCGGCGCGTTCGCCGAAGGTGAGGAGTGAGATGTCGCTGCGGAAGCTGCGATAGACCTCGGTCAGGGTCGGCTGCTTGAACAGCTTGCCGCCGACCTGGAAGCCGACCGCGAGCCAGTCGCCAGTGAGCTCGGCAATGCCGGCGGCGCCCCGCCTCGGAAAACGCCGCCCGGCCGAACCGAGGCCCCAGGGGCGGTACAGGGATACCAGCAGCTTGGCGCTCGCCTCGATCGAGCAGTCTTCGCCCAGCCCCAGAGACGAGGGTTGCACGCCCTGCTTGAACTGGGCCATGACCGCCTGGATCTGGCCCGCCAGGCGGCTGCCGTCGAAGCGCCGCTGGGTCGGCCGCAGGTCACCCATCGTCCCGATCGGGCGCAGGCCGTGATCGAGGTCGAGATCGAGGCCGTAAGCGGTGGCCTTGACCTCGCCCTCGGCCTTCTCGCCGGGGAGCAGGCTGCAGTAGGGCGCGAAGCGCTGTGCCCAGCGGCACACCCACTCGAACTCGCGCTCGCTGCGGCCGTAGGGGTTCGAGAGATCCACGAGCAGTACGGCAATGTAGGCCTCCGCCGGGCTCTGGGCGTGCCACACCTCGTTGAGATCGTCAGCGACGCGGATCTGGCCGACACCCTGGGTCTCGGCGAGGGAGAAACTATCGTGCAGTTCCTGCCAGATTCCGGCCGGAAGCGCACGGTGGGCCCTGAAGTGCTCGAGCAGCGACTGGCCCGTGTAGAACACCCGACGCTGGGCAAGCAGGGCGCGTTGATCCTCGATCGTGCCGAAAGGAGCGTCCTCGCGCATGACTTCGGCGTAGGAGCGCGCCATCAAGCGCCACAGCGATACCACGCGGCGCAGCGTGCCATCCTCGCGCGACCCCGGGGGCAGCGGGTGGGCCGCGTAGGGTCGGGAAATCTCGGCCTGCACCAGGGCGAGCGGTGCGCGGATCGCCTCGAGGACCTCCAGATGCTGGTTTGCGGCCGGGCGGGCGGCAAGCAGATCGTCAAGCATGCGGCCAAGTGTCGCCTGCGATTCATCGAGGTTCACAGGATTTAGCCGCTTCAGTGCGTCGAGGCACACGGCCGGGTTGCGGTAATCCATGAGGTCTCCGTGTCGTGCGAGAGTGGGCGCAGGCATCCGTCAGCCCGAAGTCAGTTCGGCCAGCGCCGTGTCGATCGCCCGGGTGAGCGCCGCAGCATGGGGCGTGGCGCGCCGTGCACCGTCGCGCTGCGGCGTGCCCCAGATCGCTTCGGGGAAGTGCCGGTCGTCGCTGAAGCGCGGAATTACGTGCCAGTGCAGATGCGGCACGAAGTTGCCGAAACTCGCGAGGTTGATCTTGTCGGGGCGCATCGATCGGCGCAGCGCCGTTTCGGTCGCGAGCACCACGTTCATCAGATGGCGTTGCGCCGCCAGGGTGAGATCGGTCACCTCGGCCACATGTTCATGCCATATCACCCGGCAGTAGCCGGCATAGTACGGATCGTCGACCGTGACGACGCGGCAGAGTTCGTCGCGCCAGATGACATTGTCGTCGAGCGTGGCGCAGAGCGGGCAGGCGCTGGGATCGGGCATGGCGGCGGACGGTTGGAAACCCGACAGTTAGTGTAGCTTTTCGGCGCCTCCCCGCGAAGCGCGAATCAACGGCCCTGCGTCAATATTTCCGGTCTTCGGGCGATTGTGCGCGTCTCGCCCAGCACCTCGGGTGCGCCGTGGCGAAACGCGAGCAGGGTTCCGGGCTCGATCGTCGTCCACACCTCGTTGTCGGTGAGCGGGGTGGTGGCGATCACCGCGACCCGGTCATCCGGCTGCGTCAGCTCGTTGAAATCGACCGCGACGTCCTGGTCCGACAGATGGGCGAGCGCAAACGGAGCCTGGCGGATGATGTAGGCGAGCCGCGACGAGGCATGGGCGAAGAGGTGTTCGCCGTTGGAGAGCAGGAAGTTGAATTCCCCATGCGCGCTGATCGCGATCGCCAGTTCGCGCAGCGCCTGGTGCAGCGTCTCGGCGGCCGGTTCGCCGTCGGGAAAGCGTTCCCCCAGCCTCTGCAGGATCTCGCAGAAGGCCGCCTCCGAGTCGGTGCAGCCGACCGGCAGGAAGCGGCCGTCGAGCGCCGGGACATAATCGACCAGGTTGCCGTTGTGGGCGAAGATCCAGTAGCGTCCCCACAGCTCGCGCTGGAACGGGTGGGTGTTCTCGAGGCGCACGTCGCCACGGGTCGCCTTGCGGATGTGGGCGATCACGTTGAGCGAGCGGATCGGATAGTGGCGTACCAGCTCGGCGATCGGCGAGGCGATGCTCGGCTGCGGGTCGAGGAAGAGGCGCACGCCGCGCCCCTCGAAGAAGGCGATGCCCCAGCCGTCGCGGTGATGATCTGTCAGGCCGCCGCGCGCCCGGAAGCCTGTGAAGGAGAAGCAGATGTCGGTGGGCACGTTGCAGTTCATGCCCAGCAGCTGACACATCGGACGCCTCGTCGAGCGGGTCGCAGACGCAGGAATTATAGCGCCGCAGCGGCGCGTCGCTCAGGCGCCGAGCCTGCGGCGCAGAATCTCGTTCACCTGTCCGGGGTTGGCCTTGCCGCGGCTTGCCTTCATGACCTGGCCGACCAGCGCGTTGAAGGCCTTGTCCTTGCCGGCGCGGAACTCGTCCACCGACTTCTGGTTGGCGGCGAGGACCTCGTCGACCAGCGCCTCGATCGCCGAACTGTCTGTGACCTGGCGCAGCCCCTCGCGCTCGATGATCGCGTCGGCGTCGGCCGCCTCGCGGTTCCACAGCGCGTCGAAGACCTTCTTCGCGATGTTGTTCGAGATCGTTCCGTCG